>NZ_CP126273.1:2027580-2703440 GCF_003234805.2 Curtobacterium sp. MCBD17_040
CGACCTCATCGGCCACGTGCAGCACCTCGGGTTCACGCACGTCGAGTTCCTGCCGCTCGCGGAGCACCCCTTCGGCGGATCGTGGGGCTACCAGGTCACCGGCTACTACGCCCCGACCGCTCGCTTCGGCAGCCCCGACGACCTCCGCTACCTCATCGACCGTCTGCACGAAGCCGGCATCGGCGTCATCATGGACTGGGTGCCGGGACACTTCCCGAAGGACGAGTGGGCACTCGCCAAGTTCGACGGCTACGCGCTGTTCGAGCACCCGGACCCCCGGCGCGGCGAGCAGCTCGACTGGGGCACGTACGTGTTCGACTTCGGTCAGCCGCAGGTCCGGAACTTCCTCGTCGCGAACGCCCTGTACTGGCTCGAGGAGTTCCACATCGACGGTCTCCGCGTCGACGCCGTCGCCTCGATCCTCTACCTCGACTACTCGCGCACGGAGTGGCTGCCGAACAAGTACGGCGGACGCGAGTACCTCGAGGCGATCTCGTTCCTGCAGGAGACGAACGCGACGGCCTACAAGCGCTACCCGGGCATCGTCATGATCGCCGAGGAGTCCACCTCGTGGCCCGGCGTCACCCGTCCCACGAGCGAGGGCGGCCTCGGGTTCGGGCAGAAGTGGAACATGGGCTGGATGCACGACTCGCTCGAGTACATCCACCGCGAGCCCGTGTACCGCTCCTACCACCACGACGAGATCACGTTCTCGTTCGTCTACGCGTTCAGCGAGCAGTTCACGCTGCCGATCAGCCACGACGAGGTCGTGTACGGGAAGGGCTCGCTGTACGGCAAGATGCCCGGCGACCAGTGGCAGCGCCTGGCGAACGTCCGCGCGTACCTGTCGTTCATGTGGGCCCACCCCGGCAAGCAGTTGCTGTTCATGGGGCAGGAGTTCGCGCAGCCGAGCGAGTGGAACGAGGCCGGCGGACTCGACTGGTGGCTCCTCGACGACCCGGGACACCGCGGCGTGCAGGACCTCGTGGCCGAGCTGAACCGCGTGTACGTCGCGAGCCCGGCACTGTGGACCCACGACGACTCCCCGGAGGGGTTCGAGTGGCTCGAGGGTGGCGATGCCGAACACTCGACCATCGGTTTCATCCGGAAGGCCGGAGACGAGCGGATCGCCGTGTTCACGAACTTCTCGGGCGTCCCGGTGGAGCGTCGGTTCGGGCTGCCCGAGGCGGGCGTCTGGCGCGAGGTCCTCAACACCGACGCCACCGCGTTCGGCGGCTCCGGGGTGGGCAACATGGGCGCCGTCACCGCCGAGGACCAGCCCTGGGCCGGTCGTCCGGCGTCGGCTGACCTCGTGGTCCCGCCGCTCGGGTCGGTCTGGCTCCGGCTGGAGCGGTGAGCGATCGCCGCGCCGCGCGCGCACGGTGACGAACGGAACGGCCGGGAGGCGTGCCTCCCGGCCGTTCCGTTCGTCCTGGGTCCGCCGGGGGCGCCACGAGCCGGTGCCGGCAGGGCGCGCCGGGCTCAGTACAGCAGGGTCGCGAGCCGACGGCGTGCCGCCACGACCCGTGGGTCGTCGGCACCGACGAGCTCGAAGTACTCCACGAGCCGCGCGCGGACGGCCTCGCGCTCCGCGCCGTGCACGGTCGGGAACACGTCGAGGAGGCGACCGAAGGCGTCCTCGACGTGCCCGCCGCTGATGTCGAGGTCGGCGACGCCGAGCTGAGCAGCCGGATCCGTCGGTGCTGCGGCCGCCGCGGCACGGAGCTCGTCGGCGGTCGCGCCCTGCAGCCGGTCGAGGAGCGACACCTGCGCCAGCCCCGCCACGGCCATGCGGTCGTGCGGGTCCTGCGCGATCGCGGTGCGGTACTCGGCGATCGCCGTCGTGTAGTCACCCTGCTCGATCGCGTCGTACGCGGCCTGGTGGTGCGGCGGCAGCGGCTCCGGTTCGGGCTCGGCGGCGGCGTCGGCGTCGGGGGCGCCGTCGGCCACCTGCACGCGTCCGGCGATCCCGTTCTGCGCGGCGGCCTGGAGCACCTGCTCGATGACGTCACGGACCTCGGCCTCGGGCAGGGCGCCGACGAACAGCCCGAGCGGACGACCACCGATCACGGCGGCGACCGTCGGGATCGACTGTGCCTGGAACGCCTGCGTGAGCTGGGGGTTCGCGTCGACGTCGACCTTGGCGAGGACGATGCGCCCGTCGTACTCCTGCGCGAGGCGCTCGAGCACCGGCGACAGCTGCTTGCACGGCCCGCACCACTCGGCCCAGAGGTCGACGATCACGGGGACCTGCATGGACAGCTCGATGACGTCCTGGAACGTCTGGTCCGTCACGTCGACGACCAGCGAGGGCACCACGAGGGCATCCGAGGCCCCGGCGGCGGCGCCTCCGGGTCCGCCGGGGGCCGCAGCAGCCGCGGACGCCGGAGCCTGCGGCGATGCAGTGCCGCGGTTCACGAGGGACGACAGGTCGACCGCGCCACGGAGACCGGCGGGGGTCGGGGGGATGTTGCTCATTGCACCTCACTCGCTGCGATCAGGCCCTGCGTGAACCCGAGCAGTTCTATCTTGGCCTTGGATCCGACCGGCGGCACCGAGAACAGCACCTGCACGCCGTAGGTCGCGCTGATCCCCTTCGTGCTCGACCCGACCTTCGAGAGCGCCTTCACCGCTCCCTCCGTGTTCAGCGTCGCGCCCGACTGGGTCGGGGTCACCTTCTCGATCTCGTCGAGGCTCGTGGAGACGAGCGCGCCGGCGCCGTTCGTCGCGAGCGCGATGCTCGAGTCGGCCGACGGGACCTCGGACGAGTACGCGATCTTCGCGGTCGAGGACAGGCTCTTCGCCTTCTGGTCCTTGTAGGACTTGCCGATCTTCTGGCGGAGCTCGTCGCCCTCGGACGAGAAGACGTCGGCGTACTCGCTCGCCGTGTCGTTCGCGAGGATGTCCGCGTAGGCGGAGGCCACCTGCCCGGGCGGCACGGTCAGCAGCTTGACGTCCGGCGAGAGCTGCGCGGCACCGGTGGTGACGGGCGCGACCGACGGGAGCTTCGCGTCCGCCTCGAGCGAGACGTCGTACTCGACCTTGTACTGCGCCCGCGGCGACGCCTGCACGAGCGTCAGGGCCTGCGGAGCGACGTCCTTCTGCTGCTGCGATCCCGTCAGCACGACGAACACCGAACGCGGCCAAGTGTCGGTCTGCTGCGGCAGGGCGACCGAGATGCCCGACGACGGGATCGTCGGCGGGGCGTCGACGTCGGTGTCGCTCCCCCGGATCGTGTAGTTCGCTTTGCGCAGGTCGAGCGCGGGCCCGGTGAAGCGCTCCGCGGCCGTGGTGGCGTTCCGCGAGCTGTCCGCCTGCGCCGCGACCGCGGCGACGCGCGCGACGATGCGGCGGATCTGCGGGAGCGTCGCCGCCGTGGGCTCGGCGGCCGCGGCCGGGCCCGCCGTCGCGGTGACGGTCGGCGTCGGCGTCGGCGTACCGGAGGTCCCCTGCGGCCAGTACTCCGACGAACACCCCGCGAGGGCGAGTGTCGTCAGCGCGACGACCGGCGCGACCGCGACCATGCGGCGGCCGCGGCGTGGACGCGGCGGGACCTGCGCGCCCGCGGCGACCGCGCGACGGCGCGAGACCCGTGCGCGCGGCGGCCGGGTGCCACCGCTGCGCCGGCGGGGTCCGCGCAGCCGCCGCTGGTGGATGATGGCCCAGATGTAGAGCGCGATGCCGAGCGCGACGAAGAACCCGCCCGCCGTCATCAGAGGGCCGACGAGCGGCGTCGCGGTGTCCCGCGGCCAGGTGACCGAGAGGTGCGCGGGGGCCGGGTCCGACCCGTTCGACACGATGACGAGCGCGGTGTCCGCCGGCAGGTCGACGGTGAAGTCGAGGGTGTGCCCCTCGTACTCGCCGTACCAGAGGTCACTGCCCTTCGGCGACGGGACGTGTCGCTGCGTGCCTGAGACACGGTCCCGGAGCGATGTGGTCTCGGCGTCGTAGCGGATGGTGTTGTGCCGGGCCTTCCCGACCCAGGCCATCACGTCGGCGGTGCGCCCGTAGGCCGCGAACGCGGTGCCCGAGGCCCCGGAGACGCGGACGTGCTGGTGGCCGGCGTTCGCGACGAGCGTCCGACCCGGGATCACCGTCACCGGAGCGTCGCCCGTCGTGGTCGTCGACGCCACGGTCGAGGAGGGCGGCGCGAACACCGTCCGCTGCCCGACCCCGAGGCCGACGAGCACGACGCCGATGACGAAGCTGATGATCGCCAGGACGAAACGCACGTGTACTCTCCCTCCGCGCCGGGGTGGGTTGCGGCGCGACGCCCCCACGACATCGGACGCGGGGTCCCGCTTCGGATGGCGGGCGCCACGCTCCCGGGGGCCGCGCCGGAGCACGCCGCACGGGCGCGCGGAACGACGGTCCAGGATAGCCAACGAGCCTGGGAGGCGCATCTTCCCGGCGGCCGGTGTGGACCGGCGGACGATGCCCGCACGACCGTCGTGCGCTCCCGCCGTGCTCGCCGGACCCACCACTACAATCGACCCCGGGCGGAGCCGCCTCGACGAGTGACATCAGGAGCGACACGTGGCGTACGACGAAGCAGAGTTCGGTTCGGAGCTCCGGGGTTACCGGCGGGACGACGTCGATCGCGCACTCGGTGAGCTGCGCCGTGAGCTCATCAAGTCGAACAACGACCGTGCCGAGGCCGCCAAGGAGATCCGCCTGCTGCAGGCCCGGGTCGACGACCTGCAGTCCGAGCTCGACGAGGCCGGCACGCCGACGTACAGCGGGCTCGGCACCCGGCTCGAGAACACCCTGCGCGTCGCCGAGGAACAGGCGACCCGCCTCATCAGCCAGGCCGACATCGACGCCGAACGGCTCCGGGCGACGAGCAGGACGGAGGCCGCCCGCCTCGTCGCGGACGCCCAGCGCGAGGCGACCGACACCCTCGAGGACGCCCGGGCCCGCGCGACGAGCGACGTGGCCCGAGCACGCGCCGAGGCCGCGGACACGATCGAACGCGCCCGGTCCGAGGCCGGATTGCTGCTCCAGGACGCCCGGAACGAGGCCTCGGCCACGCGCGGCGCCGCGGTCACCGAAGCCGCCGAGACCCGCTCCGTCGCCGTCCGCGAGACCGCTGCGCTCCGTGCGCAGGTCGAGCGCGAGGTCGCCGAACTGCGCGAGGTCGCCCAGCGCGAGGCCGCAGCGGCGCGCGAGGCCGCGGCGGCGCTCGACCGCGAGACCGAACACCGCCGTGGTGTGTTCGAGGCCGAGCACGAGCGACGCACCGCCGAGCTCGACCGCGCGATGCGCGAGGGCCACGAGACACTCGACCACGAACTGCGGAGCGGCCGCGAGTCCTGGGCCAGGGAGCTCCAGGCAGGTCGCGACGCCCTGGCGCTCGAGCTCGAGACCGGACGCGCGCAGCTCGAGGACGAGGTCGCCAGTCGGCTCGAGGCCGTCGACGCGGAACTCGCCAGGCGCCGTGACGACACCGAGGCCGGGCTGGCCGCCGAGCGTGCGGCGTGGGAGCACGAGGCCGTCCGCGCTCGGACGGACCTCGAGCAGGAGCTCAGCGCGGCCCGTGCCCGGTCGGACCAGGAACTGGCCGCGGCGCGCAGCGACCTCGACCACGAGATCGAGTCGGCGCGTGCCGCGATCGCGGTCGACACCGAGCAGACGCGCCTCGAGAACGAGCGCCTGGTGGAGGAGACCGCCGAGCGGATCGCGCGCGAGACCGCCGACCACCAGGCCCGGATCGCGCGGGAGCGGGCCGCTGCGGAGGACGCGGCGGAGCGGGCCGCTGCGGCACACGAGCACGAACTCGCCGAGCGCTCGGCACGGGAGCACGCCGCGCTCGACACCGAGATCGCCGAGCGGCGCACCGCCGAGATCGGCGCTCTGCTCGCCGAGCGGGACGCCCTCCGCGAGCAGATCGACGTCGCCCGAGCCGACCTGGACCGTGAGGTCGACGAGATGCGCGCCGCCCTCGCCCGCGAGCGCGAGGACGCCCGCGCCGCCCTCGAGTCCGAGCTCGCCGGTCGCCGCGACGAAGCCGAGCAGGACTACCTGCAGAAGCACCAGGACACCGTCGCGGAGACCCAGAAGTACCTCGACGAGGCGAACCTGCAGCTCGCCGAGGCCGTCCGACGCGCCCACGACGCCCGAGCGGAGGCCGACCGGCTCGACCGCGAGTCGCAGGACGCCGCTCGCGCGCGCGAGGACCGCGCGGCCGAGCGTGCGGACGAGACCCTCCGCGACGCCCAGGAGCGCGCGCGCACGCTCGTCGCCGAGGCCGAGGAGCGGACCGCTCGCCTGGTCGCCGACGCGGAGGACCGCCTCGCCGCCATCCGCATGGAGCGCGAGGCGGTGGCCGGGTACCTCGAGAACCTCCGGGGAGCGCTGACGCACGCGGTCGAGGTCCAGCGGGACTGAGCACGAGCCACGGCAGCGCCGCGCCGGCTCCCTCCGACGGCGGGGCGTCCGCCTCAGTCCGCGACCGGCCAGGTGGTCGGCAGCGGCGCGGATCCCGGCACGACCAGGTCGGCGATGGCGTCGAGCACGACCCGGACGGCCCGCTCCCCCACCCAGAGGTGCTTCGCTCCGGCGACGGGGACGACGCGGACGGCCGACGCGATCGCGAAGCGACGGGCGGCCTCGTCGGGGCGCAAGAAGTCGTCGTGTTCCGGCACGAACGCGACGACGGGGACCTCGAGGTCTCGCCAGCGCGCCAGGACGTCGTCGGTCGTGCGGTGGAGGGGCGGCGACAACAACACCACGCCCGCGACCGCACCGGACCGGACGTGTTCGATGCCGTGCTGCAGGACGACCTCGGTCCCGAAGGACCACCCGACGAGCCACGGCGCCGGGAGCCCGCGGTCACGGACCTCGGCCACGGCCGCACGGAGGTCGAACCCCTCGGTGACGCCGTCCCCGAAGGCACCCTCGGACGTCCCCCGCGGCGACGACACCGAGCGGAAGTTGAAGCGGAGCACCGCGATGGCGGCGAGGGCCGGGAGGCGCGCGGCGGCTTTCCGGAACACGTGGGAGTCCATGAACCCGCCCGCCGTCGGCAGGGGGTGCAGCGTCACGATCGTCCCGGCGGCGGGCCGTCCCTCCGGCTCGGCCAGTTCGCCGACGAGCACGAGATGGTCGTCGGTGACGAGATCGACCTCCGTGCGCAGCGCGGGCAGCACGACGTCGCTCCGGATCTCGGTGACGCGGTCGTCCGGGGCCGTACTCACGCGATCCTCCAGCAGTGGACGTGCCAGTGCCGACGACTGGCGAGGTCGGCGGCGTCACCGAGGACACCGTCCTGCCGCCACACCACGAGGTGTGCGACACCGGGCTCGATCGTCCCCCCGCACCCCGGACACACGTATGCCTTCTGTGCGGAGGACGCACTGATCGGTTGCACCGTGAACGTCCTGCCGCGCCGCGACTCGGTGCGCGCCCAACCGGTCAGGAGGCGGTCGAGACCGGACTCCTCATCGGGATCCGCGCGCCCGCGTCGCCGGGGCCGGTTGCTCCGCGGCACGCCGGGCGCCGATCAATACCAGTTGAAGGCGTTGCTGTGCGCCCAGGCCTCGCACGGCGTCCCGTACGAGCCCTGGATGTATCCGAGCCCCCACGCGATCTGCGTCGCCGGGTTGGTCTGCCAGTCGGCCCCGACGCTCGCCATCTTGCTGCCCGGCAGCGCCTGCGGGATGCCGTACGCACCCGAGGGGTTGTACGCGTAGACGTTCCAGCTGGACTCACGGGTCCAGAGCGACACGAGGCAGTTGTACTGGTCCGTCCCCCAGCCCTTGGCGGTGACCTGCGTCAGCGCGATCGCCTTGGCGCTGCCCGGGTCCGGCGTACCCGCGGCAGGTGCGGCGTCGCTCGCGGTCGCCGCGGCGCTCGAAGCGGTCGAAGTCGACGCTGCTGCGGCGGTCGTCGTCGTGGTCGTCGTCGGCGCGGTCACCTTCGGCGTCACGACCACGGGCTTCGTCACCTGGTAACCGTCGCGCGTGACGACGACGTTCTGGTACGTGCCGTGCGCCGTGAACTGCTGCGCGGGCGCCGAGGGCAGCGTCGGCGCGAGGACCGCCGCGGACGCGTACGAGCCGGACAGTGGATTGACCAGTGAGCCGCCGACGAACCCGAACACCGCGAAGAACGACAGCGCGGGGATGGTCGCGCGACGACGGAGGAACGCGGTCACGCCGACGGCACGCTCCGGACGCTTCGGCGGAGCCACCGGAGCGCGCCGCACCCGGACGACGCGGGCGGCGACGTCACGCTGCGCGGTCAGGGCCGACTCGGCGGCGGTCGTCGCGTGCAGCGCCGCCTCGCCCCGAGCGATGGGTGCCGAGACGCGGTTGTCGGCGACCGAGACCGGCGTCGGCAGCGCGGGAGTGGCCTCCCGGGCCGCCACGCGACGGGCCGCGGGCCGCTCGGCGCGAGGCCGCCCGAGGGCTGCCCGACGTTCGCCGATGACGGAGCTGGACCTGCCCTGGTCGACGGTGTCCTGCTGGAAGGACTCGTTCTGACGGGGGGTCCGGACGGATCGTGGTTCTGCGGTGTGCCTGCCCATGAGTCCGTCCAGGGTAACGGATGGATCACGGAATGCGAAGCACTGACTCACCGAACGGCGAGCATGACCTCCACCACGGCGTCGAGCACCGCGTCGACCTGGCCCTCGCGGTACCCACCGTGCTTGGGCCGGAACACCACCGATCGCACCTCGGTGAGGCTCAGGGGCTTGCCGTCGTGGAAGTACCCGCGCAGTCGGGCGGCGAAGGTGTCCACGTCCTTCGGGTGGTAGCCGACCGTCAGGAAGCCGACCCGTTGGAACCGCTGGCCGTCCGGGCGGTCGAGGCGCGCCACCACGTCGGACGCCTTGGCGCGGGCCTCGGCGTACCACGCCTTCTGTCCGTGACGGCTCAGCTCCGCCTCGCGCTCCCGAGCCGCGAAGGCGTCCTCGAGCCGCTCGAGCGCCGCGTCGACGTGCTGCGTCGAGTACCCGCCCTTGCGCATGCTGAAGGCGGTCGCGCGGATCTTGTCCGAGGCGACGTGGCCGTCGGCGCCGTCGTCCGTGTAGGCCCGCCGCGCGTCCTCGAGGAACCGGTCGACCTCGTCGACGTCGTAGCCGAGGGTCGAACGGTCCACGGTCGGGAATGTCGAAGCCACGGCGACATCATGCCATCACCGCCCATGCGAGCAGCACCGGGCCGTCGGCTCGGCTCGCGCCTCAGTGCACCACGAGGTACAGGACGTACGCGACCGCCGCCGACGGGAGCACGCTGTCGATGCGGTCGAGCAGGCCACCGTGCCCCGGCAGGAACGTCGAGATGTCCTTGATGCCGAGGTCGCGCTTGATCATCGACTCGGTGAGGTCCCCGATGGTCGCCGAGGCCGTGATCGCGACACCGAGGACGACGCCGAACCACCAGGGCTCGTCGAGGAGCAGCACGGACACGATCACGCCCGCGATCATGCTGGCCAGCAACGACCCGCCGAAGCCCTCCCACGTCTTCTTCGGACTGATCCTCGGCGCCATCGGGTGCTTGCCGAACGACAGACCACTCGCGTAGGCGCCCGTGTCGACGGACACCACGACGATGAGGAACGCCATGGTCCACCACTGGCCGTGTGGCAGCGCGGTGAGGAGCACCGCACATCCGGCGAGCAGTGCGACGTACACCTGGACGAACAGACCCGCCATGAGGTCGAGGACCACACTGCTCGCCGCCAGGCGCGGTCGGGTGGCAGCGAGCTCGACCAGGCGCCACACCGTGATGAGCACGATCCCGGCGATGAGTTCGAGGAGCGCGGCGCGCGGCCCCCCGAAGAAGGCGATCGGGGCGATGGCGACGCCGGCGAGGACACTCGGGATCCGGGGGACGTCACGGCCACCGGCGCGCATGGCCGTCGCGAGCTCGTAGACCGCGACACCGACCAGGAACGCGCCGACGAGGATGAACAGCGCCTTCCAGATGACGAGGCTGCCGACCATCACCAGGCCGAACACGACTCCGATGCCGATCGCCGCGGGCAGGTTGCGTCCGGTGCGCGCGGTCAGCTGTTCGTTCCGGGCCTCGATCTCAGCACGGCGCTGCCGCAGCTGCGTCTCGAAGTCGGTCCGCGCCGACCGTGCGCGCGCGTCGAGGTCGGCGCGGAGCCGTCGCGCGGTGGAAGCGGGCCGGGTCGCGCGATCGTGTTCGCCCGACTCGGGGCGGGGGTCCCCCTGCGACTGCTCCATCAGACCTCGAGGAGTTCCGCTTCCTTCTTCTTGAGCGCGTCGTCGATCTGGTCGACGTAGCGCTTCGTGAGGGCCTCGAGCTCCTTGTCGGCGCGCGAGATCTCGTCGTCCGAGATCTCGCCCTTCAGCGCGTCGAGGTCGTCCTTCGCGCGACGGCGGATGTTCCGGATGACCACCTTGTGGTCCTCGCCCTTGCCCCGGACGATCTTGACGAACTCCTTGCGGCGGTCCTGCGTCAGCTCCGGGATCGTGACCCGGACGATCTCGCCGTCATTCGACGGGCTCGCGCCGAGGTTCGGGAACGTCGCGATCGCGCGCTCGATCTCCTTGAGCGCGGTCTTGTCGTACGGCGTGACGATGAGGGTGCGCGCCTCGGGCGTCTGCAACGACGCGAGCTGCGCGAGCGGCGTCGGCGAACCGTAGTAGTCGACCGGGATCTTCTGGAACAACGCCGCGTTGATGCGGCCGGTGCGGACGGTCGAGAAGTCGTCCTTGGCCACCTCGACGGCGCGCGTCATCTTCTCGGTCGCCTCGGTCAGGACATCACTGATCACGGTCGTTCTCCTTCGGTACGCGTCGAGTCTAGTCGCGCGGGGTCCGTCGACCGTCCGGGAGGCCCCGCGCGCCTCGACCTCGGGAGGGCTCAGTTGCTGACGACGGTCCCGATGCGTGCGCCGCGGATGGCGGCGGCGACGTTGCCCTCGCCCTCCATCCCGAACACGTGCATGGGCATGCCGTTGTCCATGCAGAGACTGAAGGCGGTGGCGTCCACGACCTTGAGCCCGCGGACGAGGGCGTCCTGGTAGGTGACCCGCTCGAGCTTCTCGGCCGACGGGTCCTTCTTCGGGTCCGCCGAGTACACCCCGTCGACGCCGTTCTTCGCGACGAGGACCTCGTTCGCGCCGATCTCGAGCGCACGCTGCGCGGCCACGGTGTCCGTCGAGAAGTACGGCAGCCCCGCACCGGCGCCGAAGATGACGACACGGCCCTTCTCGAGGTGCCGCTCCGCCCGGCGCGGGATGTAGGGCTCGGCCACCTGCGTCATCGCGATCGCCGACTGGACCCGCGTCGCGGCACCCGCCTGCTCGAGGAAGTCCTGGAGCGCCAGCGCGTTCATGACGGTGCCGAGCATGCCCATGTAGTCGGCGCGGCCGCGGTCCATGCCGCTCTGGCTGAGCTCGGCGCCGCGGAAGAAGTTCCCGCCGCCGACGACCACGGCGATCTCGACGTCGCGTGCTGCTTCGGCGATCTCGCCCGCCAGGCGGCTCACGACCGCGGGGCTCACACCGAGGGATCCGGCGCCGAACGCCTCTCCCGAGAGCTTCAGGAGGACGCGCCTGCGGCCGGTCTTCTCGTCGGTCATCGTTCGGTTCGCCCTTTCGTCGTCGTGCTGGAGGGAATCTATCGGAAGCGGACATGACGACGGGGTCCGGAACGTGTCGTTCCGGACCCCGTCGGTGGTGGGTTACGCGCCGACCTTGACGCGGGCGAAGCCCTCGATGGTCAGACCCGCGTCCTGCGCGACCTTGGCCACGGAGACCTTCGAGTCCTTCGCGTAGCCCTGCTCGAGCAGCACGATCTCCTTGAAGAAGCCGTTCAGGCGGCCCTCGATGATCTTCGGGAGCGCGGCCTCCGGCTTGCCCTCGGCGCGCGTGGTCTCCTCGACGATCCCGCGCTCCTTCTCGACGGCCTCGGTCGGGACGTCCTCGCGCGTCAGGTACTTCGGGTCGGCGAACGCGATGTGCTGCGCGATCGACCGAGCCGTCTCGGCGTCGTCACCCGAGTAGGCGACGACGACGCCGACCTGCGGGGGCAGGTCCTGGCTGGTCTTGTGCAGGTAGATCGCGAAGTTGGTGCCGTCGACACGGGCGACCGTGCGGAGCTCGACCTTCTCGCCCATGAGCGCGGCGTTGTCGTTGATGTAGTCGCTGACCGTCTGGCCGTTGACCGTCGCCGCGTTGCCGGCTTCGACCGTGTCGGCACCGGCCTCGGCGACCGCGCCGAGGACCTCGGACGCGAGCGCGATGAAGCGGTCGTTCTTCGCGACGAAGTCGGTCTCGCTCGCGAGCTCGATGATCGTGGCGGCACCGGTGGTCTCGGTGGCGGCGACGAGGCCCGCGGTGGTCGCACGGCCTTCGCGCTTCGCGACACCCTTGAGGCCCTTGACCCGGAGGATCTCGATGGCCTTCTCGATGTCGCCGTCGGCCTCGACGAGCGCGTTCTTGCTGTCGAGCATGCCCGCGCCGAGGCGGTCACGCAGGGTCTTCACGTCAGCTGCGGTGAAGTTCGCCATGGTGGACGTCCTTTCTGGACTCGCGTGTGGTGATGAACGGGGAGGCGCCGGACGGCGCCTCCCCGGTGTGTCCTGTGCGGCTGGTGTTACTCGGCCGGGGTGGTCTCGGCGGCGGCAGCGGCCTCGGCCGTCGGCTCCGCGTTGACCGTCTCGAGCGGCTCGCCCAGCGGCTTCTCGGCGACCTGCGCGTCGGCGTCGTTCTCCTCGACCGTGGCGCCCTCGCCCTCGGTCTGGCCTGCGGCGGTGTTCGACCCGCCCTGCGCGAGGAGCTCCTGCTCCCACTCGGCCAGCGGCTCGACGGGCTCGTCCGACCCGCCCTGGTGGCGGACGGTCAGGCCCTCGGCGGCGGCGTCGGCGACGATGCGCGTCAGCAGACCGACCGAGCGGATCGCGTCGTCGTTGCCCGGGATCGGGTAGGTGATCTCATCGGGATCGCAGTTGGTGTCGAGGATGCCGATGACCGGGATGCCGAGCTTCTGCGCCTCGTCGATGGCGAGGTGCTCCTTCTTGGTGTCGACGACCCACAGGGCGCTCGGCGTGCGCGTGAGGTTGCGGATGCCACCGAGGGTCTTGTGCAGCTTGTCGAGCTCGCGCTTCTTGATGAGGAGCTCCTTCTTGGTGAAGCCCTTCGTCGTGTCGTCGAAGTCGATCTCCTCGAGCTCCTTCATGCGGGCGAGCCGCTTGGAGACCGTCTGGAAGTTCGTGAGGAGACCACCGAGCCAACGCTGGTTGACGTAGGGCTGGCCGACGCGCGTCGCCTGCTCGGCGATGGAGTTCTGCGCCTGCTTCTTGGTGCCGACGAAGAGGATCGTGCCGCCGTGGGCGACGGTCTCCTTGACGAAGTCGTAGGCGCGGTCGATGTAGGACAGCGACTGCTGCAGGTCGATGATGTGGATGCCCGAGCGCTCGGCGAGGATGAAACGCTTCACCTTCGGGTTCCACCGGCGGGTCTGGTGCCCGAAGTGCACGCCGCTGTCGAGCAGCTGGCGGATGGTGACGACGGCCATGGCCGTTCTCCTTTTCCGGCGCACGGCACGGCCGCGCGCTGATGTTGCGGTTTGTCGACCACGACCGGCGGTCGGGTCCCTGGTGCCCGGCGCACGACCGCCGCGACGCCGGAGAGGACCAGCGGGCGGACCGATGGGCGTGGAGGCCGATGGGCACGCGAAGTCAGCGCTCAGCGCGCTGCTGCACTCAGGATAGCACCAGCCGGTCGCGCCGCAGGACGCCGGGAGGCACGGTGCCGGTGACTCGATCGTCTCCCGTGCCCCGTGCCTCCTGGACGACCGGCAACGCCGATCGCGATGGTCCCGCGCCCGTCAGGACCTGCTGCCGACCTTGCCACCCTCGGCGCTGACACCCATCTCCTCGAGCGAGCGGCCCTTGGTCTCCGGGATCTTGGCGAGCACGAAGAAGAACGACACGAGCGCGAACAACGCGTAGATGCCGTACGTGACCGTCAGGTTGAAGCCCGACAGCGCGGGGAACGTGATCGTGACCACGAAGTTGGCGACCCAGTTGGCCGCCGAACCGATGCCGAGCGCGGTCGCGCGGATGCGGTTCGGGAACATCTCACCCAGGAGCACCCACATGAGCGGGCCCCACGTCGCACCGAACGACACGACGAACAGGTTGGCGAAGACGAGCGCGATGACGCCCCACGGACCCGGCAGGTGCGGATTGCCGCTGGAGTCCAGCGACGCCTGCGAGAACGAGATCGCGACCATGAGCAGCGACACGAACATGCCGGCCGATCCGGCGACGAGCAGGGGCTTCCGACCGAGGCGGTCGACCGTGAAGATCGCCACGAACGTCACGACGACGTTGATCACCGACGAGATGGTCGAGATCGTGAAGGAGTCCGACGCCTTGAACCCGACGGCCTGCCACAGGGTCGTCGAGTAGTAGAAGATCACGTTGATGCCGACGAACTGCTGGAGCACGGCGAGGATGATGCCGACCCAGACGATGCCCTTGAGACCGAAGCGGTCGCCGCGGATCGTGCCCTTCTGCTGCTGTTCCTCCTGGCGGATGCCGTCCTCGATCTCGTCGAGGGACGTGTCCACGGTGTCGCTCGGCACGATCTTCGTCAGCACCTCCCGCGCATCGTCCTTGCGCCCCTGCGCGGCGAGGTACCGCGGTGACTCGGGCAGCACCAGCGCCAGCACGCCGTAGACGACCGACGGGATCACCCCGACCAGGAACATCCACCGCCACGCCTCGAGGCCCCAGAAGTGTCCGCTCGCAGTGCCGCCCCCGCCGATCGCGATGACCTGGTCGGACAGCAGCGCGGCGAAGATGCCCAGCGTGATCGCCAGCTGCTGGAACGACGCCAGTCGACCGCGGATGCCCTTCGGCGCGACCTCGGAGATGTAGGCGGGCGCGATCACCGACGCGGTGCCGATGCCGAGACCGCCGATGAGGCGGAACACCACGAAGAACGTGGTGTCGGGCGAGAACGCCACCGCCACCGAGCTGACGAAGAACAGGATCGCCGCGATGAACATCACGCGCGTGCGGCCCCAACGGTCCGCGACCCGCCCGGCGAAGTAGGCGCCGAAGGCGCAGCCGATCAAGGCGCTCGCGACCGCGAAGCCGCTCCCCCCGGCCGACAGCTTGAACTGGTCGGTGATCGCCGACTCGGCGCCGTTGATCACCGAGCTGTCGAACCCGAAGAGGAACCCGCCGACCGCTGCGGCGATGGCGAACGCAGTCACCTTGCCCTTGAACGCCCGGTCTGTGCCGGACCTCGTCGTCGATGTGCTCACGTGCTCCTCGTTCCCGCCGGCGTACGACCGAGTCGCCGTGCGCTGCCCCGGAGGTCGGCTGGTCGCCGTCCGGGGCGGCGTTGCTCGGGACCGGAGCGACTGCCACGGTACCCCTGGGGCCGTGTCCGTGGTCGTCATCGCACGCCGCAGTCGCTCCCCCTCCCCAGGACCCGCCACCACGCGCCACTCCCCGCTCGCTCGCGCAGCGTCCCACGAGACGTGCGGCGGGAGCCAGGCTCGGCCCATGAACACGACAGGACGGTCGCGAGCGGTGCCCTCTCCCCTGCGGACGATGACGCCGCGCAGATCCTGGACGCGCCTCGGCGCGGCGCTGGTGGCCGTCCCGCGCGTCCTCGTGCTGTGCGTCGTCGCGCTGTGCACCGTCACGCTGGGCGCTGGGCCCGCGCGTGCTGGTTCCTCGTGCGCTGGGCCCCCGTGTGCAGGGGCACCCCGGCGCCCGGCGTCGATCCCGTCGGCGAGCATGACGGCGTCGGCCTGGACCTGGCCCGTCCCGGAGCGCGTCGTCCTCCGGCCGTTCGAACCCCCGGCACACGACTACGGCGCGGGGCACCGCGGGATCGACGTCCGCGCATCCGTCGGCACGCTCGCGCTGGCCCCTGCGGCGGGGACCGTGGTGTTCGCCGGGCCCGTGGCAGGACGCGGCGTCGTGACGATCGACCACGGCCGTGGCGTCCGGAGCTCGCTCGACTCGGTCACGCCGGACGTCGTGGTCGGCACGACGGTCGCGGCCGGGACCCCTGTCGGTCGTGTCGCGGTCGGGCACTGCCCGGCCGCCGCGCCCTGCGTGCACCTGGGTGTGCGGGTCGACGAGCGGTACGTCGATCCGCTCGCGTACCTCGCACCGGCGGCCTGGCCCGTGCTCCTGCCACCCGGTGATCACGCCCGAGGGTGAGCACTCCGGTACGCCTCGCGCAGGCGCGCACTCGACACGTGGGTGTAGATCTGCGTTGTGCCGAGGCTCGCGTGCCCGAGCATCTCCTGCACGGCCCGGAGGTCGGCCCCGCCATCGAGCAGGTGCGTCGCCGCGCTGTGCCGGAACGTGTGCGGGCCCGCGGGACCGTCCCCCGGTTCAGACGCCAGGATCCGCGCGATGAGCCGGTACACCCCGCGGACGCCGAGCCGGGCACCCCGGTCGCCCAGGAACAACGCCGACGGGTCCGGCGCCTGGGCACGGCCGACGAGCACCGGTCGGCCCTGTTCCATCCAGGCACCGAGGGCGTCGTCCGCGGGCACGCCGAAGGGAACGACCCGTTCGCGTCCGCCCTTGCCCAGGACACGGACCGTCAGCCGGTTCCGGTCGACGTCCGCGAGGTCGATGCCCACGAGCTCCCCGACCCGCAGCGCCGACGCGTACAGGAGCTCCACGACGGCGCGGTCACGGAGGGCTCCCGGATCGCCGTCCGCGGCGCGGTCACCGAGGGTCGTCAGGATCCCCTCGACACGGTCGGCACGCACCACTCGCGGCAGGTGGGCGCCGCCCTTCGGCGCACGGAGTCGGACGCCGGGGTCGGTGGCGATCCGACCGGTCTCGGCGGCCCACCGGGTGAAGGCGCGCACCGACGAGGCCCGGCGGGCGATCGTCGTCCGAGCGAGTCCACGCTCGGTCGCACGCCACAACCAGTCCCGGAGCACCTCGAGGGTGAGCTCGTCCGGCCGACCGACACCACGCTCCGCCGCGAACGCCACCAGGTCCTCGAGGTCACCGCTGTAGGCGCGGACCGTCTGGGCGCTCAGACCACGACCGTGGACGAGGTGGTCGAGGAACGCGTGCGTGGCGCGGACCAACTCCAGGTCCTCGGCCGCGGGCGTCATGGGCCAACCGTAGTCGCCGCCGGTCGCCCTCACGGAACCAGGCGCCACCCCGTCCGGTGGCGTTCCGCCCGGCCCTCGAGCTCGGCCAGGGCGAGCGCGTCCTCCGTCGCGGCGGTCCCCAGCCCGGACCGTCGAGCGACCTCGTCCACGGACAGTCCCGCGCGGCGGCTGAGCGCATCGAGCACACGGAGCAGCTCGGGGTCGTCCTGCGCCGATCGGATGCGGAGTGGCCCGCCGTCGGCGTCCGGACCGCTCACCGCCCGCACCGCATCGGCGGGGGCGGTGAGCAGCGTCGCCCGACCGCTGGACACCAGTCGGTGGCACCCGACCGACGACGGTGAGGTGAGCGGACCCGGCACCGCCAGCACGGGTCGACCGAGCTGAGCGGCGTGATGGGCCGTGTTGAGCGCCCCGGACCGCGCGCCCGCCTCGACGACCACCACGGCGTCGGCGAGGGCCGCGATCAATCGGTTGCGCTGGAGGAACCGCCACCGCGTCGGCCGGACCCCGGGTGGCGCCTCGGCCACGACGGCCCCGCGCCGCATGACGCGGTGGAGGAGTTCCACGTTCGCCGCCGGGTAGAGCTGGTCGACACCGCCCGCGAGCACCGCCACGGTGGGTGTACCCGCAGCGAGGGCCACGCGGTGTGCCACCGCGTCGATCCCGTGTGCGCCGCCCGACACGACCAGCACGCCTGCATCGGCCGCGGCCGAGGCGAGGTCGGCCGCTGTCTCGGCTCCGTAGGGGGTCTCCGCGCGGGACCCCACCACCGCGAGCGATGGCGCGGACGCCCACCACGACGCGGGCGGGGCGGTGCTGCGCACCCAGAGCGCGAGCGGTGCGTGCGGGCCGAGATCCGCCAGCCGCTCGGGCCAGTCACGGTCCCCGGGAACCAGGAGTCGTGCGCCGACCGCCGCAGCCGCGTCGAGCACGCGATCGGGGTCGAGATGTCGCAGCCGCGGCGCCCAGCGGGCGAGCGCGGCGACGAGCGCCTGCACGAGTTCGCGGTGGTCCTCGTCGGCCACCGGAACCCGTGCGCGGCAGGCGTCGGCGATGCGGAGGGCGTCGTCGCCGCGCGTCACCAGGCGGAGCGCGTCCACCGCCCCGAGGGCGGCGACGAGATGCCCGGCGACCGCGTCCCCCGGTTCCGTGACGACGGTCCAGAGCGCCGCGGCGACGGCCGTGTCCGGATCGCCGTCGTCCGTCCTGCCGACGACGCGCAGGCGAGCGGCCGCGGTGGCGCTCACAGGGCGCTCCGCAGCGCGATCGCCTGACGCACGTGGTCGGTGTCGGGCCGCTCCTCGCCCGCCAGGTCGGCGAGCGTCCACGCCATGCGCAGGATCCGGTCGTACCCGCGCATCGTCAGCGTCCCCCGTTCGAGTCCGACATCGAGCGACCGTGTCGTCGTGGTCGGCAACGCGATGTCGGCGCTCCGGAGGTGTGTGCCGGGGACGTGGGCGTTGAGCCGCCACGGGGTGCCTCGCCAGCGCCGGGACATCGCGGCCCGGGCGGCGTCGACGCGCTCTCGCGCCACGGCGGTGGTCATCGGGTCGTCGACGTCGGAGCGGATGCGAGCAGGGGTGACCCGGGGCACCGCGAGCCGGACGTCGATCCGGTCGAGCAACGGGCCGGACAGCCGTCCGAGGTATCGACGCCGCGCGAGCGGCGGGCACTCGCACGGCGGTCCGGGGACGCCGTACCGGCCGCAGGGGCACGGGTTCGCCGCGAGCACGAGTTGGAAGCGTGCCGGGAAGTGCGCGCGTCCCACCGCGCGGTGGATGGTCACCGTGCCGGACTCGAGCGGCTGCCGCAGGGTGTCGAGCACGCTCCGGGGGAACTCGGTCGCCTCGTCCAGGAACAGCACCCCGTGTGTCGCACGGGACACGGCGCCCGGCAGGATGAGACGGCTGCCGCCGCCGATCAGCGCGACCGGACTCGTCGAGTGGTGCGGGTGCTCGTACGGCGGCCGGACCGTCCACGACTCCGCGCCGTGGCCGGCGAGCGACCGGATGGCCGCCACCTCGAGCGCGGTGACCGGATCGAGGTCGGGCAGGAGGCCGGGCAACCGTTCGGCGAGCATCGTCTTGCCCGCGCCGGGTGGGCCGAGGAACAGCACGTGGTGACCACCGGCGGCCGCCAGGACGAGGGCGCGGACCGCGGTCGGGTTGCCGACGACGTCCGCCAGTTCCTTCGGTTCGGGGTCCGCCGCCGTCACCGCCGCGGCGGTCACGGGTTCGGCCGGCTCGGCGAGCAGGTCGGCTCCTGCCAGGATCGCGGCGTCGCGGAGGGTGACGACCGGCTCGACGCGGATGCCGGGGACGAACGACGCCTCGGCGGCGTTGCCCGCCGGCACCACGGCACGCTCGGCACCCGCCTCGCGCGCGGCGGCGAGCATGGGGATGATGCCGGGGACGGGACGGACTCGCCCGTCGAGCCCGAGCTCGCCGATGTGCACGGTCCCGGCCGGGTCGGCGGGCACGACCCCCGCGGCGACGAACACCGCCATGGCGATCGCGAGGTCGAACCCGGAGCCGTGCTTCGGCACGGAGGCCGGGATGAGGTTGACGGTGATGCGCCGCGCGGGCAGCGCGCTGCCCGTGTTCGACGCCGCGGCACGGACCCGCTCGCGGGCTTCACCCAGGGCCGCGTCCGGCAGGCCGATGATGCTGAACGAGGGCAGCTGACTCGACAGGTGCGCCTCGACCTCGACCATGCGGCCGGTGATGCCGAGCAGCGCGACGGCCGTGGTCCGCCCGATGCCGCTCACGCGATGTCCTCGAGGTGCTCGACCGCGACGTGGTCGCCGACCATGAGGACCGCGACTGCGTCGACGCGGACTGCCGAGGCGCGAGCGACGCGGGGATGTGTCGCGCACCACTCCGCGGCGAGCCGGCGGAGCCGGGTGCGTTTGCGGCGGGTGATCGCCTCGAACGGGTGTCCTGCAGTCGTCACCGTGCGCGTCTTCACCTCGACCACGGCCACCGTCTGCCCGTGGCGCACCACGAGGTCGAGCTCGCCGCTCGGGCCTCGCCAGTTCCGGTCGAGGACGCGGGCTCCCCGTTCCTCGAACCACCGCGCTGCGATGTCCTCTCCCGCCGCCCCGGTCCGGCGGTTGTGACCGCCATCGTCCTGTGTCACCTGCATCGTTCCTCCCGGACCGAGCCTGCCGAACCCGGGATCCACGCATTTCGTGTGGCGCGGATCGGTGGAAGGAATGCGATTCGGCTGGATTGTGGAGGACGGGAGGAATTGACAGGACGGATGTCCTGCTGAAAACACGAACGGCGGATCCGCGTGCGCGGATCCGCCGTTTCCCGACGGTCGTTCAGCGATCGTCGGAATGCGTCGTCAGTGGGCGGCCGCGTAGGCCTCCTGCACCGCCGCCGAGATACGGCCACGGCTGGAGACGTTGTGACCGTTCTCCTGCGCCCATTCCCGGATCTTCGCGAGATCGGCCGAGTTCCCGCGCTTGGCCGGGGTCTTGGTCGAACCCGATCCGGAACCCGAACGCCGGGCCCCCACCTTCCGCGCTGCGGCGATGTAGTCCGACAGGACTTCGCGGAACGCGTCGACGTGGTCGTTGGACAGGTCGATCTCGTAGGTCGCTCCGTCGAACGCGAACTCGACGGTCCGGCCGTCGCCCGCGCCGATCGGGGTGTCGTCGAGATCGTCCACCAGCTGAACGGTCACCTTCTGGGCCATGTGCACACTCCTTGCCCACCGTGGGGACGGTGGTTCTCCGGTCGTTGACGACGTCGATGACGTGGGGCATGCGGACATGTCCACGAATTGACGCCAGCACACAGCGTAACCATTCCGGATTGCACTCGCTCACGGAATTGCGGAATGCCGTCGAATTCGTCGGCGCCGGGTCCGTGATTTCACCCCGCCGGGGTGAACACCCCGTGCACGGCGCACCTACTCGTCGAGGGCGAGTTCCTTGGGGAGTTCGAGCTCCCGACTCGTCAGTTCCTCGACGTTGACGTCCTTGAACGTGAGCACTCGAACTGATTTGACGAAGCGATCGGAACGGTAGACGTCCCACACCCAGACGTCGTTCATGCTCAGTTCGAAGTAGAAGTCGTGCTCGGTGTCCCGCCGGACGAGTTCGACCTCGTTCGCCAGGTAGAACCGTCGCTCGGTCTCGACCACGTAGCGGAACTGGGACACCACGTCGCGGTACTCACGGTACAGCGCGAGCTCGACCTCGCGGTCGTAGTCGTCGAATTCGTCGTCATCCATCGCCGCACATCCTACGGCGCGACGAGCTTCAGGAGCGCTCGGGGTCGGCGCCGACGAGCGGGCGGACCCCGTCGTCGACCGACGGGACCGCGTCGTGGGCGGATGGGACCGCGTCGCCGCCGGACGGGACGTCCTCGTCGAGCTCGAACAGCGGCTCGACCTCGACGACGGGATCGAATCGGTGGAGCCACGACCGACGGTGGAGCGCATGCGGACCGGCGGCACGGATGCCGTCGTAGTGCTCCGTTGAGCCGTACCCCTTGTTCGACGCCCAGGCGTAGTGCGGGGCCTCCTCGTGCGCGGCGACCATGAGGGCGTCGCGCCGCACCTTCGCGACGACCGACGCGGCGGCGACCGAGGCGCAGTCGCGGTCGGCCTTGACCCGCACGAGCACGTCGACCGGGTCGCGGAGCGCTCGGCTCAGCCAGTCGAACGAGCCGTCGAGGACCACGACCGCACCGTCCAACGCGATCCCGGCCGCGACGAGCTGGTCGATGCCGCGCGCCCCGGCCACTCCGAGCGCCGTGACGATGCCCTGCTCGTCCACGAGGTCCGCCGATGCCATCCCGACCGCGGTGGTCGCCCAGGCCTCGAGCCGCGGCACCAGCGCCTCACGCTTGGCGGGCGAGAGCAGCTTCGAGTCCGCGAGCCCGCTCGGCATCCGGCCGACCGCGATCGTGACCGCCGCGACCCCGACGGCCACGGGGCCGGCGATCGCTCCGCGGCCGACCTCGTCGCACCCGATGACGGTCACGCGACCCTGTTCGAGCAAGGAGCGTTCCCATCGCAGGGTCGGCCGCGCAGGCCGCTTCGCGCCGCGCACTGCGCCCGCCGCCGTCACGAGTCCCGCTGCTCCACGCCCGCGAAGACGTCCGGGTAGTCGCCGAGCCACGACCACCGGCTCGTCGGCCACGAGATCACGAACGCGCGCCCCACGACGTCGGACTCCGGCACGAAGCCATGGCTCGGCGTCTGCCGGTTGTACCGGGAGTCCTTCGAGTCGTACCGGTTGTCACCCATCACCCACAGCGAGTGGGCCGGCACGGTGATCGAGAAGTCCGTGCCGGATGCGCGCGTCTCCCCCGCCGGCAACGTGATGTACGGCTCCTTGATGGGCACGCCGTTCACCGAGAGCTGTCCGAAGTCGTTGCAGCAGGACACCTTGTCGCCCGGCAGCCCGATCACGCGCTTGATCAGGTGGTCGTCGCTGTCCGCGGTCCCGAGGCCGACCTGCGTGAGCAGCCACTCGGCGGCCTTGCCGAGCGCCGTGTGCGGGGTCAGGTCCGGGAGCTGCTCGCCGTCGAGCCATCCACCCGGGTCCTTGAACACGACGACGTCACCGCGCTTGAGTCCGACCACGTGCGGCACGAGTTCGTTCACGATGACCCGGTCGTTCGGGACGAGGGTCTCCTCCATCGACGCCGAGGGGATGTAGAACGACCTGATCAGGAACGTCTTCACGAGGAACGACACGAGCAGCGCCGCGAGGAAGATGATGACGAGGTCGCGGAGGAAGGTGAGCGCTCCATTGCGGCGGCGCGGCTCGCCCCGGCGACGGGTCTCCCCGTCGGTGATCGGTTCGGTCATTGACGTCCTGCTGGTCCTTGAACGGTGACGGACGAAACAGCGAAGGCCCCCCGTCCAGCGAACACGCTACATGGACGGGAGGCCCTCGCCGACGCTCGGCGCGCTGGCTGATCCTTCGAGGAGGATCAGGCTTCGCGCTTCTCCTTGATCTTCGCCTTCTTGCCGCGGAGCTCGCGGAGGTAGTAGAGCTTGGCGCGACGCACGTCACCGCGGGTCACGAGCTCGATGTGGTCGATCACCGGGGAGTGCACCGGGAAGGTCCGCTCGACGCCGACCTGGAAGCTGACCTTGCGGACCGTGAAGGTCTCGCGGACCCCGTGGCCCTGCCGGCCGATCACGACGCCCTGGAACACCTGGACACGCGAGCGCGTGCCTTCGATGATGTTGACGTGCACCTTGACGGTGTCACCGGCGCGGAAGGCGGGGATGTCGCTCTTGAGCGAGGCGGCGTCCACCTGGTCGAGGAGCTGGCTCATGATGTGTCACTCTCTGCGGCCGCGCACGGGTCGGTCGCTGATCGATGGGAAGATGTGGTGCGTGCCCCACGAGCGGCGGTTCCCCCGTGGCAGAACCAGGCCAGGGCACGGCTGTCCATCTTGCCACAGGCTGTATGGCCAGCGCCACCCGGGCCGTCAGCCGGGACCACGTCCCGCGCGGGGTCGGCGTGCCGAAGCGCGGCCCGTGCGGTGCAGGATGGTGTGCATGATCGAACTGCGCACCCCCGCCGAGCTCGACGGCCTCCGCACCGCCGGACGGTTCGTCGCGGACGTCCTGGACGCGCTCGTCGATGCCACCGACGTCGGCGTCGACCTGCTCGACCTCGACGCGCTGGCCGGTCGGATGATCGCGGACCGCGGCGCGGAGAGCTGCTACGTCGACTACCACCCGTCGTTCGGCGCGATGCCGTTCGGCCGGTACCTCTGCACGTCCGTCAACGACGCCGCGCTGCACGGCCTGCCCCACGCGCAGCGCCTCGTCGACGGCGATCTGGTGAGCCTCGACTTCGCCGCGAGCGTGGACGGCTGGGTCGCGGACTCGGCCGTGACGGTCCAGGTGGGGACCCCGCGCGCCGAGGACCAGCGCCTCGTCGCGACCGTCCGGCGCGCGCTCGACGCGGGGATCGCCGCGGCGCGTCCCGGCAACCGTCTCGGCGACGTCTCGTCGGCCATCGGCTCGGTGGCACGGGATGCGGGCTACCCGGTCAACCTCCAGTTCGGCGGCCACGGTGTCGGCCGCTCGATGCACGGCGACCCCCACGTCCCGAACGACGGCCGCGCGGGCCGGGGGATGGTCCTCCGCCCCGGTCTCGTGATGGCGATCGAGCCGTGGCTCATGGCCGGCACGGACGAGCTCTACCAGGACCAGGACGGCTGGACCCTGCGCAGCAGCGACGGGTCGCGGGCGGCGCACGTCGAGCACACCGTGGCGGTCACGGAGGACGGCCCGGAGGTCCTCACGCTGCGCAGCGCCGAGCGGGCCGCCCTCCTCGCCTGACGTCTACTCACCGAGGAGGTCCGGGCGGACCCGCCGCGTCCGCTCGAGCTGCTGCTCGTGACGCCACCCGGCGACGCGCCCGTGGTGCCCGCTGAGCAGGACCTCGGGGACGTCGAGACCCCGCCAGGACGCCGGCTTCGTGTAGCTCGGGTACTCGAGCAGGCCGTCCTCGTGCGACTCCTCGGTGAGGCTCTCGGGGTTGCCGACGACGCCCGGGACGAGCCGCCCCACGGCCTCGACGATCGCCATCGCCGCGACCTCGCCACCGTTGAGCACGTAGTCCCCGAGCGAGACCTCACGCACGGACGCGCGGGAGGCCGCCCACTCGACGACCCGCGCGTCGATGCCCTCGTACCGGCCGCACGCGAACACGAGGTGTTCCTGCTCGGCGAGGGCACGCGCGGTCTCCTGTCGGAACGGCACCCCGGCAGGGGTCGGCACGACGAGGGTCGAGGACCGGTCGGGCCGCAGGAGCCCTTCGAGCGCGAGGCCCCACGGCTCCGGCTTCATCACCATGCCGGCACCGCCGCCGTACGGGGTGTCGTCGACAGTCCGGTGGCGGTCCGAGGTGTGGTCGCGGAGGTCGTGCACGTGCACGTCGAGCAGACCCCCCTGCCGCGCGCGACCGAGAAGCGAGACGTCGAGCACGCCGAAGAACTCCGGGAAGATCGTGACGATGTCGATCCGCACGGGTCAGTCCTCGTTGTGGTCGGTGGCGGACCCGTCGGCCTCCGCCTCCGACGGACCGGCGGCGTCCTCCGGGCCGTCGGCGGCGTCCTCCGGCGCTTCGATGACCTCCTCGAACAGACCGGTCGGGGGCGTCACGGTGAGCGTGCCCGCGGCGATGTCCACCGACGGGACGATCGCGCTCACGAACGGGACGAGGACCTCACCACGGGACGGCGTGTCGATCGCCAGCAGGTCCTGCGCCGGCAGGTGGTCGACCCGCGCGACCGTCCCGACCTCGACGCCCTCGCGGAGGACCCGGAGCCCGACGAGCTGATGGTCGTACCATGCGTCGTCTTCGCCCGTCGGCTCGTCCTCGTCCTGCTCGACCCAGAGGATCGCCTTGACGAGCGTCTCGGCGACCGTCCGGTCGGGGACACCGACGAAGAACGCGACGGGGTGCGCGTTGTACCACCGGAGCTCCTGGAGCTCGAGGTCCTTGCCGGACCACGGCGAATCGTCCGGCACCTGGAGCGAGAAGACGGCTCCCGGGGTGAACCGACGGTCCGGGTCGTCGGTGTAGAGCTCGAGCTTGAGACCGCCCTTGAGCCCGTGCGCCTTGCTGAGTCGACCCACCCGGAGCTGGGTCGTGCGACTAGGAATCGGTGTCGACCACGTCGACCCGCACCCGCTGACCGTCGGCGAGCGCCGACACGAGGGTGCGGAGCGCCTTCGCGGTCCGTCCGGCGCGTCCGATCACGCGGCCGAGGTCCTCGGGGTGCACACGCACCTCGAGGACCTCGCCACGCGGAGAGGTGGAGCTGGCGACGCGCACGTCGTCAGGGTGATCGACGATCCCCTTGACGAGGTGCGTCAGCGCGGATTCGAGCAAGACCTACGCCTCGGCGGCGGTCTCGTCGGTGGCGTCCGCGGCCGGAGCGGCCGGGGCCTGCTTCTCCGACTTCGGCTTGAGGACCGGCTTCTTCTTGTCGTCGGCGACGAAGGCCTGCTTCGGCTCGGCGGTCTTGACGGTGCTCGTCGCCGAGGCGTCGCCCTTGAACTTGCCCCAGTCACCCGTGAGCTTGAGGAGGGCGGCGACCTGCTCGGTCGGCTGCGCGCCGACGCCGAGCCAGTACTGCGCGCGGTCCGAGTCGATGTCGATGACCGAGGGCTCCTCGGTCGGGTGGTACTTGCCGATCTCCTCGATGACGCGACCATCGCGCTTGGTGCGCGAGTCGGCGACGACGACACGGTAGTACGGCGCTCGGATCTTCCCGAGGCGCTTGAGGCGGATCTTGACAGCCACGTTTGCTCCTGTTGCGTGTTCAGAGTGGTTGAACTGCCGACCGTGGGCGTGGGGGCACACGCGGCGAAAGCTCGGATGGAAGTCGCGCACCGCCTGATAGAGGGTCGGGCGGGCAGGACTCGACCGCTCATTCTTGCAGATGACCGGGAGGCTCGCCAACCGGCACGCGGTCGGGCGTCAGGGAGCGAGCCGCCGGACCGCTTCGAGCGCCTCCGTGGTCGCGCGGACCGCGTCCACCGAACGGGCGTCCCGCGCACCGCCGACGACCGCGAACGGCACCCCGGTCGCCGCGAGTTCCGACGCCAGGTCGCTCGACGCCTCCTGCCCGGCGCAGAGCACCACCGTGTCCGCGGGCACGGCGACCGGTGTGCCGTCCTCGTCGAGGATCCGGAGCACCCCGGGCTCGATCCCCACGTACTCGCGCACGCCTCCGATGAAGCGGACCCCCGCGTCCCGGAGACGGCCGAGCGCGACCCAGCGCGAGGTGATCCCCACACCCTGTCCGAACTTGCCGGAGCGGCGGAGCACGGTCACGTCGGGCCCCGGCCGGAGCGTGCGGGCAGCGGCGGGTTCGCGCTGCGGCAGGTCACCGACGAGCCCGTCGAAGCCGTCGAGCCCCCAGCGCTCGTCGAACTCCGCGGCCCGACGCGACTCGTCGGGCGACTCCACGAGGAACGCGGCCGTGTCGACACCGATCCCACCGCCGCCGATCACGGCCACGCTGCCCGCGGGAACGCCGTGCCGGAGCGCCTGCTCGTACGTGATGACGTGCGGCAGGTCCGCTCCGGGGATCGTCACCGTGCGGGGCACGACACCGGAGGCGAGCACGACGCCGTCGCTGTCGGCGAGGTCGGCGGCGGTGGCGGTCCGGCCGAGCAGGACCTCCGCGCCGCGCTCGACGAGTTCCGCGTGCGCGGACCGGACCGGACCGGCGTAGTCCTCTTTACCGGGGATGCGGGAGGCGAGCCCGAACTGCCCGCCGAGCTCGTCCGCGCGCTCCCAGAGTCGCACCCGGTGCCCGCGACGCGCCGCGTCGACGGCCGCCGCGAGACCCGCCGGTCCCCCGCCGACGACGTCGATCCGCTTCGGCTCGGCGGTCGGACGGACCGGGAACGCGACCTCACGAGCGGCCCGCGGGTTCACGAGGCACGACACCGGCTGACCGACGATCGACCGGTCGAGGCACGCCTGGTTGCAGCCGATGCACGTCGTGACCAGGTCGAACCGGCCGCGGAGGCTCGTGCCGACGATGGACGGATCGGCGAGGAACGGGCGGGCGAGGGCCACCGCATCGACGAGCCCGCGTTCGAGGACCGCCTCGACGTCGCGGAGGTCGGTCATGCGGTTCGACGCCAGCACCCGGACGTCCGGGCGGTCGGAGGAGCGCACGACGCGCGCGATGCGTTCGACGTACGACAGCCAGACACCGTGCGGCACGGCGGCCTGCACGGTCGGTACCCGGGACTCGTGCCAGCCGACCCCGACGCTGATGCCGTCGATCCCGGTCGGCAGCAGGTCGCGGACGAGTGCGTCGACGTCCTCCGGCGACGACGACCGCGGCATGAGGTCGACCCCGGACAGGCGGATCGTCACCGCGAGGTCCGGTACCGCGCTGCGGACGGCGCGCGCGACCTCCACGGCGAACCGCCGCCGACGCTCGGGGTCGCCACCCCATGCGTCGTCCCGCTGGTTCGTGAGCGGCGAGCAGAACTGGTTGACGAGGTAGCCCTCGGACGCCATGATCTCGACGCCGTCGAACCCGATGTCCCGAGCGGCCCGGGCCGCGTCGGCGAAGTCCTCGATCGTCCGGAGGACCTCGTCGTGGGTCAGCGCCTCGGGCACGACACCGCGCGCGGCCGCCCACGGCAGGGGCGACGGTGCGACGGCGCGCTGCGGCGCACCGTTCCGGTCCGTGAGCCCGGCGACCAGGGCGTAGCGACCAGCGTGGAAGAGCTGGGCGAGGACTGCGCCGCCCTCCGCGTGCACGGCGTCGACGGCGGTGCGGAAGCGGTCGTCGGTGTCCCCCACCCCGAACACCGCGAAGTCCGGGCCGCCGCGCGCCTCGTCGTTGACCGCGATGCCGCCGGTGATGAGCAGCGCCGCTCCCCCGGCGGCTCGCTCCCGGTAGAACGCGGCCATGCCGGCGCCACCGTCGTCGTGCACCTCGAGTCCGGTGTGCATGCTGCCCATCACGACACGATGCGGCAACGTGATCGGACCGAGCGACCACGGGGTCGTGGTGACGGCGAGCGGTGCGGCGGTCGTCAGCGGTGTCGACGGGTCGGACATGGGCGCGAGGGTCCTACTCCGGCAGGACGGCGTCGCGCAGCGGCGACGTCGTGTCCGACCAGAAGGGCGGCGCGATGACGGTGAGCCCACCGTCGACCGACAGCACCTGTCCGGTGATGTAGGACGCCTTGTCCGAGAGCAGGAAGTCGACCGCGTCCGCCATGTCGTCCGGGGTGCCGGGCCGCTGCAGCGGCAGCTTCTCGAGCACGGTGTGCATCGGGGCCTGACCGGGGACGTTCGAGTAGAAGTAGTCGAGCGAGTCGGTGTCGATGAGTCCGCCGTTGACCGCGTTGACGGTGATCTGCCGCGGACCGAACTCGACCGCCATGTACTTCATGTAGGACTCGGTCATCGCCTTCGCGGCGCCGAGCGCGGCGTACGTGGGGAACGCCCGCAGCGAGCCGTAGGACGTGACGACGACGATCCGACCGCCGTCGTCCATGAGCTCCGCCGCGCGCTGGGCGCCGAGCACGAACGACCGCGCGTTGGTCGCGTAGCTGCGGTCGAGGTGGTGGAGCTTCAGCTCCTTGACGGCCTTGAACGCGCTGGCTGCCGCGTTCGCCACGAAGTAGTCGAGCCGTCCGTAGGTGTCGCGGACGACGTCGAAGAGCGCGTCGATGGACTCGGGCTGCTCGATGTCGACCTGGGCGGTGATGCCGTCACCACCGGCGGCCTTGACGTCGGCGAGCGACTCCTCGGCCAGGTCGGCGTTGCCCTTGTAGGTCACGACGACGGTGACGCCGCGCGCGCCGAGCTTCTTCGCGAGCAGGCGGCCGATGCCGCGGGATGCGCCGGTGATGACGGCGACGGGTGCACTGGTGGTGTCGGCCACGGGGGTTCCTTGTCTCGCTGGTGCCGGCGCGTGCGCGCCGGTCGGGGGTGGGGCGGACGTCACGCGGGTGGGACGGTCACGCTGGTGCTGACGGTCGGGAGGCACGGGACGGGCCCGCCCCGCGCCTCCCGACCGAGGTCATGTCAGAATCGCGCCTGCCCGGTGACGACCGCGCGGCCGACCACGAGCTTCTGGATCTCGTTCGTGCCCTCCTCGAAGCGCTGCGCACGGGCGTCGCGGTACACGCGCTCGATCGTGTTGCGCTTCCAGTAGCCGGATCCGCCGTGCACCTGCAGGGCCTTGTCGGTGACCCGCGCGAGCATGTCCACGGCGACCATCTTCGACGCGCTCGAGAGCGTTCCCGCGTCGGGGCGGCCCTCCTCGTAGGCGCGGGCGGCCTCGTACACCAGGGCCCGCGCGGCCGCGATGTCCGCGTAGTTCTCGGCGAGGTAGAACTGGATCGCCTGTCGGCTGCTCAGCTTCTTGCCGAAGGTCTCGCGGGTGTTCGCGTACTCGACAGCCAGTTCGTTCGCACGCTCGGCCAGACCGACGGCGCTCATCGCGACCGACACGCGGCTCGGCAGGAGGAACCCGCCGAGCGCGACCTCGAGCCCCTGGCCCTCCTCGCCGAGGCGCGCGGACACCGGCACCGGGACGTCGTGGAACTTGAGGATGGCGTGGTCGGTGCCCCGGATGCCCATGGTGTCCGAGTCGTCGATCACCTCGGCACCCGGCAGACCCGAGTTCGGCATGAGGAACGCGACCGTGCCCTCCTGGCCCGTCGACCCCTCGAGCCGCGCCGCCAGCAGCCAGTAGTCGCACTTCACGCCGAACGTGATGAGGTGCTTCTCGCCGTTCATGACGTAGGTGTCACCCTCGCGCCGGACGGTCGTGCGGATGTCCGCACCGGTACCCGCGGTCGCTTCGGTCAGCGTGAACGCCACGAGCGTGTCACCGGCGATCGACGGCTTGACGACCTCTTCGAGCTGCTCCGGAGTCGCGTACGGCGCCATGGCGCGCCACGTGCCGTTGATGACGTGCACGAGCATGCGGATCGAGCCGTGGGAGCGCGAGATGATCTCCATGATCTCGAGGTAGCGCGGGAACGGGATCCCACGACCGCCGAGCTCGACGGGCGCCGCCAGGCCCAGCCACCCACGCTCGCGCAGGTCCACGAGGACCTGCGGGGGGACCTGCCCGGTGCGCTCGATCTCGTTCGCGTAGTCCTCGCCGGGGCCGCGCACCCACGCGTCCACCTCGGCCTTGAGCTGCTGGAACGCGTCCTCGTCGAACGGGGCCACGGTCTCGGTCACCTGCGTCATGAGTTCTCCTTCTGGGCGACGAGCGCCGCGGCCTGCTCGCGCAGGACGTTCTTCTGGACCTTGCCCACCGCGTTCCGCGGCAGTTCGTCGATGTACTCGAGCCGCTCCGGCCAGTAGTACTTCGACACGTTGGCGTGCTCGAGGTACTGCTGCATCGCACCGAAGTCGAGGGTCTCGTCGTCACGCGACGACACCACGAACGCGCAGGCACGTTCCCCGAGTCGCTCGTCGGGCATCGCGACGATCGCGACGTCCGTGACGAGGGGGTGCTGGTACAACAGGTTCTCGATCTCGACCACGGGGATCTTCTCACCGCCGCGGTTGATGACGTCCTTCACCCGGCCGGTGATGCTGAGGAACCCCTTGTCGTCGATCCGCGCGAGATCGCCGGTGCGGTACCACCCGTCCGGGGTGAACACGTCGTCGGTGAGGTCGGGGCGGTCGAGGTACCCGTCGAACATCGTCGGCGAGTGCAGCTCGAAGTTGCCCTCGCTCCCCACCGGGAGCTCGGCGCCCTCGTCGTCGACGATGCGCAGGCGGATGCCCGGCAACGCGCGCCCGTCGTGCCCGTATGCGTCCGCCGGGTCGTCGCTCGGGCTCGAGAGCGCGCCGAGGCAGGTCTCGCTCGTGCCGAAGGCGCCGAGGATCGCGCTCCCGAGCACCGTCGCGGCGCGCTGCGCGAGCGCGCGTGGGACCGCGGCGCCCGTGGGCACGAAGATCCGCAACGAGGCGGGCTGCTCGGCCCCGGCCTCGACGAGGTCGACGAGGTCGGTCAGGAACGGCGTCGCGCACTGCACGAACGTCGCCCCGGCCGCTCCGAACGCCTGGTCGAGCGCCACGCGGCCGTCCCAGACGGGCTGGATCACCTGCGCGACGCCGAGGCGGAACGCCAGGAGCATGCCGTAGAGGAACCCGGTCTGGTGTGCCAGCGGCGACGGGATGTAGATGCGGTCCTGGGCACCGAGGCCGGTCTGCGCGACGTGCATCGCGGTGGCCAGGCCCAGCGTCCGGTGTGGGTGCTGGACGCCCTTCGGCTCCCCCGTCGTCCCGGAGGTGAACAGCAGCTGGCAGATGTCGTCCGGACCGGGCGACATCGAGCGGATCTGCGCGGTGTCCGGTTGGACCGACTCGAGCGCGGTGTCGTAGTACCGCCAGTTCCACTCGGAGGCATCGACGCGGTCCATGGCGTCAGCGGGCATCGGCGGCAGGTTCGTCGGGGTGTCCTGGTGCCCGCGGGCCTCCGACCGCAGGACCACGACGTGCTCGACCGCGAGCCGACGGTTCTGCGCAGCGGCCTCGTCCACCACGTCGAGCAGCTCGATCGCGGGCCGGCGCTTGCGGAACACGTTCGGCAGGAACACGACACGGGCACGCGACCGCGCGAGCGTCATGGTGGTCTCACGCGGTCCGAACACCGGCATGATCGGGGTCGCGACGGCGCCGATCTGGACCGCGCCGAGCGTGATGGCGACGAACTCCCGCCAGTTCGGCAGCTGCATCGCGACCGACTCGCCCTTGCGCACGCCGAGTTCGAGCAGGAGCGCGGACACCTGGTCCGCCTCGTCCTGGAGCTGCTTCCACGTGGTCGTGACCGCGGCCGGTCCGCCGACCTCGATCACCGCGGCTCCGTCGGGGTCCGACTCGGCGAGTGCCCGGACGCGCTCGCTGAGCACGAGCGGCTCGGCGTCGATCCCCGCCGGGACCGCGGTCTCCTCGGCGGCGACGGCGCCGAGGTCCTCGGCGGCGTCCTCGGGGTCGAAGCCCTCGGCGGAGTCGGCCGCGGCGAGCGCCGCGGTGGCATCCCCGACCTCCATGTCGAGCCCGACCGAGTTCATCGCCTCGAGGAACGTCGGGTAGGAGATGCGGTACGCCCTCGGGTAGGTGAGCGCGGACACGCCGTCGGCCTTCGACGCCGCGACGGCGAGCGACATGAGCACGCGGTGGTCGTTGAACGACGACATCGGCGATCCGGTGAGCTGCTGCACCCCAGTGACGCGGAGCTCGTCCGCGCCCTGCTCCGCGCGGCCGCCCATCCGGTTCAGCTGCAGCATGGCGGCGACGCGATCGGACTCCTTGAGGCGGATGTGCGCGACGTTCCACAGGCGGCTCGTGCCCTCGGCGAAGGTCGCCATGGTGGACAGGACGGGCAGGAGGTCCGGGATCGGTTGGCAGTCGATGTCGAGTGGCCGGAGCGGCGAGCCGTCGTGCGTGATGCGCACGAACCCGGTCTCCTCGTCGATGCGCATCGGGACGCCCATCGCGGTGGCGAGGTCGAGGAACTCGCTCTCGGGGTGGTCGGTGTCGGCAGTCCGGAACGAGGTCATCCCACGCAGGAGCACGTCCGATTCGCGGATGCCCGCGGCGGCGATCCCGAACGCGGCCGAGCCGATGTCCGGCGGGATGACGTAGTCGTGTGGCGTCGCGCGCTGGTTCGCCGGCACGCGGTACTCGAGCCAGTCGTCCGAGACCTCGACGGTCAGTCCGAACTGGCGCATCATCGCGACCGTCAGCTCGACGTAGGGCTGCTCGTTGAGGCGGCCGCCCGTGATGTGGATGCGGGTCTCCTGCTCGGCGAACGGGGCGACCAGGAGCAGTCCGGAGACCCACTGCGACAGGGTGCCGGCGATCGAGACGTCGCCACCGCGCGGCCGTCGGGGCTGCACGGTGATGGGCGGGCAGTCGTTCGTCGCCTCGAGTTCGACGCCCATCTGCGTGAGCGAGGTCAGGAGCGCCTTGATCGGGCGCCGCTGGAAGTACTTCATGCCCGTGAGCGTCATCGGGCGGTCGGCGAGTGCGGCCAGGCCCGTCATGAAGTAGAGGGTGGTCCCGGACGAGCCCATGTTGAGCAGACCGTCCGCCCCGCGGGAGCCGTGGTCGACGACGTCGGTGGCGACGTAGCGACCGCCGAGCCCCGTCACGAGGTAGTCGTTGCCCCGTCGCACGATGTCGACGCCGAGCGCCCGCAGCGTCCCGACCGTCCACTCGACCTGCCGAGTCGTGCTGATGCCCGACACGACGCTGGTGCCCTCCGCCAGTGATGCGAGGACCAGCGCTCGATGCGCGTGGTACTTGGACACGGGGATGTCGAGTTCCCCGACGAGGGGTGCGGATGTCCCGCGGACGACCAGCTGCATGCGTACCTCATTCCGTGGCGGAGCGGATCCACCGTAGTCCTCGCCGAGCGCGGGTCGAAACCGCCGGGGGAACGACGCGCGGGAGCCGTTGTTGTGCGTGTCCGACAATGCACGAGGCAGGATGGGACCCGATCCGACAAACCGGCGCCCGACCCCGGGCGCGTGTCCCGAGCCGGCGACGGAGCCGTGTCCCCGGGCGCACCGACCGCCTCCGAAAGGCCGCGCATGGACATCGCGTTCACGTCGTCACGACCGTCCACGATCGGGATCGAGTGGGAGCTGCCGCTCGTCGATCGCACCACGGGCGACCTCACGCCGCGGGCGCCCGACGTGCTCCTCGCGGTGCGCGAACGGTTCGGACACGACCGGGTCACGAACGAGCTCCTGACGAACACCGTCGAGGTCGTCTCGGGCGTCCACGACACCGTCCGCGACGCGGTCCGCGACCTGGCCGGCATCGTGAGCGCGGTGCGCACGGCCGCTGACGTGCTCGACACGGACGTGATGTGCTCGGGTACGCACCCCTTCGCGCAGTGGGACCAGCAGGAGGTCACGCCCGACAGTGAGCGGTACACGACCCTCATCGACCGCACGCGCTGGTGGGGTCGCCAGATGCTCATCTGGGGCGTGCACGTCCACGTCGGCATCGACGACCGCGAGAAGGCCCTGCCGATCCTCAACGCGATGCTCGCGTCCGTGCCACACCTCCAGGCGCTGACGGCGTCCAGTCCCTACTGGGCCGGCGTCGACACCGGCTACGCCTCGAACCGGGCGCTCATGTTCCAGCAGCTGCCGACGGCGGGACTCCCCCCGCAGTTCGGTGCGTGGGCGGACTACGAGGAGATGGTGGACGACATGGTGCGCACCGGTGTCGTGGACGACCACACCGAGTTGCGCTGGGACCTCCGACCGTCGCCGAAGTGGGGGACGCTCGAGAACCGCGTCTCGGACGGCATCAGCACGGCGCACGAACTCGCCGCGGTCGCCGCGCTCGTGCAGTGCCTGGTGACCGAGGCGTCCGATCGGCTGGACGCCGGGGAGACCCTCCCCACCATGCAGCCCTGGTTCGTGCGCGAGAACAAATGGCGTGCGGCTCGGTACGGGATGGAGGCGGAGATCATCGTGGACGCCGCCGGTGACGAGCGCCTCGTGTCCGACGACGTCCGCGACCTCGTCGTACGACTCGAGCCCGTCGCCGAGCGCCTGGGGTGCCTCGAGGAGCTCCACGGGCTCGACCGCGTCCTCGAGGAGGGCGCGTCCTACCAGCGGCAGCTCCGCGTCGCGGCAGAGCACGAGGACGACATGCGGGCCGTCGTCCGGTCCCTGGTCACCGAACTCGGGGAGAGCATCGACGCGGTGCTGTGACCGGGCGACCGACGGGACGGACGGGAGGCGCACCGCACGTCCGTCCCGCCGCTACCGGTTCAGGAACTTGCCGAGCGCGGCCATCTCCTCTTCGGTGGGCGCCTTCGGGTTCTTCGCACCGCCGAGCCCGAAGCCACCGCCGGTCGGCGCCGTCGGCGCCTGCGGTCCGGACGCGATGGCCGCGTTCTGCGCAGCGCGCTTGGCCGGGTTGCCCGCCTTGGACCCCTTCTTCTTCGGCTGCTGCCGCTTGCCCGCGTAGGACGCACCGGGAACCGGGCCCATGCCGGGCACCTGGGGGACCCCGCCCTTGGCGACCGTCTTCATCATCTTCGCGGCCTGCTCGAACCGGTTCACGAGCTGGTTGACCTCGGTGACGGTCGACCCGGCACCGCGCGCGATCCGCAGGCGACGGGACCCGTTGAGGATCTTCGGCAGCGCACGCTCCTGCGGCGTCATCGACTGGATGATCGCCTCGGTCCGGACGATCTCGCGCTCGTCGAAGGAGTCGAGGGCCTCGCGCATGCCCTTCGCGCCGGGCAGCATGCCGAGCATGCTCTTGATCGACCCCGCCTTGCGGAGTTGCTGCATCTGCTTGAGGAAGTCGTCGAGCGTGAACGAGTCGGTCGCGATCTTCTCGGCGACCTTGCGGGCTTCGTCCTCGTCGAAGGCCTGCTGCGCCTGCTCGATCAGCGACAGGACGTCACCGAGGTCGAGGATGCGGCTGGCCATGCGGTCGGGGTGGAACGGCTCGAAGTCGTCGAGGTTCTCGCCCGTGGACGCGAACATGATCGGTCGGCCCGTGATGCTGGCCACCGACAGCGCGGCACCACCGCGGGCGTCACCGTCGAGCTTGGACAACACGACGCCGGTGAAGTCGACGCCCTCTTGGAAGGCGCGCGCGGTCGCCACGGCGTCCTGACCGATCATCGCGTCGATGACGAACAGGACCTCGTCCGGGTCGACGGCCTTGCGGATGTTCGCCGCCTGCTTCATGAGCTCGGCGTCCACGCCGAGCCGCCCGGCGGTGTCGACGATGACGGTGTCGAACTGCCGGTCCACCGCGACCTTCATCGCGTTCTTGGCGACCTTGACCGGGTCCCCGACGCCGTTGCCCGGTTCGGGCGCGTAGACCTCGACGCCGGCCTGCTCGCCGACCACCTGGAGCTGCGTGACCGCGTTCGGCCGCTGCAGGTCCGCGGCGACGAGCATCGGGGTGTGGCCGTCCTTCTTGAGCCACTTGCCGAGCTTGCCGGCGAGCGTCGTCTTGCCCGCGCCCTGGAGGCCCGCGAGCATGATGACCGTCGGCGGGCGCTTCGCGAACTCGAGGCGGCGCTGCTGGCCGCCGAGGATCCCGACGAGTTCCTCGTTGACGATCTGGACGACCTGCTGGGCCGGGTTCAGCGCCTTGTTGACCTCGTCCGACAAGGCGCGTTCGCGGACCGACGCCGTGAACGACTTGACGACCTCGAGCGCCACGTCGGCGTCGAGCAGGGCACGCCGGATCTCGCGGACGGTGCCGTCGACGTCGGACGGGGTGAGTCGACCCTTGGACCGCAGGTTGCGGAAGGTCTCGGTGAGCCGATCGGAGAGTGTGCCGAATTGCGCCATGGTCCCGCGATTCTACGCGCCGGACCCGTGCCGTGCCTCCCGGCCCGCCCACCGCGGGCGCGCGCGCCGGTCGTCAGGCGCGACGACCGGTGACGAGGCGCACCAACCACCCGATCACCGCGATCACGAGCACGACGATCCCGATCCAGAGCAGGATGCGCAGGGCTGCGCCGAGCAGACCGACGACCAGCAGGACGATGCCGACGATGATCGCGATGGTGAGGAGCCAGCGCATGAGAGCCTCCGGGTCGAGCCGACGGCCGGGCGACCGCCCGACCACCGTCGACGCTAGCCCCGCGGGCGCGAGCTGTCCGGGAGTAGAAGGGTTCGAGATCGCCGCGCAGGTGGTCGTGGACGAGGCGGTGCGCATGGAGTCGGTGGACGAGCAGCGACGTGGACCGGTGCTCGGCGCGCCCCTCCCGAGGGTCGAGGGCGCCGACAAGGTCCGCGGACGGGCTCGGTACGCCGCCGAGACCGGCGGCGAGGACGTCGCCTGCTACGCGTGGGTCGTGCAGGCCGCGATCGCACGCGGCCGGGTCGTGGCGATCGACCGGGAGGCGGTGCTCGCCATGCCGGGGGTCGTCACCGTGATCGCGGCCGACGACGCACCACGGCTCACCGCCGTCCCGACGACCGAGCTCTTCGTGCTGCAGAGTGACCGCGTCCACTACCGGGGCGAACCGGTCGCGCTCGTCGTCGCGGAGACCTTCGAGACCGCGCGGGCGGCCGCGGCCGCGCTCCGGGTGACCTACGACGCCGAGCCGGCGGACACGGTGTTCCCCGACGAACCATCCTTCGGTCCGGACGACGCCCCCGGGGTGTTCGTCGCCCCGGAGTCGATCAACGGCGACCTCGAGCCGGACACCGACCAGGGCGACCTCGACCGCGCGCTCGCCGACGCGGACGTCGTCCTCGACGCGACCTACACCACGCCACCCCAGGTCAACAACCCGCTCGAGCCGCACGCCGCGACCGCGTGGTGGGTCGGCCCGTCGCGCGAGCAGGACGAGGACGGTCGACCACGCGCCGCTGCCGGTGCCCGGCTCGAGCTCATCGAGGCGACGCAGGGGCCGTCCCTGGCCGCAGGTGTGGTCGCCGACCTGTTCGGCATCGACGACAGCGCGGTCCGGCTCCGCACCGAGCACGTCGGCGGCGGGTTCGGCTCGAAGGGCTCGCCGAAGCCCGATCTGCCCCTGGCCACCATGGCCGCACTCGTCACCGGCCGTCGTGTGAAGCTCGTGTTCACGCGGCAGATGGTGTTCTCGATCGGTGGCTACCGCACGCCGACCGCGAGCCGCATCCGCCTCGGAGCGCGTCCGGACGGCACGCTCACCGCGATCGGTCACGACGTCCGCACCCAGACCTCCACGATCGGCACGTTCGTCGAACAGGTGGCGGACTGCACCCGCCACGTGTACGCCGCACCGAACCGCCGCACCTCGCACCGGTACGTCGCACTCGACGTGCCGACACCCCGCTTCATGCGCGCTCCCGGAGAGGCACCCGGGAGCTTCGCGCTCGAATCGGGGATGGACGAGCTCGCCGCCGCACTCGGCATCGATCCCGTCGAGCTCCGCCTCCGGAACGAGCCGGACGTCGACCCGATCGACGGGGCGGCGTTCAGCACCAGGAACCTCGTCGGGTGCCTCCGCCGGGGGGCGGAGCTGTTCGGGTGGGAGGCCCGTGGCCGCGAGCCGCGCATGCGTCGCGACGGACGGTGGCTGGTGGGCGCGGGTGTCGCCGCCGCCTACTACCCCGCTCGCGTCGTCCCGAGCGGAGCGACCGTCACCGCCGAGGCGGACGGGACGTTCACCGTCGGCGTCGCCGCCTCGGACATCGGGACCGGGTCCCGCACCGTGCTCCTGCAGGTCGCGGCCGATGCCCTCGAGGTCGGGGTGGACCGCATCCGCATGCACATCGCCGACTCGACGCTCCCGCAGGCCGCGCTCGGTGCGGGGTCGTTCGGGACGACCTCGTGGGGATGGGCGGTCGACAAGACCTGCCGCTCGTTGCGAGAGCGACTCGAGCGCGGAGCGGTCGTGCCGTCCTCCGGTCTCTCGGTGACGGAGCGGACCGACGACGACGTGCAGCACCTCGCGGAGCGGTCGCGGCACGCGTACGGCGCGCAGTTCGTCGAGGTCCGCGTGGACACGGACTCCGGCGAGGTACGGGTCGACCGCATGGTGGGCGTGTTCGCCGCGGGCCGCATCTACAACGCCCGCACCGCCCGAGCGCAGCTCGTCGGTGGGATGACGTGGGGCATCGGCATGGCGCTGCACGAGGACGCCGAGATCGACCCCGTGGCGGGCGACATCGGCAACCACGACCTCGCCACGTACCACGTCGCGACGAACGCGGACGTGGAGTCGATCCACGCCGAGTGGCTCGACGAACCCGGCGAGGACCTCACGCCGCTCGGCGGCAAGGGGATCGGGGAGATCGGGATCGTCGGTGCTGCCGCGGCGCTGGCGAACGCCGTCTGGGACGCGACCGGCGTGCGGGTCCGTCGCCTGCCGATCCGACCGGACGCCCTCGTCGATCGGATGCCGGCCCGAGCCTGATGCGGCGCCCGTTCGGACACCCGGGCACGGTCACCGTCCAGGCGTCGAACGGTCAGCCGACGAGGTTCTGCACGAAGACGTGGGGCGTGAACCCGGTGAGGTCGTTGATGCCCTCGCCCTGGCCGATGAGCTTGATGGGGATCCCCGTCTTCTCCTGCACGCTGAGCACGAACCCGGCCTTCGCCGAGCCGTCGAGCTTCGTGATGACGAGACCGGTGACGCCCGCGCCCTCGATGAACGCCTGCGCCTGCGCGAGGCCGTTCTGCCCGGTGGTGGCGTCGAGGACGAGCAGCACCTCGGCGATCTCCGTCTGCTTCTCGACGACGCGCTTGATCTTCGAGAGCTCGTCCATGAGGCCCGCCTTGGTGTGCAGGCGGCCGGCGGTGTCGATGACGACGATCTCGATCCCCTCGCGTATCGCCCGGTCGACGGTCTGGTAGGCCACCGACGCGGGGTCCTGTCCGGGCTGCTGCGGTCGCACGACCTCGACCCCGGCGCGCTGCGCCCACGTCGCGACCTGCTCCACCGCCGCGGCACGGAACGTGTCCGCGGCGCCCACGAGCACGCTGCGGTCGTAGGTACGGAGGAACTTGGCGAACTTGCCGATCGTCGTCGTCTTGCCGACGCCGTTCACACCGACGACGAGCACGACGGCCGGGCGGTTCGACAGCTTCAGCGTGGTGTCGAGCTTCGACAGGCGCTCCTCGAGCACCTCGCGCAGCATCCGGTTCAGGTCCGCCGGATCGGTCGTCTGGTACCGGTCGACCTGCGCACGGAGGTCATCGACGACCTCTTCGGTGATGTCCGGCCCGAAGTCGGCACCGATGAGCGCGGCCTCGAGGTCCTCCCAGGTCGTCTCGTCGATCGTGCGCCGTTGGAACAACCCGCGGAGCCGACTCGAGAGGGACCAGGAACTCGCCATGCTCCCAGCTTAGAGCGGGCCGAACGCGCGCGATCACCGGTAGCCTGGCACCACGAAGGGGAGTATTCCTCCCGCGGTGGTGCCGTCAGTACGGTCCGGGACGATCCGGGCCCGGTGCCATCGGCCGCTCGTCCGGGCGGCGGAAGAGACCTTCAGTCGTCGTCGTCCCCGATTCCGGGAACGGCCCTACTGGAGGATCCACATGGACGTCCACATCGCCGTCTGGCTCGGCACCATCGCGCTGGTGCTCGCGCTCCTCGTCTTCGACTTCTTCTCGCACGTGCGCAAGGCGCACGAGCCCACCATCCGCGAGTCGACGACCTGGTCGCTCGTGTACATCGGGATCGCGGTCCTCTTCGGCCTCGGCGTCTGGGCGTTCGGCGGCCACCAGGCGGGCGGCGAGTTCTTCGCCGGGTGGATCACCGAGGAGTCGTTGAGCATCGACAACCTCTTCGTGTTCCTCATCATCATGACCGCGTTCAAGGTCCCGCGCGCCTACCAGCAGAAGGTCCTCCTCGTCGGCATCGCGATCGCGCTCATCGCACGCGGCGTGTTCATCGCCCTCGGCGTCGTCATCATCGACAACTTCTCGTGGGTCTTCTACCTGTTCGGCGCGCTGCTGTTCTGGCTCGCCTGGAGTCAGGCGCGCGGCGGGCACGAGGACGAGAGCGCCGGCGAGTCGCGGCTGATCCGCGTGCTGCGCCGCATCCTGCCGACCTCGGAGGACTACGACGGCGACCGCGTCACCACGAAGGTCGACGGCCGTCGCCTCCTCACGCCGATGGCGCTCGTCATGGTGGCGCTCGGCCTCACGGACGTGCTCTTCGCCCTCGACTCGATCCCCGCGATCTTCGGGCTGACGCAGGACGCCTACATCGTCTTCGTCGCCAACGCGTTCTCGTTGCTCGGTCTACGACAGCTGTACTTCCTCATTTCCGGGCTCCTCGAGCGCCTCATCTACCTCGGGCAGGGACTCGCCGTCATCCTCGGGTTCATCGGCGTGAAGCTCGTGTTCCACGCCATGCACGTCAACGAGCTCCCGTTCGTCAACGGCGGTCACCACATCGAGTGGGCTCCGGAGATCCCGATCTGGTTCTCGCTGTCGTTCATCGTGCTCGTCGTCGCGGTGGCGACGATCGTCAGCCTCGTCGTGTCCGCGCGGCGGGTCCGCCGCGGCGAACCGCTCGACGGCCATCACGACCAGCGCGTCGAGGCCTGATCCGCTGATCGGGGCGCTCAGCTCGCGGCGCGCTCGCGCTCCGCGAGCTGCACGCGCTGCCCGACGACCGCGCTGACGCCGTCCTGCCGCATCGAGACGCCGTACAGCGCGTCGGCGATCTCCATCGTCCGCTTCTGGTGCGTGATCACGATGAGCTGCGACGAGGTCCGGAGGCGTCCGAACACGGTGAGGAGTCGCCCGAGGTTGGCGTCGTCGAGCGCGGCCTCGACCTCGTCCATGATGTAGAACGGGCTGGGCCGGGCCGTGAAGATCGCGACGAGCAGCGCGATCGCCGCGAGTGAGCGCTCGCCGCCGGACAGCAGGGTGAGCCGGTCGATCTTCTTGCCCGCGGGGCGCACGGCGACGTCGATGCCGGTGGCGAGCATGTCGTCCGGATCGGTGAGCTCGATCGTGCCCGTCCCGCCGGGGAACAGGATCGGGAACACCTCGTCGAAGGCCCGCTTGGTGTCCTCGAACGCCGAGCGGAAGATCTCCTGCATCTTGCCGTCGAGCTCCTCGATGATCGTGAGGAGGTCCCCCCGCGTGCTCGTCAGGTCGTCGAGCTGCTCGGTGAGGAACCGGTGCCGCTGCTCGAGCGCCTGGAACTCCTCGAGCGCGAGCGGGTTCACCTTGCCGAGCTGTCCGAGGTCCCGTTCGGCGTCGCGGAGCCGGCGTTCCTGCTCCGCGCGCACGTACGGCACGGTCGGGACCTCGGTCTCGGAGCGGGGCGCGGCGTCCGGGTCCGGGAGCGCGGGGCCGCCGGGCAGTGTGGAGACCTCGGCATCGAGCGTCGCGGGGTCAGCGTCGGCGTCGACATCCGCGTCACGGTCGACTCCCGCCGCGCGCATCGCCTCGCGGTGCTGGCGCGCACGCACGCGGGGGTCGACGAGCACGTCCACGGGGACCGGGACGTCGGGGCCGTACTCGGCGACGAGCACCTGCTCGACCAGGCCGAGTTCGCTGCCGGCGCGTTCGAGCAGCGATGACACGTGCAGCTTCTTCTCGTAGATCTCCATCTCGAGCCCGTGGAGGCCGTCGGTGACCGACTGCAGCCGGTCGCGGAGGGACTGCTCCTCGGCCCGCAGGGTCTGGAGCTCCGTCTTCCGCCGCGCACGGTCGGCCTCGGCGGCGGTCAGCCGGACGCGGGCCTCAGCCACGGAGCGATCGACGGCGTCCAGGACCGCGGGGAGGTCGGCGATGACCCCCTCGGCGGCCTCGATCTGCCGGCGACGGATCACCGCGAGGCGCGCTTGTTCGTCGGCGGCCGCGCGCTCCGCGGCCAGCTGCCGCTCCAACGCCGCGCCCCGCGCCCGTTCGGCGCGCGCCCGCTCGCGGATGGTCTCGACCCGGATGCGCTGGTCGATCTCGTCGCTCCGCGCGGCCTCGAGGTCGTCGAGGAGGTCGTCACGCGCGGACGCGTCGAGGATCGGCCGTGGTGCGGCGAGGAAGGCGGCGTGCTCCTGGTCTGCGACGGCGAGCGCCTGCTCCGCCTGTTCGACGGCGCCCGCGGTCTCGGCGAGCGCGGCGCGGAGCCGGTCGGCCTCGCCTCGCGCGTTCTCCGCGCGGGTGCGCGCGGTCGCCGACGCCCGGTCGAACGCCGCCTTCGCGGCCACGTGGGCGCGGAGGGTGCGGTCGGCCTCGTCCGCCGTGGCGCGTGCCGCGTCCACGGCGTCACGCGCAGCTCGGAGGTCGGTGCCCGCCGCGTCGGCGGCCGCGACGACCTCGACGTGCCGGCTCGCGGCCGTGTCCCGCTCGGCCACGAGTTCGAGCCGCGACGTCGCGCGTTCCCCGCCGCCCGTCACGAGGACCGCGCGGACGACGTCACCCGCGGCGGTGACGACCGTCGCCTGCGGGACGGCGGCGAGCAGGGCCTCCAGGTCGGCCGTGGCCGGGTCCGCGCCCGGCTCGACGACGACGGTGTCCGCGAGCAGCGCCACGATCGCGGGAGGCCCGTCGACCACCTCGAGTGCCGGACGGACGCCGGACGGGAGGGCCGGGGGCAGGTGCGATCCCGTGCCCGGGGCGTCGGCGACGACGACGTCGATGCGACCGATGTCGTTCGTCCGTGCCGCGGTCACGGCGTCGAGCGCGGCGGACCGGGTGGCGGCGAGCACCGCGTCGGCGAGTCCGCCGAGGGCGGCCGCGACCGCGGCCTCGTACCCGGCGGCGACCCGGATGTGGTCGGCGAGCCGGCCGAGCACCCCGGCGCGCCCGGCGTCGATGAGCGCCTGTGAGCCGTCGCGGACGTCGAGCGACAGCCCGAGCGCGGTCACGCGTGCGGCGAGGGCGTCACGCTCGCGCTCGAGCCGATGCAGCCGCTCCCGCGCCTCGTCCCGTCGCGACTGGGCGCCCTCGAGCGCCGCCCGGGCGTCCGTGAGCAGCTGCGCCAGGTCGTCCTCGTCCGCGTCCAGTCCCGGGTCGCGGGCGACCCCGGCGAGCTCCTGTTCGGCGCGTCCGGCACGCTCCTCGGCCTCGGCGAGCGCCCGCTCCCGACGGGCACGGTCGGCCGTGGCGGAGGCGAGCCGCTGCCGTGCCACGTCGACGCGGTTGCCGAGGCGCTGGGCGTCCAGGTCGTGCTGCGACACGAGTGCGCTCTGCGCCGCGATCTCCTCGTCGAGGGCGTCGAGCGACGCACGCGCCCGGGCCACGCGCTCGGCCGCCGACGCCAGCGCGCCCTGGAGGTCCTCGGCGTTCGCCTCGAGACGCTCGGCCTCGTCCCGCGCGTCCGCGACCATCGACGGGGTGACGGTGGGGCCCTGGGCGGGCACGTCCGCCTGTTGGGCGAGCAGCAGGAGGCGCTGGTTCGCGAGGGTCGACAGCCCCCGCAGTCGCTCCTGCACGCTCTCGAGGCCGTGGAGCACCGTCCGCGCCCGGTCGACGTCGTCACCCACCATCGTCTGCTCGACGTGCTGCTGTCGGATGCGCGCCTGGTCGAGCCGCTCCTGGAGCACGATGCGCTCGCTCTTCCGGCCGGCCTCGACCGCGAGGTGCTCGGCGAGCTCCCGCCGCAGCCGGACGACGTCGTCCGCGAGGATCCTGGCCCGCGCGTCCCGGGCGACCGCCGCCACGGACTGCGCCTTGCGCGCGACCTCGGCCTGCCGTCCCAGCGGCTTCAGCTGACGCCGGATCTCGCCGGCGAGGTCGGACAACCGGGTGAGGTTCGCCTGCATCGCGTCGAGCTTGCGGAGCGTCTTCTCCTTGCGCCGACGGTGCTTGAGGATGCCGGCGGCCTCCTCGATGAAGCCGCGTCGGTCCTCCGGCGTCGCGTGGAGCACCTTGTCGAGCTGTCCCTGCCCGACGATGACGTGCATCTCGCGGCCGAGCCCCGTGTCCGACAGGAGTTCTTGGACGTCGAGCAGGCGACAGTTCTCGCCGTTGATGGCGTACTCGCTCCCGCCGTTCCGGAACAGGGTCCGCGAGATCGTGACCTCCGCGTACTCGATCGGGAGCACGCCGTCGCTGTTGTCGATCGTCAGGGTGACCTGCGCGCGGCCGAGCGGTCCCCGCGTCGAGGTGCCGGCGAAGATGACGTCCTCCATCTTGCCGCCGCGGAGCGTCTTGGCGCCCTGCTCCCCCATCACCCACGCGAGGGCGTCCACGACGTTCGACTTGCCCGAGCCGTTGGGACCCACGATGCAGGTCACGCCCGGCTCGAGTGCGAAGGTCGTCGGTTGCGCGAAGGACTTGAACCCCCTGAGGGTCAGGCTCTTCAGGTACACGGACGGCCTTCCATGCTCGCGCGATCGGTGGGCACAGGCTAGCCCAGGCGCGACCGCGGCCGTCGCTGGCACACGGGGCAGCGGTGGCTCGAGCGGTTCATGAACGCCTCGCGCACGATCGTCGCCCCGCAGCGGGGGCACGGCTGACCTTGTCGCCCGTACACGGCGAGCCGCTGGGAGAAGTACCCGGACTGCCCGTTCACGTTGACGTACTGGGCGTCGAAGCTCGTGCCGCCGTCCTCGAGCGCCCGGCGGAGCACCGCGCGCACCTCGTCGAGCAGGCCGGTCAGCGCGCGCCGGCTCAGTGCGTCGGCGGGGCGGTCGTGGTGCAGCCGGGCCGCCCACAGGCTCTCGTCCGCGTAGATGTTGCCGATCCCGCTGACCACACCCTGGTCGAGCAGCACCCGTTTGATGCCGCTGTGCCGCCGGTGCGCGAGCGCGACGAACCGCGCGTCGTCGAACGCGGGGTCGAGGGGGTCCCGTGCGATGTGCGACACCTGCGTCGGGATCCGCCGTCGCCACGCCCCGTCGGGATCCGCCTGGTCGGCGGCACCGGCGTGCCCCGCGGGTGCGCCGTCGACGGTCGGGACGGTCGCGTCGACCGCCATCGAACCGAAGGTCCGTTGGTCGACGAACTCGAGCTCGACCGGCGGCTCGACGAGGCCGTCGGCGGTCCGGCCCGCGGGCTGCACCGCGAGGACCACCCTGCGGTGCCGAGCGGCCGGGCGGTCCCGACCGAGCAGGATCTGACCGCTCATGCCGAGGTGCGCCACGAGGGCCTCGGGACCCGCGCCGACGTCGTCGAGCGGCATCCACAGGAACTTGCCGCGCCGCACGGCGGCCTGCACGGTGCGCCCGGTCAGGCGGGCGACGAAGTCCTCGGCCGGGCCCCGGTGTCGCGTCAGAGCGCGGTCGTCGACGACGTGGACGTGGAGCACGCGGGCGCCCGTGACGGCCGGTTCGAGGCCCGCGCGGACGACCTCGACCTCGGGGAGTTCGGGCACTAGCGGGCGTCACCCTTGCCGGCGTCGGGGCCGTCCGCCGCGAGGAGGTCGACCGACTCCTCGCCGCGGCCGGACAGTCGCGTCCACGCGCCGAGCGCCGCGGCCATCTCGGCGTTCTTCTTGCTCGATCCGGTACCGCTCGCGATGTCCTCGCCCATGAGCACCACGGTGGCGTGGAAGGTCTTGTCGTGGTCGGGGCCCTCTTCGGTGACCCGGTACGCGGGGTTGCCGAGGGACCGTGCCGACGCCAGTTCCTGCAGGCTCGTCTTCGGGTCCATCGCGGCGCCGAAGCGGTCGGGGTCGACGAGCAGGGGCTCCACGAGGCGCAGCACGAGCGCGGTGGCGACGTCCGGCCCCGCGGACAGGTAGGTCGCGCCGATGACGGCCTCGACCGTGTCGGCCAGGATCGACGACTTGTCCCGGCCGCCCGTGAGCTCCTCGCCGCGACCGAGCTTGAGGAAGGCGCCGAGGCCGATGATGCGGGCGATCTCGGCGAGGGCGACGGTCGACACGAGACTCGCGCGTCGCTTGGCGAGCTCGCCCTCGTCCAGATCCGGGTAGTCGCGGTAGAGCTTGACCGTCACGGCCTGCCCGAGGATCGAGTCACCGAGGAACTCGAGTCGCTCGTTGTGCGCGATGCCCCCGTGCTCGTATGCGAACGAGCGATGCGTCAACGCCAGGTCGACGAGATCCGGGTCGACGTCGACGTCGAGGACGGCCAGCAGACGTGCAGCGTCCGACTCCGCGGGGGTCGACCCACGGGAACCGGACGCTGCACGCACTGATCCGCCTCGATCAGACGTCGGCGACCTTGCGGCCCTTGTACTCCATGTAGAGCGCGGTGCCGGCGCTGTCCTCGACGACCTTGGCGCGGTGCGGGAGGCTGTAGGTGACCTTGCCGTTCTCGACGGTCTTCACGAGCGCGACGGGCGCCGCCTTCCACTGCGAGCGGCGGGCGTGCGTGTTGGCGCGCGACTTCTTGCGCTTGGGAACGGCCATGGCTTATCTCTCTTCCTTGTCGGCGTCAGGACGAGCGCCGTCGGGGTCGGTGGTGTCGATTCGGAGTGCTGCGAGCGCGGACCAGCGCGGGTCGATGACCTCAGGGGTCACACGCTCGCCGACGTCCGCCAGGCGCTCACCCGTCACCGGGTCCAGTCCTGGGCAGTCCGGTCGGCAAACCGGTCGGAACGGCAGTGCGAGCACCACCGCGTCTCGGATCACCGGTTCACAATCCACGTGATCATCGTGAACCTGGAGATCAGAATCCTCCGAGGCATCATACGCGAACAACTCGGTGAAATCGACCTCGACCGGCTCGGTGATGTCGATCAGACAGCGGCTGCACTCGCCGACGGCCTCGGCGTCGGCGTGGCCGGACACCAGGATCCCCTCGTGCAGCCCCTCGAGTCGGACCTCGACGTGGAGCGCCCCACCGACCGGTACGGCGACCTGTCCGGCACCGAACGGTTCCGCGAGCTCGACGTCGATGACGTGCTCGCGCATCTCGCCCGGGCGGTGCATGATGTCACGCACCGGCAGGGTGTACGGGGTGTTCACGAAGCCAGGCACGAGGATCGATCCTACCGCGCATCCCGCCCGAGAGCGAGCGCCAGCATGCGGCGCGCACCCGGTGCGGTGCGGGCAGGACGGCGGCGCCCGCCACCGACGGTCACCGCTCCGGGTCAGTGGGCCAGGGCCTCCGCCACGACCCGCGGCACGTAGGGCGAGACGTCCCCACCGAGCGACGCGACCTGCCGGACGAGCGAACTCGACACGTGCGAGCGACCGGGCTCGGGGACGACGAACACGGTCTCGACGCCCGCGAGGTCGCGATTCACGGCCGCCATCGGTGTCTCGTACGCGACGTCCGCGCTCGACCGCACCCCCTTGACGATCACGCGCGCACCGACCTGCCGGCAGTAGTCCACGAGCAGACCGGAGGACCACGACTCCACCCGGACGCCGTCGTGCAACCCGGCCTCGTCGAGCGCGGCGTCGATGAGCCGGACCCGTTCCGCGGCGTCGAAGAGGCTGCTCGTCTTGTCCGGGTTGTGCACGACGAGGACGTGGACCTCGTCGAAGATCGTGGCGGCACGCTGGATCACGTCGAGGTGCCCGACGGTGACGGGGTCGAACGAGCCGGGGACGACGGCGATCTGGGGCATGGACCGACCCTACCGACGCCGCCGTGTCAGTTCTTGCCGAGGAACGCCGCGTCGGTCTCGTCGAGGCGTCGGTCGAGCGCGGCCCGGAGCACGGCGTGGCGCTCGAGCGTCGGGTCCGCCGTCAACAGCCGCTCCGCCTCGCCCCGGGCATCGACGATGACGTCGGCGTCCCGCACGACCCGCAGGAGCGTCAGCGACGACCGGCCGCCCGACTGTCGCTCACCGAGCACGTCGCCCTCACGTCGGAGTTCGAGGTCGACGCGTGCGAGCTCGAACCCGTCGTCCGAGCCAGCCACCGCGTCCACGCGCTCGCGCGCCGGTGTGCCGTCCTCGGCGCTCGTCACGAGCAGACAGACGCCCGGGTGACCGCCACGCCCGATGCGCCCACGGAGCTGGTGCAGCTGGGACACCCCGAACCGGTCGGCGTCGAGGACCGCCATCATCGAGGCGTTCGGGACGTCGACGCCGACCTCGATCACGGTCGTCGCGACGAGCACGTCGACGTCCCCCGCGGCGAACGCGGTCATGGTGGCGTCCTTGTCCTCGGCGGGCATCCGGCCGTGGAGGACCGCGATCCGCCGGTCCCGCAGCTCCGGCATCGCGCGGATCCGCTCCGCCGTCCCGACGACGGTGGCAGGGGGACGACGAGTGGGACCCGTTGCGCCCGCGTCGGCCTGGACCGCGTCGTCGCCGGCTTCCTCGCCCTCCTCGACCGAGCCGTCCTCGATGGCCGGGCACACGACGAACGCCTGCCGCCCGGACGCCAGTTCCTCGGCCATCCGGGTCCAGATCCGGTGCTCCCAACCCGGGTGGTCCGCGAGGGCGACGGTGTGGGTCTCGACGCCGGCCCGCCCCGAGGGCAGCCCCTGGATCGTCGACACGTCGAGGTCGCCGAAGACGGTCATGGCGACGGTGCGCGGGATCGGGGTCGCGGTGAGGACGAGCACGTGCGGCGGGGTCCTGCCCTTGGTGCGCAGGGCCTCGCGTTGTTCGACGCCGAACCGGTGCTGCTCGTCGACGACGACCAGGCCGAGCTCGGCGAAGTCGACCCGATCGCCGAGGAGCGCGTGCGTGCCGACGACGAGCCGTGACCCGCCGCTCGCCGCCGCGAGGAGCGCCCGCTGCCGCTCGCGGGAGGACTGGGAACCGGTGACGATCACCGGCCGGAGCTCGGCGGCGAGGTCCGGTCCGAGGAACCGCACGATCGAGCGGAGGTGCTGCGCCGCCAGGACCTCCGTCGGTGCGATGAGCGCCGACTGGCCGCCGGACTCCGCCACCGTGAGCATCGCGCGGATCGCCACGAGGGTCTTGCCGGATCCGACCTCGCCCTGCACGAGCCGGTGCATGGGGTGGTGCTCGGCCAGGTCGGCGGCGATCTCCACGCCGACGGCCGTCTGGTCGTCCGTCAGCGTGAAGGGGAGGTGCCGGTCGAAGCGCTCGAGCACGCCAGCCGGCGCCGCGACCCGCGGCGTCGACGCGGTCGCCCGCGCGGCCAGGCGCCGTCGGACGAGCGCGGTCTGCAGCACGAAGGCCTCGCGGTACCGGAGCGCGTCCTGCGCGGCCTTCCAGTCGGCGGTCCGCTCGGGCCGGTGCAGGAGCTCGAGCGCGCGCCGGTGCCCGAGCAGGCCCAGTCGGGCGCGCACCGACGACGGCACCGGGTCCTCGAGCTCGGGCAACGTGTCGAGCACGACCCCGACGGCCTTGGCGATCTGCCACGACGACAGCGTCGAGGTCGCCGGGTAGATCGGGATCGGCTGTCGCGACCAGCGCATCGCCTGCTCGCCGTCGGCGTCGGCCGTGGCCCGCGGGTCGTCGGCGTCGAACAGCTCGTAGTCGGGGTGCGCGAGCTGCCGTGCGCCCCGGTAGTCGGACACCTTGCCCGCGAAGATGCCGCGTGCGCCCGCGACGAGGTCCTTCGCGCGCCAGCCCTGGTTGAAGAACGTGAGTGTGAGGATGCCGTTGCCGTCGCCGATGCGTGCCTCGAGGATGGACCCGCGCCGCTGCCGCATCGTCCGTTCACGGACGTCCACGACCTCGGCCACGATGGTCACGGACTCCCCCACCGCGAGCTCGTCGAGGGCCGTCAGCGCGCCGCGCTCGGCGTACCGCCGCGGGGCGTGCGCGAGCAGGTCGCCCACCGTGCGGATGCCGAACGCCTTCTCGAAGGCCGTCGCGGTGCGGCCGCCGAGCACCCCACTCAACCGTGCGTCGAGCGGGTCCGGGGTGACTGCCGGGGACGACGCGGACGCGGGACTGGCGGTGACCACGTCGCAACGGTAGTCGCTCCCGCCGACATGCACCGGGCCTCCCAGCCGTGCACGACGTCCGCTGGTGCCGATACGGTGTCGTGCGTGACCCGGATCATCGCGGGGGCCGCTGGCTCCACGACGCTGCGCGTGCCGCGGGCCGGCACGCGACCCACGAGCGACCGTGTGCGCGAGGCCCTGTTCTCCTCGCTCGACGCGCGGGGACTCGTCGCCGGCGCGGCGGTGCTCGACCTCTACGCCGGCACGGGCGCTCTGGGCCTCGAGGCGGCGTCACGCGGCGCGGTCGAGGTCGTGCTCGTCGACCGCGCAGCACCCGCGGCAGCCGCCTGCCGCGAGAACGCCCGGTCGGTCCAGCGGAGGACCGGCGGCGCCACCCACATCGACGTCCACGCACAGTCCGCGCTCGGGTACCTCCGATCCACCGGTCGCCGCTTCGACCTGGTGTTCATCGACCCGCCGTACGAGGTGGACGAGGACGAGATCCAGGCCGTGCTCGCGGCCCTCGTCCCCCGGCTCGGGCCGGAGGCGCTCGTGGTCGTGGAACGCAGCACCAGGTCGCCGCAGCCGACCTGGCCCGACGGCCTCCAGGCCTGGAGCAAGCGCACGTACGGCGACACCGTCGCGTGGGAGGCCGCGCCCGACATCACGGACTGACCCCGGCGCCCACCGCGCTCGTCCCTGGTGTCAGCCGACGGCGCCGTCCCAGCCCACGTACGGGTCCCACCCCTGCGTCGACACCGGGACGCCCCCCCGCGTCACGCCCGGCGCACCGGCCGCCGACACGACCGTCCCGATCCGCCGGAACCCGGCCGGGAGGCCCGACCCGCGTGGGAACGTCGCGAACAGTCCGTGGTCCTCACCGCCGTGCAGGGCCGGCCCCTTCGGGACCACCGACGGGTCGAGGTCGATCGTGACACCGCTGGCCTGGGCCACGCGACCGGCATCGATCGCCAGCCCGTCGGACAGGTCGAGCATCGCGGTCGCCCCGGCCTGGGCGGCGAGGACCCCCGCGGCGACCGGCGGACGGGGGCGACGCTGCCGCTCGACGCCCGGGTCCGTCCCCCCGGGCGAGGCCGCCAGGAAGGCCGCGGTCCGTTCGGCGTCCGGTTCGCCGCGGTCGTCGACCCCCTCCGCGAACAGCCGCGCGAGTCCCCGGGCCGCGACGCCGAGTTCACCCGCGACCGCGACCTGGTCACCCGCTCGTGCGCCCGACCGGAGCACCGGCGCCCGGCCCTCCAGGTCCCCGAACGCCGTGACCGTCACCGTCGCGGTCGCCGACGTCGACAGGTCGCCGCCGACCACGCCGCAACCCGGGGCGAGGGTGGCACACGCCGCCGCGAACCCGTCGGCGATGGCCTCGAGCACGCCCACCGGGGTCTGCGGCGGCACGGCCAACGCCACGAGCAACGCGGTCGGGCGCGCCCCCATCGCAGCGACGTCGGACAGGTTCGTCGCGGCCGCCTTCCAACCGACGTCCGTCGGCGAGGACCACGCCCACCGGAAGTCCGGGCCGTGCACCATCATGTCCGTCGTCACGACGAAGCGTCCGTCCGGCGCGGCGACGACCGCGCAGTCGTCGCCCGGGCCGAGCAGGGCGGATGCGGCGGACGGGAGCCGACGGGTGATCCGAGCGAGCACGCCGAGCTCGCCGACGCTGCCCACCGTGTCGTCGCTGTCGTGCACTCTCCGACCGTACCGCCCGCTCGGGTAGCCTGATGGCGATGCACTCCTCGCGCCGACTCCCCCGGGCACTCGGGGCGATCGCCCTGGCGGTCGGCCTCGTCGCGGCCCTCGCGGGCTGTGCTGACGCCGTCACGCTGACACCGGCGCCGGCGGCGAACTCCGCGGCCTGCGCCGCGGTCCAGGTGCGCCTGCCCACCACCGTCGAGTCGAAGCTCGCGATCCGAGCCACGAACGCGCAGTCCACGGCCGTCTGGGGCACCCCGGCAGCCGTGGTCCTGCACTGCGGCGTGCCCGTGCCGACCGTGTCCGACCTGCCGTGCTTCACCCTCGGATCGGTCGACTGGATCCGGGACGCCCGGAAGGACTCGATCGTCTACACGACGTTCGGACGCTCGCCCGCCGTGCAGGTCGCGCTCGATCCGACGGCGGCGACGAGCGACGTGCTGCAGGACATCGGGGACGCCGTGTCGACCCTGCCGAAGGACGGCCACGCGTGCCTCGACCCCTCGGACGTGGCAACGCCCTCCGCGCCCGCCACGCCGTCGGCGAGCGCCACCCAGGCGGGCTGACCGCCACGACCGGTCAGCGGACGGCGACCGCCCCGAGCTCGACGAGTTCGCGGACGAGGTCCGGGTAGGGCAGCCCGGACGCGGCCCAGCATCGGGGGTACATCGAGAACGGGGTGAACCCGGGCATGGTGTTGACCTCGTTGACGACGAACCCGTCGTCCGTGAGGAAGCAGTCGACCCGTGCGAGGCCCGAACCGGCGATCGCCTCGAAGGCGCGGGCGGCGATGGACCGGACCTCGTCGGTCTCGTCCTGGGACAGCGGGGCGGGACACCGGAGCTGCTCGTCGCCGCCGAGGTACTTCGCCTCGAAGTCGTAGAACCCCGCTTCGTCGACGACGATCTCGCCCGGGAGGCTCGTGCGCGGGGTGCCATCGCGCCCCTCGAGCACCGCGACCTCGATCTCGCGCCCGACGATGCGTGGCTCGACGATGACCTTGCTGTCGTGCTCGAACGCGGTCGCGAACGCCGCCGGGAGCTGCCCCGGCTCGTCGACCCGCGAGACCCCCATGCTCGACCCGGCACGCGCGGGCTTCACGAACAGCGGCCACCCGTGCGCGGCCGCTCGCTCGAGGACGTCGGCCTCGTCGGCGTCCCATTCACGGCGGAGGACCGTCGTCCAGGGCGCCACCCGGAGACCGGCGTGCTCGAGCACGACCTTCGACAGGTGCTTGTCCATGCCGACCGCGCTCGCGAGGACGCCGTCGCCCACGTAGGGCAGCCCCACCAACTCGAGGAGGCCCTGGACCGTGCCGTCCTCGCCGAAGGGGCCGTGGAGGATCGGGAACACGACGTCGACGTCGCCGAGCGAGGTGATGGATCCGTCGGCCTGCACCACCGCGAGGGCGCGGGAGTCGACCGAGTCCGGCCAGCGCACGCGGGTGCCGTTGTCCGGGACCGAGGGGAGGTCGGAGCCGCGTAGGGCCCAAGCGCCCGGGTCGTCTGACTGCAACGTGAACGCGCCCGCACGGGTGATGCCGACCGGCACGACGTCGAACAGCGAGCGGTCCATCGCGGCCATGATCCCGCCCGCGGTCACGCAGCTGATCGCGTGCTCGCTCGAGCGGCCGCCGAACAGGACCACGACACGGGTCCGAGCCCCGGCTCCGGCCGGCCGGGCGTCGATGGCGGTCGTCTGCGTCATGGGATCACTCGCCCTGGGGTTCGTCGGTCTCGGTCAGGTGCGGCGCGATGTTCCGCGGGTCGAGCCTACCGGCGAGCACCTCGCCCACCTGGCTGACGATGGGCATGTCGACGCCGTGGTCGGCGGCGAGCGCCAGGATCGGAGCGACCGACGCCAGACCCTCGGCGGTCTGGTTCATCTGCCGGACGACCTCGTCGTATCGGTAGCCCTGGCCGAGCAGTCGGCCCGCGGTGTTGTTCCGCGACAGCGGTGACTGGCACGTCGCGATGAGGTCGCCGAGCCCGGCGAGACCGGCGAGCGTCTCGGGGCGCGCACCGTTGGCGACCGCGAACCCGGTCATCTCCGCGAGGCCACGGGTGATGATCGACGCCTTCGTGTTCTCGCCGTAGCCGACACCGTCGACGATGCCGATGGCCACCGCGATGAGGTTCTTGAGCACGCCGCCGAACTCGGTGCCGATGACGTCGGTGTTGATGAACGACCGGAAGTACGGGTTCGTGGCGGTCGCCGCGACGGCGGTCGCGGTGTCGGTGCTCGTCGACGACACGACGGCCGCCGTCGGCTGTCGTCGTGCGATCTCGAGTGCGAGGTTCGGGCCGGACGCCACCGCGATCCGATCCGGATCGATGTCGAGGCCCTGCTGGAGGACCTCGCTCATCCGGAGGCCCGTGCCCTTCTCGACGCCCTTCATGAGGCTCACGACGGGCGCCTCGACGGGCAGCAGTGTCCGGACCGCCTCGAGGTTCGCGCGCAGGCTCTGACTGGGCACCGACACGTAGACCTGCTCGGCACCGTCGAGCACGCGGTCGAGGTGGTCCGAGGCGGTCAGCGTGCGCGGGAGGTTGATGCCGGGCAGGTAGTCGGAGTTCCGCTTCGTCTCGGTGATCTCGCGCGCGACCTCGGGTCGACGCGCCCAGAGCACGACGTCGGCCCCGCCCTCCGCGAGCACCTTGGCGAACGTGGTGCCCCAGCTCCCCGCGCCCAGCACGGCGACCCGTCGCGACTCGGCGCGACGGAGGACGACGTTGATGGCGGCGGTGTCGACCGCGCCGCGGCCTGGATGGTCGGGCGCGTCAGGCAAAGCGGCCGGTCTCGTTCTGGTTGTTCGCTGCCGGGTCCCACCGCTCGGCGGGTGCACGCTCGCCGCGCAGCTCCTCGACGAGCGCGGTGATCGCCTGCATGAGCTCGGCGGTGGCCTGCTGCAACAGGTGCTGGTCGAGCGGACGTCCCCGGTACGCGGAGAGGTCGAGCGGCTCGCCGATCGCGACGTCCACGCGCGACGGCGGGAAGAGCCGGAGCGTGCGCCCGTACCGCGGCATGATGCGCTGTGTGCCCCAGTGGGCCATGGGGATGAGCGGGACGTCGTTCTCGAGCGCGAGTCGGACCGCGCCGGTCTTCCCGCGCATGGGCCAGAGGTCCGGGTCGCGCGTGAGCGTGCCCTCGGGGTAGACGATGAGACCGCCGCCGCCCGCCACGAGGGCACGACCACCGGTGAGCGGGTCGCTGCCGCGGGTCCGTCCGGAGCGCTCGACGGGGACGTTGCCCATGCCGCGCATGAAGTACCCGAGCACCGGGACCCGGAACAGCGAGGCCTTCGCGAGGTACTGCGGGAGTCGACGGTGCAGCCACACGACCGTGCCGACGACGAGCGGGTCGATGTTCGTGTAGTGGTTCGGCGCGACGATGAACGGACCCTCGGCCGGCAGCCGCGTGCTCCCGTGCCACCGGAACCGCGCAGCGACCCGGATCATCGGGATGACGATCGACGCGACGACCCGGAACGCACCGTTCAGGTCGCCCCGGTGGAACCGCCGTCCCGGGGTGGGCAGGCCAGCGGTGACGACCTCGCGCCCGCCGCCCTGCTGCCCGCTCGTCGACCCCGTGCCGTTGTCCGGCACCGCGCCCTCACCCGGCAAAGTCGAAGTCCGCGCCGAGCTTGCGGAGCTTCGGGATGAAGTGCTCGTACCCACGGCTGATGATGCCGACGTTCGTGATGTGCGACTCACCGCTGGCGGTGAGCGCGGCGATGAGGTGGCTGAACCCGCCCCGGAGGTCGGGCACGCGCACGTTCGCGCCGTGCAGCGGCGTGGGTCCGGTGATCACCGCGGCCTGCTCGAAGGGACGACGAGCGACTCGACGGTCGTGGCCGGGCAGTCCCTCTTTGTGCACGACGATGTCCGCACCCATCTCGTTGAGCGCGTCCGTGAACCCGAACCGGTTCTCGTACACGGTCTCGTGCACCACGCTGCGGCCCTCGGCCTGCGTCAGTGCCACGACGAGCGGCTGCTGCCAGTCGGTCATGAAGCCGGGGTGGACGTCGGTCTCGATGACGACGGGCTTGAGCACCTCGACCTCGCGGTAGAAGCGGATGCCGTCCTCCTGGATGTCGAACCCGCCGCCCACCTTGCGGAAGACGTTGAGGAAGGTCATGAGGTCCTGCTGCTTGGCACCCTCGACGAAGATGTCACCGTTCGTGGCGAGTGCGGCGGCGGCCCAGCTGGCGGCCTCGTTGCGGTCGTTGATCGCCCGGTGCGTGTACCCGCGCAGCTTCTCGACGCCCTCGATGAAGATCGTCCGGTTCGGCTCGACGGAGACGACGGCGCCCATCTTCTGCAGGATCGCGATGAGGTCCATGATCTCGGGCTCGATCGCGGCGTTCCGCAGCTCGGTGACACCCTCGGCCAGCACGGCGCTGAGGAGCACCTGCTCGGTCGCGCCGACGCTCGGGTACGGCAGTTCGATGTTCGCGCCCTTGAGACCGTTCGGCGCCTCGAGGTGGATGCCGGCGACCTGCTTGTCCACGACGGCGCCCATCGCGCGGAGCGCGTCGAGGTGGAAGTCGATCGGGCGGTCGCCGATGCGGCAACCGCCGAGGTCGGGGATGAACGCCTCGCCGAGCTTGTGGAGCAGCGGACCGCAGAACAGGATCGGGATGCGGCTCGACCCGGCGTGGGCGTCGATCTCGGCGAAGTGCGCGCTCTCGACGTTCGACGGGTCGAGGATGAGCTCGCCACGGGCAGGATCGCTGATCCGGACGCCGTGCACCTCGAGCAGGCCCCGGACGACCTTGACGTCGCTGATGTCCGGCACGTCGCGGAGGATCGAGGGTGTGTCGCCCAGCAGCGCGGCCACCATCGCCTTGGTCGCGAGGTTCTTCGCGCCGCGGACCTCGATGCGTCCCACGAGCGGCTTGCCGCCGCGGATGACGATCTCGTCCGACTTGAGACCGACGCGAGCGCCTGCAGCCGCTGCGTCCTGTACGAGAGAGTTCACTTACTTCACCGGCAATGTCTCGGGCCGCCACGAGGCGCGGCGGGATTCGAACTCCGTGATCGACGGTTCGTCGCGGAGGGTGAGCCCGATGTCGTCGAGCCCTTCCATCAACCGCCATCGAGTGTATGCGTCGATCTCGAACGGGACGTCCACATCACCCACCGACACGCGCTGCGCGACGAGGTCGACCGTCGCCTCGACTCCGGGCGCGGCATCGATCGCCGCCCAGATGCGCTCGACGTCGGACTCGGTGACCACGGCGGTCAGCAGCCCCTGTTTGCCGGCATTGCCGCGGAAGATGTCCGCGAACCGCGGCGAGACGACCACCCGGAACCCGAAGTCCCGGAGCGCCCACACCGCGTGCTCCCGGCTCGACCCCGTGCCGAAGTCCGGACCGGCGACGAGCACCGACGCACCCTGGTACTCGGGACGGTTGATGACGAACTCGGGATCCTGCCGCCAGGCGGCGAACAGGGCGTCCTCGAAGCCCGTCTTCGTCACCCGCTTGAGGTAGACGGCCGGGATGATCTGGTCGGTGTCGACGTTCGCCCGACGCAGCGGTGCCGCCACGCCGGTCACGACCGAGAGCTTGTCCATCAGTGTTCCTCCTCGGGCTGCGCGACGCCGGCCTCGGCGTCGGCGACGGTCGTGCGGCCAGCGGCGACACCGACCGGCGTGACCTCGTCCACGGCACGCCGCGCGTCGTCCTCCTCGAGGTCCCACGGGCTCGACAGCGTGCCCCGGACGGCGGTGGCCGCGGCGACGAGCGGTGACACGAGGTGTGTCCGGCCGCCCTTGCCCTGGCGCCCCTCGAAGTTGCGGTTCGACGTGGACGCACATCGCTCGCCGGGGGCGAGCTGGTCGGGGTTCATGCCGAGACACATCGAGCAGCCGGCGAACCGCCACTCTGCGCCGAAGTCGAGGAACACCTGGTCGAGCCCCTCGGCCTCGGCCTCGAGGCGGACCCGCGCGGACCCGGGCACCACCATGACCCGGACGCCCTCGGCCTTGGTCCGACCGCGGACGATCGAGGCGAACGCGCGGAGGTCCTCGATGCGCGAGTTCGTGCAGGAGCCCATGAACACCGCGTCGACGGGGATCGCCTTCATCGGGGTGCCGGGGGTGAGGTCCATGTACTCGAGCGCCCGTTCGGCGCCCGCACGGGCGTTGGCGTCGGCGAAGTCGGCCGGCGAGGGCACGGTCGCCGACAGCGAGACGCCCTGACCGGGGTTCGTCCCCCACGTCACGAACGGCTCGAGCTCGTCGGCGTCGATGAACACCTCGGCGTCGAACACGGCGTCGTCGTCCGTCGCCAGCGTGTCCCAGTAGGCGACGGCGTCGTCCCAGTCCTGCCCGCTCGGGGCGTGCGCCCGTCCGCGGAGGTAGTCGTAGGTCGTCTGGTCGGGTGCGACCATCCCGGCGCGTGCACCGGCTTCGATCGACATGTTGCAGATCGTCATCCGGCCTTCCATCGAGAGCGCCCGGATCGCGCTGCCGCGGTACTCGAGGACGTAGCCCTGACCACCGCCGGTGCCGATCTGCGCGATCACGGCGAGGATGACGTCCTTCGCCGTGACACCGGGGCGCAGCGTCCCCTCGACGGTGATCGCCATGGTCTTGAAGGGCTTGAGCGGCAGCGTCTGCGTGGCGAGCACGTGCTCGACCTCGCTCGTGCCGATCCCGAACGCCATGGCCCCGAACGCGCCGTGGGTCGAGGTGTGCGAGTCGCCGCACACGACGGTGATGCCGGGCATGGTGAGGCCGAGCTGCGGTCCGACGACGTGCACGATCCCCTGCTCAGCGTCCCCGAGCGGGTGCAGCCGGACACCGAACTCCGCGCAGTTGCGCCGCAGGGTCTCGATCTGCGTCCGGCTCGTCGGGTCGGCGATCGGACGGTCGATCGCGAGCGTCGGCGTGTTGTGGTCCTCGGTGGCGATGGTGAGGTCGGGGCGGCGGACGGGCCTCCCGGCCTGGCGGAGGCCGTCGAACGCCTGCGGACTCGTGACCTCGTGCACGAGGTGGAGGTCGATGTAGAGGAGGTCGGGAGTGCCGTCCTCGCCCTTGACCACGACGTGGTCGTCCCACACCTTCTCGGCGAGCGTCCTGCCCATGACCTCGTGCCTCCCATGCGTGTGGTCGCCTGTCCTGTCGGACGGCGACCGGGTCGTCCGCGCACCCCGAGCGAGGTGCGCCTCCCGCGTGTCGCGGGCCCGGCGGGCGCCGGGTCCAGCGAGTCTACGCTCGCGTCCGGGCCCTCCGAGGCCCGTGGATGCCCGCAACCACGGGCCTCGAGCGTCCATTCCCGGTCCGATCCGCATGCTGGCGCGGATTGGTATACCAGCAGGACGACACCTGTCGTTCTTCTCCGTCTCGCGCGTCGTCCGGGCGTCCTCCCCCAGCACGCCCGGTGGGATGATGGACAGGACATGACGACGACCGAACGACCGCCCCACTCCGCCCGCACGATCAACATCGAGGGAGCGGCACGGGCCGCCGTGGCCGGCGGGGTCCCGCTCGCCGTGCTCATCGGTTCCGGTCTGTCGGGCTACGCCGCCTTCGCGCTCTTCGCCGGGTTCGCCGCGATCCCGGGCGCGCGGGAGCCCTACGGACGACGCGTCGTCACCGTCACCACCGCGGGCCTGCTGCAGGCCGCGTGCATGCTCGCCGGCGTCGCGATGAGCATGACCGGGGCGCCGCTCTGGGCCGAGGCGGTCGGACTCGCGGTCGTCCTCGTGGTGGCCGTCGGCACGCTCTCGGTCCTCCAGGCGATCCCCGCGCAGCCCATCTTCCCCGTGTTCGCGTTCGTCGTCTGCTCGCTCGTACCGGTGACCCCGGCCCAGCTGCCGGGCGTGGTCGGGATCGTCCTCGGCGCCGTGGCGTTCGCCTGGGTGGTGTCGATGGGCGGGTTCCTCGCCCGGGCCGTGTGGGGCGAGTCGATGCGCCACCTGTTCCGACCCTTCGTCGAGCCACGACGCCGGTCCTTCGCCGTGCTGCGGAGTCCCGCCCTGTGGGAGACCGTCGGCCTCAACCTGGTCGGCGCGCTCGTCGCCGGCGCGGTCGGCGAGGCGACGGGGCTGGGACACCCGTACTGGGCGGTGGTGGCGGTCGTGTCGACGCTCCCCGCGCTCCGGCAGCGGCACACGATCCAGCGCGCTGTCCAGCGCGTGGTCGGCACCATCGGCGGCACCGTGGTCGCCGTCGGCGTCCTGCTCCTGCACCCGACGGACTGGTGGATCGTCCTCATCGCGGTGCTCGGCCAGTTCTGGGCCGAGATCTTCGTCGCGCGGAACTACGCGGTCTGCCTGCTGTTCCTCACGCCGCTCGCCCTCGCCGTCTCGTGGCTCAGCCTCCCCGAGGCACCCGAGCGTCTCGCGGTCGAGCGGATCGTGCAGACCGCGCTCGGGGCGGCCGTGAGCGTCCTCCTGCTCCTGGCCGGGCGCGCCGTCGAGCGTCGCCGTGGCCGGCCCCTCGGTGCGACGAGCGCGATCCGCACCGTCTGACGGCCGGGAGCCGTCCGACGGCTGGGAGGGCCGGGGAACGACAGCGCGGCACTCCCGGCACCGGGGCCGACGGTTCGACGGCCGGGAGGGACGGGCCGCCCCGGCCCTCCCGGCCGTCGGGCCTATCCCGGCTGGACGTTCCAGTGGTCGATCACCGGGCGGCCGTGTTCGTAGCCGAGCACGCTGACCGAGGCGGTCGAGAGCGCGAGGACTGCGCCGTCCTGCGGCGCGAGTCGGATCCAGGCCGCACCGATCGCGCGGAGCACGTGCCCGTGCGCGACGAAGATCGCGTCCTGCCCCTCGGCGAGCACCGGTCGCGCCCGGTCGAGCACCCGTTCGGCCCGGACCCGGACCTCGGCGGCGTTCTCACCAGGGGTGTCGCCGACGGGGACGCCGTCGGTCCAGAGGTCCCAGGGCCCGTGCCGCTGCACCTTGATCTGCGGCGTGGTCAGTCCCTCGTACGCGCCGTAGTCCCACTCGAACAGGTCCTCGTCCGGCTCGGCGTCGACGCCGACGAGCCGCGCGGTCTCGCGCGCTCGCTCGAGCGGGCTCGACAGCGCGAGGGCGAAGTCGCGATCGGCGAGGAACCGCCCCGCGCGCTTCGCCTGTTCGATGCCGTTCTCCGTCAGGGGGATGTCCGTCCTACCGGTGTGCTGGCCGCTCTTCGACCACGCGGTCTCTCCGTGGCGGACGAGGACGAGTTCACCGGGGCGTTCCGAGGTCATGTGTTCCTTCCGAGGAGGAGGCCGAGCGCTGCGGCGCCGACCGAGACGACGAGCATGCCGATCCCGTTCAGCAGCGCGAGCCACGGATGACCGGCACGCACGAGCTGGACCGTCTCGACACTCGCCGTCGAGAACGTCGTGTACCCGCCCATCATGCCCGTCCCGAGCGTCGCGACGACCAGGCTCGGGAGCAGCCCGGCCGTTCCGAGTCCGGTGACGTACCCGAGGACGAGCGATCCGCTCACGTTGATGACGATCGTCCCGAGGGGAAGGGAGCGCGGCCAGTGCGCTCTGACGGCGCCGTCGAGGACGAAGCGGAGCACGGCGCCGACGCCGCCGCCGACCGCGACGAGCACGAGTTCGACCGTGCTCACCGACGTGCTGCCCCGGCGTCGGGGCGCGTCACCGCCGCGACCACCAGACCCACGACGACCGCGACAAGCCCCGCGACGACCGAGAGGAGGCCGTACCCCACCGCGGTGCCAGCGTGGCCGGTCCGGAGCAGCGTGGCCGCGTCGACCGCGAGCGTGCTGTAGGTCGTGAAGCCCCCGAGCACGCCCGTCCCGAACAGGAGCCGTAGGGATCGGCGGCGCCCCTCGTCGGAACCGCGGCGCGTCAACGCCTCGAGCAGGAGCCCGAGGCAGAACGCGCCGAGGACGTTGATGCCGAGGACCGGCCACGAGGCGGGACCGGACGGCAGGGCCGAGGTGATCAGCGCTCGCGCAGCCGTCCCGACCGCTCCGCCGAGCGCCACGAGGCCGATGGAGGGCCAGCGGAGATGCGGCGGACGGGTCGGCGCACCGCTCGCGGTGTCGTCGACCTCGACGTCAGGGTCGGACGGCAGGCTGCCACCGCTCGACGCGGGGGCGGCGCTCGGTCCGCCGGACGCGTTGGTCATGGTGCTCCCATCTGCTGGGCGCGTCGAGGACGCGCGATCGGAGACAGGGACCGTCGTCGCTCGACCGGCCGGTCGGCGAGGTTCGGGTCCGGCAGGCCCCACTGCCGGGTCGGAGACCCCTGGAGCGTACCAAGCCGGAACGACGGAATCCCCCGCCCGCGGGCGAGGGATTCCATGCGGCTGCCGTGCTGGTTCTGCAGTCACTGTGCGCGTGACCCCAGCGGGATTCGAACCCGCGTTACCGCCGTGAGAGGGCGGCGTACTAGGCCACTATACGATGGGGCCGTTCCGGCAACCAGAAGAGTATGACACAGGTCCGGGTCACGACGCAAAACGAGCGGCCGTCGGTGTGTCGGCCCGGCGCCGGGGCATACCGTGGGGCGATGCCCGACCCCGACCCCGACGACCGCGCCGAGTCCATCGAGGGCGAAGGGCGCATCGGGGGCACCGCCACCATCGGGGGCACCGACCGTCGCGCGCTCGCCCGGTCCGCCGGCGCCCCTCCGACGGGCGCCGTCGCCCGCGTCGGGCTCTCCGGGTGGCAGTACGACGGCTGGCGGGGCGACTTCTACCCGCAGCGCCTCGCCAAGCGCCGCTGGCTCGAGTACGTCGGCGATCGGTTCCCGACCGTGGAGCTCAACGGCTCGTTCTACTCGCTGCAGCGTCCCGAGCGGTACCAGGCGTGGCGGCACGCCGTCCCCGACGGCTTCGTCTTCGCCGTGAAGGGCGGGCGCTACCTCACCCACATGCTGCACCTGCGGAACGTGCACAAGGCGCTCGCGAACTTCATGGCGTCGGGCGTCCTCGAGCTCGAGGACCGGCTCGGGCCCGTCCTCTGGCAGCTCCCCGCGGCCTTCGCCCCCACCCCCGACGTCCTCGACGCCTTCCTCGACCAGCTGCCCACGACCTTCGACGCCGCACGGGCGCTCGCCGACGACCACGACGCGAAGGTGCGCGCGTCGGACAGCGTGCCCGGTTCCGACGGCGACGGTGACGGTCGATCCGGGGACGGCACGCCGGGCGAGCGGGTCATCCGTCACGCGCTCGAGGTCCGCACCCCCGCCGCCGTGACGCCGGACCACCTCGCGGTGCTCCGCCAGCACCGGGTGGCGTTGGTGGACAGCGACGCCGGTACGGCCTGGCCCCGCTTCGACGAGCCGACGACCGACTTCGCGTACCTGCGCCTGCACGGCAGTCCAGAGGTCTACCACAGCGGCTACGACGAGCACGCGACCGGGCAGTGGGCGCACCGGGTCGAGGAACACCTCCTCGCCGGGCGGGACACGTTCGTCTACTTCGACAACGACGCCGAGCGCCACGCACCCTGGGACGCGTTGGCGCTCGACGCGGCGCTCGCTGCGCGGGGTGCGGTCAGCCGGGAGGCACCGCACCGGCCCGGCGGCACCCTCGGGTCCTGACCGGGCGCGGTCGCGATCCGTCAGCCGCTCCCGCCGACGTCATGGGAGGCCTCCCGTCCGTCGTGCCCGCCGGTCCGGCGGACGAGCGCCGCGCGCCGATGCAGCAGAGCCGCGACGAGCGCGACGACGACGAGCAACGCGAGCGCCCATCCGAGCGCGGACCGCCCGGTGAGCTCGCACGTGATCGTCACGACGAGGAGGACCGCGCCGAAGAACCCACTGAACCCGATCAACGTGTCGGTCGTGTCCGTGGGGCGCGGCGGCCGCATGCGCGCCACGATCAGCCCTTGACGCCACCGGCCGTCAGGCCGGCGACGATCCGACGCTGGAAGACGAGCACGAGGATCACGAGCGGGATCGTGACGATCGTGCCCGCGGCCATGACCGCCGTGTACGGCTCCTGGTGGGGCTGGCTGCCGGCGAAGCTCGCGATCGCCACCGTCACCGGCTGTGTCCGGTCGCTCGAGAGCTGACTCGAGATGAGGTACTCGTTCCACGACGAGATGAACGCCAGGATCGCCGTCGTGAAGACCGCGGGAGCGGCGAGCGGCAGGATGACCCGTCGGAACGCCTGGATCCGCGTGCAGCCGTCGATCCGCGCAGCCTCCTCGAGGTCCCACGGCATCTCCCGGAAGAACGAGGTGAGCGTGTAGACCGTCAGCGGCAGCACGAACGAGATGCTCGGCAGGATCAGGGCCTGGTAGGTGCCCATCCAACCGACGTCCGTGAACAGCTGGAACAGGGGCGAGATGAGCGCCACGCCGGGGAACATGGACGCGGCCAGGATCGCGCCGGCGATCACCGACTTGCCGCGGAACTCGAGTCGGGCCAACGCGTAGCCGGCACTCGTCCCGACGAGCAACGCGATCACCGTCACGGTCCCACCGATGACGAGGCTGTTGCCGAGGGCACGTCCCAGGTGGTTGCCGAGTCCGGTGGAGAACGCCGTCCGGTAGTTCTCGAGCGTCACGTGGGTGGGCCAGGGCGTCGCGTCGAACGTGAAGCCGACGTCGCGGAACGACGTGACGACCATCCAGTAGAAGGGCAGGAGGCACCAGATGACGATCACGGCGGCGCTGATGCCCGTCCGGATCGCAGGACCTCGGTGCCGCTCGACCCGGATGGTCGAGGTGGTCGTGTCGCGATCGCGGACGGCGGCGCGGGCCCGTGGCGCTGCGATGGTCATCGGAGTTCACCCTTCTGCTGCGCGGCCTGCGTCTGCACGACGTTCGCACCGAGGAACCGGACGAACAGGAACGCCACGGCGAAGATCACGAGGAACGTGATCGTCGACAGGGCCGACGCGGAGTTGAACCCCTGTCGGATCTGCTCGACGACGAGGATCGAGAGCGTCGTGGTGGCGTTCCCCGATCCCCCGCCGCCGCCCGTGAGGATCGCCGGGAGGTCGTACAGGCGCAGCGCGTCGAGCACCCGGAACAGCACGGCCACCATGAGGGCCGGGCGGACGAGGGGCAGCGTGATGTGGAGGAACCGCTGGACCGTCGTGGCACCGTCCACCTTGCCGGCCTCGTAGACCTCCTCGGGGATGAGCTGCAGGCCCGCGAGGATGAGCAGCGCCATGAACGGGGTCGTCTTCCACGTGTCGGCGATGACGATCGCGAACCGCGACGACCACTCCCCGCTCGTCCAGAGCACATGGGTCCCGAGTACCTGGTTGAGAACGCCGTTGACGTCGAAGATGAAGTACCAGAGCTTGGCCGTCACGGCGGTCGGGATCGCCCACGGAACGAGCACCGCGGCCCGGACCAGCGCCCGCCCGGTGAACGGTCGGTTCATGATGATCGCCATCCACACCCCGATCACGGTCTCGAAGACGACCGTCACCGCGGTGAAGAAGAACGTGTTGCCGAACGACGTCCAGAACGTCGCGCCGAGGCTGCCGGGCGGACACGCGACCGCGCTCCCACCGGTACCGCACCGCTGTCCGAGCCAGTGCACGTAGTTGGCGACACCGGCGAAGCCGCCGCTGACGAACATCCCGGTCGCCTTGTCCAGGCCGGCGTCGTTCTGGAACGACTGCACGATCGCGCTCACCACCGGGTACCCGATGACGATCGCGAGCAGGAGCAGGGTCGGGCCGATGAGCCAGACGGCCCACCGGCCGTGCGCGGCGTTGAGACCGCTCCGTCCCCGACGTCGTGGTTCCATGCCCGACGGGGCCGGGATCGCGGCCGGGATCTCTGTTGCTGCTGACACGGTGGCCTCCTCGCCTGGTGTCGCTTCGTACCGGTCTCCGGACGGAACGGACGGGAGGCGCGGCGCGGCTCCGTCACCGCGCCTCCCGTCCGTCGGTCGGGAGGACCTGGAGGGTCAGTTCGAGTTCGACGCCGACTTGACCGCGGCCTGCATGTCCTTGAGTGCCTGCTGCACCGACTTCGAGCCCTTGAGCGCGGCGTACGCGTTGTCCTGGATCGCCTTCGTGACCGCGGGGTAGTACGGCGTCACCGGACGGGGTTCGGCGCTCTTGATCGAGGTGAGCAGCGTGGGCAGGTACGGCAGCTTCGACGTCAGGGTCGGATCCGTGTAGAGGCTCCCGACGACGGGCGCGAGGGACCCCTGCGTCGCGAAGAACTTCTGGGTCTCGTTCGACTCGAGGAACTCGAGGAAGTCATGCGCGGTCGCCTTGTGCTTCGAGTACACGCTGATCGCGGCGTTGTGACCACCGAGCGTCGACGATCCGATGCCGTCGGCGCCCGGGATCGGCGCGATCCCGAACGTGTCCTTGACCGTCGACGAACCATCGGTCTTCGCGAGGTTGTACACGTACGGCCAGTTGCGCAGGAACAGCAGCTTGCCGGACTCGAACGCCTGGCGTCCCTGTTCCTCCTGGTACGTGATCGCCTCCGCGGGGATGTCGCCGTCCTTGAACGCGGTGACGAGGTTCTGCAGGCCTGCCCGGGCCTTCGCGGTGTCGAGCGTCGGTGTCGAACCGTCCTTCGCGAGCACCGATCCACCGGCACCGTTGATCGCCTCGGAGGTGTTCACCGTGAGGCCCTCGTACTTGGCGAACTGACCCGCGTAGCACCCGATCCCGGCCCGCTCGGCGATCGAGCAGTCCTGCATCATGGCCGACCACGTCGTCGGCGGCGTCGTCACGAGGTCCTTGCGGTAGTACAGGAGCGCGCCGTCCGACGTCTGCGGTGCGGCGTACAGCGTGTTGTTGTACGTCGCCGTCTTCACCGTCGGTGCGAGCAGCTTCGAGGTGTCGATCCGCATCTTCCCCGTGAGCGGCGTCAGCCAGCCCTTCGCCGCGAACTCGGCCGTCCACACGACGTCGACGTCGACGACGTCGTACCCCGAGTCCTTCGCCTGGAAGTGCTGCACCAGGTCGTCGTGCTGCTGGTCGGCCTGGTCGGACTGCTCCTTGAACGTCACCTTCTCGTCCGGGTGCGCGGCATTCCACTTGGCGATGAGCGGGCGGACGACGTTCGAGTTGTCCTTGCCCTGCACGTACGTGATCGGCCCGCGGCTGGTCTGGCCCGAGGCCGCGTCGCCGCCACCCGAACCCGAGCCGGAACCGCCGCTCGAACACCCGGCCAACGTCAGTCCGATCACCGCGACGCCGGCCGCACAGACGATGCGCAGCTTCCCTCGTGTCCTGTCCACTGTCGTCTCCTCGTTGAGATCGCAGGCGACACGCCTGAGCAGGCCTCATTGCCCGCTGGTTCGGGACGGTACCCCCGGAAGGGGGAGGCGCGCACCCGCTCGGGGCGTCGCGACACCACATCGTTATCAACCCGCTGGACGCCGGCCCGACTCCGAGGACGAGGCTGGTGCGGGGTTGACTGAAGCGCTTCAGTCATCCACGCTCGGTCCACGGCGAACACCGCCACCCACCCCACTCGACGAGGAGTGCCATGCGCAGGACCACCACCACCACCACCACCACCACCACCACCGGGACCCGCGGGACCGTCACCCCCAGGAGCGCCAGGCGATGGTGCATCGGGGCCGCTGCCGCCATCACGCTTGCGGCGGTGCCGCTCGCACCGTCCGCTGCGGACGCGGCGACGGCAGGCCGTCCGGACCACGGACATCAGCAGCACCACGCCGTCAAGCACGGCCCGACCAGCGTCGCGTACGTCGAGGTCAACAACGACCAGCTCGCGAACGTCGGCCGCTACACGCTCGCCGACGGGGCGAACGCGTTCGACATCGGGATCATCTTCGCCGCGAACATCGACGACGACGGCACGAAGGCGCAGCTGTCGCTCAACGCCAACGTCCAGGCGACGCTCGACCAAGCCGCCACACAGATCCGGCCCCTGCAGGCGAAGGGGATCAAGGTCGAGCTGTCCATCCTCGGCAACCACCAGGGCGCCGGCATCGCGAACTTCTCCACACCCGCCGCCGCCGCGGACTTCGCACGGCAGGTCCGCGACGTCGTCACGAAGTACCGCCTCGACGGCATCGACCTCGACGACGAGTACTCGGACTACGGCGTCAACGGCACGCCGCAGCCCAACGCGCAGTCGATCGGCTGGCTCATCTCGGCGCTCCGGGCGGACCTGCCGCACAAGCTGCTCTCGTTCTACGACATCGGCCCGGCATCCACCAGCCTCGACGCTTCGAGCCCGCGCATCGGCTCGAAGCTCGACTACGCCTGGAACCCCTACTACGGCACCTACAGCGCCCCGGCGACACCCGGCCTCCCGAAGTCGCGGCTCTCCCCCGCCGCCGTCGACATCCAGAGCACCTCGATCGCGACCGCGCAGGCGCTCGCACGACGGACCGAGGCTGAGCACTACGGCGTGTTCATGACGTACGACCTGCCCGACGGTGACGACAGCGCGTACGTGTCAGCACTCACGCAGAGCCTCTACGGACAGGGTGCGACGTACCGCTGACCGGAACGGCCGAGTGCGACGCCCGGCGCAGGAGGGACGGTGGCGGCACCGTCCCTCGCGCTCGCCCCAGGAGATCGTGCCGTCGACGCGCCGGCACGCCCGCCGGGCGCTCGCGACTGTTCCCTGGAAAAGCAGCAGGCCCCCGATCGCTCGGGGGCCTGCTCGCTGCTGGGGTACCTGGACTCGAACCAAGAACAACTGAACCAGAATCAGCCGTGTTGCCAATTACACCATACCCCACTGGTCACGAGGCAGCCTCGGACCATGGTTCCGTGGTGTCCGGAACCGAGTGTCTACTGTACAGCATCCCGAGCAGGCCGAAGACCACGGACGAGGTCACGATGGACGGCAGCGGCCGTCACGGCGCCGGCGCCAGCCGCAACGATGAGCTGCTCGGGGCCGGGCGGGGTGACATCGCCCACGGCGTACAGTCCCGGGACACCCGTCCGGCCGTGCCGGTCGACCACGACGAACCCGTCCTCGTCGTGGTCCAGCCGCGTGTCGAGGAAGTCGAGATCGACGTGCCACCGGGGTCGCACGAAGCCGGCGACGCGCGGGACCACGACGCCGTCGACGAGCCGGACGCCCGTCAGTCCATCACGTCCGCCCTCGAGGTCGGCGATCGCCCGGTCCTCCACAGCCACCCCGGCGGCATGGAGGCGAGCGCGGTCATCCTCCGACAGACGGCCCACGCCGTTCGTGAACACGACGAGGTCGTCCGTCCACGCCGCCAACACGAGCGCGCGCTCCGCCAGGTCGTCGGTCTCCCCGATCAACGCCAGCGGCTGCCCGGCCTTCTCGTACGCGTCGCACTCCACGCAGCTGTGCACGCTCGTCCCGTAGTACGCACGGAGGCTCGGGAGGCTCGGGAAGCTCTCGCGGAGTCCCGTCGCCACGACGACGGCTGCACCGCGCGCCGCGACGGGCGTTCCCCGCCAGGCGCCCGAGACCACCCAGCCGCCAGCGTCCGCGTGGACGTCATCCACCACCGCCTGCGTGACCGTCGCCTCGGGGTAGGCCTCGACCTCCTCGCGACCGAGCTTCCGGAGCTCGAGGGGCGACACACCGTCACGGGTGAGGAACCCGTGCGACCGCAGCGTCGCCGCGTTCCGCGGGCGGTTGGCGTCCACGAGCAGCACCCGCCTGCGCGCGCGCACGAGGTTGAGCGCGGCGCTGAGCCCGGCAGGGCCGGCCCCGATCACGACGACGTCGTAGTCGTCCGCGGGGGGCACGTCGGGGCCGTGCGGCGCCGCAGGGGCGCTCCGCGGGGGCACCGCTCCCGCTCCGGGCGAATCCGTCACCGGTCGCGGAGCCGGCGGAGCCGGGTGAGCGTCGACGGCTTTCCCAGGATCTCCATCGACTCGAACAGCGGCGGACTCACCCGTCGCCCGGAGACCGCGACCCGCAGCGGACCGAAGGCGACCCGGGGCTTCAGGCCGAGCCCGTCGATGAGCGCAGCGCGGAGCGCCGACTCGATGGGCTCCGCGCGGAAGTCCTCGATCGCTTCGAGGGCGTCGATGGAGGCGTCGAGCACGGTCCGCGCGTCCTCCTTGAGGGTGGCGAGCGCGTCGTCCTCCATCGTGAGGTCGTCGTCCGCGACGAAGAGGAAACCGAGCATGCCCCGCGCATCACTCAGGACGTTCATGCGCTCCTGCACGAGCGGCGCCGCGCGCTGCAGCACGGACCGCTCGTCCGCCGTCACCGGGTCGCTCAGCACGCCGTCGAGGTACGGCACCAGACGGTCCGTGAAGTCTTCGACGGCGAGGAGTCGGATGTGGTCGCCGTTGATCGACTCGGCCTTCTTGGGGTCGAACCGCGCCGGGTTCGGGTTGACGTCCACGACGTCGAACGCCGCCACCATCTCGTCGAGGGAGAACACGTCCTGGTCCGCCCGCAGCGACCAGCCGAGCAGCGCGAGGTAGTTCACCAGCCCCTCGGGGATGAACCCGTTCGCCCGGTGGTGGAACAGGTTCGACTCCGGGTCGCGCTTGGACAGCTTCTTGTTGCCCTCGCCCATCACGTAGGGCAGATGCCCGAACCGCGGCACGAACGAGGTCACGCCGATCTGCACCAGGGCCTCGTACAGCGCGATCTGCCGTGGCGTCGACGAGAGCAGGTCCTCGCCGCGGAGGACGTGCGTGATCCCCATGAGCGCGTCGTCGACCGGGTTCACGAAGGTGTACAACGGCTTGCCGTTCGGTCGGACGACCACGAAGTCCGAGAACGATCCGGCGGGGAACGTGATGTCGCCCCGGACGAGATCAGCGAACCCGAGATCGCGGTCCGGGACCCGGAGACGGAGCGCCGGCTGCCGACCCTCGGCCCGGTACCCCGTACGCTCGGCCTCGGTGAGGTCGCGCTCGAAGTTGTCGTACCCCTGCTTCGGATCACGGCCGTTCGCGAGGTTCCGGGCCTCCATCTCCTCCGGGGTCACGAACGACTCGTAGACGAGCCCCTCGGCTTTGAGGCGCTCGATGACGTCCACGTAGATGTCCGACCGCTCGGACTGCCGGTAGGGGCCGTGCGGACCGCCGACGTCGATGCCCTCGTCCCAGTCCAACCGCAGCCAGCGGAGCGCGTCGAGGATCTGCTCGTAGCTCTCTTCGCTGTCGCGGGCCGCGTCGGTGTCCTCGATCCGGAACACGAAGGTCCCGCCGGTGTGCCGTGCGTAGGCCCAGTTGAACAGGGCCGTCCGGATCAGTCCGACGTGGGGCGTCCCGGTCGGTGACGGGCAGAAACGAACTCGGACGTCGGAGCCGGAGGCGGTGGTGAATGGCGCTGTCATGACGCCCCGATCCTACCGTGACGCCCGTCGGCCCCGACCGGAGACGACGAAAAGCCCCTGATCAGCACGCTCCTCGAGCGAGTGATCAGGGGCTTCCCTGACGTTGAGTCCGGCGGTGTCCTACTCTCCCACAAGGTCCCCCTTGCAGTACCATCGGCGCTGAGAGGCTTAGCTTCCGGGTTCGGAATGTGACCGGGCGTTTCCCTCTCGCTATGACCACCGGAACACCATCGATATTCACGATCATGTTCCGCAGTTGCTGCGGATGATCCCCGATCGCATATCGGGAACCACAAAGTGGACGCGAGCCCCACCCGAACGGGTGGGAAGTGTAATCAAGTCATCGGCTTATTAGTACCGGTCAGCTCCACGGGTCGTTAGTCCCCGCTTCCACATCCGGCCTATCAACCCAGTCGTCTACTGGGAGCCTCTCACCCACAAGGGGCATGGAAATCTCATCTCGAAGACGGCTTCCCGCTTAGATGCTTTCAGCGGTTATCCGGTCCGAACGTAGCTAATCAGCGGTGCCCTTGGCAGAACAACTGACACACCAGAGGTTCGTCCATCCCGGTCCTCTCGTACTAGGGATAGATCTTCTCAAATTTCCTACGCGCGCAGCGGATAGGGACCGAACTGTCTCACGACGTTCTAAACCCAGCTCGCGTACCGCTTTAATGGGCGAACAGCCCAACCCTTGGGACCTACTCCAGCCCCAGGATGCGACGAGCCGACATCGAGGTGCCAAACCATGCCGTCGATATGGACTCTTGGGCAAGATCAGCCTGTTATCCCCGAGGTACCTTTTATCCGTTGAGCGACAGCGCTTCCACAAGCCACTGCCGGATCACTAGTCCCGACTTTCGTCCCTGCTCGACTTGTCAGTCTCACAGTCAAGCTCCCTTGTGCACTTACACTCGACACCTGATTGCCAACCAGGTTGAGGGAACCTTTGGGCGCCTCCGTTACTTTTTGGGAGGCAACCGCCCCAGTTAAACTACCCACCAGGCACTGTCCATGAACCCGATCAGGGTCCTACGTTAGACATCCAGAGTGACCAGAGTGGTATTTCAACAACGACTCCACGAACACTGGCGTGCCCGCTTCACAGTCTCCCACCTATCCTACACAAGCCACACCGAACACCAATACCAAGCTGTAGTAAAGGTCACGGGGTCTTTCCGTCCTGCTGCGCGTAACGAGCATCTTTACTCGTAGTGCAATTTCGCCGAGTTCGCGGTTGAGACAGCTGGGAAGTCGTTACGCCATTCGTGCAGGTCGGAACTTACCCGACAAGGAATTTCGCTACCTTAGGATGGTTATAGTTACCACCGCCGTTTACTGGGGCTTAAATTCTGAGCTTCGCCGTGAGGCTAACCCTTCCTCTTAACCTTCCAGCACCGGGCAGGCGTCAGTCCGTATACATCGTCTTGCGACTTCGCACGGACCTGTGTTTTTAGTAAACAGTCGCTTCCCACTGGTCTCTGCGGCCTTCCCCGCTCCCGGAGCAAGTCCGTTCACGGTTCCGGCCCCCCTTCTCCCGAAGTTACGGGGGCATTTTGCCGAGTTCCTTAACCACGATTCTCTCGATCTCCTTGGTATTCTCTACCTGACCACCTGAGTCGGTTTCGGGTACGGGCAGCTGCAACCTCGCGTCGATGCTTTTCTCGGCAGCATAGGATCACTGAATTCCCCATGACGGGTATGCATCGGATCTCAGGCGTACAGACGACGGATTTGCCTATCGTCAGCCCTACATCCTTACACCAGGTTCACCTTACGGATACCATCGCCTGGCTCAGCTACCTTCCTGCGTCACACCTGTTAATACGCTAGCCGCACCAGCATGGGGTCGAGCGTTAGACCGGACGTCCATCACCCCGAAGGGATCAGGATCGAGCCGGGTTAGGACTCTTAGCACCACTGGATTGACTGGGACGGTTGTTCGCCGGTACGGGAATATCAACCCGTTGTCCATCGACTACGCCTGTCGGCCTCGCCTTAGGTCCCGACTTACCCAGGGCGGATTAGCCTGGCCCTGGAACCCTTGGTCTTTCGGAGGACGGGTTTCTCACCCGTCTTTCGCTACTCATGCCTGCATTCTCACTCGTGTGGCGTCCACGGCTGGATCACTCCGCCGCTTCACTCGCCACACGACGCTCTCCTACCACTCCGTACGACTGAACCACGAAGGCTTGTCTGGGTACGAAATCTACAACTTCGGCGGTGTGCTTGAGCCCCGTTACATTGTCGGCGCGGAATCACTTGACCAGTGAGCTATTACGCACTCTTTCAAGGGTGGCTGCTTCTAAGCCAACCTCCTGGTTGTCTGTGCAACTCCACATCCTTTCCCACTTAGCACACGCTTAGGGGCCTTAGTTGGTAGTCTGGGTTGTTTCCCTCTCGACGATGAAGCTTATCCCCCACCGTCTCACTGCTGCGCTCTCACTTACCGGCATTCGGAGTTTGGCTGACGTCAGTAACCTTGTAGGGCCCATCGGCCATCCAGTAGCTCTACCTCCGGCAAGAAACACGCAACGCTGCACCTAAATGCATTTCGGAGAGAACCAGCTATCACGAAGTTTGATTGGCCTTTCACCCCTATCCACAGCTCATCCCCTCCATTTTCAACTGAAGTGGGTTCGGGCCTCCACGACGTCTTACCGTCGCTTCACCCTGGCCATGGATAGATCACTTCGCTTCGGGTCTAGGACATGCGACTCAATCGCCCTATTCAGACTCGCTTTCGCTACGGCTACCCCACACGGGTTAACCTCGCCACATATCGCTAACTCGCAGGCTCATTCTTCAAAAGGCACGCTGTCACCCCAACAAGGAGGCTCCAACGGTTTGTAAGCAAACGGTTTCAGGTACTATTTCACTCCCCTCCCGGGGTACTTTTCACCTTTCCCTCACGGTACTTGTCCGCTATCGGTCATCTGGGAGTATTTAGGCTTATCAGGTGGTCCTGACAGATTCACACGGGATTTCTCGGGCCCCGTGCTACTTGGGATACACATCCGGCCATAACACCATTTCGTCTACGGGGCTGGCACCCACTACGGCCCGGCTTTCAAACCGGTTCGACTATGATGCGCTGTAACCGCCCCAGTCCGGCAGAACTGAGCGACGTGTCCCACAACCCCGACCATGCAACGCCCGCCGGCTATCACACATGATCGGTTTAGCCTCATCCGCTTTCGCTCGCCACTACTCACGGAATCACATGTTGTTTTCTCTTCCTGTGGGTACTGAGATGTTTCACTTCCCCACGTTCCCTCTACCCGCCCTATACATTCAGGCGGGAGTCACCAGGTCGCAAAACACCTGGCGGGGTTTCCCCATTCGGAAATCCTCGGCTCACAGCTCGATTATCAGCTCCCCGAGGCTTATCGCAGATTTCTACGTCCTTCTTCGGCTCCAGATGCCAAGGCATCCACCGTTTGCTCTTAGAAACTTGACCACAAAGATTGCCGCGCACCGAAAACGATGCACGGCCTCAGTGTTGACTCGTCCCAACGCCAAACGACGTCAGGAGCGAATCGCACTCTTGTGACACCAGCCGACCCACCACCAACCACGAAAGCCGGCGACGAATCAGCAAGCGTCTAAGATGCTCGCGTCCACTGTGTAGTTCTCAACATACGATCGGCACCAGCCCGCCCCGACCAACCGGTCGACTTGGCACTGGCCCAACGAGGGGGCATCAAGCCCCAACCCCCACCACCACACAGGCAGCAGGGAAGCCTGGTCCCTCAGGACCCAACAACGTGCACGGCCCGAATCTCACCCACAGACCCGTTCCAACCGGCCGAAACCGACGTACTAGCATCCACGAGATCCATCCGGACCCACTGTCAATGTTCCACCCATGAGCTACCGACGAGAACATTCGTCTCGATCCGGCGCCTGGACACCACCCCCAACCCGAACGGGCCAGGCCAGCAGTGCCAGATGCTCCTTAGAAAGGAGGTGATCCAGCCGCACCTTCCGGTACGGCTACCTTGTTACGACTTAGTCCTAATCACCGATCCCACCTTCGACGGCTCCTTCCACAAGGGTTAGGCCACCGGCTTCGGGTGTTACCGACTTTCATGACTTGACGGGCGGTGTGTACAAGGCCCGGGAACGTATTCACCGCAGCGTTGCTGATCTGCGATTACTAGCGACTCCGACTTCATGAGGTCGAGTTGCAGACCTCAATCCGAACTGAGACCGGCTTTTTGGGATTCGCTCCACCTTACGGTATCGCAGCCCTTTGTACCGGCCATTGTAGCATGCGTGAAGCCCAAGACATAAGGGGCATGATGATTTGACGTCATCCCCACCTTCCTCCGAGTTGACCCCGGCAGTCTCCTATGAGTCCCCGGCCGAACCGCTGGCAACATAGAACGAGGGTTGCGCTCGTTGCGGGACTTAACCCAACATCTCACGACACGAGCTGACGACAACCATGCACCACCTGTACACCGACCACAAGGGGGCGACCATCTCTGGCCGTTTCCGGTGTATGTCAAGCCTTGGTAAGGTTCTTCGCGTTGCATCGAATTAATCCGCATGCTCCGCCGCTTGTGCGGGCCCCCGTCAATTCCTTTGAGTTTTAGCCTTGCGGCCGTACTCCCCAGGCGGGGCGCTTAATGCGTTAGCTACGACACAGAAACCGTGGAAAGGTCCCTACATCTAGCGCCCAACGTTTACGGCGTGGACTACCAGGGTATCTAATCCTGTTCGCTCCCCACGCTTTCGCTCCTCAGCGTCAGTTACGGCCCAGAGATCTGCCTTCGCCATCGGTGTTCTTCCTGATATCTGCGCATTCCACCGCTACACCAGGAGTTCCAATCTCCCCTACCGCACTCTAGTCTGCCCGTACCCACTGCAAGCCCGAGGTTGAGCCTCGGGATTTCACAGCAGACGCGACAAACCGCCTACGAGCTCTTTACGCCCAATAATTCCGGACAACGCTTGCACCCTACGTATTACCGCGGCTGCTGGCACGTAGTTAGCCGGTGCTTTTTCTGCAGGTACCGTCACTTTCGCTTCTTCCCTACTAAAAGAGGTTTACAACCCGAAGGCCGTCATCCCTCACGCGGCGTTGCTGCATCAGGCTTTCGCCCATTGTGCAATATTCCCCACTGCTGCCTCCCGTAGGAGTCTGGGCCGTGTCTCAGTCCCAGTGTGGCCGGTCACCCTCTCAGGCCGGCTACCCGTCGTCGGCTTGGTGAGCCATTACCTCACCAACTACCTGATAGGCCGCGAGTCCATCCCCAACCAAAATTCTTTCCACGACCAGACCATGCGATCGGCCGTCATATCCAGTATTAGACGTCGTTTCCAACGCTTATCCCAGAGTCAGGGGCAGGTTACTCACGTGTTACTCACCCGTTCGCCACTAATCCGCCCAGCAAGCTGGGCATCATCGTTCGACTTGCATGTGTTAAGCACGCCGCCAGCGTTCGTCCTGAGCCAGGATCAAACTCTCCGTAAAAAACGTTCCCAACCACCCCGAAGAGCAGAAGGCGAATTTGATGCTGACTGAAAAGACTGTCTACTGACAATCATTCAATCCAAAGGAATCGTCCACGAACGCGCCAACCCGAAGGCCGACACGCACGGGGTCAATAAATTGGCATTGACAATGTGCACGCTGTTGAGTTCTCAAGGACCAGACGCATCCGCTCATCCACCCGGGAACCCCCGGACATCAGCAACGAAGCTGTGTTCTTGGTTGTGCAACCGATGTGCATCCCCCTACACGAGGTGGATGGCTCATCCCGAAGGAGAGGACCAGTTGCAGGTTCTACATCCTAAGCGTCGAAGCGATCAGGCGCAAGTCCCGATCAGAACCTCGGTGGAGGACGGTCCCGCTTGAGGCCGGCTCGCTCCGGGACACTGTCCCGGCCGCTCCGCCGCACCTTTGGGGTGACGAGTGATTACTTTACGCACCACCCCACCACCCAGCAAACCACCCCACATCCCGGGCGTGTCGCGAAGTTGTCCCAGGCAACCACCGGGCTGTCCGCTCCTGGTTGCGCGCCCCGATCGTGGTCTGCGGAGCCGCGAACGCCGCGACCCCGGCACCGTGGCGGTGTCGGGGTCGAGGGCCGGGTCGGCCGGCGTCGGGGCTCGGTTCGGCGGCGTCGGAGCTCGGTTCGGCGGCGTCGGAGCTCGGTTCGGCGGCGTCGGGTCAGCGTCGCGCGAGGACCGGGTTGGTCAGCGAGCCGATACCGGACACCGTGACCTCGACGATCTCGCCGTCGTTGATCGGGCCCACGCCCGCCGGGGTCCCGGTGAGGATGAGGTCCCCGGGCAGCAGGGTCCAGATCGAGGACACGAACTCGATGAGACTCGGGATGTCGTGGATCATCTCCGAGGTGGACGCCGCCTGCCGGATGTCGCCGTCCACGCGGGTCTCCAACCGGACGTCGGACGGATCGAGGTCCGTCTCGATGACCGGGCCGATCGGGCAGAACGTGTCGAAGCCCTTCGCCCGGGTCCACTGTCCGTCGCGGGCTTGGAGATCACGGGCGGTCACGTCGTTGGCCACGGTGTACCCGAGCACGACGTCCGCGAAGTCCTCGCGACGGACGTTCTTCGCCAGGGACCCGATCACGACGGCGAGTTCGCCCTCGTGGTCGACCCGCCCCACGTCCTGCGGCAAGCGGATCTGGTCGTTCGGGCCGATGATGGCCGTGTTCGGCTTGAGGAACACGATGGGGTCCTCCCCCGCGCGCTCATCCATCTCGGACACGTGCTCGGCGTAGTTGAGCCCGACCCCGATGACCTTCGACCTCGGGATCACCGGAGCGAGGAGCGTCGCGGTCCGCAGGTCCACCCGCTCCCCCGTCGTCTCGAACCCCTGGTACAGCGGGTCGCCCGCCAGGACCACGAGCGCTCGCTCGTCGAGGATGCCGTAACGGGGGTCCTCCCCCGGGGTGCTGAACCGTGCGATCTTCACGTGTCGACCCTACTGAGCCGCTGCCTCGTCGGTCCCGGACTCCGCGGAGCGGAGGGCATCGTCGCCCGCGTCGCCGACGGACGCCGCGCCCGGTTCGGTGAGCTGCACCATCCACCCGTGCGGGTCGGGGCGTCGCCCGTACTGGATGTCGGTGAGCTCCTGTCGCAGGGACATCGTGAGCTCGCCGGCACCCTGGGTCGGGGACCCGATCGTGATGTCCTCGCCCCGCAACTCGGCGATCGGGGTCACGACGGCAGCCGTTCCGCACGCGAAGGCCTCGGTGATCGTGCCGTCGGCGACCCCGTCGCGCCACTCGTCGAGGGCGACGCGACGGCGCTCGACGCGCAGGCCGCGGTCCTCCGCGAGCTGCAGGATCGAGTCCCGCGTGATGCCCTCGAGGATGCTGTCGGAGTCCGGGGTGACGAGCGTGCCGTCGGACCGGACGAGCACGACGTTCATCCCGCCGAGTTCCTCGAGGTACCGCCCCTCGACCGAGTCCAGGAACATCACCTGCTGACAGCCATGCGCGTAGGCCTCTTGCTGCGGCAGGAGCGACGACGCGTAGTTCCCACCGGTCTTCGCCGCTCCCGTGCCGCCCTTGCCCGCGCGGCCGTACTGCGTCGACAGCCAGATCGAGACCGGCTTGGGACCCGAGGTGAAGTACGCCCCGGCCGGCGAGGCGATCACGTGGAACTCCACCTGCTGCGCGGCGCGCACCCCGAGGAAGGCCTCGGTCGCGATCATGAACGGCCGGAGGTACAGGCTCGTCTCGTCCGCCGACGGCACCCACTCGACGTCCGTCGCGACGAGGTGCCGGATGGCCGACACGAAGTCCTCGACCGGGAGTTCCGGCAGCGCCAGGCGTTCGGCGGACCGCTGGAACCGACGAGCGTTCGCCTCGGGTCGGAACCCCCAGACCGAACCGTCGGCGTGCCGGTACGCCTTGAGGCCCTCGAAGATCTCTTGCGCGTAGTGGAGCACGCTCGCGCTCGGGTCGAGCACGAGGGGCCCGTACGGATGGACGCTCGCGTCGTGCCAGCCGGACTCGACCGACCAGCGGATGGTCGCCATGTGGTCCGTGAAGAACTTGCCGAACCCCGGGTCGGCGAGGATGGCCTCCCGTTCGGCCGCCGCGCGGCGGTCGGCGGAGGGGACCGTCCGGAACGCCGTCGTGAACGCCGTGTCGGTGCTGGTGGGTGTCGTGCTGGTCATGGTGTCTCCTGGGGACGGAGCGGTCGGTTCGGCGGACGCCGGGGTCAGGCCGCGGTGGTACGCGCGACGGCCGCGGCGATCGCGTCGCCGATCTCGGCCGTGGAGCGCGACGTGGCGCCGCGGCCCGCGATGTCCGCCTCGACCGCCCGCGTGATGGTCTCGGCCTCGGCCGTCCGACCGTGGTGGTCGAGCAGCAACGCGACGGACAGGATCGCGGCCGTGGGGTCGGCCCGCTGCTGACCCGCGATGTCGGGCGCGGACCCGTGGACCGGTTCGAACATGCTGGGGAAGGTGCCGTCCGGGTTGATGTTGCCCGAGGCCGCCAGACCGATGCCGCCGCTGATCGCGCCGGCGAGGTCGGTGATGATGTCGCCGAAGAGGTTGTCGGTGACGATGACGTCGAACACGCCGGGCCGCTGGACCATGTGGATGGTCACGGCGTCGACGTGCTGGTAGTCCACGGTGACCTCGGGGTACTCGGCTCCGACGGAGGCCACGGTCCGCTGCCAGAGGTCGCCCGCGTGCACGAGGACGTTGCTCTTGTGCACGAGCGTCAGGTGGTGGCGAGGGCGACGACGGGCGAGGTCGAACGCGTACCGCACGACGCGCTCCACGCCGAACGCGGTGTTGAGGCTCACCTCGGTCGCGATCTCGGCCGGGGTGCCCTTGCGGATCACTCCGCCGTTGCCGACGTACGGCCCCTCGGTGCCCTCGCGGACCACGACGAAGTCGACCTCGCCGGGATCGGCGAGGGGGGAGGCGACGTCCGGGTAGACGCGCGTCGGTCGGAGGTTCACGTAGTGGTCGAAGGCGAACCGGAGGCGCAGGAGGAGACCGCGCTCGATGATCCCGCCCGCGAGCCGCGGATCGCGGGGGTCACCCCCGACCGCGCCGAGCAGGATCGCGTCGTGCCGGGCGATCGCGGCGAGGTCGTCGTCGGTCAGGACCTCCCCCGTCTCGAGGTAGTGCCCGGCCCCGAGGGTGTACTCGGTCCGTCGGACCGCGTCGGGCCCGACCGCGGCGTCGAGGACCTTGAGGGCCTCCTCGACGACCTCGGGGCCGATGCCGTCGCCACGGATCACGGCGAGGTCGATGGTGTCCGTCATGCGGGGCCTCCTGGTCGTGCGACCGCGGTCACAGGGTGATGTCGATCTCGCGCAGCGACTCGGCGTCGATCGCGGCGCGGACGCGTTCGAGGATCGGGCTCGGCACGGGCGAGTCCACGGTGAGGACGCTCAGCGCCTGGCCGCCAGCGGCACGCCGGGCGATCTGCATCGCCGCGATGTTGATGCCCGCGTCCCCGAACTCCTTGCCGTACACCGCGACGATCCCCGGACGGTCCGTGTAGACCATGACGACGTGGTGCTGCGCGAGCGGGACCTCGATGTCGTAGCCGTTGACCTCGACGAGCTTGGCCACTTGCTTCGGACCCGTCAGGGTCCCCGAGACGCTGATCGCCGGACCGTCGGACTGGGCGCCGCGGATGGTCAGCACGTTGCGGTACTCGGCGGTGGCGGGGTCCGTGATGAGCCGCACCGTGATCCCGCGCTGCTCGGCGAGGAGCGGCGCGTTCACGTAGCTCACCTGCTCGCTGACGATGTTCGTGAAGATGCCCTTGAGCGCCGCGAGCCGGAGGACGCTCACGTCGAACCCGGCGAGCTCGCCGTGCACCTCGACGTCGACACTCGTGATCGAGGTGTCGGCGAGGCTCGCGAACACCTGCCCGAGCTGCTCCACGAGTGGGATGCCGGGTCGCACGTAGGGGTCGATGACACCGCCGGCGACGTTGACCGCGTCCGGCACCAGCTCGCCGCCGAGTGCGAGTCGGACGCTCTTCGCGACCGAGACGCCCGCCTTCTCCTGGGCCTCGTCCGTCGAGGCCCCGAGGTGCGGTGTGACGACGACGTTCGGCAGCGCGGTCAGGGCGTCGTCGGTCGGCGGCTCGGTGACGAAGACGTCGAGGCCAGCGCCGGCGATGGTGTTCGCGGTGAGCGCGCGCCGCAGGGCGGCCTCGTCGATCAGGCCGCCGCGGGCGACGTTGACGACGAACGCGGTCGGCTTCATGAGGGCGAGCTGGTCGTCCGAGATCATCCCGACGGTCTCGGGGGTCTTCGGCATGTGGATCGTGACGAAGTCGCTCCGGCGGAGGAGGTCCTCGAGCGACACGAGCTCGACGCCGAGCTGCTGCGCACGGGCCGGGGTCACGTACGGGTCGTAGGCGATCACGGAGACGCCGAAGGCCTGCAGCCGTGCGGTGATGAGGGCGCCGATGCGACCGAGGCCGATGATGCCGACGGTCTTCTCGTAGAGCTCGACACCCGTGTAGGCGGAACGCTTCCACGCCCCCTGCGACAGCGATGCGTGGGCCGCTGGGATGTGCCGGGCGAGGCTGAGGATGTGACCGACCGTGAGCTCGGCCGCCGAGATGATGTTCGACGTCGGCGCGTTCACCACCATGACCCCGGCAGCCGTGGCGGCCTTGATGTCGACGTTGTCGAGACCCACCCCGGCGCGGGCGACGACCTGCAGGTGCGGCGCAGCAGCGATCGCCTCGGCGTCGACCTTGGTGGCGGATCGGACGAGGATCGCGTTCGCGTCGGCCAGCGCGGCGAGGAGCGCGGGGCGGTCGGTGCCGTCCACGTTCCGGACGTCGAAGTCGGGCCCGAGAGCCTCGACGGTCGCTGGTGAGAGTTCTTCGGCGATCAGGACGACCGGCTTTGCCACAGGTGGGTTCCTTCGGGGAGGGGGCGGTGGGGTCGCGACGCGGGACGACGCGCATCCCATGCTATCGACGGGCCGAACGCGTTACGACGGGTGTCAGCCGCCCACGCGCAGCGTCGCGGAGACGTACTGGAGGACGTCGAACCAGAGCGCCGCGACCGCGCAGAACGCCGCGAGGAACACGACGACCGTCCGGACGAGGTCCGTGCGCCGAGTGACGAACCACGCCACCGCGTACAGGACGGGTGCGATGGCGACGTCGATGACGAGGGCCACCCAGGGCACGCTCGTCTGCAGTGCATCGCCCCCGTTGCGCCGGAGGAACGCGTTGTTCGCCGAGAGGGTGGTCGTCACGCCGACGAAGTTGCCGATCGCCTGCCACAGCACGTACGCGAACAGGACGGCGGCGACGACCCACACCACGACCTTGCCGAGCGTCACGCCCGTGGTGTCGGGAACGGCCGACGACGACGTGTCGTCCGAGGGCACCGCGCTCACCCGAAGCTCCTCGTCAGGACGAACGGCCACGGGAACAGCACGAGCGCCCCCGCGACGAGCCAGAGGACCCGCGTCCGCGGGCGCCGGCCCTGCCCGAGCCACAGGGTGGCCGCGAACCACAGGGCCGGGGCCATGATCGCGAGGACCCGGAGGCCCTCGGAGAAGACGGCCGCCGCGGACGTGCCGGGATCGACCGGCAACGCGCCCGCACTGACGAGCCACGCCACCGTGTACAGCAGGTACACCCCACCGAGGACGCCCAGACCGACGAGCGATCCGGACGCGAGGGGCTCGTCACCGGTGCGGGCCCGCGGCGCCCTCGGTGCGCGGAGTTCGTTGGCCGGTGCATCGACGTAGGTGGCGTCCTGCTCCGCACCCCAGCTCAGGGCCTCGGCGTCGTCGTGGTCCGCACCGCCGTCCGGCGGGGACCCGACGTCCTTCGGGGTGGTCATGACTCCAGTGTAGAAGCGACCACCGAACGGACCGCCGGGAACAGGGGGTGGCTCTCCATGAGTCCCGTGAGGATCTCGGTGAGGGCGTGGGCGGTCGCCCCGGACCGCAGCAGCGCGTGCAGCTCGAACGACTCCGGGTCGTCGGGGTCGTCGAACTCGAGGGCGACCCGGACGGCGCCGAGCAGGTGGTCGACCGGCATGCCGCGTTCCGCCAGCTGCGCGGCGGGACCGATGAAGCGCTCACGACGACCGAGTTTGCGGAGCGGGTTCCGTCCGACCCGCGCCGTCGTGTCCGGGAGGAGCGGGTTGGCGATGCGGACGAGGTTCGCCTGGACGTACCGGCGATGCTCCTCCGGGTCGAAACCGTGCTTCGCGACGAGCAACGCGGTGGTCTCGTCGAGGACGCCGTCGACCTCGGCTCGGACCAGGTCGTCCTCGAGGGCCTCGCGGATGAGCCGGATCCCCCGGACGAAGCCGTGGTAGGCCGCGGTCGCGTGGGCGGTGTTCACCGTGTAGAGCTTGCGCTCCACGAACGGCTGCAGGTCGTCCACCCACGTGACGCCCTGGATCGCCGGGGGCTCGGCGTCGACGCCGGAGAACGGCGTCCGCTCGATGACCCACTCGTAGAAGGGCTCGAGGACGACGTCGAGGCCGCCGGACTGTCCGAGCACGCCGGTCTGCTCCGGCACGATGCGGTCGATCGCGCAGTTCGCGAACACCGCGTCGATGTCGTGGTCCTCGAGGGCGGGCGATCGCCAGACGCTCGCGTGCAACGAGTCGGTGGCGTTGATGGCGTTCTCGCATGCCACGACGGTGACCACGCCCGCTCCGGCCGGCCGCGCGGCCAGTCCCTCGGCGATGAACGGCGCCACGAGGGGCAGTGTCCGCGCGCCGACCGCGGTCGTGACGACGTCCGCGCCGGCGATCGCCTCGACCACGCGGTCGCGCTCGCGCTTGCTGTTGAGGGCGGCGAAGCCCTCGACCACGCGGTCGATGGGGTCGTCACCGACCTCGTGGACGACGAAGCGGCCGGACTCGTTCAGGGCGCGGACGACGCGGTCGTCGACGTCGACGAAGGTGAGGTCGTACCCGCTGGCTGCGAGGAACTGGCCCACGAATCCGCGCCCGATCTTGCCGGCGCCGATGTGGACCGCACGTCTCGTCACCGCCATTCGAGCATCTTCCCATGCCGGGAGGCCGCGACCGACCACGACGGACGACCCAGCAGGTGCGATCGGTGCGCCGAGGACGCCGGCCGGAGGGCGGCGTGCGCGGGGGTGCTGGAGGAGAGGAGCTGCATGTCGTTCGGGTCACGTCGCGAGGCGACGGTGCGCGTGGTGCGCACCGTCGCCTCCTCGTCGAGTGCTGGCAGGAGCCTAGCGGGCGGCCGAGCCGTCGACGTAGTCGCTGTCGGTCTGCTTCCACGCGAAGAGCTTGCGCAGCTCGCGACCGGTCGCCTCGATCGGGTGCCCCTCGCCCTTCTCGCGCAGCGCCGTGAACTCCGGCGCACCGGCGTCCTGGTCCTCGATGAAGCGCTTGGCGAAGGTGCCGTCCTGGATGTCGGCGAGGACCGCCTTCATGTTCTCCTTGACGTGCGGGTCGATCACGCGCGGGCCCGAGACGTAGTCCCCGAACTCGGCCGTGTCCGAGATGGACCAGCGCTGCTTGGTGAGCCCGCCCTCCCAGATGAGGTCGACGATGAGCTTGAGTTCGTGCAGGACCTCGAAGTAGGCGATCTGGGGCTGGTAGCCCGCCTCGACGAGGGTCTCGAACCCGTACTGGATGAGCTGCGACGTGCCACCGCAGAGGACGGCCTGTTCGCCGAACAGGTCGGTCTCGGTCTCCTCCGTGAACGTCGTCTTGATGCCGCCGGACCGCAGACCGCCGATGGCCTTGCTGTAGCTCCAGGCGAGGTCCCACGCCTGGCCCGAGGCGTCGACCTCGACCGCGACGATCACGGGCACGCCCCGGCCGGCCTCGTACTCACGGCGCACCGTGTGGCCCGGGCCCTTCGGCGCGACGAGCACGACGTCGACGCCCTCGGGCGCCTGGATGTAGCCGAAGCGGATGTTGAAGCCGTGCCCGAACACGAGCGCCTTGCCGTCGGTCAGGTTCGGCTGGATCTCGTCCGCGTACACGTGCCGCTGCACCTGGTCCGGCGTCAGGATGACGATGACGTCGCCCCAGGCGGTCGCCTCGGCCGGGGTGTGCACGGTGAACCCGGCCTCCTCGGCCTTGCTGCGGCTCTTGGAGCCCTCCTGCAGGCCGATGACGACCTCGACGCCCGAGTCGCGGAGGTTGAGCGCGTGCGCGTGGCCCTGCGAGCCGTAGCCGATGACCGCGACCTTCTTGCCCTGGATGAGCGAGAGGTCGGCGTCGGCGTCGTAGACGATGTCAGTCACGGTGGTGGTTCTCCTTGTCGGTTCGGTGTGTCCGGTCCGGGGGTCCGCGGTGTGCCGCCCCGGGGTCATGTCGACTACGCGCGGGGGACGCGGTCGGTGATGCTCTTCGGGCCTCGGCCCATGCCGAGGAGGCCCGCCCGCGCGAGCTCCTTGATGCCGTACGGCTCCAGCACGCGCAGGATCGCCTGGATCTTGCCGGGGTCACCCGTGACCTCGATCACCAGGGAATCGGTCGCGACGTCGACGACGCGCGCCCGGAACAGGTTGACGGCCTCGAGTACCTGGGAGCGCGTCTGGTTGTCCACCCGGACCTTGACGAGCATGTGCTCCCGCTGCACGGACTGCGAGAACTCGAGCTCGACGATCTTGATGACGTTGACGAGCTTGTTCAACTGCTTCGTCACCTGTTCGAGCGGCAGGTCCTCGACGTCGACCACGACGGTGATGCGGGACAACCCCTCGACCTCGGTGGACCCCACCGCGAGGGACTCGATGTTGAACCCGCGCCGTGCGAACAGGCCGGCGACGCGCGTGAGCAGACCCGGCTTGTCCTCGACGAGGAGGGACAGGACGTGGCTCATGCGGGCCTCCCGGTCATGTCGGCGTCCTCGTCGTCCCAGCTCGGGGCGAGGTCGCGTGCGTGCTGGATCGCGGAGTTGCTGACCCCCTGCGGCACCATCGGCCACACCATGGAGTCGCGGCTGACGACGAAGTCGATGACCACGGGCCGGTCGTTCGTGGCGAGGGCGAGCCGGATCGCGTCGTCGATCTCGTCCTCGCGCTCGACGCGGATGCCGAGCGCACCGTAGGCGTCGGCGAGCTTGACGAAGTCCGGTACCCGTCGGGACGCGTGCCCCGTCTCGAGGTCGGTGAAGGAGTGCCGGCCGTCGTAGAACAGCGTCTGCCACTGTCGCACCATGCCGAGCGACGAGTTGTTGATGATCGCGACCTTGATCGGGATGTCGTTGATGACGCAGGTCGCGAGCTCCTGGTTCGTCATCTGGAAACAGCCGTCGCCGTCGATCGCCCACACGACGCGGTCGGGCTGCGAGACCTTCGCGCCCATGGCGGCGGGGACCGAGTAGCCCATCGTCCCCGCGCCGCCCGAGTTGAGCCAGGCGTGGGGGCGCTCGTACTGGATGAACTGCGCCGACCACATCTGGTGCTGACCGACCCCGGCCACGTACACGCCTTCCGGCCCGGTGAGCTCGCCGATGCGGCGGATGACGGCCTGTGGCGCGAGGAGGCCGTCCTGCGGGGCGGCGTACCCGAGCGGGAACTGCTCACGAAGCCGTCCGAGGCGCTCCCACCAGGCGTCGAGGGACGCGCGGTCGGCGACGGGGACGTCCTGCCACGCCGCCAGGAGGTCGGTGAGGACCTCTTTCGCGTCGCCCACGATCGGGACGTCGGCGAACCGGATCTTCGAGATCTCGGCGGGGTCGATGTCGACGTGCACCACCTTGGCGTCCGGCGCGAACTCGTCGATCTTGCCCGTGACGCGGTCGTCGAACCGGGCCCCGAGCGCGACGATGAGGTCGCTCTCCTGCAGTCCGAGCACCGCCGGGACCGTGCCGTGCATCCCCGGCATCCCGAGGTGCTGCGGGTGCGAGTCGGGGAACGCCCCGCGAGCCATGAGGGTCGTGACCACCGGGACGTGCGTGGCCTCGGCGAGTCGCAGCAACTCCGCCGACGCACCGGACCGGATGACACCGCCGCCGACGTAGAACACGGGCTTGCTCGACTCGGCGATGAGCTGCGCCGCGGCCGCGATCTGCTTGCCGTGCGCCTTGGTCACCGGGCGGTACCCCGGCAGGTCGACCCGCGGGGGCCAGACGAACGGCGCCGAGTTCTGCTGGGCGTCCTTCGTGATGTCGACGAGCACCGGACCGGGACGTCCCGTCGTCGCGATCTGGTACGCCGCCGCCAGCGTGCTCGGGATGTCCTCGGGCTTCGTGACGAGGAACGAGTGCTTCGTGATCGGCATCGTGATGCCGACGATGTCGGCCTCCTGGAAGGCGTCCGTCCCCATGAGCGTCGAGAACACCTGACCGGTGATCGCGATGAACGGAACGGAGTCCATGTAGGCGTCCGCGATGGCGGTGACGAGGTTCGTCGCGCCCGGACCCGACGTCGCGATCGCGACCCCGACCCTCCCGGACGCCGCCGCGTAGCCCTCGGCCGCGTGGCCGGCGCCCTGCTCGTGGCGGACGAGGACGTGGCGGATGGCCGTCGAGGCCATGAGCTCGTCGTAGAACGGGATGATCGCGCCGCCCGGCAGCCCGAAGACGTCGGTGATGCCGAGGTGTTCGAGGGACCGCAGGACCGCGCCGGAGCCGGTCAGGACCTCGGGTGCGCGCCGCGTCCCCGCGGCGGAGAGCGGAGTGGCTTCCGTGGGCATGGCACTTCCTCTGGTGTGGAGCGGCGCGGTCCGCGGGGACGGCGCCGCCGTCGTGGTGCGAGGGTGGAGGTCGGCGCTCAGCCCGTGACCGCGCCCTGGGCGGCGGACCGGACGAGCTTCGCGTACTTCGCGAGGACACCGCGGGTGTACCGCGGGGGAAGCGGTGCCCAGCCGTCGTGGCGGGCCTCCAGCTCGGCAGGGTCGACCAGTAGGTCGAGCGTGCGAGCGGCGATGTCGACGCGGATCTGGTCGCCATCGCGCACGAAGGCGATGGGACCTGCGTCCACTGCCTCCGGTGCAATGTGGCCGATGCACAGGCCGGTTGTGCCGCCCGAGAATCGTCCGTCGGTCAAGAGTAGTACATCCTTGCCGAGGCCCGCGCCCTTGATGGCGGCGGTGATCGCGAGCATCTCGCGCATGCCCGGGCCGCCCTTCGGGCCCTCGTAGCGGATGACGACGACGTCGCCCTTGCCGATCCGACCCTCGGTCAGGGCGTCCATGGCGGCCCGCTCTCGGTCGAACACGCGGGCGGGGCCCTGGAAGACCTCGGCGTCGAAGCCGGCCGTCTTGACGACCGCGCCCTCGGGCGCGAACGAGCCCTGGAGGATCGTCAGGCCACCCGTGGCGTGGATCGGGTCGTCGAGCTTGCGCATGACCTTGCCGTCGAGCTCCGGCGGATCGATCTCGGCGAGGTTCTCGGCGAGGGTCTTCCCCGTGACCGTCAGGCAGTCCCCGTGCAGCAGACCCGCGTCGAGGAGCGCCTTCATCACGACGGGGATGCCGCCGTTGCGGTCGACGTCCACCATGACGTACTGGCCGAAGGGCTTCATGTCGGCGATGTGCGGGACCTTCGCGCCGATGCGGTTGAAGTCGTCGAGGGTCAGCTCGACCTCGGCCTCGTGCGCGATCGCGAGCAGGTGCAGGACGGCGTTCGTCGAGCCGCCGAGCGCCATGAGCACGGTGATCGCGTTCTCGAAGGCCTCACGGGTGAGGATCTGCCGTGCGGTGATGCCGAGGCGGAGCATCTCGACCACGGCCTCGCCGGAGCGGTGCGCGTAGTAGTCCCGACGACGGTCGGCCGACGGCGGCGCAGCCGACCCGGGGAGGCTCATGCCGAGGGCCTCGGCGAGGGACGCCATCGTGTTGGCGGTGTACATCCCGCCACAGGCGCCCTCGCCCGGGACGATCGCACACTCGATCTTCTTCAGCTCTTCCTCGGTCATGGTGCCCGCCTTGCAGGCCCCCACACCCTCGAAGGAGTCGATGATCGTGACCTGCTTCTCCGAGCCGTCGGCCTGCTTGACATAGCCGGGCATGACGGAACCCGCGTAGAGGAACACGCTCGCCAGGTCGAGCCGGGCCGCCGCCATGAGCATGCCGGGGAGCGACTTGTCGCAGCCGGCGAGGAGGACCGTGCCGTCGAGGCGCTCCGCGTTCACCACGGTCTCGACGCTGTCGGCGATGACCTCGCGCGAGACGAGCGAGAAGTGCATGCCCTCGTGGCCCATCGAGATGCCGTCGGACACCGAGATCGTGCCGAACTGCAGCGGGTACCCGCCGCCGCCGTGCACGCCCTCCTTCGCCCCCTGCGCCAGACGGTCGAGGGAGAGGTTGCAGGGGGTGATCTCGTTCCAGGACGAGGCGATGCCGATCTGGGGCTTGTCCCAGTCCGCGTCGCCCATGCCGACCGCCCGGAGCATGCCACGCGAGGTGGTGGCTTCGATCCCGTCGGTGACAGCACGGCTGCGGGGCTTGACGTCGATATCAGGCATGGAGCGAGTCTAGATGCAGTTGGTACACCAACCGGACGCGGGGCCGTGCGCGAGCGGACGGGAGCGTCAGCGGAAGGCGCGGGCGCGCGCCAGCGCCTGCAGCACGGGCGTCAGGGCAGCAGGGTCGGCGACGCGGTGCGCCGCGCGGGTCTCCCCCGGCCCGACCTTGATGCCGACGTCACCGGCGTCCTGGTCGAGCGCCCGGAAGCCGTCCTCGTCGGTGACGTCGTCGCCCGCGAACAGGACGCGGTCGGCGTCGAGGAGCGCACGCAGCCGCTCGACGGCGTCGCCCTTCGTGGCGTCGCGCACCGCGAACTCGAGGATGTCCTTGCCATCGCGCACGTGGACGTCGGGGAACGCCGCGAGCACCGTCGCCCGGGCGTCCTCCACGGCCGCTCGGGCCTCGGCCGGACCGACGCGACGCGTGTGCACCCCGAGGCCCGCGGGCTTGTGCTCGATGTGGACACCGGGATGGCGTTCGGCGACCGCATCGAGGAGCGCGCCGATGCGATCCACGGCCGCGAGTTCGTCGGGCGACAGCGCGGCCTCGTCGTGGCCGTCCACCCGCCACTCGACGCCGTGCGACCCGACGAGGGACATGGCGTCGGGGGCGTGCGTCACCCGCGCCAAGCCCGCGAGCGGGCGGCCCGAGACGAGGACGACGTGGGTGTCGCGTGCGCGGTCGAGGGTGAGCGCCGCGGCCCAGGAGCCCGGCAGAGCCGCCACCGCTGCCGGATCGTCCGCGAAGGGCGCGAGGGTGCCGTCGAAGTCGAGGGCGACGAGCAGTGACCGCGCCCCACCCAGCCGCTCGATCGCGCTGTCGAGCGAGGGGGCCTCAGGCATCACGCGCCTCCACCGGCGTGGTCTGCGCGAGTTCGTCGACGTGCTCGTCACCGGGGTCGGTCGCCTCGGGGTCGATGCCGCCGCCCGGCGCGTGCCGGTCGAGTGCCTCGATGAAGGACCGCGACCACCGCGCGACGTCGTTGTCCCGCACGCGCTTGCGCAGGGCGCGCATGCGGGTCGCGCGCTCGCGCTGTGGCATCTGCATCGCGCGCACGATGGCGTCCTTGAGCGCGCCGATGTCGTGCGGGTTGACGAGCAGGGCCTGGCGGAGCTCGTCGGCGGCGCCGGCGAACTCGGACAGGATGAGCACGCCCTGGTTGTCGAACCGGCTCGCCACGTACTCCTTGGCGACCAGGTTCATGCCGTCGCGGAGCGCCGTGACGAGCATGACGTCGGCGGCGAGGTAGAGCGCCACCATCTCCTCGCGCGGGTAGCCATGGTGGAGGTAGCTGATCGGCTGGTGGCTGATCGTGCCGAGGTCGCCGTTGATGCGCCCGACCGTGAGCTCGATCTCGTCGCGGAGTGCCTTGTAGGTGTCGACGCGCTCGCGGCTCGGGCTCGCGACCTGCACGAGGGTGGCGTCCTCGACGTCGATGCGGCCGTCCTCGAGGAGCTCGCCGAAGGCCTTGATGCGGTGTCCGATGCCCTTGGTGTAGTCGAGTCGGTCGACCCCGAGCAGGACCGTCTTCGGGTTGCCGAGTCCTTCGCGGATCTCGCGGGCACGGGCCTGGACCTCGGGCCGTCGGGCGATGTCCTCGTAGCTCTCGGCGTCGATCGAGATCGGGAAGTGCCGTGCCTCGACGTGCCGGACGGTGATGCCCCGTCGCGAGCGCGGGGCGTCCGGGTCGTCCACCGGGACGTCGACGATCGCACCCTTGGTCGTGTGGCCCTTGATGTGGCGCACGGCGCGGAGGAAGTTCGAGGCGTCGTCGTACCGCTGGAACCCGATGACGTCGGCGCCGAGCAGGCCGTCGATGATCTGCGACCGCCAGGGCAGCTGCGCGTAGATCCCGACCGGCGGGAACGGGATGTGGTTGAAGAAGCCGATCGTGACGTCGGGACGGAGTTCGCGGATGAGCTGCGGGACGAGCTGCAGCTGGTAGTCCTGCACCCACACGACGGCGTCCTGGTCGGCGACCGCCGCCGCGGCCTCGGCGAACCGCTGGTTCACCCGCCGGTACGCGTTCCACCAGTCGCGGTGGTACGTCGGCTGCTCGATGACGTCGTGGTACAGCGGCCAGAGGGTGTCGTTGCTGAAGCCCTCGTAGTACTCCTCGATCTCGGCGTCGGACAGCGGCACCGGCACGATGTGGATGCCGTCGTTCTCGAAGGGGTCGAGGTCGACGTCGGGCTGGCCCGCCCAACCGACCCACGCGCCGTCGTTCGCGCGCATCACCGGTTCGAGCGCGGTGACGAGCCCGCCCGGCGAGTGCCGCCACCCCTCGGTCCCGTCCTCGTCGACCACGCGGTCCACGGGGAGGCGGTTCGACACCACGACGAAGCCGAACCGGTCCGTCGAGGCCGTCCGGTCTGGGGTCGGCGTCGTGTCGGTGGGCTCGGCTTCCGGGGGGACTGCAGACATTGGTGCGGGCTCTCCGTTCTGGTCCCGCCGACCGGCGACGGGAGGCGCCGGACGTCGCACGGGCGCGGGAGGCGCTCGGCACCCGTCGCGGCGGCGGGCCGGTCCAGGCTAGCAGCGGGCATCCAGGCTGCCCGGGGCGGACGTCGGGCCGATGGAGCCGGGGCGGCGGCGGGGCGGACGAGGGGCGAGGGACGTCACCGCAGCAGCGCGGCCGTCCGCCGCGCGGCGTCGACGAGCGCGTGCCCGTACGACCGCCCGTAGCCGGCCGCGTGCACCGCGAGCGGGTGCAGCTGGTGCAGCGGGATCCGCTCCCGCCAGCCGGGACGGAGGGGCCGGTGCTCCTGGTACCCCGCCACGACCTCGTCGAGGTACGGGCAGCCGAAGAGGTCGAGCATCGCGAGGTCGGTCTCGCGGTGACCGCCGTGCGCCGCGGGGTCGATGAGCACGACACCGCCCGGCGTGAAGACGACGTTGCCGTTCCAGAGGTCGCCGTGCAGTCGCGCGGCCATGTCGTCGTCGTCGAGCGCCCCGTCCGCGACGGCCTCGAGCACCCTGCCGACGGCGGCGTGCTCGTCATCCGTGACACTGCCCGCCGCGCGTGCCAGGTCGAGGAACGGTGCAACGCGCTGCTCCGCGTAGAAGCGCCCCCACGACGACGACGGCCGGCAGGACTGCGGCCGCTTGCCGATGAAGGTCGGGCCGTCCCACCCCTCGGGCGGCGCACCGAACGCCGCGGCGCCGGCGTCGTGCGTGCGGGCGAGGTCGTGGCCGAACCGGCGAGCGGCACCGGGCGTGGGCCGGACGTCGGACAGCTCCTCGAGGTCGATGTGGCGCCGTCCGACGTCGAGCACGGCCGCGACCGCGACGCCGCCAGCGGCACCGAGCCACGTCAGTCCCGCCGCCTCCGCCGCGAAGAAGCCGTCGGGAGCGTCGGACCGCCGTTTCGTGAACACCGCCATGCGCCCAGCCTGGCCCGTCCCGGCGACCGACGCGGGCCTCCCGGTCGACACGGGTCTCGCCGTGGACCCGGACGCGCCAGGCGCCGGGCCGCACGTGGGCCTCAGTACGATGACCGGCATGGTGCGGACGCGGATGTGGCGGAACGGGACGGTCGCGGCCGAGGACTTCCCGGTGGAGGACGTGTCCGACCACCTCGAGCGTCCTGACGAGGTGGTGTGGGTCGACTTCACGGACCCGACGGCCGACGAGCTGGCGCGCATCGAGGACGAACTCGGCATCCACGCGCTCGCGAGCGAGGACGCACTCGAGCCGGGGCAACGGCCGAAGCTCGACCGGTACCACGGCGCCCTGTTCCTGGTGGCGTACGACGTGACGTGCTCGCGCGGCGGCACCGACCTGGTGACGCACGAGGTCAAGGCGTTCGTCACCGAACGCGCCGTCGTCACCATGCACGCGCCGGGCTTCGACGCGCAGGAGTTCGTGCGCCGCTGGGACGCCAACGACGACCTGGCCGGCCACGGTGCCGCGTTCCTCGTGTGGGGCGTCCTCGACGTGCTCGCGGACCACGCCACCGCGACGGTCGAACAGCTCGAGGACCTCATCGACCACCTGGAGGACGACCTGTTCGAGGTGTCCGCGCAGACGTCCCACATCCAGCGGCGGTCGTTCGCGCTGCGGAAGGCGCTCGGGACCCTGCGGCGGCTCGTCGGGCCGCAGCGCGAGGTGATCCAGACCCTCGTCCGTGATGACGCGACGCAGGTCAGCGACGGACTGCGACCGTACTACCGCGACGTGGCAGACCACATCACGTCGGCCACGGAGCAGGTCGACCAGCTCCGTGAGTCGGTGTCGAGCGTGCTCGAGACGAACCTCAACCTCGCGTCGAACCGCATGAACCTGGTCATGAAGAAGGTGACGAGTTGGGCGGCGATCATCGCGATCCCGACCGCCATCACCGGGTGGTTCGGGCAGAACATCAAGTTCCCCGGCGAGGGCGCCTGGTCCGGGCTCGTCGCGTCCGCCGTGCTCATCGTCGTGTCCTCGGTCGCGCTGTACACCGTGTTCCGTCGGCGCGACTGGCTCTGACGCCGACGACGGCACGACCGGCCCACGCCGGGGGTGCCACCGGTGCTCAGCGGGCGACGAGGACCGCCGCGACGCCCGCCACGACGGTGAGCGGGGCGACGACGCACCCGAGCGCCGCGTAGCGACCCCACGACAGCGCGATGCCCTCGGCGCGGAGCCGTGCGTGCCAGAGCAGCGTGGCGAGCGACGCCCACGGCGTCACGAGGCACCCGGCGTTCACCCCGACGAGGAGCGCCGCGTACCGTACGGCCGCGTTGCCCGCCGCCGGCTCGAGCACGAGGTACGCGGGGAGGTTGTCGATCCCGTTCGCCGCGAGCGCGCCCGCGCCCGCGAGCCCCAGCAGGGACCCGAAGCCGTCACCGCCGTGCAGCGCCCGGACGAGCGGATCGGTGGAGCCGACCGCATGCAGGGTCTCGACGGCGACGAACAACCCCGCTGCGAGGACGAGCGGCTGCCACGGAACACGAGCGGGGCGGAGCACGTCGGGTCGGCGGACGGCGGCGACCACGACGAGGACCGCGGCCGCGGCGAGCGCCGCGACCCACACGGTGACGCCGGCGGTCAGCGCCACGACGAGGGCCGCGAGGACCGCGGAGGCCGCGATGAAGAACACGCGGTCCTCCGGTCGGCGCACGGGCGGGGGCGCGTACCCGCCGCGCAGCCGGTGACGGAACACGACGAGCAGCACGACGCACGGCACGAGGACCCCCGCGAGCGCCGGCAGCGCCATGAGCCCCGCGAACGCCGGCGGCCCCGCCAGTCCGATGCGCGAGACGGCGAGCAGGTTCGTGAGGTTCGACACCGGTAGGAGCAACGACGCGGTGTTCGCCAGCCACACGGTCGTGAGCGCGAAGGGCATCGGCGGCAGCTGGACCCGCCGAGCGAGGGCGATGACGATGGGCGTCAGGAGCACCGCGGTCGTGTCGATCGAGAGGAACACCGTGCACACGACCGCGAGCACGACGACGGCTGCCCAGAGCCCGAGGGTCCGGCCACGCCCGACCCGGGCCGCGAGGTCGGCCAGCCGGTCGAACACACCCGCGTCCGCGGCGAGTTCGGCGACGATCGTGAGGCCCAGCACGAACGCCAGGACCGGGACCACCCGGTGGGCCAGCGCGAGGAGCGTGGGGACGGGCAGGACACCGACCACGACGCACACCGCTCCGGCGACGAGGAGCAGCGCCCCGACCGCGGCCTGACGCACGGGGCCTCCTGGTTCGTCCTGATCACCGTCCGCTGCGGACGGCGCTCCACCATACCCACGGGTAGCGTGGCCTGGAACGACACCAGGAGGCACACGTGCGGAAGTTCTTGTTCAACGGATCGGTGCTCAGCGCGCTCTTCAGCGGGTGGAGCGTCCTGCAGACGACGCGGAAGGGACCGCGCGACTGGCGCCTCGCCCTGACGTGGATCGCGTGGCTCGCCACGACGATCGTCGCGGTCGGCACCGTCATCGAGGACGACCGGATGATCAAGGGCCGGCAGCAGGTCCGCTAGCGTCCCGCGGGTCGTGGGGCGCCCGCCGGGGACGCTGCCACGCGGCGTCGGCAGGCGGGATCTGGTCCGGCCGGATGCCGGAGGTCTGGATCGGTCCCGTGAAGAGCGCGGCGCGGTCGCTGCCCTCGTCGCCCCCGAACAGGGCGGAGCTCGTGGCGGTGGACGGCTCGCGCCGCGACCGCGGTCGGTCCGGCGTCGGGTCGACCATCATGACCCGTTGCAGCGGCAGCGCATCGGGGTGCGTGCGCTGGATCCAGGCGATCATCTCCTCGCGGACGTAGCAGCGGAGGTCGAACAGGCCGGGTGCGTCGTGCGCCGTCACGAGGATCCGCACGTGCACGAGCCCGTTCACGGCGTCGGTGACCTGCAGGACCTTGGTGCGCCCGTCCCAGAGGTCCGTCGTCACCAGGATCCGGTCGAGCTCGGTCCGCATCTGGCCCGGGCTCACCCGCCAGTCGAGGTCGAAGTCGACGCTCCCGAGGAGCTCGCTGCTCGTCCTGGTCCAGTTCTCGAACGGCGTCGTCGTGAAGTACGTCGAGGGCAGCATGAAGCGCCGGTCGTCCCACAGGTGCACGACGACGTAGGTGAGCGTGATCTCCTCGATCCGGCCCCACTGCTGCTCGACCACCACGACGTCGTCGACCCGGACCGCGCCCGAGAACGCGAGCTGCATGCCCGCGAACACGTTGCCGAGGGTGGACTGCGCCGCGATGCCGGCGATGACGCTGATGAGGCCCGCGCTCGCGAGCACGCTCGCGCCGGCCGCCTCGATCCCCCGGAACGTCAGGAGGATGGAGCCGACGGCGATGACGACGACCACGACGACGGTGAGCCGCCGGATGATGAGCACCTGCGTGCGGATCCGCCGCGCGACGCGGTTGTCGGGGACGTCCACGCGGTAGCGGTGCAGACCGAGGTCCTCGAGGAAGATCGCGAGCTCGCACGCCAGCCAGGCACCCGCCGCGATGGTCACGATGAGGAACCCGTGGGTGACGTCGTCCCGCCACGGGTAGAGCCGGGCGTCCGGCCGGATGGAGGACGCGAACGCGGTCCAGAGGAACGCGACGAGCAGCACCGTCCGGGTCGGGTGCTTCGTGCGGCGCGACAGCACGGCCGCCCATCGGCCTCGGCGTGCGAGGGCTCGGAACACCAGGTGGAGGACGAGCGCCGTCGCCGCGGTCAGGAGCAGCGCGAACCCGACGGCGACGAGGAGACGGATGAGCGGTGCCATCCGTCCATGGAACCACGCTGACACGTGGTGACGGCTGGACGACGACCGTCGCGCAACCGTCGCTCCTCCCACCGGGTCCGGGAGCACGTCCGGCAGCTCCTCGGTACGGTGGCGGGATGACCGCGCAGGACCACAGCGACACCGGACGGCCACCAGCGAATGACACCGGACGGGCGTCCGGCAACGACTTCGCCCACGAGCAGGAGGGGTTCCAGCACGGCCTGAAGCCCCGGCAGCTCCAGATGATCGCCATCGGCGGAGCGATCGGCACGGGTCTGTTCCTCGGCGCCGGCGGTCGGCTGCACTCCGCCGGACCCGCGCTGGCGGTCGTCTACCTGATCGCGGGGATCTTCGCGTTCTTCATCCTCCGCGCGCTCGGCGAGCTCGTGCTGCACCGTCCGTCGTCCGGCTCGTTCATCTCGTACGCGCGCGAGTTCTACGGCGAGAAGTTCGCGTACGCGGCCGGGTGGATGTACTTCCTCAACTGGGCCATGACGTCGATCGTCGACACCACCGCCGTCGCCCTGTACCTGCACTACTGGGCGGGCACGCGCGCGATCCCGCAGTGGGCGCTCGCCCTGGTGGCCCTGCTCGTCGTGCTCGCCGCGAACCTCGTGGCGGTCAAGGTGTTCGGCGAACTCGAGTTCTGGTTCGCGCTCATCAAGGTCGCCGCGCTCGTGGCGTTCCTCGTGATCGCACTCATCTGGCTGTTCTTCGCGTTCCCGGTGCAGACCGGCGGCGCGAGCGTCCACACCGGCTTCTCGATCTGGGGCGACCACGGCGGCCTGTTCCCGACCGGGCTCCTGCCCGCGGTGCTCGTCGTGCAGGGCGTCGTGTTCGCCTACGCTGCGATCGAGCTCGTCGGCACGGCGTCCGGCGAGACGCAGGACACCGAGAAGGTGATCCCCCGGGCGATCAACTCGGTCGTGCTCCGGATCGCGGTGTTCTACGTCGGCTCGATCATCCTGCTGTCGCTGCTCCTGCCGTACACGTCCTACAAGGAGGGCGTCAGCCCCTTCGTCACGTTCTTCTCGTCCATCGGCAACCCGCAGGTCGGGCACGTCGTCGGATCCGTCATGAACTTCGTCGTGCTCACCGCAGCGCTGTCGTCTCTGAACGCCGGGCTGTACTCCACGGGCCGGGCGCTGCACTCGATGGGCATGAACGGCTCCGCGCCGAAGTGGACGACGAAGATGTCGAAGGGCGGGGTGCCGTTCGCGGGCATCCTGCTCACGGCCTGCTTCACGCTCGCCGGTGTCGTGCTCAACCTGTTCGTGCCGAGTCAGGCGTTCGAGATCGTCCTCAACGTGTCGGCGCTCGGGATCGTCACCGCGTGGGGCACGATCATGCTCTGCCAGATGCGACTCCGGGTCTGGGCGAAGCAGGGCCTGGCGAAGGAGCCGACCTTCCGGCTCCCGGGCGCCCCGGTGACGTCCTGGCTGACGCTCGCGTTCCTGGTGTCCGTGCTCGTGCTCATGGCGATCGACTGGCCGATCGGCACGCTCACGATCGCGTCGCTCGTGGTGATCATCCCGCTGCTCGTGGTCGGGTGGTTCCTCCAGCGCGACCGGATCCTCCGCATCGCGTCGCTCCGGGAGGGCGTCACCGGTCCGTACCCGGTCACGGGACGCGACCCGCGCGCACAGGTCCGCCGCCGCGAGGACCGCTCCTAGCCGGCAGCGGCCGCGGCGAGCCGTCGAGGACGGGACCGGCCTGCGGGAGCCGGTCCCGGTCCTCCCGGCCGACTCGGTCACGCCCGTGTCGACGACGTCGATCGGCCCGATGACGGCGGACCCGGGCCGCCCGAACGCCGGCCTCGCGGCGTCAGCCGTCCGCCGACCAGTCCCGGACGAGACCGGCGAGGGCGCGGTCCACGACGGTCGCGGGATCGCCGCCGTCCTGTCGGGCCCAGAAGGTCATCGCGGCGAACACCGCGGCGGCCATCGCGCTGGTGCGGACCTCGAGGAGCAGCGGCGACGCGTCCGGTCCGAGCCGCCGGCGCAGCTCCCCGACGACGAGGTCACGGCCCGCGCCGAGCCGGGTCACGGCACCGGCCGACAATCGCTCGTGGTCCGCGATGAGACGCAGTCGGGCCCGCGTCACGGGGATGAGCGACGACGGGAAGGTGAGCGCGGCCACGTGGGCCGTCCGCATCGCCTCGTAGGGGTCGGCCCTGTCCGGCAGCGCGGCGAGCTCGGCGGCCATCCGGTCGGCCGCCTCGGCGGTCCCGCCCCAGACGAGGTCGTCCTTGGTCCGGAACACCCGGAAGAGAGTGCGGCGACTGACGCCAGCCGCCACCGCGACGTCGTCCATGGTCACCGCATCGAAGCCGCGCTCGGCGAACAACCGGAGCGCGACCTCGGCGACGTGGTCGGGGTCCACCTCAACGGGGCGGCCCGTCCTCGCTGCTGCCACCAGGCCTCCTTTTGGCACTGAGTGCTATAACTGCTTCCGGGCCGGCCCGCGGCCCCGTTCGACGAGGAGCAATCATGACGCAGACCATCACCCCGAAGCGATTCGACGGGAGGACCGTCATCGTGACCGGTGCCGGTTCCGGCATCGGCCGGGCCACCGCCACCCGGCTGGTGCAGGAGGGCGCCCGCGTCGTCGCCACCGACGTCGTCGCCGACCGACTCGACGCCCTGCGCGGCGAGCTGGCCGGACACGACGTCGTCACCGTGGTCGGCGACGTGGCGCAGGCCGCGACGATCGACGCCGTCATCGCGGCCGCCGACGGGACCGTGGACGGCCTGGCGAACGTCGCCGGGATCATGGACGCGTTCCTGCCGCCGGCCGAGGTCGACGACGCGACATGGGACCGCGTCATGGGCGTCAACGTGACGGGGCCCATGCGTCTGACGCGCGCGGTGCTCGGGCTCATGATCCCGGCCGGCGCGGGCTCGATCGTCAACGTGGCATCGGAGGCGGCGTTCCGCGGTTCGGCCGCCGGCGTCGCCTACACGACGTCGAAGCACGCCGTCGTCGGCCTCACGAAGAGCGTCGCCTTCTTCTACGGCCCGAGCGGCGTCCGCGCGAACGCCGTCGCGCCCGGAGCGGTCATGACGAACATCGAGGCCCCGATGCGATCGGACTTCGCCGCCGGCCGCATCGGTCCGATCATGCAGGTCGCCGTGCCCCAGCCCGCCGAGGCGGAGCGGCTCGCGGCTGCGATCACCTGGCTGCTCAGCGACGACGCCGCGAACGTGAACGGCGCGGTCCTGCCGAGCGACGGCGGCTGGTCGGTCGTCTGACCCGAGGCGGCCGCCGGCGCGGTCAGGAGGACGTGCCGGCGTCACCGGCGTCGGCACCCGTTCCGGTTCCGGTGCCGGTGCCCGCGCCCGTGCCCGTGCCAGTTCCGGTACCGGTGCCGGTTCCGGTGCCGGTTCCGGTGCCGGTGCCGCTACCCGACCCGGTCCCGCCCGGGAGCTCCCCCGTCCCACCGCCCGGCGAGCCGTACCCGCCGGTCCCGCCGCTCGGGAACTGCTGCGTCGTCGTGCCGGACGACCGATGCCCGATGACGTACCCGCCGACGCCACCGACGAACAGGGCCACGACCGCGACCGCAGCGACGACGGCCGGCCAGAACCAGCGCCGCGACGACCTGACCGAGGTCGGCGGCAAGATCACGGGCGGCACGCGCACCGACGGCACCTCGCTCCATCCCGGGACGCCGCCACGCCGCTCCCCGCCGGACACCCGGGACATCGCATCGGGCGCCGGGCGCTGGTCCACCCCGGGAGCGGGCGTGTGCTCCCAGTCGGGGCGTCGGTCCGTGTCGTTCGTGCTCGTCATGGCTGGTCTTCCTGATCGTGGTGCTCCCGGGCCTCCGGGCGTGTGCAGCGCCGCGAAGCGCTCGGATCGATGACACCGCTCCCGCCTGTGGCACCCGTATGACGGCTCGGTGCGTCCGCTCCGAGAGCACGACCTGCCGGAACGGGCGCCGCTCGGTTCCTTGGCGGTTCCTTGGTCCGGGACGAACAGGATCGTTCCCGTCGCCCCTCCTTCAGCGGAAGCGACGCCCGCGCGGTGCTCGCGCCCGGTACCCCCTTAGACGGCGTGGGCACCGCGCCGGGTCTGCAGCTGTCGGTCGAGCCCCCACGTCGCGGTCGTGCCGTCGGGCCGCACCGCGAGGACCACGCACCCGTGCTCGGACGCGGCGAGCGCGGCGGCGGTCGCACCACCGGCCATCACGGCCGTGGCGAGGACGTCCGCGGTCACGATGTCGGCCGCGACCACGCTCGCCTGGACGAACGGCTCGCTCGTCGGCTGGTCGTCGAGCGGAGACCAGATGTGCGCGCCACGCTCCGCGGTCCCCGAGGTCGCGACGGCGCGGTGCCGGGCGAGGAGCCGCACGCGACGGATGAGCGACGTTCGGTCGGCGGGGTCGACGATCCCCGCGGTCCAGGGGCGCCCGGTCATGGTCGTGCCGGCGACGAGGACGTCACCACCGATGTTGCACACCCACCCCACGGCGTCGAGGTCGTCGAGCACGGCGCCGACCCGCTCGATCGCGAGCGCCTTCACGATGCCCGCGAGATCCACGGTGCCATCGGGTCGATGGGGATCGAACGCGCCTCCCGAGCGGTTCCGCCAGTCGATCGCGAGCGCGTACACGGCTCGGTGCTCCGCGCTCGTGTCGCCGAGGCGGAGTCGGCCGTGAGCGACGTCGCTCGCCGGGGAGCGTGGGTCCCAGCGACTGAACTCGCGGTCGAGCCGGTCGACGACGGCGGTGATCCGGCCCTCCAGGCCACGGGTGTCGCCGCGGGGTCCGTCGACCCGGATCGACGCCATCGTGCCCATCGTCGGCACGACGAGTCGCACGCCGTCGGGCGCGTCGATGCCTCTGACGCCGGTGCCGTCCCCGGTCGGTGTCACCGACCCGATCGACGTCATCGCGCCTGGTCGAGCGCCGCCTGCAGTGACTGCAGGTACGCGTCGCTCGTGTAGGTCGCGCCGCTGATGGTGTCGACGTCGGCGGACTGGGCACTGAGGACCTCGTCCTCGAGGAGCGGCGCCGCCTGCTCACTGATCATGACGGAGCGCTGCTCGGCGTCGGTGAGGTGGAGGGGTGTCACGGCCGTGATCTTGCCGCCCGACACCGTGACCTCCACCTGGACGTCGCCGTACCGGGTCGACACCGTGGAGCCGGTGAAGGTCCCGTCGGTGAACGTCGCCGTGCTCGTCGAGCCGGACGACGACGAACCGGACGACGACGAGCCGGAGGACGAACCACCATCGTCGCCACTGGCCGCCGGGGTGGTCGTGGTGGTCGTCGTGTGTGGCTGCCCGACCTCCCAGGACCCCAGGACCACGGCGACCGACGCGAGGACCCCGCCGATGAGTGCCCGTTTCCTCATGACCACCCTCTCCTCACCAGTCGAATCGTTCGCGGTGCAGCCGGTCCGCGGGCAGACCCGCGCGTCGGGCGTCCGCCTCGACGAGGTCCGACCAGCCGTCCGGTCCGCAGATGTACAGGTCACTGTCCGCGATGCCCGGCCAGACGGTGCCCGCACTGACCCCGCGCGCCGTGTCAGCGGCGGCGAGCCACCCGTTCGGACCCGGACCACGCGGTCCGATGCTCGTGTACACGCGGGCGCCGTGGTCGGTCGCCCACTGGAACACCTCGTCCCACAGGTACGTCTCGCGCTCGCTCCGGGCGCGGAGGAGGATCGTCACGGCGCCCCGGGGCACGTCGAGGTGGTCGAGGAACGCGCGGATCGGGGTGACGCCGATGCCGGAGGCAGCGACGGCGATCCGGTCGCCTGCCCGGGCGCGCTCCGTGAAGACACCGTACGGTCCGGCGAACGACACGCGCGTTCCGGGCGGGAGCGTCGCGAGTCGACCGCTCCCGGCACCGAGGGACCGGACGGTGATCCGCAGCCGCGTGCTCGACGGAGCCGCCGACAGCGACAGCGGATGGGCGTGCCACCAGGTCTCGCCGGACCAGAACCGCCAGATGAGGAACTGTCCGCCACGCGCCCCGAGTCGGTCGAGCCGACGTCCGCGGATCCAGAGCGACACGACGTCGGGCGCGATGCGCTCGACGTGCTCGACCACCATGCGGTGCCGGACGCTCCGGATCGCGGGCACGGTGAACCGGAACCAGCCGATCGCGCCGATCGCCGTCGCGTACAGGAGGATCCAGTACGTGCGCTGCCACGAGCCGTGCGCGAGCATGCCGCCGAGCGACAGCTGGTGTGGCAGAGCGATGAGCACCGCGACGTAGCTGAGGAGGTGGACAGCGTGCCAGCCCTCGTACGGCAGGTACCGCCGGACCGCGACGACGCTCGTCACGACCACCGCGATCATCGCCAGGATCGCGAGCAGCGAGAGGAAGACGTCGTACGTGGTGACGAGCGCCCACCCCTCGGCGAGGACATCGACGTGCGCCGCGAGCGCGTACCCAACGACGAGCAGCACCGCGTGGGCCAGCAACAGGTACAGGGACGGCTTGCCGAGGGACCGGTGCACGGCCATCGCGCTGTCGTGTCCCACCACGCGGTCGATCCACGGGATGCGGGCCGCGAGCACGATCATCACGAGCACGAGGTCGGTCCCGACGAGGCCAGCCGCGATCCCGAGGTCGGTGACGACGACACCGATGCCGTCCCACCGCACCGGGACCGCCGTGAGCCAGAGCGCGAGCGCCATGGCGGCCGACACCCACACCGCGACGACGAGCAGGTCGACGGTGACCTGGCGCGTCCGGTGCCGCCGGCGGAGCTGCCGCTCGGTGGGGCGCCGTGTGGGCGCTGCCCGCCCAACCGTCCCGATCGCCATGGGGTCTCCGATCCGCTGCGACGCCAGCACCCTGCCGGTGGTCGTGGGATGATCGAACGGTCTCAGGCTGTGTCGATCCCATGAGCGGGCCGGGGGCGGGTTGTGAGAACACGCGGGTTCGCCTCAGTGGCCGTACCCGCGCACGGCGGCTCCGAGAATCGACCGAGAAATGCCCGGTCACACCGCGGATGTGCTGGGAGACTGCAGGTGATGACGACTCCCCCCGCACCCGCTGCCGCCGGACCCCAGCCGCGGCCAGCCCGAGCCCAGCACGTGTTCGTGGTCGACCGGACCGAGCGCCTCGGCCCGCACCTGGTCCGCGTGCACCTCGGCGGCCCCGCGTTCGACGACTTCGTCGCCGGGGCGTCGCCCGACCGGCTCGGCGCCGCCGACAAGTACGTCAAGCTCCTGTTCGCGCGTCCGGACCTCGGCCTCACCCCGCCGTACGACCTCGACGCGCTCCGCGGCCGACTCGCGCCCGAGGACATGCCGGTGCGCCGGACCTACACCGTCCGCGCCGTCGACCCGGTCGCCCGCACCATCACGATCGACTTCGTCGTGCACGGCGACGCGGGCGTCGCCGGCGTCTGGGCCGCGTCCGCACGGCCGGGCGACACCCTCGCGCTCTCCGGTCCCGGAGGCGGCCACTCCCCCACCGCCGACCCGGCGACCTGGCACCTCCTCGTGGCCGACGACTCCGCCTTGCCCGCCGTGGCCGCCGTCCTGGAGGCCCTGCCCGCCGCCGCCTCGGGACGCGCGTTCGTCGAGGTGGACGGCCCCGAGGACGAACTCCCGCTCGCGGCCCCGGACGGGGTCGTGGTGCGGTGGCTCCACCGCCGTGGGCCCGACGGAGCCGTCGCCGGAGCCGGGGCGCTGCTCACGGACGCCGTTCGCGGACTGTCGCGGCCCTCCCGGCCGGTCGCGGTGTTCGCGCACGGTGAGCGCGGCGCCATGCAGGCGATCCGAGCGATCCTGCAGGACGGCTGGGGAATCGAGCGCCGCGCGATGTCCCTGTCGGCATACTGGGCGCTGGGTCGCGCCGAGGACCGCTTCCAGGCCGAGAAGCGCGAGCCCGTCGGGCAGATCTTCGCCGACTGACCCCGCACCGCCCGCCCTCCGGGCCGGGTGCGCACCGCCCATCCTCGATCCGAGAGCGACCCGTGACCGAACCGACCACCCGGCAGCCGTCCGCCGACGCCGTGCCCCGCCGCGCCTGGCAGGCGATGATCGTGCTCCTCGCGGGCATGTTCATCGCACTGCTCGACACCACCATCGTGAACGTCGCCCTGCCGACGATCCGCCAGTCGCTCGACGCGTCCGAGGCGACGCTGTCGTGGATCATCTCGGGGTACGCGCTCGCGTTCGGGCTGACGCTGATCCCGGCCGGACGGGTCGGCGACCGCATCGGGCACAAGTGGGTGTTCTTCTCGGGGCTCGCGCTGTTCACCGCCGCGAGCTTCGCGTGCGGCATCGCCTCGGACGCCGTCTGGCTCGTCGTGTTCCGCGTGGTCCAGGGGCTCGCGGGCGGCATCTTCGTGCCCGCGGTCACCGCCCTCATCCAGCTGCTGTTCCCGCCGCGGACGCGCGGACGTGCGTTCGCGATCATGGGTGCCGTCATCGGGGTGTCCACGGCGCTCGGGCCGATCCTCGGTGGTCTGCTCATCCAGGCGTTCGGGGACACCGACGGATGGCGCACCGTGTTCTACGTCAACGTGCCGATCGGGATCGCGACCCTCATCGCGGCCGTCGCGCTCCTGCCGGCCCGACGCGACCTCGACGTCCGCGAGGGCGCGAAGGGCGTCGACCTCGTCGGACTCCTGCTCGTCTCCGCGGGCCTCGTCGCGCTGCTCGTCCCGCTCATCCAGGGCCAGGACGAGGGGTGGCCGCTCTGGACCTACCTGACGCTCGCGGCCGGTGTCGTGCTCATCGCCCTGTTCGCGCTGTGGGAGCTCCGGATCAGCCGCCGGGGCGCGGCACCGCTCGTCCCACCGCACCTGTTCAGCCACGGGGCGTTCACGGGCGGCGTCATCCTCGCCCTGGTGTACTTCGCCGCGTTCACGAGCATCTTCTTCACGATCTCGCTCCTCTGGCAGAGCGGCCTCGGCCACACCGCGCTCGAGTCCGGGCTCGTCGCGACCCCGTTCGCCGTGGGCTCGATCGCCGGCTCGTCGCAGAGCGCCCGGCTCGTGGGCCGGCTCGGACGCAACGTCCTCGTGCTCGGCACGGCGCTCGTCACGATCGGTCTCGTGTGGTCCTGGCTCGTCCTGCAGCTCACGGACGCGTCCGACCTGACGAACTGGGAGTTCCTGGCGCCGCTGTTCATCGCCGGCGTCGGCAACGGGTTCTTCATCGCCCCGAACGTGCAGATCATCGTCGCGACCGTCGACCCCGCCGAGGCCGGCGCCGCGAGCGCGGTCGTCAACGCGATCCAGCGGGTCGGCGCAGCCATCGGCATCGCGGTGATCGGGTCGGTGCTGTTCGGGACGCTGACGGTGTCCGGCCGCTCGAAGGCCGCGCTCGCCACCGGGTTCGGCGACGCCGCGGCCCACGCCATGCTCGTCAGCGCGGCGTTCGCGCTGCTCGCGTTCCTGCTCGTGTTCGTGCTCCCGCGGGGGCAGCAGCCCGGACGGGGGCAGCAGCCCGGCCAGGGGCAGCAGCCCGGACGGGGGCAGCAGCCCGGGCAGGACGCGCAGACCGAGCCCACGCCGCACGACGAGCACACGGCCGCGGCCGACCACACGGCCCCCGCCCAGCCCACGCAGCATCACGACCACACACCGGCCCACCTCGCCTCGGGGGCCCCGACGGACGCCGGTGGCACACGGGTCCCGGCGGAGCACCACGCCCGCCACGTCGCGCCGCCGGACACCGGAGCCTGATCGTCCCCATGGCCGCACCCTCCGGATCCCGCCGCGCCGTCGTGACGCGCCGGTCACTCGTCGTCGGGGCGGTCGGCGTCGCCGCGGTCGGTGCCCTCGGTGCAGCCGTCGACCTCCGGGCGATCCCCGGGCGGTCCACCCTGTACCGGGTGCTCGGCCTGGACGGCCACGCCGGGCGCATCCCGGACGTCCGTCCCGTCCCGACGCGCTCGGGCTCGTTCACCTCGCGCGCACGACGCGGTCGACGGGTGGGCTGGACGGTCGCGGCGCCGACGTCGGACCACGCGCTCCCCGTCGTCGTCGCGCTCCACGGGTACGGGGACGACCACGCGGACCTGTTCGGGCACCGGCTCGGCCTCGACCGGTTCCTCGCCGAGCACGTCGACCACGGTGGTGCGCCCTTCGCGATCGCCGCGGTCGACGGGGGCGACCGCTACTGGCACCGGCGGGCCGACGGTGACGACCCCGCGTCGATGGTGCTCGACGAGTTCCTCCCCCTGCTCGCGCGGCAGGGACTCGACACGGGCCGCCTCGGGTTCACCGGGTACTCGATGGGCGGGTACGGCGCACTGCACTTCGCGGGAGTGCTCGGGCGCCACCGCGTCCGTGTCGTCTCCGCGCTGTCCCCCGCGCTGTGGACCACCGCCGGGGCCACCGCCCGCGGTGCGTTCGACGACCCGACCGACTTCGCCGCGAACACGGTGACGGGCCGGCAGCGCGCGCTCGACGGCATCCCGGTGCGGATCGACTGCGGCACCGGCGACGGGTTCGAACCGGCGGTCCGGACGTACGTCGACGGATTCACCCGTCGTCCGGCCGGTGGGTTCGAGGCCGGCGGCCACGACATGGCGTTCTGGAGGCGCCTGGCACCCGACCACGTCGCCTTCCTCGGGCAGCACCTCACCTCGGCGACCTGACGGCCCGGCGGACGGCGGCGCCCGCCGGCCCGGCGGACGGCGGCGCCCGCCGGCCCGGCTAGCATCGGTGGAGTCACCGATCGGGCCTCGATTTGGGTCCGGGGTGCTCCGTCGAGCACCGGTCCGCCGCCCACGCCGTCCGGGAGCCCGCCATGACCGTGCCCACATCCGTGCCCGTCCCCACCGCCGTCCCGATCCCGGACCGGCGCGCCCCCGGTTCCCCGGCGCTCGACCGGGCCCTCGATCGCGCCGAGTCGGACGAGCCCATCGACGTGGACGACGCCACCGCCCTGCTCGGAGCCCGCGGTCGCGACCTCGACCGCCTGCTCGCCGTGGCCTCCCGGATCCGGGACGCCGGACTCGAGCGTGCCGGACGCGCCGGCGTCATCACCTACTCGAAGAAGGTGTTCCTGCCGATCACGCAGCTGTGCCGCGATCGCTGCCACTACTGCGTCTTCGTCGACACCCCCGGGGGCCTCGCCACGCGCGGCATCCCGACGTACATGGAGCCGGAGGCGATCCTCGCGATCGCCCGTGCGGGTGCGGACATGGGCTGCAAGGAGGCCCTGTTCACGCTCGGCGACCGCCCGGAGGACCGCTGGCGTGCGGCGCGCACGTGGCTCGCGGACCACGGGTACGACTCGACGCTCGACTACGTGCACGCCATGGCGCGGCTCGTCCGCGAGGAGACCGGGCTGGTCCCGCACCTCAACCCGGGCGTGATGTCCTGGGCCGAGATGCAGCGCCTCCGCCCGGTCGCGGGCTCCATGGGGATGATGCTCGAGACGACCGCGACGGGGCTGTGGTCCGAACCCGGCGGCGTGCACCACGGGTCCCCCGACAAGGACCCTGCGCTGCGGCTCCGGGTCATCGAGGACGCCGGACGCTCCCGCATCCCGTTCACCACGGGCGTCCTGCTCGGGATCGGCGAGGACCACCACGACCGCGCCGAGGCCCTGTTCGCCATCCGCGGGCTGCACGAGCGGTACGGGCACGTGCAGGAGACCATCGTCCAGAACTTCCGCGCGAAGCCCCGGACGGCGATGCAGAACGAACCGGACCTCGGCCTCGTCGAGTACGTCGCCGCCGTGGCCGTCGCGCGCGTCGTGATGGGGCCGGACACCACCGTGCAGGCGCCGCCGAACCTCACCGACGCGGCCGAGCTCGACCTGCTCGTCCGCGCGGGCGTCGACGACTGGGGCGGCGTCAGTCCGCTCACCGCCGACCACGTCAACCCGGAGCGGCCGTGGCCGGAACTCGACACGCTCGCGGACCTCACCGCCCGGTCCGGGTACACGCTCCGCGAACGGCTCACCGCCCACCCGCGGTACCTGGCCGACGCCGACCGCTGGCTCGACGACGCCGTCCGACCCGCTCTGGAGGCCCTGCAGGACCCCGTCACCCGGCTCGCGGACGAGCAGGCACCCGTCCGCGGTCGGTCCGCCACCCGCGACGACGGCGCGCCGGTGCGACTCGGGCGCGACGCGGCGGCACCGCCCGTCGGCGATCCCCGGGTCGACGCCGCACTCGCCGCGGCGACCGTCGCCGTCGGGACCGACCCGTCCGCGATCACGGACGAGGACGCCGCCGTGCTGCTCACCGCCCGTGGCGCGCAGCTCGACGCGCTCGCCGAGCTCGCCGACCGCGTTCGGGCCGCGGCGGGACTCGACGCCGTGACCCACGTCGTGAACCGCAACATCGACACCGCGCGGCTCGTCGGGGACGACGACGAGGCCGGGAAGGGGGACGGTCTGAGCGTCGACGACGTCGCAGCACTGGCCGCCGAGGCGGCGGCGCTCGGCGCGACCGAGGTGTGTCTGCAGGGACGACCCGACCCGGCCCTCCCGGCTGCCGTGTACACCGACGTCGTCCGCGCGGTCCGTCGCGCGGCCCCCGCCCTGTCGGTGCACGCCTTCCGGCCACCCGAGCTCGTCGACGGCGCGGCCCGTGCGGGGGTCGACCTGCCCGGGTTCCTCCGGATGCTCCGGGACGCCGGCGTGACGAGCGTGCCCGGCACGGCCGCCCGTGTCCTCGACGACGACGTGCGCGCCGTGCTCAGCGAGGGGCAGGACCCACCGGCGACGACCTGGTCCGAGACGATCAGCGCCGCGCACGCGGCCGGTCTGCCCTCGACCGCGACCCTGGTCTACGGGCACGTCGAGACGCCAGAACAGGTCGTCGCGCACCTCCGGACGATCGCGCGCGTGCAGGACCGCACCGGCGGGTTCACCGAGTTCATCCCGATGCCCTTCGTCCCGGCGGACGCACCCGCCGCGGTCGCGGCGGTCGCCGGGCCCGGTCCGACACCGTCGGAGTCCCGCGCGGTCATCGCGGTCGCACGGCTGCTGCTCGCGGGGCGGATCGACCACGTGCAGGCGGCGTGGACGAAGCTCGGGCTCGCGACGGCGGCCGACGTGCTCCGAGGTGGCGCGGACGACGTCGGCGGCGTCCTGCTCGACGGCGCGCTCCGACCGTCAGCCGGCCCGGAGGCGGGCCTCGTGCTCGAACGGCGGGACCTCGAGGCCCTCGCGGCAGCCGCGGGGCGTCCCCTGCGGGAGCGACGGACGGACTACGGGGCCGTGGCGCGCGAGGGCGAGGGCTCCCCCGCGTGACCGGGCCGGTCGCACCGTCGCCCTCGCACACCCTGCCCGCCGTGGTCGACACGGTCGTGGTCGGGGCCGGCATCGGCGGGATCGCGGTGGCGTCGGGCCTGTTGCGGGCGGGACACCGGGACCTCGTCGTCCTCGAGCGCGCGGACGACGTCGGCGGGACGTGGCGTGACAACGTCTACCCCGGCGTGGCATGCGACATCCCCGCCCGTCTCTACGCGTTCTCGTTCCGCCCGAACCCCGACTGGAGCCGCCGGTTCGCGCCCGGCGCGGAGATCCAGGCATACCTGCAGGGCGTGGCCCGCGCCGAGGGCGTGACGCCCCACGTGCGCTTCGGCACCGAACTGCTCGACGCGCGGTGGCACGAGGGACCCGAGGACGCGGCCGGCTGGGTCCTCACCACGAGCCGCGGGGTGGTCCGGTGCCGCTCGCTGGTCCTCGCGGCCGGCCGGCTGTCGGAACCCCGGCTGCCGGCCGTGCCGGGGCTCGATCGGTTCCCCGGCACCGTCGTCCACAGCAGCGCGTGGGACCCGACGACGTCGGTGGCGGGCGCGCGGGTCGCGGTGATCGGTACCGGTGCATCGGCGGTGCAGCTCGTGCCGCACGTGGCGGTCGAGGCGGCACGGACGGTCGTGTTCCAACGCTCGGCGCCCTACGTCGTCCCGCGGAACGACGAGGCGGTGCCGACGACGGAGCGCGAGCACGCCGCGGCCGACCCGGCGTTCCTCGCGCGCGAGCGCGCCACGCTGTTCGACCAGGCCGAGGCTGGGCACGTCGCCCGCCGCGCTCCCGGCGCCGCCCGCGACGCCCTGCGTCGGCTCGCGCTCGACCACCTCGCCGCGCAGGTGCCCGACCCGGCGATGCGACGCGCGCTCACCCCGGACCACGAGATCGGGTGCAAGCGGGTCCTGCTCTCGGACGACTACTACCCGGCGCTGGCGTCCGGTCGCGCCGTGCTCGAGTCGTCGGCGCTCGTCGCGGTGGACGACACGGAGGCCGTCGCCGACTCGGGGCGCCGGCACCCGGTCGACGTGATCGTGCTCGCGACGGGCTTCGCCGCCACCGACCCGCCCGTCGCCCGACGCGTGCGGGGCCGCGACGGCCTGTTGCTCGCCGACCACTGGGGCGGCGGGATGACGGCCTGGGCGACGACCCTGGTGGCCGGGTTCCCCGACCTGTTCGTCGTCGACGGGCCCAACGCGGCGCTCGGCCACAACAGCGCCGTCGACATGATCGAGACGCAGGCACGGTTCGTCGTCGCGGTCCTGCGACGCGCGCGGGCCGACGGTGCGCGCACGGTCGAGGTGGACGCCGACGCCGAGCGCCGATGGACCGCGGACCTCGACGCGATGGCCGCGGGCACGGTCTGGCTGACCGGCGGGTGCCGCAGCTGGTACGTCGACGAGCGGAGCGGCCGGCTCACCCTGCTCTGGCCGGGGACGGCGCGCGCGTTCCGGCGGACCCTCGAGCGGTTGGCCACCCAGCCGCTCCCCGGACGAGCGGCTTGAGACGCATCGCGCGCTCACCACGCGATCCGTTCGAACTCTGCTCGCAACGCCGCTCCGCGCGCCGGGTGCACCTGCTCCACCCAGCCGACCCGTCCCTCCAGATGGGCGCGGAAGTCGGCGTGGTCGCCGCGGTCCTGCGACGCCGGTCCGTACCGCACGCAGTTGTGCAGGACCGCTCGGAGGCGGTCGAGCTCGCGTCGGCCGACGCCGGGCACCGCGTTCACGACCACGCCCGTGACCGACTGGCGGACCCCCTGCCGCCGCACGCGCGTCTTCCGGGGGTTCAGCGCGTGCCCCTCGTCGGCGACGATCCGGTCGACGCCGCGCAGGAACGCGTCGGGTCGCGCGGCGATCGCGCCGTCGCCGCTGAACGCCAGGTCGTCCGCGTACCGCGTGTAGACGGCGTCCGCGGCCTGCGCCCAGCCGGCGAGCCGGGCGTCGAGTCGGCGGAGCGACAGGTTCGCCAGCGCCGGCGAGGACGGCGCACCCTGCGGCAGGTGTGGCGTGGCGAGGGCCTGGCGGAGCGCCCACCGCTCGTCGAGGTCCCCGCCCGGCGGCATCGCGCGGAGCACCGCGTCCGGCACGACGTGCGTGCACAGTCCGGTGAGCACGTGCGCCACCGGTTCGGCGTACCCGACCCGGCGGAAGATCCCGTACACGCGGGAGGCCGGGACGGCCGCGAAGAAGGACACGAGGTCGGCGCTCACGACGACGTCGTGCCCGACATGGACCTCGGCACCGGACAGCGCGCTGCGACCGCGCACGAAGCCGTGCACCGCGTCGGACAGCGGGAGGGGCGCCAACACCTGGTCGAGCACCACCCGCTGCATCGTCCGGAGCTGGTGGAGCGGCGCCTCGAGCAACCGTGGGGTCCGTCCCGGGCGCTGGACCCACCGGTGCTCGTAGTGGTGGAGCGGACTCCCGGCCGGGACCCGACGGTTCCACCCGCGGGTGTCGGCGAACCAGAGCAGCCGCTCGGTGGTGACACCGAGCAGCGCCGCGAGATCGGGCAACGCGTCGACGACGGGAACGTGCGCCGCGACCGGAGCCGCGACCACGGGTCCGACCGTGCGCACCCGGAGCCGCACGGGCCGGCGGGCTGTGAGGCGTGCGAACGCCGCGGTGAACGAGCGGTCGGACGCGAGGACCCCGGCCAGCCGACGCGGCGCGTCCCGTGGGGCGCGCGGGTACACGGCGAGGACGGCCGCGACCGCGGGCTCGACCAGACCCGGACGGCGTCCGACCGTCGTGGTGCCGGCGGCCGAGAGCTCCGCGGGTCGCCACGCCGACGCGGCCAGGAAGCCGTCCGCGAGCGCGATCGCCGTCTCGACGAGACCGGCCGACCGCTCCGGGGCGACGAGCCGCGAGGTCGGTGGCGGGTCGGCGTGCTGGTGGTCCCCGGACGACTCGTCGTGCCGTTCGGGAGCGTCAGCGCGCGGAGCGCGCCCGAGCTCCTGAGGCGTGTGTTCCTGGTCGATCCGCGTGCCCCGGGGTAGCCCCGGAGAGGATGCAGCAGCGCGTGCTCCATCCGCCTCGCCCGGGGACCACCGCACGGGCTCACCATAGTGCGCAGCGGATCGTCGTGGTGGTGCGGGATCAGGACCGGGCGAACGCCGCCAGCGTCCGCGGCCCCAGGCCGGACCCGAGGGCGGCCAGGTGCGCGCGGGTGTCGACGTCACGTCGGAGGCCGGTGAGGCCCGGCAGGTCGAGCTCCGTGTAGCCCTGGGCCCGATGGGCGCGGGCGGAGCCGCGTCCGAACCGCGGGCGGTGGTCGTGGCCGTGGAGTGCCGTGAGCAGGACGGTGCCGGTCCCGTCGGCGTCCGGCAGCACCGCGCGCGGGTACGCCGCCGCCGCCGCGAGCGCGGCACGGAGCTGCGCCGCGTCGAGTGCGGGCAGGTCGCCCTGGAGGACTGCGGTCGGGCCGTGTGCGCACGTCGCGACGCCCGCGAGCACCGCGGCGTCGAGGCCGCGGCCCGGGTCCTCGACCACGGTGACGGCGAGGGCGTGGAAGGCCGGCGCGGACGACGGGTGGGTCACGACCACGACCGGCGCGACCGTGGCGGCGACGGCGACCGTGTCGAGCGCGATGGCGAGGGCCTGCTCGGGCGTGGCCGCGAGTCGCGTCTTGGCCCCCGCCGTGCCCTTGACCGGGACGACGATGGTCCAGTCCGGGGTCACGGCACCTCGGTGGGCGGCAGGATCCGGTGGGTGCGGGTCTGCTGGGCCTGCTCGGCCGCGGCCGCGGCCGCGGCCAGACCGGCCTCGTAGCCGTCGCGGTGCGCCTCGGCGGAACCACGCCGGAACCAGTCGCGCTCGGCCGGGTACTGGAGCACCCGCGCGCCGGGCGCGTCGGCGTCGAGCAGGTGCCCGAGTCCGCGGACCACCGCGACCGGGAGGCCCGTCGCCTTGCCCTTGGCCAGGTCTGCCGCGGCGGCGATCTCGTCGCCGACCGCCGGAGCGGTCACCCCGAGTGGCCGTCCGCTCGCGTCGAGGGTCCCGGCGAGGTCGACGAGCAGCCGGACGCCACTCGCGCCGATCGCGACGTCGGTCTGCCCGGTGCGCCACGCCCGCCCGAGCGTGTCGGTGACGACCACGCCGAGGCGGAGGCCGAAGCGGGCCTCCAGGGCCGTGCGGATGCGGCGGGCGGAGGCGTCCGGGTCCTCCGGCAGACGGAGGACGGTGCCGTCGGCGGTGTTCGAGGCGTCGACCCCGGCGGCGGCACCGACGATGCCGAGCCGGTTCTCCACGATCCGGGTGACCCGCCCGTCGGGGGTGGGACGTTCGGCGACGACGCGGACGGTCTCCTCGGTGATCACGCGGTCACGATCGGCGGCGGGGGCCGTCCGCCCCTCGGCCTTCGACACGACCTTGCTCGTCACCGCGAGGACGTCGCCGTCGGCGAGCGCCTGCTCGGGGTCCGCGGCGATGGCGTCACCGATGAGCGCGGCGAGGTCGGCACCCGGAACGACCTCGGGCACGCCGTGGATGGCGAAGACGGTGAACCGGGTCACCTGGTCAGCTTCGGCAGGACCGCGTCGGAGAACACATCGATCCATTCTCGCTGGTTCCGCCCGACGTTGTGCAGGTAGATCCGGTCGAAGCCGAGGTCCGCGTACCGCTGCAACGCCCGGAGGTGCACGTCCGGGTCGCTCGAGATGACCATGCGGCCCTCGAAGTCCTCGGGGCGGACGAGCTTGGCCATCTGCTCGAACTCGAACGGCGAGCGGATGTCGGCCTTCGGGAACTTCATGCCACCGTTCGGCCACTCGACCATCGCGTTCCGGAGCGCCTCCTCGTCGGTCGGCGCCCAGGACAGGTGCACCTGGAGGACGCGGGGCATGGTCGACGGGTCCTTGCCGGCCTCGCGCGCGCCCTCGTCGAACTTGGCGAACAGGCCCGCGATCTTCTCGAGCGGTGCCCCCACCGTGATGAGGCCGTCGACCGTCCGCCCGGCGCGCTTGGCGGTCACGGGACCGGCGGTGGCGACGAGGATCTCCGGCGGCACCTCGGGCATGGTCCACAGCCGGGTCGACTCGAGCTTGAAGAAGGTGCCGGAGTGCTTGACGTCCTTGCCCGCGGCCGAGGCCCGGAACAGCTTCTGCATGACGTCGATGGCCTCGAACATGCGGTTGATGCGTTCCGGCGTCTCGGGCCAGTACTGCCCGACGACGTGCTCGTTGAGCGCCTCGCCGGACCCGAGTCCGAGCCAGTGCCGGCCCGGGTACATGGCGGCGAGGGTCGCGGACGCCTGGGCCACCATCGCCGGGTGCCAGCGGAACGTCGGAGCCGTGACGCCGGGCCCCATGTCCCCCCGGGTCCGTTCGCCGATGGCGGTGAGCACGTTCCACACGAACGAACTCTGACCCTGCGCGGGGACCCACGGCTGGAAGTGGTCGGCGGCCATCACCCCCGAGAACCCGTGCTGCTCGGCGTACTCGCTCAGCGCGACGGCCTCGGTCGGGTGGAACTGCTCGAGCATGGCGGCGTAGCCGATGGTCGGTCCGGTCACGGGATGCGTCCTCCTGTCGTGGGGGCCCGTACGCCTGATGCATCCGCGGTCCGGGCTCCGGCTCGATCGTACGGGCGGTCAGGTCATGACGCTGGCTGCGGATCCGCGACGACCATCCGCTCCGCTCACGCTCCCCGGGCCTCCAGGCCGAGCGCCAGCGCGGCCCGCGTCATGTCGGCCGTGGCGTCGTCGTCCGTCATCCAGAGCGGGACGGCCCGCGCCGGGAGCCCGTCGCGCTGGAGCTCCGCCGCCGCGTCGGCATCCACCTCGTCGACGAGCCAGGCGTCGAGCAGCCCGCCGTCCCGCCGGGCGCCGTAGTGCCGTGCGATCCCCGCGGCCGTCGCCTCGACGCCGGCCACCGCACAGCAGACGTCCGCCATGCCACGCACGGGTCGACCTCCGATCACCGGGGCGACGCCGACCACCGGACCCCGGGCCGCGGCGAGCGCCTCGCGGACCCCTGGCACGCCGAGCATCGTGCCGATTGACACCACCGGGTTCGACGGCGCGAGGAGCACGACGTCGGCACCACGGATCGCCGCCGCTGCCGCCGCACTGACCGACGCCCGTTCGACGCCCTGCTGCACGAACCCGTGCGTGGGGATCGCGGCGCGGTGGCGCACCCACCACTCCTCGAAGTGGATGCGGTCCCGGGTGCCGTCGGGACGGTCGACGTCGACGAGGGTCGGGACCTCGTCGTCGGTCACGGGCAGGAGCGTGACGTCGAGGGCCCACCGCGCTGCCAGCCGCGCCGTGGCCCGGGTCAGGTCGTCGCCGTCGCGGAGCATCGCGGTGCGCGCGATGTGCGTGCCGAGGTCGAGGTCGCCGAGCGTGAACCACGGCCACCCCACGCCGTAGGCGGTGAGCTCGGCGCTGACGCGTTCGGACTCACCGGCACGCCCCCATCCGCGCTCGGTGTCGTTCGCGTCGGCGAGCGCGTACATGACGGAGTCGAGGTCGGGGCACACGCGCAGGCCGGTGAGCCAGAGGTCGTCGCCCGTGTTCACCACGACCGTGACGTCGAGGTCCTGCTGCCGGGCGAGGTGCCGGACGCCGCGCGCGAACCGTCCCCCGCCGACGCCGCCTGCGAGCACGGTGACGGAACGGCGGGTGGGCACGGGTGTCGAGGTCGAGGAGGCCATGCGTCTGATCCTCCCAGGCACCGGGAACGCCAGGGAACGCGGATCGGTCCGGCACGGATCAGCAACAGGAGGAGCACGTCCCCCACATCGTCCGACATGCGTCGTGGTGCCGCGTCGCGGGCCGCAGAAGTGCGCGAGCGGCTCCGTTTGTCCCCCGTTCGATGGGTGGCACCCGGACATGCGGGACGGCACGGCCGAGAACGCGTTGCATCGCCTGCGTCGACGTCAGCCCGTACGGCGCGTCGCGATCACACCGGCGCAGGGCCCGACGTCCACGCGCTCCAGAGCAGACCGAGAAGCAGACCCGAGAAGCACCACCGACATCAGGGAGAACGCGATGATCGACACCACCACCATGAACGACATCTTCGACGCGACGGTCATCGACCGCGACGGCGACAAGGTCGGCACCGTTAAGCAGGTCTACGTGGACCAGAACGACGGTCACCCGCTGTTCGCCAGCGTCTCGACGGGACTCTTCGGCACCTCCGAGTCCTTCGTCCCGCTGGAGAACGCGAACTACAGCAACGGCACGTTGACGGTCGGGTACGAGAAGGCCAAGATCAAGGACGCCCCGCGGGTGGACGCCGACGGCCAGCTCGGCATCGACGAGGAGAACACCCTGTTCTCGTACTACGGCATCACCGGCGGCACCGGCACGACGGACACCTACGCCGGCACCGACACCACCACGACCGGCACCGACACCACGGGCACGGTCGGCACCGGCACCACGGGCTTCGAGGGCGCCGGCCACGACACCTCCGGCCCCGACACCGACGACGCCATGACCCGTTCGGAGCAGCACCTCCAGGTCGGCACGCAGCAGGTCCAGACCGGCCGTGCGCGCCTCCGCAAGCACATCGTCACCGAGCAGCAGAACGTCACCGTCCCCGTCCAGCACGAGGAGGTCCGACTCGAGCGCGAGCCGATCACCGACGCGAACGTCGGCGCCGCGACCGACGGCCCGGAGCTCAGCGAGGAGGAGCACGAGGTGACCCTCAGCGAGGAGCGCGTCGTCGTCGACAAGGAGACCGTGCCGGTCGAGCGCGTCCGCCTCGGCAAGGACACCGTCACCGAGCAGCAGAACGTGACCGAGGACGTCGCGCACGAGGAGATCGAGCTCGAGGGCGACGGCGGCACCACCGGCACGACGGGCACCACGCGGAGCTGACTCCGCAGCACCGTCACCACGACGACGGCCCGCCACCCCTCGGTGGCGGGCCGTCGTCGTTCGTCGTGCAGGACGCGTCCGGACCGCACGGGACGTCGACCCCGAAGAGGGGCCTGCGCGGCACCTGGGAGGCGCCGGTACGGTCGCCGCATGGGGGAACTCCGTGACACCGCCGTCCCGTCCGAGCCCGCGGGAGCGGCGGCCCCGCCGTTCCGGTTCCGCCGCCCGCTCGGGTGGCCCGAACCGTCGGCGGAGTGGGTCGCCCTGCACCAACTGTGGGAGCCGCCGGAGGGCTGGTCCCCGGCACCGGGCCTCCCGGCCGCGCCACGCGGATGGCGCTTCTGGACGCGCGATCGCGCGGCGATGCTCGCGTTCCTCGGCCCGTCGTGGTCGACGGCCCGACGCGCCCTCACCGACGGCACGCCGACCACCGCGTTCGTCGGCGGCGTCGGCGGCGGGGATGCCGCGACGATCCGCGCGATCACCTGCGGCGGGGTCTGACCGGACGACCGGCGGATCAGCGCGCGTCGGTGCCAGGGACGCCAGCGCGTCCGGGCGCGGTGTGCTCGAGCTCGGGTGCCGGTTCCCCCAGCACCCACCGGGCCACGGCGTCACCCAGCAGCGGGCCCATCGTCAGTCCGGCCGCGCCGTACCCCGTCGCGACGACGACGCCCGGCGCACCCGGCAGCGCACCGACGACCGGCATGGTGTCGTCGGGCAGGGGCCGCAGCCCGACCCGCGTCTCGATGAGCGTCGCGTCCGCGAGTCCCGGCGCGACCGCCAGCGCGTCCTGCAGGACCTGGAGCTGCCCGGCCGCGGTGACGCGTGGGTCGAACCCGCTGCCGGTCTCCCGGGTCGCGCCGACGGCGACGCGCGAGTCGTCGAACGCCACGAGGTAGTGGTGCGACAACGGGTGGACGGAGGGCCAGGCGGACGTGTCGACGCCCTCGACGCGGAGGTGCGTGATCTGACCGCGCTGCGGTGCGACCGGGACGGCGACACCCGTGGATGCGAGGAGGTCCCGTGACCACGCGCCCGCGGCGACCACGACGACGTCCGCCGTCGTGTCCGCGCCGTCGACGTCGACCAGCGGCCGGCCCTGCACGACGCGCACCGACCGGACGTGGCCGCCCCGCCGCACCGCGCCGAGGCGCTCGGCCGCCAGGAGGAGCGCATCACGGAGCGTGCGGCCGTCCACGCGTCCGCCGCCCTCGATGAAGAGCGCGTCGAGTCCCGCGGCGAGCGGAGGGAAGCGTCGTCGAGCCTCGACGTTCGTGATGCGCTCCACCGCGCCGACGACCGACCCGGCGACGGCCGCCCGCGACCGGACCCGGGCCTCCGCGGCGTCCAGGAGGGCCGGGTCGGCGTTGACGACGAGCGCACCGCTCCGACGGTGGTCGGTCCGGGTCACGCCGACGCCGGCGAGCTGCGCGAGCAGGTCCGGGTAGAACGCGGCGCCCGCCGCGTAGAGGTCGAGGAACGGCCCGTCGACCGCGGACGACCAGGGCTGCAGGATCCCCGCACTCGCCGCGGTCGCCTGCCCGGTCGCGCCGTCGTCGACGACCGTCACGGCCACCCCACGGCGCGCCAGGGCGAACGCGGTGGCGGCGCCGGCGATCCCGGCTCCGATGACGAGGGCGGTGGCGGTGGTGTCGGAGCGGGGCACGGAGCGGCTTCCTGTCGGCGGGCGGGGGCGCGACGATGCTCTCACGAGCCGGCGACGAGGCAGCGCCGGTACCGGTACGCCGCGTGCGAGGGCGTGACGAGGTCACGATCGCGGAGGATCGTCATGCGCGGCCGCGACGCGGAACGGCAGGCGGCGGCGAACGTCGTGCGGAGCGCGTCGCTGTACTCGACGTCGATCACCCGTCCGCCGTACACGCGGGTGTACGCACGGCACTCGTCGTAGCGCACGCACTCCTCGGCGACGGCGAAGTCGAAGCCCGCGACGTCCCGCCCCCGCGTGCCGAGGCCCGGCGCGTTCTTCTGCCCCGCGGTGAGGCCGTCCCGGTGCGCCACGTCGACCAGGAGCGCGGCGGTGGCGAGGGCGTCAGCGCGGCTGAGGCGCCCGCGCGAGCGCGTCCACGAGTCGAGGTTGTCGAACTCGACGGCGTCGAACCCACGACGTGCACAGCGGTCCACGGTGCGGGACAGGACCCGGACGACGTCTCGACGGTGCGCCGCGGTCCCGGTGTCCAGGAGGACCTCGTCCGGCCACCCGGGATCGCTGACCGGTTTCCCCGATGCGGTCCGGAGGAGGTCCCTCGGGTGCTCGCGCCGCCACCACGCGGTGTCCTGGGGCTGGGTCTGGAACCCGTTGACGTAGCAGATCCCGTACGTGCCCGGTGCCGGATGCGCGGCGCTGTCCCGTTCGACGATCGTGACGCCGGCAGGCGGACGGTAGGCGCCGCCGAGCTGGTAGTCCGGGCGCCCGCGGGTCGGGAACGGCCGGACCGGCGGGGACGAACGCGTCGCGGTGGACGCGGGTGCCGCGACGGCGAGCCTCCCGACACCGAGCCCCCCGACACCGAGCCTCCCGATGGCGGCCGACGCGGGTCGGTCCGACGGCGCGGCGGACGCCACGGACGGGGCGACCACCCAGCCGGCCACGACGAGCACGGCGGCCATGCAGGCTCGCCCGAAGACGCGACGAGCGGTCACCCGCCGAGCACCGCCCAACCGGAGGCCGCCAGTCGGACGCGACCGTGGTCGACCTCGCCCGCCCCCGCCTCGACCGTGGTCGACCCGGCAGCGGGCAGCGACACCGCCTCGTCGCCGATGTTGAGCGCGGTGACGACCGCGTCCGTGCCGATCGCCGTCCGGAGCACGATCGCCGTGTTCTCGAGGTGCACGATGTCCGTGTGCGCGCGGTGCAGCCACGGGTGGCGACGCCGCACGGCGACGAGCGCCTGGTGCGTGCGGAACGCGTCCCGGCCCTCCGGATCGAGGTCGGCCGGAGCCGGTGGCACGGGTGGGAACGCCGGGCGCACGGCGTCGTCGCCGCCGACCCGGGCCTCCTTGACGCCGCCGAAGGCGTACTCGTCGCCCGCGTACACACTCGGCACGCCGGCCACCGTGAACAGGACCGCGAGGGCGTGCGGCAGGTGCCGCGGACCGACCGCGGAGGTGATGCGCGTCACGTCGTGGTTACCGACGAACGTGCTCGGGACGAACGTCGACAGGAGCGCGTCGTGCCGGCGGATCGCGTGTGCGAGCTCGTGGCAGTTGCCGTCCGCGATGCCGTGCCAGATGCCCTGCCACAGCTCGTACTGGGTGACCGAGTCCATGGTCGAGGCCCGCACGACGGCAGCGGCGTCACCGTGGATCACCTCACCCGAGAACCAAGCGTCCGGGTGCCGCTCTCGCACGCGGGGCAACACCGCCGCCCAGAACGCGGGCGGCACGGCGTACGCGGCGTCGAGGCGCCAGCCGTCCACGCCGCGGTCGAGCCAGTGGGTCATGACGTCGACGACCAGGTCGACGGTCGCCGAGGAGCCGTGGTCGAGGGCGACGAGTTGGTCGTGTCCCTCGAACACGTCCGCGTCGACGCGGTCACCGGGACGCCACCCGTCCCAGCGCACGCGGAACAGTCCGGCGGTCGGGGCCGCGGGTCCGTCCTCCTCGAGCGCTCGGAACGCCGGATGCGCGCGCCCCACGTGGTTGAACACCCCGTCGAGCAGCACCCGGACGCCGCGGTCGTGCGCCGTGGCGACGAGACGGAGGAGGTCGTCCTCGTCCCCGAGCCGCGGGTCCACCCGGAAGTGGTCGAGCGTGTCGTAGCCGTGCGTCGACGACGCGAACACCGGTCCCAGCGCGATGCCGTTCAGCCCGAGGTCGACGACGTGGTCGAGCCACGCCTCGAGTCGGCCGAGCCGGTGCTCGACCGGGCGTTCCCGTGCCGACGGCGCGGGGGCCTCCGGCGGACGGATGTCGGCACCGACGAACCCCAGCGGGTACACGTGCCACCAGAGGGCGTGCTCCACCCAGGACGTCATCGACCACCTCCGGTTCGTCGGCCTGGTCGACCCTACCGATCCGCGCTGGGGGCCACGCGGTCAGGAGCCGGACCAGCCGGGTGCGACGAGGCCCGTCTCGTAGGCGAACACGACGAGCTGCGCCCGGTCCCGTGCGCCGAGCTTCACCATCGCCCGGCTCACGTGTGACTTCGTCGTCGCAGGGCTGATGAACAGGCGTTGTGCGATCTCGCTGTTCGACAGTCCCCCGGCGACCCAGCGCATGACCTCGCGCTCCCGGTCGGTCAACCGGTCGAGTGCAGGGGTCAGTTCCGCCGGGGTGGCGTGCGTGGCGAAGGCGGCGACGAGGGACCGGGTCGCCCCCGGCGAGAGCAACGAGTCACCCGCGACCACCGTCCGGATCGCGCGGAGGAGCTCGGCCGGCTCGGTGTCCTTGACCAGGAACCCGGCCGCTCCGCCTCGGATCGCCTCGAACACGAAGGCGTCCTCCTCGAAGGTCGTGAGGACCACGACGCGCACGTCACGGAGCGCCGGGTCGGCACCGATGCGCCGCGTCGCCACGAGTCCGTCGACGCGGGGCATGCGGATGTCCATGAGCACGACGTCGGGGTGGTGTTCCACGGCGGCACGCACGGCGTCCTCGCCGTCGGCGGCCTCGGCGACGACGGTCATGTCGGGCTCGGACTCGACGAGCGCCCGCAGTCCGCCGCGGACGAGTGCCTGGTCGTCCGCGATCACCAACCGGAGCGGTGCCGCCTCGCTGGCGTCATCCACGGTGTGCCTCCTGTCCTCGCTCGAGGGCAGCGGTCCGTCGGTCCGAGATGTCCGTGCCCGTGCCCGTGGTCGTGGTCGTGGTCGTGGTCGTGGTCGTGGTCGTGGTCGTGCCGGTGGTCGGGAGCCGCGCGTGCACCCGCCACCCGCCACCGGTGACCGGGCCGGCTTCGAGCACGCCCCCGACCGCCGCCACCCGCTCCCGCATGCCGATGATGCCGTTGCCCGACGGACCGAGGCCGGCCTGGGCGCGGTCGAGGGTGTCCTGCGGGGCGTCCACCGAGGCCGACGCGGAGGACGCGGCTGACGCGGCCGGGTCCGGCTGTGCAGCAGGGCCCCTCCGCAAGCGCGCGTCGGGCAGGTCCTCCACGGTGACGTCGAGGACTTCCGCAGACGTGCCGACGACCACCGCGACACGATTCCACGGCGCGTGCTTCATGACGTTCGTCACCGACTCCTGCACGATACGGAACGCCGTCCGATCCACGATGCGGTCGACGGCGCCGAGGTCGCCGTCGACGTCGAGCGTGACGTCGAGTCCGGCCGCCTCTGCGCGCAGGACGAGATCCCGGAGTCGATCGAGGCCGGGCACCGGGGACCGTTCGGGCACCACGACGCCCCCGTCCCCGGTCGCCGCACCCGCGCCGCCGCTGTTCGTTCCCGCGTCGGGATCGTCCACCCTCCGGAGGACCCCGAGCACCGCGCGGAGCTCCACGAGGGCCTCGTGGCTGGCGTCGCGGATGCTCGTCAACGCGGCCCGGGTCGGGTCCGGCAGGTCGGCGCCGAGGTGCAGCGCCACCCCGGCTTGCAGGTTGATCAGCGACATGTTGTGCGCCACCGAGTCGTGCAGCTCGCGAGCGATGCGGACGCGTTCGTCCTCGGCGCGCCGCCGGACCGCTTCCGCGCGTGCGCGGCGGGCCTCGGCCGCCCGGAGCACGCGGACGCGAGCGAGCTCGCTGAGCGCGATCGTGAGCCCACTCCACGCGAGCATGACGGTGGCCGTCCCCCAGGGCAGGACGGACGAACGCCCGGTCGCGAGGTCCACCCACGGGAGCGCGAACGCGCCGATCGCCACCGCCGCGGCCGCGGAACGGCGACGACCCGACAGCCACGCGTTCACCGCCGCCATGGTGAGGGCCGCCACGAAGGGACCCCGCGGGCTCACGAGGACCGCGTAGCCGAGGGTCGTCGCCAGCGTCACGCCGAGGACGACGACCGGCCAACGCCACCGGAACGGCAGGACGACCACCGCAGCGACGAGCATCGCGATCGCGAGCGGACCGGGTGCCGCCACGACGGCCTCCCCCGCTCCCGGCCCCCACGGCGGTCCCGGATGAGCGGGCACGGTGCCGGGCGAAGGCCCGGTCCAGCGCGACAGGACGAGGGTGCCGACGAGTTGCAGTGCCGCGACCGGGAGCACCCTGCCGACGCGCGCGAACCGCCGCCGCCCGGTCTCGGTGGGTCTCCTCATGCCCGGAAGCCTAGGTGCCGACCGGGCCGCCGTCGTCCGCCCGGGGAGGTGTCCGTGGACTCCTCCCTCCGGCGTGATGCGTGTGGAGGAACGACCTCGGGTACTGCCGTCGGGAGCACGTCCAGGAGCGTCCCCCGAGCGGACGACAGGACGACCGCGGAGCAGGAGCCTGGACCGGTCGCACCAGCGACGCCCAGCCACCGACCGAGGAGGTCACCATGACACCCGCACTCACCACCGCACTCGCCGCCGCACCGTCCTGGCACGGCGGCCCACCCGTGGCCCCGTTCGCCGTGTTCCCCGTCGTGTTCCTCGCGACCCTCGTCGTGCTCGCCCTCGTGTTCGGGGTCCTCCGCCGCGGGCCGTGGCGCGCTCGCTCCGACGCCCGGGCCGTCCTCGCGGACCGGTTCGCGCGCGGCGAGATCGACGCGACGGAGTACCGGGCGCGGTCGTCCGAGCTCGACCGACGTTGACGCCGCGGCACCGTGACGCACGCCGCGGTCGCCGCCGGTCCCGGGACTACGTCCCGTCTCCGCCCGCGGCGGCCGCGTCGGACACGACGCCCTGCGCCTGCTCGAGCAGCCCGGTCGCGAGGTCGTTCAGCACGAGGTACAGCCCGGCCCGGTGCTCGGCGTCGACGGCCCGCATGACCCCCTCGTAGCGGCGCCGGATCTGCGCGACGACGGCCTGACCCGCGGGTTCGAGCGTCAGCAGGGACCCGCGCCGGTCGGCCGGGTTCGGGATCCGCTTGATGAACCCGCCCGCCACGAGTCGGTCGAGCATGCTCGTGACCGCACCGGAGGTCAGCTCGAGGAACCCGGCGACCTCGGTCGGCGTGGACCGGGCCGTGTCGTCGATGAGCACGAGCGCCCGCAGCGCGTTCTCGTGCACGCCCGCGAGGAGGCTCAGCTGCCGCATGAGGGCGGCGTTCGCCCGCTGTACGGAGGCGAACGCCGCGATGAGGTCGGACACGTCCTCGTCCGCTGTTCCCACCCGTCACCCCCCTGCTCCCGCCCGGAGGTACGCACGCTACACCGAGTCCAGGTCGCCCTCGGCGCGACCCGCGAGCGCCGCGGTTGCCGGACGACGCCCCCGATCGAGGGGGACGACGGCCGCGCCTGGCAACGACGAAGCCCCGGACCTGCGGCTGATGCCGGGAGGTCCGGGGCTGGTGGTGCGCCCCCTGGGACTTGAACCCAGAACCCACTGATTAAGAGTCAGTTGCTCTGCCAATTGAGCTAGAGGCGCGTGCCGTCGCGGCTCGCCGCAACGGAGAACAACAATAGCATGGGTCTCGGCCGCCACGGACCACGGGGCGCCGCCACCACGTCGCGCAAGGAGCACAGGATGACCGAACGTCTCGCCGCCGGGGCCGACGCCCCCGACTTCACCCTGCCGGACGAGCACGGCACGCCGACGAGCCTGCGCGACCTGCGGGGCCGCAAGGTCATCGTGTACTTCTACCCGGCCGCGTCGACGCCCGGATGCACGACCGAGGCCTGCGACTTCCGCGACAACATGAACTCCCTGCAGGGCGCCGGCTACACGGTGCTCGGCATCAGCAAGGACGACCTCCCCGCGCTGCAGCGGTTCAAGGACGAGCAGGCCCTGACCTTCCCGCTCCTGAGCGACCCGGACCTGACGGTCCACCGCGCGTACGGCGCGTACGGCGAGAGGAACCTCTACGGCAAGGTCACGACGGGCACGATCCGCTCGACGATCGTCGTCGACGAGGACGGCCGCGTGCAGCTACCGCTCTACAACGTGAAGGCGACGGGGCACGTGGCCGCGCTGCGGAAGAAGCTCGGCCTGGACTGAGTCCCTGCCCTCAGCGCTCGAGGTCGCGGCGGGCGAGCACCGCCGTCGTCGCCGGTGCGAAGACGAGCACCAGGGCGAGCAGCGCTGGCAGGAGCAGCACCCACCCGATCGCCGGGACCCGGAACACGCCCTGGAACGCACCGACGGCGAGGGCGATCTGGAGGAACTGCCAGACGACGACCCCGCTCCGCACCCAGGAGCGGGCGCGGGCCAGTCCGAGCACCATCGCTCCCAGCCAGATCGCGGCGACGGCGGCGAGGACGATGAGCGCCAGACCGTTCACGACCGAGTCCGGCGGGGCGACCACGAGGTCGACGACGAGCACCACCGTGAGCACCGCCACGGCGAGGAACTCGAGCCCCACGACGACCGCGAGACCGAGCACGGTCGGCGTCCGGAATGCCGCGCGATCAGGTGATTCCCGATCAGCGGCACCCTCGGGGCGCTCCGGGCGTGGGGCATCCGACACAGCGTTCCTCCAGCTCTCGACCCTTGATTTGGCCATATCAGTATGGAACGATGTTCGAGGTCGATGGAACGCCACGATGACGTGTGCGCCTCCCGCAGAGTCTTTCTCTCCCCCACAGAGAATCCCCCCGCAGTGCTGCAGCCCAGCTGGCCCACGCCTGCACTTGATTCGCCACGGCCGTTCGTCGTGCGATTCGAAGCTATTTAAGGAGCATCAACACATGGATTGGCGTGACAAGGCCGCCTGCCTCACCGCGGACCCCGAGCTCTTCTTCCCGGTCGGGAACACCGGCCCGGCCGTCGACCAGATCGAGAAGGCGAAGTCGGTGTGCGCTCGGTGCACCGTCACCGAGACCTGTCTGCAGTACGCGCTCGAGACCTCGCAGGACTCGGGCGTCTGGGGCGGTCTGAGCGAGGACGAGCGTCGCGCGCTCAAGCGCCGCGCTGCCCGCGCACGTCGCGCCTCCTGACCGAGCGCACCCGTTCCGACGCCGACGGCGCCCGGTCCCCCAGGGGACCGGGCGCCGTCGTCGTTCCACCCCACGTCGTCCTGCCGCGCCCGTCGTCCCTCGACTCGGACCCCGCGCGATCCCGAGGCCGAAGCCCTACGACTGCTCCGACCACCGGAAGGGGATGCCGATGGTGACCTCGGTACCGCTGCCGACCAAGGTGTGCCAGTCGATCGTGCCGCCGAGTTCGCCCTGGATCAGGGTCCGCACGATCTGCGTGCCGAGTCCCGCACCGACCTTGCCCTCGGGGAGTCCGCGCCCGTTGTCGCGCACCTGCACCTCGAGGTGGTCCTCGAACCGGTCGGCCACGATCTCGACCTCGCCGTCACGGCCGTCGAGCCCGTGCTCCACCGCGTTCGTCACGAGTTCCGTGAGGCCGAGCGCCAACGGCGTCGCCGCTTCGCTCGGGAGCACACCGAACTCGCCCGTCTTCTTGGGGCGCACGGTCGTGTTGTGACTCGCCGCGACCTCGGTCACGAGCATGAGCACGCGGTCGAACACGTCGTCGAAGTCCACGTTCTGACTGAGACCGGTCGAGAGCGTGTCGTGGACGACCGCGATGGCGGCGACCCGACGCATCGCCTGCTGCAGGGCCTCCCGGGCCTCCTCCGAATGCGTGCGACGCGCCTGGATGCGGAGGAGCGACGCGACCGTCTGCAGGTTGTTCTTGACGCGGTGGTGGATCTCGCGGATCGTCGCGTCCTTCGTGATGAGCTCGCGCTCCTGGTGCCGCTGCTCGGTGACGTCACGGCAGAGCACGATCGCCCCGATGCGCTCCCCGTGGTCGCGCAGGGGGATCGCGCGGAGCGTCACGGTCACGCCCTTCGCCTCGATGTCGGTGCGCCACGGAGCGCGACCGGTCACGACGAGCGGCAGGGACTCGTCCACGACGAGTTGATTCCCGAGCAGCCCGGTCGTCACCTCGGCCAGGGAGAGCCCTTCGAGCTCGCCCTCGAAGCCCATCCGGTTGAAGGCACTGAGGCCGTTCGGGCTCGCGAAGGTGACGACGCCCCCGACGTCGAGTCGCAGGAGTCCGTCGGAGGCACGAGGAGCGCCCCGACGCGGACCGGTCGGTGCGCCGATGTCCGGGAAGTCCCCCGTGGCGATCATGCCGAACAGGTCGTTCGCGCTCGAGTTGAACGTCAGCTCCTGGCGGCTCGGCGTGCGCTGCTCGTTGACGTTCGAGTGGCGTGTGACGACGGCGATGGGCGCCTCCGTCGTCTGGGCGCTCGTGGCGGACAACCGACGCAGGACCGGGATCGCGCGCACGCGGGTCGGGGTGTCCTCGTACCAGTCGGGCTCCGCCGAGTCGACGATCTCGCTGCGTTCGAAGCACTGGGTGATCTGGTCGCGCCACTCGTCCCGCACGCCCTGCCCGACGACGTCGCGGTAGAACAGCGTCGCGGCGGACGACGGCCGCGCGTGCGCGACGGCCACGAACGAGCCGTCCTCCGCGGGCACCCACACCACGATGTCGGCGAACGACAGGTCGGCGAGGAGCTGACCGTCGCCCACGAGCAGGTGGAGCCACTCGACGTCCGCGTCGGTGGACCGGCCTTGGGCGAGAACGAGGTCACTGAGGGTCGACACGGAGCAAGTCTAAGTGGCCGCCTCCGGTCCTCCCCGCGACCGTCCCCACCTCGGTCCGGGGATTAAATGTCACATTCCAACGGTCAGTAGCCTGAGGGCGTGGCCGGGGAGGCCGCACCACCGCACCACGAGGGGGCTCATGGACGACCGTGCCGCACAGCGCACCGACGACGGACCGGAGGGACGGGGCACGCGCCGTCAGGGGCGGCACGCCCTGACCGAGCACGGAGCGCAGCCGGCTCCTCCGCTGCCCACGGCGCTCGACGGCGCGGTCCTCCGCCCCACGCCTCCCGGGCACGAGCCGGATCGCTCTGCCGAGCACGCGCCGCGGCGCACCGCCGGGCCGCGCCGGCTCCGCCGCGCCGACGCCGCACCGCAGCCCCCTCGCGCAGCGCTGCCGGACCCCACCCCCGTCGCGCGGGACCTCGCCCGCTGTGTCGTCGAGATCCTCGCCGGCGCCCGTGAACTCGACCAGATCGCGCGGTGGGTGACGGACGACGTGCACCGACACCTCCAGGTCCGCGTCCGGTTGGCGGCCCGCGCGCGGTCGGTACGCCGGACGGCGCCGCGCCGGCCCGTCTTCTCGATCGGTTCGGTGATCGTCCGCGAACCGAGCGACGGTGTCGCCGAGGCCACCGTCATCGTGCATGCACGGGCACGAACTCGTGCGGTCGCGATCCGCCTGGAGGGCCGCGACGGCCGATGGCGCGCGACCGCGGTCAGCGTCCTCTGACCACCGGCGCGGACCGCACCGGAGCGCAGGGCTGACCGGCGCGGACCGCACCGGAGCGCAGGGCTCACCGGCGACGGGTGCGGGAACGCCGAACGGCGACGGCCCGAGGAGGACCGCCGCCGTTCCGGGAACGCTCCCGGTCAGCTCTTCTTGGCCTGCGCCCGACGGTCCGCCCGGTTCGTCGGCGCCGTGTCGCGCTGCCCGAAGGCACCGCGCTGGCCGGACGCCGTCGCCGCAGCACCGAACGACGACCCCCGCTCGGGACCCGGGACCTGCTCGGCCTCGGCGACGGCCTGCTGCCGCTGCGCGAGTGCGGTCGCGGCCTGCTCGAGGCGACCGCTCTGGTCACGGACCTCGACCTCGCCGTCGATCGACGGTGCCGAGTACTCCAGCCCGGCGGCCTCCGAGTCCTCGCCGAGGCCCTTGGCGTCGATGACGGCCGTCTCGCCGTCACGCTGCACCTGGACCTCGAGGTTGAACAGGAACCCGATGGACTCCTCGCGGATCTGGCCCATCATGCTCTGGAACAGGGCGTAGCCCTCGCGCTGGTACTCGACGAGGGGGTCGCGCTGAGCCATCGCGCGGAGACCGATGCCGTCCTTGAGGTAGTCCATCTCGTAGAGGTGGTCGCGCCAGCGTCGGTCGATCACCGACAGGACGACGCGGCGCTCGAGTTCGCGCATGGCCTCGTCGCCGAGGGCCTCCTCGCGCTTCTGGTACGCGAGCTTGGCGTCCGACAGGATCTCGCGGCCGAGGAAGTCGCGCGATGCCTTGCCCCGCGATCCGGCCTCGGTGATGACCTCGTCGATGGTGATCGACACGGGGTAGAGCGTCCCGAGCTCGGTCCACATCGCATCGAGGTCCCAGTCGTCCGGGGAGCCCTCGCCCGTATGCGAGTCGATGATCTCGTTGACCACGCTCTCGAGGAACTGCTGCGACCGGTCGTGCAGGTCGTCGCCCTCGAGGATGCGGCGCCGGTCGTCGTAGATGGCCTCGCGCTGGCGGTTCAGGACGTCGTCGTACTTCAGCACGTTCTTGCGGATCTCGGCGTTCCGGGCCTCGACCTGGGCCTGCGCGGAGCGGATCGCACGACCGACGAGCTTGTTCTCGATCGCGAGGTCGTCCGGGACGTTCGAGCGGCCCATGAGGCTCTCGGCCGCGCCGGAGTTGAACAACCGCATGAGGTCGTCGGTGAGGGACAGGTAGAAGCGGCTCTCGCCGGGGTCGCCCTGTCGACCGGAGCGACCACGCAGCTGGTTGTCGATGCGCCGGGACTCGTGTCGCTCCGTGCCGAGCACGTACAGCCCACCGGCGTCGCGGACCTTCTCGGCCTCGACCTCGACCTCGGCCTTGACGCGGGCGAACACGTCGTCCCACGCGGCCTCGTACTCATCCGGGGTCTCGGTCGGGGACAACCCCTTCGCGTGCATCTCGGCGACGGCGAGGAACTCCGCGTTGCCGCCGAGCATGATGTCCGTACCGCGGCCGGCCATGTTCGTGGCGACCGTGACCGCACCGAGACGACCCGCCTGGGCGACGATCGCGGCCTCGCGCGCGTGGTTCTTCGCGTTGAGCACCTCGTGCTTCACGCCGCGCTTGGCGAGGAGCTTGGACAGGTACTCGCTCTTCTCGACGCTCGTCGTGCCGACGAGGACGGGCTGGCCGTTCTCGTGCCGCTGCTCGATGTCGGCGGCGACCTGTTCGAACTTCGCGGGCTCGTTCTTGTACACGAGGTCCGTCTGGTCGTTGCGCTGCATCGGCCTGTTCGTCGGGATCGGGACGACGCCGAGCTTGTACGTCGACATGAACTCCGCCGCCTCGGTCTCGGCGGTACCGGTCATGCCGGAGAGCTTCTTGTACAGGCGGAAGTAGTTCTGCAGCGTGATGGTGGCGAGGGTCTGGTTCTCCGCCTTGACCTCGACGCCCTCCTTCGCCTCGATCGCCTGGTGGATGCCCTCGTTGTACCGGCGGCCCATGAGGATGCGACCGGTGTGCTCGTCGACGATGAGCACCTCGCCGTTCATGACGACGTAGTCCTTGTCGCGCTTGAACAGGGCGTCGGCCTTGATCGCGTTGTTGAGGAACGAGATGAGCGGGGTGTTGGCCGACTCGTACAGGTTGTCGATGCCGAGGTAGTCCTCGACCTTCTCGATCCCGGGCTCGAGCACGCCGACCGTGCGCTTCTTCTCGTCGACCTCGTAGTCGACGCCGGGACGCAGGCGCGTGGCGATCGTGGCGAACTCGGTGAACCAGCGGTTGGCCTCGCCCGAGGACGGTCCGGAGATGATGAGCGGCGTGCGGGCCTCGTCGATGAGGATCGAGTCGACCTCGTCGACGATGGCGAAGAAGTGCCCGCGCTGCACCATGTCCGACGCCTGCCACGCCATGTTGTCGCGCAGGTAGTCGAAGCCGAACTCGTTGTTCGTGCCGTACGTGATGTCGGCGGCGTACTGCTCGCGACGCTCGGCGGGCTCCTGCCCCGCGAGGATGCAGCCGGTGGTCATGCCGAGCGCGCGGAACACGCGGCCCATGAGCTCGGACTGGTAGCTCGCGAGGAAGTCGTTGACGGTGATGACGTGCACGCCGCGCGAGGCGATGGCGTTGAGGTACGCGGCCGTCGTCGCGACGAGCGTCTTGCCCTCACCGGTCTTCATCTCGGCGATGTTCCCGAGGTGCAGCGCGGCACCGCCCATGAGCTGGACGTCGAAGTGACGGAGCCCGAGCGTGCGCTTCGACGCCTCACGCACCGCGGCGAACGCCTCGGGCAGCAGGTCGTCCAGGGACTCGCCGTTCGCGTACCGCTCGCGCAGCTCACGCGTCTCGTCGCGCAGTTCCTCGTCGCTGAGGGTGGCGAAGTCGTCCTCGAGGTCGTTGATCGCCTCGGCGTAGGCCTTGAGGCGTCGGAGCGTGCGCCCTTCGCCGATGCGGAGGACCTTCTCCAGCACGTTGGTCAATCGAGACTCCTCATGGTGTCGTCTGGCGCTGATCGCTCGGGGCCTCCGGACGGCCGGTCGCGCGCGCCTGATCAGCCAGCCATGCTAGCAACCTCCGCGCCCGCACACCTGGGCAGCGGGCGCTGCCGGAGCCGATGGGTGCGCCCGTTCGCTCGGGGCGGACACGAGGGCCCCGACCGCACCGTGTGGTGCCGAGCGGGGCCCTCGTGGTCGTGCGCGGAGGTCAGACGGTCACGCCAGCGCGTTCGACCGTCGCGGCCTCTTGCTGGACGGGTGCGGCGTCGTCCAGGGCGATGACGCCGTAGTCCCAGCCCTTGCGGCGGTACACGACGCTGGGGCGTTCCGTCTCGGCGTCGATGAAGAGGTAGAAGTCGTGGCCGACGAGCTCCATGTAGTACAGCGCGTCGTCGACGGTCATCGGGGACGACGCGAAGACCTTCGTGCGGATGACGACGGGGTTGTAGGCGTCCTCGTCCGCCGCCTGGGCCTCGTCCGTCACGACGGGCAGGCTGCCGGTCGCGACCGTCTCGATGAGCGTGCCGTCGGCGGGCACGACGTCCATCGTGGCGAACCCGTCACCCGCCGCCTCGGCGACCGAGGTCGGGCGGTGACGGCCCCGGTGGACCTTCTTGCGGTCCTTCGCACGCCGCAACCGTTCGGCGATGCGGGCGAACGCCAGGTCGAACGCCGCGTACTTGTCGGACGCGGTCGACTCGGCGCGGATGAGCGGCCCGGGACCGATGAGGGTGAGCTCGACGCGGTCGTCGCCGCTCGCCCCGCTGCTCTTCTCGTGGTGTCGACTGACCCGGACCTCGAAGGCCACGGCACGATCGGCGAGCGCGTCGATCTTCGCGGACTTCTCCTCGGCGTAGGCGCGGAAACGGTCGGTGATCCCGACGTTCCGTCCCGTGATCGAGATGTCCATGGCGGCTCCCATCCAGACTCGGCGCGTCGCCTCCTCGTGGCGACTCCAGACGCCTTTCGAGCGAGCGTAGACCCGGGTGCACGCGACGATTCAGGGTCCGGTCCCAGCCTCCGACGGGGAGGACGGCTCCACGCTCGCCGTCGCCACGCACCGCACCACGCGGCCGCCCGCGGCGCGGACCGCCCGGATGGCCTCGGCCATGGTCACCCCGGTCGTCACGACGTCGTCGACGAGCACGACGGCGCGGTCGCGCACGTCCACCGCGCGGAGGGTGCCGACCGTCGCGGTCACCCGGTCCACCGCCGACAGCGACTTCTGGCCGCCGTCGCGCCGGCCGCGGGCCCGCGGGTCCGGCACCCGTCGGAGCACGCGAGCGGTCCGGAACCCACCGCGACGGAGCAGGACGACGACCGGGTCGAATCCCCGCCGCCGACGTCCCGCCCGCGAGGACGGCACCCGGACCACGACCGCGTCGGGCGCCTCGGCGAGCGCCCCCCGGAGTGCCCGCACGGTGGGGCGGGCCAGCGGTCCGACGACGTCGAGCCGTCCGTGCACCTTGAACGCGAGCACGAGGGCCCGGGCCGTCCCCCGGTAGGTGAACGGGGCGTCGAGCCGGACGCCGGCCACGAGCCGGACGCACGACGGGGTCGCGGCGAGGTCCTCGAGACACGCGTGGCACACCGGGCGGTCGTCACGCCCGCACACGACGCACGACACCGGCAGCAGCACGCCGAGCGCCTCGATCGCCGCGTCCCGCCACCGGTCGGCTTCCCGCTCCCCCATGCCTCGATCGTCGCGCCGCGGCCGCGTGACTCGGCGCCGGATCCATCAGTCGGTGGACGGCGGTCCGGACGGGAGCGCCGGGGGAGGACGGGCCTCCCGGCCTACCGCTGCGTGCCGAGGACGGCCGCCGTCACGCCGCTGTCGTCCCAGCCACCGCCGCTCTCGGCGAGCACACGGCCGTCGGTCATGCGCAGGAGCAGCGAGTCGGACGCACCGCCGACGATCGTCGTCGCCGAACCGGACGGGCGGTTGAGCGTCGTCGAACGCCCGCCGATGGTCGACGACGTCACGGTCGAGCCGGTCGCGGTGGAGCCGAGCGACGCCACCTCGAGGTCGCTCTGCCACGTCGCGTCGACCGGGGTGCCCGCGGCGACCGGCACCCGGACGGGTGCGCCGAGCGCGGTCGGCTGCTTCTGCGAGTTCCGGAGCACGCCCATGACGTACAGGGCGGCGCCCTCGTCGGTGTCGATGAGCGCGAGCGCCCGGGTGGCGTCCCGCGACACGCGGAACGCGACGAGTCGGCCGTCGGGCAGGCTCGACGAGATCGGGTGTGGATCGCCCTCGAGCCCGTACGCGACGACCGACCGGGGGTCCGCCGCCTGGGCCGACCACACGAAGCCCTCGTCGTCGATGGACGGCGCGACGAGACCGCTCCGCGTGTCCACCTGCACGGGAGCGCTCGACCCGGACCGGACGGCGTCCACGCCGTCCGCCGTGCCGACCGCGGCGGAGGTGCCCGCCGCCGTCACCTCGAGTGACGCCGGGTCGAGGCCGCGGATCTTGTCCGCGATGCCGGCGAGTTGGTCGACGGCTCCCGCGGCTGCGTTGCCGACGGCGTTCTTCGCGACGACGAGCGGCCGGGCGTCGACGTCGGGGTCGCGTTCGGCGTTCGTGCCCGTCGAGTCGGGCACGTCGAGGCTCGTGCCCTCGACCGTGATCGTCACGGACGAGATGCTCGCGACCGACGCCAGGCTCGCGGTGAGCTGCTCGCGCATCCGGACCTTCTCGACCGTGGTCGCTTTCAGCGCGTCACTCGTCAGGTCGACCTGGGCGGACCCGCTCTCGATCGTCACGGCGTTGAGGGACAGCTGCGTGCCCTCGGGGAACGCCGTGACGACCGCTCCCTTGAGCCACTCGCTCGGCCCGGCGAGCAGCGCGCTCGCGATCCGCGTGCTCGTCGACGACCGGGCGAGGAACCACCGTTCCTCGGGCACGAGGTAGTGGTACGTCGGGTCGTAGAAGTACAGGGCGTGCGCCTGGAACACCGACTCGAAGCTGACGGGCGACAGGATGATCCCGCCGGGCGCGTAGCTGATCCGCCACTGCCCGCGTTCCTTGCGGAACTGGAACGTCAGCGTCGACGTCGCGTCGCTGTCGGCCTGCGTGTACTCGCCGTCGGCGTCCACCGTGGCCGACACCGTCATCGTGTACGAGAGCCGACGGTCCCCGGTGCGCGCGACGGTGCCGCTCCCCTGGCGGACGGTCACACTCTGCCGCGGGTTCCACCGCTGCGCGAACCCCGTCGTCAGGAACTCCCGTGCCACCGCGTAGTTGTCCTGGGCACCGGTGGCCGCGTCGATGAACTGCCGGAGGACGGTCTCCTGGTCCGAGCCCTTGACCGGCCCGTTCGGGCGGTAGTCGACGCCGGACGGCGCCTGGTCCTCGACGCGGCCGCCCTTCTGCACGGCACCGCCGGTCGGGATCGCGGCGCAGGCGGTGAGCACGACGAGCACGAGCGTCGCGACGAGCGCGGTGAGGACGCGCCGGGTCACCGCTGCGGCCCTCCGTCACCGTCGGTAGGGACGGCCGGGAGGCGCGGCTCGTCCTCCAGGTCGTCGAGCGCGGGCAACGGGATCACCGACCGCGTCACCGCGTCGCCGGCGCGGCGCGGGAGCGTCAGCACGAACACCGATCCGACCGTCGGCCGCGACCAGACGTCGATCCGCCCGCCGTGCAGGTGTGCGTCCTCGAGGCTGATCGCGAGCCCCAGGCCGGTCCCGCCGATGGTCCGCTGTCGGCTCGGATCGGCCCGCCAGAACCGGTCGAACACGCGCTCGACGTCCTGCGGGGGCATCCCGACGCCCTGGTCGCGCACGGCGATCGCGACCGTGTCGGCGTCGCTGTCGACCACGACCTGCACCGGCTTGGCCTCGCCGTGCTCGATCGCGTTCCCCACGAGGTTGCGGAGCACGCGCCGGATCCGTCGTCCGTCGGCCTGCACGACGACGTGGCCGCCCGGTGTGGCGACCTGCAGCTCGACTCCGGCCGACTCGGCGAGCGGCCGGAACTCGTCGACGATGTCGGTCGCGAGCGCCGCCGGCACGACCGGCTCCGTCTCGAGCTGCACCGCCTGGGCGTCGTACCGCGAGATCTCGAGCAGGTCCGCCAGCAGCAACTCGAACCGGTCGATCTGGGTGTGCAGGAGCTCGCTCGACCGGGCCACCGCTGGTTCGAACGCGTGTCGGGCGTCGAACAGGACGTCGCCCGCGAGCCGGATGGTCGTCAGGGGCGTGCGGAGCTCGTGGGACACGTCCGACACGAACCGCTGCTGCACGCGGGACAGCTCGGCGAGCTGGGTGATCTGCCGGCTCATCACGTCGGCCATGCCGTTGAAGCTCGTGGCGAGGATCGCGATGTCGTCCTCGCCCCGCACGGGGATGCGTTCGTCGAGTCGACCGGCGGCGATCTTGCGGCTCGTCTCGGCCGCGACGCGCACCGGGCCGACGACGAGGCGGACGACGAGCGACGTGACGAGCGCGATGAGCACGACGAGCGCCACGCCGCCGACGGACAGCGTCTGCGACACGAAGTCCAGCGTCTTCTGCGCGTCGCTGAGGTCGTAGACGAGGTACAGCTCGTACTGCCCGGCGCTCGGGATCTGGAGCGTCGACCCGACCGCGAGCCCCGGTTCCCGTCGTCCGCCGTCCTCGAGCGCGACCGCCTGCAGCCGGAGCGCACCGGAGTCCTTCGCGACGGCCTTCCGCAACTCGGGCGTGATCACCGAGTCCGGGAAGTCGGGGCTCGCGATGTTCTGCAGCGTCTGCGTGGTGGACTGCCCCGGGGTGCGGAGGATGGCGATGCTCGTGCCGCCGGGGCTCGTCGTGGTGGTCAGGATCGAGGTCTGCGCCTCGTTCTGCAGCGTCTCGAGCTCGACCTGGTTGTTGTCCTCGGCGGCGGTGGCGGCGTCGAAGATGTTCTGCGCGAGGACGGTCGCGCGTTCCGACTCGGCCTCGATCTGGTCCCGCCGCTGGGCGTAGACGTTGTTCGTGATGCTCAGGGTGATCGCGGTGCCGATGACGCTGACCGCGAGCCCGGTCGTCAGGACCGTGATGGCGACCGCGCGGAACAACAGGGACCGTCGCCAGAGGAACGCGACGGCGCGCCACCCCCGCCGGATCCATCGCCGGGTGCGCCGCCACACCTGCCGGACGGTGACCGCCCCGGGGGACGCGACGGATGTCGGCGTCGCGCGGGCCGCGAGCCTGGCCAACGGCTAGCCCTGCGAACCCGCCCGGTAGCCGACGCCGCGCACGGTGGTGACGATGCGCGGGTTGTCCGGGTCGTGCTCGATCTTGGCGCGCAGCCGCTGCACGTGGACGTTGACCAGTCGCGTGTCCGCCTTGTAGTGGTACCCCCACACCTGCTCGAGCAGCATCTCGCGCGTGAACACCTGGTTCGGCTTCTCGGCGAGGGCGCGCAGCAGGTCGAACTCGAGCGGGGTGAGTGCGATCGGGGTGCGACCGCGCCGGACCTCGTGCCCGGGGACGTCGACCGTGAGGTCCCCGACGGTGAGGACGGCCGCGTCGCTCGCCACCGGGCGCAGGCGCGTGCGGATGCGCGCGACGAGCTCCTTCGGGTTGAACGGCTTGACCACGTAGTCGTCGGCACCGTTCTCGAGGCCGGACACGACGTCGGCGGTGTCGCCCTTGGCGGTGAGCATGATGATCGGCGTGCCGCTCTCGGCACGGATCCGGCGACAGACCTCGATCCCGTCGACACCCGGCAGCATGACGTCGAGCAGCACGAGGTCCGGTCGCGTGCTCTGGAAGGCCTCGAGCGCGTCGGTGCCGTCCTCGCTGAACTCGAGCTCGAACCCCTCGGACCGGAGGACGATCCCGATCATCTCGGCGAGCGCCTGGTCGTCGTCGACGACGAGGATGCGCGGGCTCATGGTCCCCCTCAGGATCGGTGGTGCCGGGCGTTGCGACGCGCCCGTGCTGCCACCATAACCGAGGGACCCGGTCACGACGGCCGGGCGCGGCGGGGCGGCGGCCCGCGGGGATCGCCGCCGCGCCGCCGGGACGTCAGTAGCGGTAGTGCTCGGGCTTGTAGGGGCCCTCGACCGGCACGCCGATGTAGTCGGCCTGTCGGGCGTCCAGCGTGGTCAGCTCGACGCCGAGCGCGTCCAGGTGCAGTCGTGCGACCTTCTCGTCGAGGTGCTTCGGCAGCACGTACACATCGGTCGGGTACGCCTCGGGTCGGGTCCAGAGCTCGATCTGCGCCAGCACCTGGTTCGTGAACGAGTTGCTCATGACGAACGAGGGGTGGCCGGTCGCGTTGCCGAGGTTCATGAGCCGCCCCTCGCTGAGGACGAGGACGCTCCGGCCGTTCGGCAGGCGCCACTCGTGCACCTGGGGCTTGATCTCGATCCGCTCCGCCCCCTCGAGCCGCTCGAGTCCGGCCATGTCGATCTCGTTGTCGAAGTGGCCGACGTTCGCGACGATCGCCAGGTGCTTCAGCCCGAGCATGTCGTCGACCGTCACGACGTCCACGTTGCCCGTGCAGGTCACGACGATGTCGACCTGGTCGAGGACGGACTCGAGCCGGGCGACCTGGAAGCCGTCCATGGCCGCCTGGAGCGCGCAGATGGGGTCGACCTCGGAGACGATGACGCGGGCACCCTGTCCGCGGAGCGCCTCGGCCGCGCCCTTGCCGACGTCGCCGTAGCCGACGACGAACGCGACCTTGCCGCCGATGAGGACGTCGGTGGCCCGGTTGAGGCCGTCCGGCAGCGAGTGCCGGATGCCGTAGCGGTTGTCGAACTTCGACTTCGTCACGGAGTCGTTGACGTTGATGGCCGGGAACCGGAGGACGCCGGCGCGCGCGAGCTCGTACAGACGGTGCACGCCCGTCGTGGTCTCCTCGGTCACCCCGCGCAGCTCGGCCGCGATCCGGGTCCACCGGTCGGGCGAGGTCGCGAGCGACTCGGCGATCGTGCGGAGGACGACGAGACGCTCGGCCGCGGCGTCGGACGCCGGTTCGGGGACGGCTCCGGCGGACTCGGCGTCCGCACCCTCGTGCACGAGCATCGTGGCGTCGCCGCCGTCGTCGAGGATCATGTTCGGCCCGATCCAGTCGGCGCCCTCGGCCGCGGCCTCGGCCGACCAGTCGAAGATCCGGTTCGTGCACCACCAGTACTCGTCGAGGGTCTCGCCCTTCCAGGCGAACACCGGGACACCGGCGGGGGCGTCCGGAGTGCCCGTGGGGCCGACCGCGACCGCCGCGGCCGCCTCGTCCTGCGTCGAGAAGATGTTGCAGCTCGCCCAGCGCACCCGGGCGCCGAGCGCGACGAGGGTCTCGATGAGCACGGCCGTCTGCACGGTCATGTGGAGCGATCCCGCGATCCGCGCACCCGCGAGCGGCTGCGACGCGCCGAACTCCTCGCGCAGTGCCATGAGGCCGGGCATCTCGTGCTCGGCGAGGCGGATCTGGTGTCGGCCGGCCTCGGCGAGCGTCAGGTCGGCGACGCGGTGGGGCAGCGCGGTCTGCATGTCGGTGGGCATGACCACCAGTCTCCCACCCTCCGGCCGGGAGGCACATGGCGGGCTCGCACCGCGCCTCCCGGCCGGCGGGCGGTGGCGACCGCCGGGCGACGGACCCGGCCGTCGTCAGTCGCGCCCGAGGGGCGCACGGCGCACCACCTGCCACCCCCGTGGGACCGAGAGGCGTTCGGCGTGCCGGCCGCAGAGGTCGTACCCGTGCGGCTCGACCCGGATCGACAGCGGTCCCACGACGACCATGGAGTCGGCGTAGTCGTACGTCAGGGTCGCCACGGCCCCCGCCCCGCAGGCGACCTTGCTGCAGATCCGCACGTCCATCTCCCGCCCAACCTACCGGGCACCCGGCAGTACCATGGCCGCATGGTCCGCCGACGCCCCCTCGTGACGCCCGTCGACCGGGCCCGCGGTCGCTCGCGGCACGGCCGGGGCGGACGCTCGTCGGTCACCGGACCCGACCTCGCGCCCGTGGTCACCCGGGCCGAGGCGTTCGACCGCATCGTCGGCGACACGGCGCACTACCTGGTCGAGCTGTGGCCCGACGAACTGCACGGCGTCGTGTTCCAGGTGGCGGACATGCCGTCGACCGCGACCGCACCCGACCCGGCGGACCGCACGGTGCCACGCTGGCGCATCGACCGACGGCCGGACCGCGTGACGATCTACCGGATCCCGGTCGAGCGGCTGACGCACCTGCCCGAGAAGGACGACGTCGACCGCCGGATCGTCGTCGAGACCGCGGTGTTCCGGGCGGTCGCGGAGCTCCTCGACAAGGACCCCTGGGACCTCGCCCCGGACCGGTACCGGCACCTCTGACCCCGTCCCGCCGATCAGGGGTAGACGGTGATCGGCGTCGACGCGGTGGCACCCGGGCGCAGCGGGAACCCGGCGATCCCGGCGTCGCCCGCGTAGGACACTCCCGCGACCAGCCCACGGACACCGCGGAGCGTGAGCGCGGTGCTCGTCGGCACCGTCGTGTCCGCCGTCGTCCCCGCGGCGACCGTGACGGTCGTGCGCTCCCCGCCCGCCGCCATGGTCACCGTGGCGTCGGAGGTCGTGGGGTTGACGAGCGTGAGTCGGGCGCCGGGACCGTCGACGACGTCGACGAGGGTGGTGCCCGTGAGCGTCGGCGCGGACGCGAACCACCCGAGGTCGGTCCGGCCGTCGGTCGTCGGCGTGCTCGTCCGGGCCCCGGCGACGATCGGCACGTCCGCGGTGACCGTCACCGTGTACCGTCCGTCGGCGAAGTCGTCGAGGGGCACGTCCGTCACGACGCCGCCGTCCGCCGTGGCCTGGACCGTGGTCCCACCGCCGTCCGCGGTCGTCAGGGCCATGGTCAGGTGCGCACTCGCGTCACCCGGCACGAACACGCGGACCACCGGTGCTGCGTCGGCGGTGTCGTCGCCGTGCTGCGCGCCGTCCGTGTCGCGGAGCACGACCCCGGGGATCGTCTGCGTCCGGGACGGTGTCGCCGCCGCCTGCACGACGTCGGCCCCACCCGGGGTGAGGGTCCGCACGATGCTCTCCTGCATGGTGGCGACGATCTGACCGCCGGAGGACGTCACGTGCACGACCGGCGACGCCGCGTCGGAGACGAACCCCGCCAGCGGCACGACCTTCTGCGTGTTCGGTGCGACGACGATGCCGGTGGTGCCGGGCGCCGACACCTTGCCCGTCGTCGTGAAGACGTCGAGGTCCACGGTCGCGTTGACGTCGGTGGGGTTCGCCAGGGTGACGATGCTCGTCCGACCGGTCTCGGTGGAGCCGCCGACGAGCCAGCTCGACGTCGACGGGTCGACGCACGAGGCGGCGGCGAGGCCCGCGACCTCGTCACCGTCGGCCTCCTGGATGCCGCTCCCGGCGACGGTCGGGGTGGTGCGCCCGGCGCGTGCCGTGACGACGGTCGGGTCCGAGCCACCGCTGCTCGCGGCGGCCAGGGTCGACCGGTGCACCTGTCCCGTGGTCGACGCCGCGGCGACGGTCTCGTGGCCGACCCGGGAGGCCGTGGTCGCGTCCGCACCGGACGCGTCGGCCAGCTGGAGGAGGCCGCCCGCGCACACCCGGGAGGCGTCCGCGGGGACGGGGGTCACGGTCCGCCCGGCGGGTCGCGCCGTGATGCCGGTGAGGTCCGCGGCGTGCGCGGCGCCGATGGTGCCCGCGGCGACGAGCACGGCGACGAGCGCGGCGCTCCCCCGGACCGCCCATCGCCGTCCGTTCCGCTGACCGTTCGTGGGCTGCTGGGTCATTCGCGCTCCTCGTCGAAGGTGGTCGCGGGTTCGTCGGCCTCGATCACGTGCGACACCGCCCGCCGTCGACGCGGCCCCGTGGGGATCGCGAGGAGTGCGGTGGCGCCGAACACGACGCCGAGGACGACGAGGAACAGCGCGTGGGCGGCGGACGCCGCGGCGGTGCCCGTGGCGGGCCGGTCGACGCGGCCGTCGTAGCTCCACAGGACGCCGGTGCCGGTCGCGCCGATGCTCGTGAACCGGGCGTCCTGGCCGATGGAACCGGCGGCGCGGTCGTGCAGTGCCTCGGCGGCCCGGGAGTCGGGTCCGTCCGCGAGCAGGACGAACCGCACGCCGAGCCGGCGGAGGTCCTCGCGCGGGTCGAAGCCGCTCCGACTGGCGAGGTTCGCCGCGAGCGTCGTCAGGCGCCGGTCGTCCGGACTGAGGCGGTGGGCGGTGGCCTGGACCGTCGACTGGTCGTCGAGCGTCGCCCCCTGCCCGCGCTCCAGGGACACCCCGAGCGTGCCGTCGCGCTGCGGGGTCAGGACGAGCGTGCCGACGTCGGGGTTCGTCCGTGCCTCCGCGTTGACGTAGGCACTGATCACGCGCCCCGTGGTCGGGCTGATCGCCGCCGTGCCGAGGTACAGACCCGCGAACACCGGCGCGACCGTCACGCCCGTGAGCACCGCGGCGACGAGTCCCAGACCGGGCGCGAGTCGCGGCAGCGTGTCGAGCCCGACCACCGCGGCCACGACGAGCGCGAACCAGGACACGCTGAGACCGCTGCCGGGCCACACGATGGTCGTGGTGGACCCGACGCCGGACAGCGCGAGGTGCGTGGCGCCGAAGGCCGTGAGGTACCCGACGAGCGCGAACCCGAGCGCGACCGCGGCGAGGTGCCAGCGTCGGCCGAGCAGCGCACCGATGGCGGTCGCGCCGACCGGGAGCGCGAGCACCGCGAGCGCGATCGGGAGGACCGTGGTGGCGAACCCGGCGGCGTGCGACGCCGTCGTCCACCCGTTCCAGTCCGGGAGCGGGGACCCGATCGCCAGCTGGAGCGCCGACGGCGCCCGGGTGGCGTCGGGCACGCCGGGGTCGGCGAGGACGCCGAGCGGCGTGCCCGCGCGGAGCTGCGTGATCACGAGGGGGGCGAACAGCACGACCGCGGGCAGCGGGATCGCGATGCGCCGGAGGAGGTGCCGCCAGCCGAAGGCGAGGGACGCCAGCCACGTCAGCACGAGCACCGGGATGAGCGACGGGGCGCTCGCGAGCACGGCTGCGAACAGCAGCGCGGCGCCCGCCGACGACGCCCAGGACCGATGGGCGCCGAGGAGGGTGAGGAGCAGCCACGGCAGGAGCACGTGCGCGATCACGGCGCCGACGTGCCCGCTCATCACGGCCGTCACGAGCGACGGCGAGAGCGCGTACAGCGTCGCACCGACGACCGGCACCCAGACCCGCGTCGTGAGCCGGCGCGACGCGAACCACCCGCCGAGGGCCGACAACGGCACCGCGAGCAGCATGACGAGCACGATCGACGTGGACGGTGACCAGAACGTGAGCGTGCCGAGCACCGCGAGCACCGCCGCGAACGGGTCACTCGGCCCCGTGAACCCGGTCCCGATCGTGTGCCATCCGTACCCGACGTTCTGCCAGAGCCGACCGACCGTCGTGCTGAGCGGCAGCAGCCCCCCACCCGTCAGCGCGGGTGCCCCGAGCAGCGGGCCGAGCAGCACCGCCGTGACGACCGCGGCGGCGAGGACGGTCCACAAGCCGCCGTCGCCGAGGAACGACGCGCGGGGCACGGCGGCGTCCTCGACCCGGGCGAGCTCGAGGTCGCGCGCGGTGACCCGGTGCTCCCGGACGCGGCCCAGACTCACGCGGAGCGGCTCGACGGCGGCCCAGCCGACCCGGCGGTTCCGCGCGAGGGTCCGACGTGCCCGTCCCACGCCACCGCCGAAGGCCACGGCGACGGCGGCACCGATCTCGGCACCGACGGCACCGGGGTGCTTCGCGACGAGGCGTCCGACGCTCCGGAGGATCGCGAGCGGCACGAGCGACAGCCAGTGGAGCCAGAGGACCGCGGCCGGTGCGTACACGAGACGCCGGTGCAGCTGGGCCTGCCGCCGGAAACGGAGGCGACGGGTCTCGGACACCGACCGTCGTCCGAAGTCCTCGGGGCCGCCGGCGCTCGTCACCCGGGCCTCGGGCACGACGCTGACGCGGTGGCCGGCGAGCCGCGCCCGGACGCAGAAGTCGAGCGCGGCGTCGACGTGCGGCAGTCCCGGGTCGAAGCCGCCGAGCGCGGTCCAGACGGAACGGCGGACGAGCATCCCGGCGACACCGACGCCGAGCACGTCCGCGTGCGCGTCGTGCTGTCCCTGGTCGAGCTCGTCGGCGACGAGGACCGTCGACCGTCCGAAGCGGGTCATGCTCTCGCCGAACTCCCGGATGCGCGTGGGCTCCTGCGCGACCATGACCTTCGGCCCGGCGACCGCGACGGACGGCGCGATCTCGACCGCGGCGAGGAGCTCGGCGAGCGCGGTCGGCGCGGGGGCGTTGTCGTGCCCGATGAGCCACAGCCACTCGTCGACGGACTCGTCGGGTGCGGCGTGCGGTGCGACGCGCTCCCCCTGGGCCACCGCCTCCCCGAACGGCCGACCGGCCGGGATCCGTGCGAGCTGCGCGGACCCGCCGAACGAGAGCTCGTCGGTCGAGCCGTCGGTGGACCCCACGTCGACGACGACGAGGGCTTCCGGGGGGCGGGTCTGGGCGGCGAGCGCGTCCAGGGTCCTGTCGAGGAACTCCGCGCCGTTGGCGCAGACGAGGATCGCGGTGACTCTGGGCTGCATGACGCCGGTCACTCTACGTCCGGTCCGGAGCGGCTCCCGGGAGGCGCGGCGCGCGTTTCGGAGACCGCTCCCGCCGAAGCGGATCCGGTGCCGACGACCGGACTACGCGCGCTTGCGCAGCTTCCGTCGTTCGCGCTCGCTCATGCCGCCCCAGATGCCGAACCGCTCGTCGTTCTCGAGCGCGTACTCGAGGCACTGGGAGCGGACCTCGCACGAGGTGCAGATCTTCTTGGCCTCGCGCGTCGAGCCGCCCTTCTCCGGGAAGAACGCCTCGGGGTCGGTCTGCGCGCACAGCGAGTCGACCTGCCAGGCGAGCGGGTTGTCCCCCTGGTCCTCGCCGGCACGACGGACCCCGGGGACGCCGAGGTCGACGGGGTCGACGTGCCAGTCGTCCGGGACGCCGGACCGGAAGTCGGAAGCGTTCACCCTGATCACCCCTTGCTCCACCGCTGAACGGTCGTGTTGGCCACGGTCGCGGCGAGCGCCGCAGCACTAATTACACAGGTGTGATTCGCTGAGGTCAAGTCGGCGGATCATAAAACCATCGACCTCGTATCGAAGGTCATGTCCCCCGTTCTGGCGTGTCGCGCGGCGCGTCGTCCGTGGTGTACGGGGCCGCCGGACGGCGGTCAGGAGGCGTTTCGGCGGGCCTCCCAGGCGCTCGTCACCATCTCGTCGAGCGAGTGGCGCATGGCCCAGTCGAGGTCGCGCGCGGCGAGTTCGCCGGTCGCGACGATGCGTGCCGGGTCACCCGGACGGCGGGGCGCGACGGTGGGCTCGAAGTCGATCCCGGTGCCCCTGGCCATGGCCGTCATGATCTCGCGCACGGACACACCGTCACCGCTGCCGAGGTTGTACGCACGCTCGAGCCGGTCCCCCGCGTCGAGGCGCTGGGCGGCCACCGCGTGCGAGTGGGCGAGGTCCGCGACGTGGATGTAGTCGCGGACGCACGTGCCGTCGGGCGTCGGGTAGTCGTCGCCGTTGATCCGCGGCGTCCGTCCGGCCAGCAGCGCGTCGAACACGAGCGGGAACAGGTTGTGGGGGCTCGCGTCGTACAGATCGGGTCCACCGGAACCGACGACGTTGAAGTACCGCAGGCTCGTCGTGCGGAACCCGGCCGCGACCTCCATGTCGTGGAGCAGCCACTCGCCGATGAGCTTCGACTCGCCGTACGGGGACTCCGGCGCCTTCGGGGTGTCCTCGACGACGACGTCGACGTCGGGGGTGCCGTACACCGCCGCGCTCGACGAGAACACGACCCGGTCGACACCGCGGTCCGCCATCGCACTGAGCAGCGTCGCCATGCCGGTGACGTTCTGCTCGTACGTGTGGAGGGGACGCTCGACCGAGACGCCCGCGTACTTGAACCCCGCGACGTGCACGACACCGGTGACACCGTGCTCGTCGATGGCGTGCCGCACGAGGTCGCCGTCGAGGATCGTGCCCTGGACGAACGGGACGTCCTCGGGGACGAACGACGCGAACCCGCTGGAGAGGTCGTCGAGGGCGACCGTCTCGAGCCCCGCGGCCCGCAGGGCGCGTACGACGTGGGAACCGATGTACCCGGCACCGCCGGTGACCAACCAACTCATGGCGCTACCGTACCGGGACGGCGCGCCCCGACCGCGGCTCAGGCGGGGGTGGCGATGAAGACGGTGGCGGTGCCGCCCCCCGCGGCGTCGGTCTCGACGGTGACCGTGCCCTCGTCGGGCGTGACGTAGCAGGACTCCCCCCGGCGCAGCATGGTCGCCGACCGTGCTCCGACGAGGGTCGCGGCGCCCTCGGTGCAGATCGCGATGGACGGTCCGCCGAGCGGCACGACCCCGCCGGTGCCCAGCCCTGCCGTGGCACCGGCGCTCGACACGCGGACGAGTGCGAACCCGACGCCCGCGGGTGCGAACCGGTCCACACCCGGCGCGACAGGCTCGGGCGTGAGCAGCGGCGGCGGCCCCGGCGTGAAGTCGAGCACGTGCAGCAACTCCGGCACGTCGACGTGCTTCGGCGTCAGACCACCGCGCAGGACGTTGTCCGACGGCGCCATGAGCTCGATGCCGAGGCCCTCGAGGTAGGCGTGGATGTTGCCCGCCGGCAGGTAGAGGGCCTCGCCCCGGGCGAGCGAGACCCGGTGCACGAGCAGGGCGACCGCGACGCCCGGGTCGTCCGGGTACGACGCGGCGAGGTCGACGACGGTCGCGGTGTTCGGCGTCGGGTCCTCGACGGCGGTCGCGAGCTCCCCGAGCACACGCACGAGGGAGCGCGCGTCGTCGTCCGCGGTGACGAGCCAGCGGACGGTCTCCTCGAGGCCCTGGTCGCGCAGCCGGTCGGCGAGCGGCGCCGTGCGACCGGTCCCGCCGTCGATGCGGACGATGTCGGCGAGCGCCTCGTCCACCGGGCGGAACCCGCTCAGGGCCTCGAACCGCTCGCTCAGCGCGACGACGAGCTCGGGCTTCGGGTACGGGTCCTTGTAGTTGCGCTCCGCGGCGTCGACGGGGATCCCCGCCGCCTCCTCGCGCGCGAACCCGTCGCGGGCCTGCTCGGGCGTGGGGTGCGCCTGCAGTGACAGCGGTGCCGCGGCGGCGAGCACCTTGAGCAGGAACGGGAGGCCCTCGGCCCCGCCACCGAGCGCAGCGTCCGGTTCCTCGCGGATCCAGTCGGCGAGGGTGTCCGCACCACCGACCATCGCCGGGTTCACCACGACGCTCGGGCTGCCCGGGTGCGCTCCGAGCCAGAGTTCGGCCTGCGGCTGACCGGTGACGGTGCGGCCGAGGAGTTCGGGGATCGCGGTGCGGGAGCCCCAGGCGTAGTCGCGCGGGGTGTTCGTGATGCCGAGGAACATGGCTCCGACCATATCGGCAGGGGCCGACGGCAGTGGTCCCGGGCCCGCGGCCCGGTAGCCTCGTCGTCGTGACGAACACCTGGCCGTGGACCCGCGGACGCGTCCCGGAGCGTGAGGCGTTCGGCTTCGCCGCCACCGTGCTCTTCATCGTCTTCACCGGCGACGGCATCCCGAACACCATCAGCTGGATCGGATGGGCGGTCGTCTGCGCCGGCGCGGGTGCCTGGGGGGTCGCGATCGCGATCCGGGCTCGGCCGTCGTTCCGGCGCACGCCGAACGCCCTGTGGGTGTACATCGCGTGGTGCCTCGTGAGCGTCGCGTGGTCGCACTGGCGGGTCGCGACGACCGCGAGCATCGCCGCGCAGCTCCTCTGCGCCCTCATGGCGGTCGTCATCGCCTCGACCCTGAGCTGGCGGCGGATCCTCGACGCGCTGAGCCTCGCAGTCCGCTGGGTCCTCGCCCTGTCCCTCGTGTTCGAGGCGGTCGTCGCGGTCCTCGTCCGCCACCCCGTCTACCCGGTGTGGACGCACTACGGTGGCCGGCACGTGCCGGCCGCGTTCGCGTTCTCGCGGGCGGAACTGTTCACCGGCGGACGCATCCAGGGCCTCCCGGGCAACGCGAACCTCCTGGCCATGGTGGCGTTGCTTGCCGCGATCGCGGTCGGCGTGCAGCTCGCCGAGGGGCGCATGCGGCGCGTGCGCGCGACCGGCTGGCTCTCCGTGGCCGCGGTGGTGTTCCTGCTCACCCGCTCCTCCACGGTGGTGGCCGCCGCGGCCGTGACCGCGCTCGTGCTCGCCGGTGCGCTCGTGATCCGTCGCGTGCCCACCGGACGACGGACCCCGCGGTACCTCGCCGGGCTCGCGATCGCGGTCGTGCTCGCCGGCCTCGTGGCGCTGCTCTGGCGGCCGGTGCTCGCGCTGGCGGGCAAGAGCCCGGACCTGACCGGACGCGGGGAGATCTGGCGGGCGGTGTGGGGCCTCGTCGAGCAGCACCCCGTGCTCGGGTGGGGGTGGCTCGGGTACTGGTGGCCCGCCATCGAGCCGCTGAACCACCTCGCCGTGCGCAACGGCGTCACGTACCTGCAGGCGCACGACGCGTTCCTCGACGTCTGGATGCAGACCGGCGTCGTCGGGGTGGTCCTGTTCGGCCTCGCCGTCCTCACGACGCTCGCGCGGTCGTGGGCGAGCGCCACGGCGTTCAGCTACGACGCCGACCACCGCCCGCGGGCGTTCGCGCCGGTCTCGCTGCTCGCCCTGCTCGTCGTGGTGGCGCTCCTCGTGCAGAGCGTCACGGAGTCCCGGCTCCTCTACGAGGGCGACTTCATCCTCTTCGTGCTCGTCGCGGTGAAGACCCGGATCGTCGCCGTCGGCGACGAACCGCCGTCGATCGGGGACGGACCGCGTGTGCCGGTCCGCAGCCGGTCCTTCCGTCGTGCCGCGGCCGGCCGCTGACCCGCGACCGGCTACGGTTGACGCCGACCCCGCCCCCGTCCGAGAGGACCCCATGACCGCGCCGGCCGTCCTGCGCTCCCGTCCGCACCCGCTCGAGGTCGTCGGCATGGTGCTCGCCACCGTGCTCCTCACGGTCCTGAGCGCCGCGGACAAGCTCACCTGCTCCAAGGGCGTCTTCGCCTCGAACGGCGCGAGCACCGACCCGTACCAGGACGTCGTCCGCAAGGCCTGCTACTCGGACGTGCTGTCGCTCTGGGGCAGCCGGGGGCTCATCGCGCACCTCGTGCCCTACGTGCACGGGACGTACACGGCCGACCCGCCGGCCGTCCACGGCGGCACGGTCGAGTACCCGGCACTGACGGGCCTGTTCGTCTGGCTCACCGCACTCCCGGTGTCCACCGACGTCGGGTTCCTGCTCGTCACCACCTGCGTGTTCGCGGTCGTCGGCGTGCTCGTGACGCTCCTCCTGGTGCGTGTCGCCGGTCGGCGGGCCTGGGCCTGGGCAGCGACGCCGCCGCTCGCGCTCTACGCCCTGTACAACTGGGACGTCTTACCCGTGCTGATGACCGCGCTCGGGATCGCGCTCGTCGTCGCGGGCCCGCGGCGCTGGTCGCCCACCACCCGCGTGCTCCTCGCGGCCGCCGCGTTCGGCGTCGGCGGCGCGCTCAAGCTCTACCCGATCATGTTCGTGCTCCCCCTGGCCCTCGCGGTGCTCACCGACGGACGCCGTCGGACGATCGGTCGGCGTCTCCTCCGGGCCCTCGCGCCCATCGGCGTCGCGGTGGGGGTCGTCGCGGTCGTCAACGTCCCGCTCGCGGTCGTCAACTTCACCGGGTGGTTCTCGGTCTTCCGGTTCCAGGCCGCCCGCAACATCGATCGCGCGACGCTGTCGATCTGGTACTGGGGGCTCCGCCCGTGGTCCGACGACGGCACCGAGCACATCCAGCACCTCATGAGCGCGGCGTCGACCGCCGCGACCGCCGTCGGCATCGTCGTCGTCGTGGTCGTGAGCCTGCTGCTCGCACGCGGCGGTCGGCCCTACCCCTGGCTGCAGACGAGCGCGGCGCTGCTGTGCGTGTACATGGCGTTCAACAAGGTGGACTCGCTGCAGTACACGCTCTGGCTGCTGCCCTTCTTCGTCACGGTGCGGATCCGCGTCGGTTGGATCGCCGCCTACCTCGTGGCCGACCTGTGCGCGTTCGTCGGGTGGTTCCGGTGGCTGTACTACCTGACGCTCGGGCATCCGGCCGGGACCACGTGGGCCGACCAGGCGCTCGCACTCGGCGTCTGGGGACGGGCGGTGCTGCTCGTCTGCATGGTCGTCGCGTTCCTGGCGTCACCGACGGCGCGCTTGCGGGGCACGGCGGACCCAGCGCTGCCGGAGCGCGGCTGGACGGACCGAGGGGCGGACACCGGGGACGGCGGCGCCCACGCGGAGCTCAGCGGCGCCGACGCCCGAACCGGCGCTGCAGTCCCCACTGCGTGACCCGCGCCATCGCCTCGAGCACGATCGCCCGGCTCATCTTCGAGGTGCCGAGCACGCGGTCGCGGAACTCGATGGGGCGCTCGACGATGCGGCCTCCCGCGTCGTGCACCCGTAACGTCATGTCGACCTGGAAGCAGTAGCCCTTCGAGTCGATGGTGTCGAGGTCCATCTGCGAGATCGCGTCGGCGCGGTACACGCGGAAGCCGGCGGTGATGTCGTGGACGTCGAGCCGCAGCATCCACCGCGCGTACCAGTTCCCGCCGCGGCTCAGGATCTCCCGCGACCGCGGCCAGTCGACCACCGATCCCCCCGTGACCCAGCGCGACCCGATCGCCAGGTCGACGCGGGCGGCGGCGGGTGCGTCGGCGACCGCACGGACGAGGTCCGGGAGCGCGGACGCCGGGTGCGACCCGTCCGCGTCCATCTCGACGAGCAGGTCGTACCCACGCTCGATCCCCCATCGGAACCCCGCGACGTAGGCGGTGCCCAGGCCGAGCTTGCCGCTGCGGCGCATCAGGTGCACGCGATCGTCCCCCGCCGCGATGGCGGCCACGATGTCCGCGGTGCCGTCGGGGCTGCCGTCGTCGACGACGAGCAGGTGTGCCTCGGGCACCACCCCGAGGACCCGTTCCGTCACGGCGGTGATGTTCTCCGCTTCGTCGTAGGTGGGGACGATGACGAGCGGACGGACGGACGACGGCATGGTGCGGACGGACTCCTCGGACGCGAGCGTGGACGGTCGAGCGTATCCCATGCTCGGTCACGCGCCCGGGAACGGCCGCCGTGCCGCGTGGTCCGGGCCGCGGCGCTCCGGGTACGAGATGATTGGTCCGTGAGCTCAGCACCCGGACGCCGTGTCCTGGCGCGCCGGTACGTGTCCGCGTGGATCGGGTTCTCCGCCGGCGGCCGGTTCTCGCAGGCGCTCGCGACCGTGATCGTGGTGTTCGCGTTCGGGTCCCCGACCGTCCACGTGCTCGTCGGCGCGGCCGGCACCGGTGCGGTCCTCGTGTCCCTGGTGGTCCTGGCCGGTCTCAGCCTGCTCGGGCAGCGCTACCGGATCGACTGGCACGGCGTGCTCCCGTTGAGCCTGCTCGGCCTCGTCGGGTACATGGCGCTCAGCGTCCTGTGGAGCACGTACTCCTGGTCGTCCCTGCGCGGGTTCGCGTCCACGATCGGGTTCGTGTCCCTCGGGCTGTACCTGGCGCTCGGACGCGACCTCGTGCAGGTGGTGCGCGCCTCGGGCGACGCGCTCCGGATCCTCGTCGTGACGTCACTCGGGCTCGAGGTCCTGAGCGGCCTCGTGCTCGACGTCCCGATCCCGGCGCTCGGGATCACCGGCGACATCGCCTACGGCGGCCCGATCCAGGGCGTCGGCGGCACCCGGAACTTCATGGGGTTCATCGCGGGCATGGCGCTCGTGACGTTCGTCATGGAGATCCTCACGCACAGCGTCACCCGGTGGCGGGGCATCGCGTCGGCCGCGCTCGCCCTCATCACGCTCATGCTCGTCCAGTCCCCGATCACGGGCATCGCCATGATCGCACTCGCGGTGGCGGCGCTCGCGATCGTCGCGCTCCGCCGGGCACCGCTCCCCCGCCGTCCCGGCATCAACGCGGCGCTCGGTGTGCTCCTCCTCGCCGCCGTCGTCACGGGGATCGCGCTGCGTCACCCGTTGCTCCGCGGGATCGGAGCGGCCGAGGGCACCGCCACCCGCATCGCCCTCTGGTCGCGGATCCGGATCCTCATCGAGGCGTACCCGATCCAGGGCTGGGGCTGGGTGGGCACCTGGCCGACCGACGTGTTCCCGTTCGACACGCTGCTGACCGAGTCGGGTCGCCCGTTCGGTTCCGGCCTCAACGCCCTCGTCGACGCCTGGTTCCAGATCGGGCTCGCGGGCATGCTCGTCCTCGTCGCGACCGCCGGACTGGCGTTCGCGCGTGCCTGGGTCACCGCCACGACGTTCCCCGGGGTCGCCTACGTGTGGCCCGCCGTCGTGCTCGTCCTCATCGGCGTGACGAGTGCGGCCGAGAGCTACCTGCTCCACGGCGCGGGGTTGATGATGTTCGTCACCGTGCTCGTGATCACCGCGCGACGCCGGTCCTGGCGCTCACGCCTCCGGCGCCCCTGAAGCCCGTGCACCGGTGCCCCCGCGGCGTCCGCCGGTGCGTGGGTGCACGCGCCGTGGGTGCACCCGTCGTCGGCTAGTGCTCCAGCCAGGTGCACGGCACTGCCGCCACCCACCCGGTCGGAGCCTCGAGGAGTCGTGCCGGCTGCGCGGGTCGGACGTCGCACTCCGCGGTCCACGCCGTCACCTGGTCCGACCACAGCGGCCCGGCCTCGCGCTTCTGGCCGTCGACGGGCGCGTTCAGGGCGAACGCCACGGCCACCCCGGCGGCGACGACTCCGGCCACGGCGAGGAGGCCGACCCGCAACACCCGACGCCGTGCCGCGACCGCGCGGGCCGCGAGGACGTCGGCGGCGACGAGGACCGCGGCGAGCAGGAACATCGAACTCGGCGCACCGTAGCGGATCGTCCAGACGGTCCGCAGCTGCGCGGTCGTGTACTCCGCGTACTCGTACACCGTGTTGGCGTTGAGGTACACCGACCCCGCCCAGACGAGGAGCGAGCCGTACAGCAGCACGACGATCGCGCCGCGCTGCCACCAGCCGCCGAGCACCACGCCGAGCACGAGCAGGGCGAGGACGAGCAGCGCCGGCACGACGAGGACCACGAACCCGTGGATCGCCGCCTCCGTCCCGACGTCCGCGATGTTCCACGTCGCGGCGCCGCCGACGACCTCGAGGAGGTAGCCGACGACCATGTCGGCCACCGAGACGGGCACGTGCTCCGAGGCGGTCCGCGCGTTGGACAGCGTCGTCAGGACCTGTGCACCGGTGCCGATGACGGCACCGGCGACGACGGGCCACTTGCGACGTGAGCGGATCCCGACGAGGAGCACGGGCAGGAACGCGATCGACTGGATCTCCGAGAGACCGATGAGCAGCGCGACGACCGCCAGCACCCCGGAGTGCCACCACGACCGGACGACGACCCCGAACACCCACGGGGCGAGGAACAGGAGGTACGAGTGGATGTTGGCGGCGTTGCCGGAGATCTCGATCGGGGCCAGCGGGAGCAGCACGGGCACGAGACCGAGGAGCACCCGAGCCACCCAGGACCGGACGACGGCGCCGGACAGGACGAACACGCCCGCGCCCGCGGCCGCGGCGATGGCACAGCAGAGGGCCGTGTCGACCTCGGCGAAGCGGCCGGGTGATGCCACGTGCTCCGCGAGGGCGATCACGGCACGCGGGACGACGTGCAGGTACCCCTGGTAGGGCACGAGGAGCGACCCGACGGTGCCGTGGGTGAACAGGTCCTGCAGGAAGAAGCGGCCGTCCTCGGCCCAGAGGGTCCCCCGGCTCTCGGGAGTGAGCCGGAACCAGGCGACGAGCGTGCCGACCGCCCACAGCGCCACGGCGCCGATCGCGACGACGACAGGGTGGACCGTCCGGTTCCTGAACACCGCACGATCATGCCAGACCGCTCACCCGCTCCGTCGCCACGGCACGGCGAGCGTGTCCGGCGGCCTCACCCGCGTGGGGCGAGCGTGTCCGCGGCCTCACCCGCGCGGGGCGGGCCGGTCTCCCGCGGCCGCACCCGCGCACGCCGCGGTCAGCGGACGGTGACGGTGCTGCAGCCGAGCGTCGGGTTGCTGCCGCCGGTCGCGTCGATCGCGTAGACGCACACCCGGTGGCTGCCCTTCGCGGCCGGGACCGTGGCGTCGAACCCGTGCGCCGTGCCGATCCCGCTGAAGGAGCGGGCGACGTCCGGTCGGCTGGTCGACGCGGTCAGCGCGGTCGCGCGGGTGTCGACGTACACGTGGACCGCGATCGACGTCGTCGGTGCGTCCGGGTCGAACGTCCACCCACGGACGTGGACGCCGCCGGTCACCGCCGCGGCCTGGTCGAGGCTCCCCCTCGGGGCCTGGTTGACGACCGAGACGGTCCGACAGCCGAGGCTGGTGTCCGATCCGGCGCCCGTGTTCACGGCGGTCACGCAGACCGTGTGCGACCCGTTGCCGGCCGGCACCGAGGTCGAGAACCCGTGTGCGGCCCCGTACACCGGGTAGAGCCGCGCGACGTCCGAGCGTGACGCGGAGGCCGTCGCCCGCTGCGCCTTCCCGTCGACGATCACCGTGACGGCCACCGGACCGGTGGTGTCCCCGTCGAGGGCCCAGCCCGCGACCGCGACCGAGTTCGTCGTGGTGGTCACGCCGTCGAGCGACCCCGTCGGGCTCGAGCCCGGGACGTGCACGGTGCTGCACGACCCGATGAGCGCGTTCGAGCCCTCGTCGACGTTGATGCCGTAGACGCACACGGTGTGGGTGCCGGCGGTCGCCGGGAGCGTCTCGTCGAACCCGTGCGCGGACCCGAGCCCGGAGGCGCGACCGACGTCGGAGCGCGCGCCGGACGCGAGGGTGGTCGTGTGCGTGTGGTCGACGTAGACGGCCACGCGGATGGAGTCCGACGTCTGCGGATCGAGCGTCCACCCGCGGACGCGGATGCCGCCCGGCGACGCCTGCGCCTGGTCCACCGCCCCGATCGGGGACGCGCTCGTCACGGTCAGCGTCCGGCACCCGAGCGCCGTCGTCTGGCCGCTGCCCACGCCGACCGCGGTCACGCACACCTGGTGACTCCCCGCGGCGGCGGCGAGCGTCCCGGAGAAACCGTGGTCCGAACCCCGGCCCGGGTAGGCCCTGCCGACGTCCGCGCGCGTCTGGTCGGCCGTCATCGTCGTGGGGCTGCCACCGTCCACCGTGACCCGGACCCGGATCGGGTCGTCGACGTCGCCGTCCATCGCCCAGCCTCGGACGCTCAGCTCGTCGAACCCGCCGGTCGCCCCGTCGAACGACCCGACCGGCGACGCCGCGCCGGCCGTCGGTTCTCCGAACCAGTCGTTGTACAGGCGCCAGAAGTTCCGGTTGCCGTACGCCGAGCACGCGTCCCCGGTGCCGTAGAGGTTCGCCAGCGCCGCCGCGTTCGGCGTGTACGGCGTGTAGTAGTAGAGGTCGGCGGTCGCCTGGTCGGTGATCGTCACCGACTTGGTGCCGCACGAGGTCGGGACGTCGTACTGCACCGCGGCGGTCCTGCCGGGTGCGTACCAGGTGAAGTACTTGCTCGTGCCGGCGGGGTTCGCGTACCGCTTCCACTGCCAGGCGGCCCAGTACACCTGGTTGCCGACCCCCGAGTACGCCGGGTCGCAGGCGCCGTTCGTCGTGTCCGGGCAGGCGTAGCCCATGGCCCGCGAGAGCACGCCCGACGAGGGCTTCTGTGCGGTGCTGCCCGACACGAGTCCCTGCTCCTTCTGCAGAGTCACGAGGATCACCTTGGGGCTGATGCCGCACGCGACCGCCACCCGGGTGATGATCGTCGCCGCGCTCAGGCCCGATCCGCCGGTGACCGCCCCGCACATGGGGTCGGCGGCGTGCGCGTTCAGCGACGACGTGCCCACGTTGAGGCACGAGGTCGACTTGCACGTGCCGATCTGGTCGTCGAGGAACGACTGGACCGCCGACGCGGACATCGCGTCCCCGTCGAAGAAGTTGGCGTCCGAGATGATGTTCCCCGCCTGGAACGACGACCCGCTGAGCGCGCGGGCGGCTTCCTCCCCGGGCGAGCGCGGTGCGACCTGGAACCCGACGAGCACGGTGGCCAGGGCGAGCACCGCCATGACCGTCGCCAGGAGCTTGTTCACGTCGTCGGTCTCCTCTTCGCCGGTGGCGTCGGTGCTGGTCCGGTCCGCGGGCACGGCGATCATCGGATGAGGTCGCATGACCACATCAGGTCCTCAGGGTCACTTCAGGCTACGGGAACCACTCCAGTCACACAGCCCCCGATCCGTCCCCCGAACGGGCGGCACGACGGAACGGCCGGGAGGCTCGACACACCTCCCCGACGCCGCTGCGGCGGGAGGGTGTGCTCAGTCCGCCTCGAGGAGCTCCTCGACCCGCCGACGGTCCGCACGGGTGGCACCGTCGCCGCGACGGGCGCGACGGGCATGGCGGACCAGGCCCGGGGCCTCCCGGACGAGACGCCGCCACTGCGCGGGCGTGAGCTGTGCGCGGTCGGGGCGCGCGAGGTCGAGGAGGGCGCGCACGGTGGTCCGGAGCACCACCCGCAGCGTCGTGCCGGCCGTCGCGTTGCGCAGGACGACCGCGAGCCGGTTCCGGATGCTCTGGTAGCGGACCAGGGGTGAGTCGCTGCCCGAGCTCGCCGCGTGCCGGTGGACCACCACGGCGTGCGGCGCGTGCCCGATGTCCCACCCTGTCAGGCGCAGCCGCCACGACACGTCGACGTCCTCGTAGTACATGAAGAGGTGCGGATCGAACCCGCCCACCTGGTCGAGCGCCTCGCGACGGATGAACGCGGCGCCGCCGCTGAACCCGAACACGGGGATCGTCTCACGCGGCCCCTCGATCGGGGCGAGCCAGTCGCGGTCGCGGCCGTTGCCGCTCCGGGACAGCACGACGCCCGTGCCGTTGACGAGGTGGACGCCGCCCTCCGAGCGCCGCCAGCGTGCCCCGTCGGGCGCGACGAGGTCGTCGGGGTCGCGGCCGTCCGGGTCCGGGCGGAAGGTGCCCTCGAGCAGGGCGGTCGCGGCGACCGCGGCGGTGCGGGGTCCGGCCGCCTCGAGCGCGGCCACGCCGTGTGCCAGGAAGCCGTCGTCGGCGACCGCGTCGTTGTTGAGCAGGGCCACGACCGTTCCCCGTGCGGCCGCGATCCCGGCGGTCACCCCGCCCGCGAACCCGCTGTTCCGGTCGATCGGCACGACGACCACCCGCGGCAGGTCGCGACGGAAGCGGGCGACGTCGGCGTCGCGGGCCTCGTTGACGACGAGCACCACCTCGACGTCGTGCTCGCTGCGCTGCGCGAGGACGGACTCCACCGCGCGCACGGTCAGGTCGGCGCGGTGCCAGTCGACGACGACGACCGAGACGAGCATCCGGCCATCATCCCGCACCACCGGCGGTCTCCACGGTCCCGCGCCGGGCGGCTGGCTATACTCGCCACGGCCAGTGCGCCACGACCGCCGTCGACATCTGGAGATCCCGTCTTGACCGTCACCACCACGGGCACCGTGTCCGTCGTCATCATCAACTTCCGCGGCACGGACGACACCCTGGAGTGCGTCGCGCGGTTGAACGAGGTCGACTGGCCCGCACGCCAGCTCGAGATCGTCGTCGTCGAGAACGGCTCCGGCGACGACAGTGCGACCCGCCTCCGAGCGGCCCTCGGCGACCAGGCGAACGTCAAGCTCGTCGTGTCCGACGAGAACCTCGGGTTCACCGGCGGCAGCAACCTCGGCGCCCGCACGGCGACCGGCGAGTTCGTGGCGTTCCTCAACAACGACGCCAAGCCGGACCCCCAGTGGATCCGCGAAGGGCTTGCCGCGTTCGCCGCGAGCCCCCGCATCGGCGCGGTCGCCAGCAAGGTCCTCGACTGGGACGGCACGGCGATCGACTTCGTCGAGGCCGGGCTGACCTGGTTCGGCATGGGCTACAAGAACCACACGACCGAGCCCGACGACGGCCGGTTCGACCGCGAGAAGGACATCCTCTTCGGCACGGGGTCGGCGCTCTTCGTGCGCCGGGCGCTGTTCCTCGAGATCGGCGGGTTCGACGAGGACCTGTTCATGTTCTACGACGACGTCGACCTCGGGTGGCGGCTGAACCTGTACGGCTACCGCGTCCGCTTCGCGCCGAACTCGATCGTGTACCACAAGCACCACGGCTCGATGAAGAGCTTCGGCGAGTACCGCGAGATGTACCTGCTCGAGCGCAACGCGCTGCACATGCTCTACAAGAACCTCGACGACGCCAGCCTCGGCACGATCCTCCCCGCGGCCCTCGCCCTCCTCGCCCGTCGCGCCGTCGCCAAGGGCGAGCTCGACAGCGAGTCGTACGACCTCCGCCGCTTCACCGGGGCACCGGACGAGCACGAGCCGACCACACCGGTGTCGAAGGACACCGTGGCCGGTCTGTTCGCGGTCGACCAGTTCGTGGCCGACCTGCCGAAGCTCCGGCAGAGCCGGGCCGAGGTGCAGTCCCGTCGGGTGAAGACCGACAAAGAGGTCTTCCGGCTCTTCGGGAACATCTTCCACCCGCTGTTCGGCAACGACTACTACCTCGAGGGCTTCACCGCCATCCAGGACGCGTTCCAGGTGAACCGGCCGATGATGCGCAAGCGCGTCCTCATCATCACGGGCGACGCGCTCGGCGAGAAGATGGCCGGCCCGGGCATGCGGGCGTGGAAGATCGCCGAGGCGCTGAGCGAGCACAACGACGTCCGCCTCGTCACCTGGAACGTCGCCAATCGGGCCTCGGACCAGTTCGAGGTGCACCGCGTCCGTCTGCAGGACGAGCGCGCGATGAAGGTGCACGAGGAGTGGGCCGACGTCATCTTCTTCCAGGGCTTCGCACTGCGGCACTTCCTGACGCTGCAGGCCTCGAACAAGATCATGGTCGTCGACCTCTACGACCCGATGCACCTCGAGCAGCTCGAGCAGGGGCGCGAGATGGGCGACGCCGCGTGGCGGAACCAGGTCCTCGTGACCACCGAGGTCGTCAACGAGCAGCTCCAGCGCGGCGACTTCTTCCTGTGCGCCTCGGAGCGACAGCGGTTGTTCTGGATCGGGCAGCTCGCGGCCGTGGGTCGCGTGAACCCCGACACCTACGCGCAGGACGAGAACCTGAAGTCCCTCATCGCGATCGCACCGTTCGGCATGGACTCGACGCCGCCGCAGCACACCCGCAAGGCGATCCGCGGTGTCGTGCCCGGCATCGGCGAGGACGACAAGGTCGTCATCTGGGGTGGCGGCATCTACAACTGGTTCGACACCCCGACCCTGGTCGAGGCCGTCGCGAAGGTCGCCGAGCGCCACGACGACATCCGCCTGTTCTTCCTCGGTGTCGCGCACCCGAACCCCGACGTGCCCGAGATGGCCATCGTGGCGAAGACCCGCGAGATCAGCGAGAAGCTCGGGCTGACGAACAAGCACGTGTTCTTCAACGAGCAGTGGGTCGCGCTCGACGACCGCCAGAACTACCTGCTCGAGGCCGACGCCGGCGTCTCGACGCACTTCGCGCACGTCGAGACGACGTTCTCGTTCCGCACCCGGATCCTCGACTACATGTGGGCGAACCTGCCGATCGTCACCACCGAGGGCGACAGCTTCGGCGACCTCGTGGCCGCCGAGGGCATGGGCGTCTCCGTCCCGGAGCGTGACGTCGACGCCCTCGCCGACGCACTCGAGGCGATGCTCTACGACGAGGCCGCCATCGCCGAGGCCCGAGCACAGGTCGCCCGGGTCCGTGCGGACTTCACCTGGGAGAAGGCGCTCGCGCCGCTCATCGAGTTCGCGCACGACCCGTACCCGGCTCCCGACCGCGCGAACGCCGCTGTCGAACGGGAGCGCACGGGCGGAGGCGTCGTCATCCCGCAGATCGGCAAGTCGCGCGAGCAGCGGTTCCACGAGATCGCGAACAGCCGGCACGGGCTCCGTCGCGACGTCATGCTGGCGAGGCACTACCTGACCGACGGCGGCGTCCAGGAACTCGCGGGCAAGGTGCGCAACCGTGTCTCGACGATGCGCGCGAGCAAGTACGGACGCTGAGTGCGTGGCGGTGCCGGCCGGATCGGCGCGAGGTATAGTTTCCTGTTCGTCCGACGAGTGAGGTACACATGAGCACGACCATCGCCGACCGGACCGTCGCCGACCGGACCGTCGCCGACCGGTTCGCCCGTCTCCGCACGGAGCAGCTGGTGCCCGCGGGCCGGACCGCCGGGGGTACCTGGGGGTCGGTGCGCGAGATCCACGGTCAGCGCCAGCTCCTGGACCTCCTGATCCGCCGCGATCTGAAGTCCCGCTACAAGGACAGTGCACTCGGGTTCGCCTGGTCGCTCATCCGGCCGCTCGTCCAGCTCGGGATCTACTGGCTGATCCTCGGCAAGATCCTCGGCTCGTCCCGGGCCATCCCCGAGTTCGCCATCTACGTGTTCGCCGGGCTGACCCTGTACGGGCTGTTCAGCGAGATCGTCTCCGGCGCGACCGGCTCCGTCGTCGCGAACGCGGGCCTCCTCAAGAAGGTCTACGTCCCGCGCGAGATCTACCCGCTCTCCGCGGTGGGCGGCGCGCTGTTCAACTTCGGGATCCAGATGGTGATCCTGCTCATCGCGACGGCCGCGTTCCGGTCCTTCCCGATGAACGAGGGGATCCTGTTCTTCTTCCCCGCCACGCTCGTGATCCTGATCTGGGCCACCGCCATCGGCCTGCTGTTCTCGGCACTCAACGTGTACCTGCGGGACATGGCCTACCTGGTCGAGGTCCTGATGATGCTCTTCATGTGGGCGTCCCCGATCGTCTACTCGTGGCAGATGGTGCACGACCGGGCGATCGCCGCGGGGATCAGCTGGATCCTGCCGATCTACGAGAACAACCCCGTCACGCTCGCCATCCTCGGCTTCCACCGCGCCTTCTGGACCGCCGGCGGTCCCGAGCAGTACCCGGACCACATGCTCCTCCGCCTGGTGATCGCCGGTGTCGTGGGACTCGTCGCGCTCTTCTTCTGCCAGCGGGCGTTCGCCCGACTGCAGGGGAACTTCGCACAGGAGATCTGAGTCCTCGGGACCGAGAAAGGCAGCACATGTCGATCGACAACGACCTCATCGCCCCGAGCGAGACCGAGGACGCCGTGTTCGAGGACGCCCCGACCGTCGTCAGCATCCGGAACGTCTCGAAGCGCTTCGTCATCCGGAAGGACAACTCCCTCAAGGAACGGATCGTCACGCTCGGTCGCGCCGGGCGCCGACACAGCGAGGACTTCTGGGCCCTCAAGGACGTCAACCTCGACATCCCGGCCGGGACGACGATCGGACTGCTCGGGCCGAACGGATCGGGCAAGTCGACCCTGCTCAAGGTGATCGGCGGCATCCTCGAGCCCAGCACGGGGTCGGTCGCTCGACGCGGGCGCCTCGCCGCGCTCATCGAACTCGGTGCGGGCTTCCACCCGGACCTCACCGGCCGCGAGAACGTGTTCCTCAACGCCGCGATCCTCGGTCTCACACAAGAGGAAGCCGAGGAGAAGTTCGACGACATCCTCCGGTTCAGCGGCATCGGCGAGTTCATCGACACGCAGGTCAAGTTCTACAGCTCGGGCATGTACGTCCGGCTCGCGTTCGCCGTCGCGATCCACACCGACCCGGACGTCCTCCTCGTCGACGAGGTCCTGGCCGTGGGCGACGAGCAGTTCCAGAAGAAGTGCCTCGACAAGATCCGCGAGTTCCAGCAGCAGGGTCGGACGATCATCCTCGTCAGCCACTCCCTCGGGCAGGTCCAGGAGCTCTGCGACCACGCCGTCGTCCTGCACCACGGCGAGGTCAAGTTCCAGGGGTCCGCGCGGCACGCCGTCAAGAACTTCCGCGAGATCCTCGAGGGTCGCCGCGTCGCCGAGGCCGAGGCCGCGGGCGAGGAAGCGACGCCCGGCAAGGTCGAGCGCGTCGAGATCGCCGCGCCGGGCCGCGCGCCGGGCGAGGAACTCCAGCCGGGCGACGACCTCGTCATCCGGATGACCGTGTCCCACACGTCGCCGCTGGAGGAGTGGAACTCGGGGTTCAAGATCGAGAACCAGCACGGCCACCTCGTGTACGGAACGGACAGCCGCAAGATCGGCTTCACGCACCAGCCGTTGCACGGTCGGACCATCGTGGAGTACCGGCTCCGGGACATCCAGTTCGGTGGTGGCCCGTACTTCATCCACTGCTTCCTCGCCAAGAAGACCGGGGAGCACATCGCGATCCTGCGCGAGGCGGCCCGGTTCGTCATGGCCGACGACGACCGTCACGCCGGGATGACGCGGGTGTCGACCGTCGCACGCGAGATCCCCGCCTGACGGTGGTCGACCTCCCGGTCCTCGTCGACGCGACCAGTCTCCCGCCGAACCGCGGAGGCGTGGCGCGCTACATCGTGGGCCTGTTGCGCGGCCTGGCCGAGGACGGCGTGGCGGTGGGTGTCGTCGTGAAGCCCGACGACCTGTCGTGGCTCCGATCGGTGGCACCGTCGCACCGCTACGCGGTCGCGCCCGCCGCCGTGGCGCGTCGTCCGGTCCGACTGCTCTGGGAACAGGTCGGGCTGCCGCTCCTGGCCCTGCGGGCGCGGGCACGGGTGCTGCACTGTCCCCACTACACGTTCCCCCTCGCCGCTGGCCGCAGGTCCGTCGTCACGCTGCACGACGCGACCTTCTTCAGCGACCCCGACGCACACGGGGCCCTGAAGGGCCGGTTCTTCCGGCTGTGGACCCGACTCGCCCGCCGTCACGCGCGGGCCACGGTCACGCCGAGCGCCGCGACGGCCGCGGAGATCGCCCGCTTCGTGCCCCACACCGCGGTCCCCAACGTCGTCGCGCACCTCGGCGTCGACCCTGCGGTGTTCCACGAGCCGACCCCGGAGGCCGTGCGATCGTTCGCGGCCGAGCACGACCTCGACCGCCGCGAGGGCTGGGTCGCGTTCCTCGGGACCGTCGAGCCCCGGAAGCAGGTCGCCGCCCTCGTCGCCGCACACGCCGAACTCCCGGACGCTCCCCCGCTCGTCGTCTCCGGCGGCCTGGGTTGGGACCCGACGGCTCGGGACCTGCTCGAACGCGCGGGGAACCGGCCCGGCGCCCGCCTCCGTCACCTCGGTTTCCTGCCCAACGACCATCTCGCCGCGTTCCTCGGCGGCGCGACCGTCGTGGCGTACCCGAGCACCGGCGAGGGCTTCGGACTCCCGGTCCTCGAGGCCATGGCGTGCGGTGCCGCCGTCCTGACGACGCGCCGTCTGGCGATCCCGGAGGTCGGAGGCGACGCCGTCGCGTACGTGGAGCCCACGGCGGACGCGATCGCCGCGGGTCTCGCGGGCCTGCTCGCCGACCCGGCGCTACGCTCCACCCTCGCCACCGACGGCCGACAGCGTGCGCAGACCTTCACCTGGCGCGCGTGCGCTCGCGTGCACGAGGAGGTCTACGCGGCATGACGACGACCGAACGACGCACGGCCCACGTCGGGATCGTGACCGTCAGCTACAACTCCGGCCGCTACCTGACCGACTTCCTCGCCTCGACCGGTGCGTCGTGCTCCGGCCGGGTCCCGGTCGTCGTCGCGGACAACCGGTCCGACGACCTGGCCGGGCTCCGCGCGGCGACGGAGGCGAGCGGTGCCGTGTTCCTGGAACTCGGCACCAACGCCGGGTACGGCAGTGCGGTGAACCGCGCCGTGGCCGCGCTCCCCCCGGACGTCGACTGGGTGCTCGTGTCGAACCCGGACGTCGTCCTCGCGCCCGGCTCCGTCGACCGCCTCCTCGCGACCGGCTCGGAACGAGCGGACATCGGCGCCGTCGGCCCGGCGATCGTCGAACTGGACGGGACCGTCTACCCGTCGGCGCGCGCCGTCCCGTCGCTCCGGAACGGGCTCGGCCACGCGCTGTTCGCCAACGTCTGGCCCCGGAACCCGTGGACCGCCCGGTACCACAGCGACCGCGACGGCGCCCGACGACGCGACGCCGGCTGGTTGTCGGGGGCGTGCCTGCTCGTGCGCCGCAGCGCCTTCGAGCGCATCGGCGGGTTCGACGAGCGCTACTTCATGTACTTCGAGGACGTCGACCTCGGCTACCGGCTCTCCAGAGCCGGCTTCCGGAACGTGTACGAGCCGGCGGCTCGCGTCACGCACGTCGGGGCGCACTCCACCCGTGGCCTGTCCGATCGGATGCGCCGCGCACACCACGCGAGCGCGTACCGGTTCCTCGCCTCGAAGTACCACGGGTGGTACCTGTGGCCGCTGCGCGTCGCGCTCAGGCTCGCCCTGGGTGTCCGCAGCAGGATGCACGGTTCGACCATCTGACCACGTCGGCCTCCCAGGCCGACCCGACACCTCCCCGGGACTCCACCGATGAAACTCGCAGTCACGCTCATGGTCCGCGACGAAGCGGACGTCATCCGACCGTGGTTGGACCACCACCTCGCACAGGGCGTGGACGTCTTCGTCATCACCGACAACGGATCGGTCGACGGCACCCGCGAGGCCCTCGAGGCGTTCGCGGCGTCCGGCGTCGCCGAGGTCGACCTGCGACACGACCCGGTGCACCGGAAGCAGCAGAGCGAGACCGTGACACGGATGGCCCGCGAGGCGCACACGCTGCACGGTGCCGACTGGGTCGTCAACGCGGACGCCGACGAGTTCCTGTTCGCCAAGGACCGCAGCCTGACGCTCCACGAGGTGTTCGAACGGCTCGACCCCGCGGTGAACGCGTTCGTCGTCCCCGTCGTCAACATGGTCGGTCCCCTCGCTCGGCGCGGCGCCGGCCTGTCGCGGCTCCTGTGGCGCGACGAACGCTCCGCGTCCGAACTGCACGCAGCGGGCCTCATCTCGCAGCCGTCCGGGAACGCGATCCACGTCGGACACCCGGACGTCGCCGTCGTCCAGGGCAACCACCTCGTGACCATCCCCGCGGGCGAGGCCCCCGCCGAGGACCTCGCGCTCGAGGTCCTGCACTTCCCCTGGCGATCGTGGGGGCAGTACGAGCACCGCGTCGAGATCGCCGGTCGCGCGTACGAGGCGAACCCCGACCTCAACCCGAGCCCGAACCACCACGGGATGCGTGACTACCGGCGCCTCCAGGAGGGCGTCCTGCTCCACTACTACGCGCTCCGCCACGTCACCGAGGCGGAAGCCGAAGCGGGGCCGTTCACCCGGGACGACTCCCTCGTCCGCTCGTTCGCCGACCGCGGGACGCCGCTTGCCGACGGCGAGGACGAGGTCGTCCCGGAGGACGAGTTCGTCGACCTGCGCCGGGTCGGAGCCGCGTTGGCGGCGCGCGATGCCGAGGTCGACCGCCGCGAGACCGAACTCGGACGCGTCCGCGAGAACGTGCGGCTGCTCGAGTCGACGGTGCAGCACCAGCAACTCCGGATCGACGCCGTCGAGCAGCTCGCGAACCACCGGGAGGCCGAGCTCCAGCGCATGCGGGCGCGGCGCGTCGTGCGTATGGCCGACCGTGCGGGCGACGTGGCCCGGTCGGTCCGGTCGCGCATCCGCGCGCACTGACACGCGCACTGACACGCGGTCGTCCTCGCTGCGACGCGGAGGTGCCGGAGACGCCGGAGACGCCGGAGACGCCGGAGACGCCGGAGACGCCGGACGCGACGCTCAGGCGCCGTCGGGCCGTCCGCCGTGGTCGGCGTGGACGTCGGGCTCGGAACCCGCGTCGACGCCGACTGCCGGCGGCCGCCGGAGGCGGAGCACGACGGCCGCCACCACCATGAACGCGAAGACGACGAGCGAGACGACGTAGTCGCCACGCGTGGCGGTCAGCGCGATCGCCGGGCCGACCGGGGTCACGAGCCCGACGGCGCTCGAGTAGGCCACGACGGCGCAGATCGACCAGAGCACCGTCAGGACCGTGCCCGCGATGCGCCCGAGCGCGGTCAGTCCGATCGCCCCGACGATCGCGGTGACCGGGACGAGCGGGAGCGCGTAGCGCGTGTTCGGGGCGCCACCGCCCATCACGAACCGGACCTCGAGGAACACCGTCAGCACGACGACCGCGACCATCATCGCCGCGAGCCACCACCCTGCCGGGACACCCCAGAGCGGCCGCCCGACGACCCCGGCGACCTCGGGAACCCCGGCCGGCTGCGCATCGGCGGCGGCGGAGCCGTGGCGGCGTCCGCGTGCACGCAGCGTGCGGACGAGGACGACGACACCGACGACCGCGGCGAGCACGAGCGGTGCGAGGAGCAGGACCCACGTGAGCGGGCTCGTCGTCGGCAGGCCGGCCCGGTACACGGCGAACAGCTGCTCCCAGAACCCCTTGTCGGTCACGACGGACGACGCGGTCCGGTCGTGCCGACCGAGGTGCGCCGCGGCCCAGGCCGGGTGGCTGCCGGCCACGTTGCCGGTGAGCGCGCGATTGCGGAGGTAGAACCACCCCGCCCCGAGTGCGGCGACGACACCGACGACGACGGCCGCCAGCACCCGGCGCCCCCACGCCCCGCGCGCGGTGACGGCACGGGTCGGCGCGACGAACAGGGCGACGACGAGGCCCAGGAGGAAGACGGCGAACACGAGCCGACTCAGCATGCCGCCCACGCCGACGAGCGCCGCGGCGACGACGAGCCGCGTCGTCAGGCCGGTCCGCAACGCCCGCGCCGCCAGCCCGACCGCGAGCGCGCAGAACGTGACGTTGACGAGGTCGTTGTAGATCGCGCCACCGACGAGGATGAGCATGCCGGTCGACGCGGTGGCGAGCGCGGCCACGACCGCGACGACGCGGTCCCCCGGACGCACCTGCCGCGCGGCCCACCACGTCGCGAGCACCGTCGTCCCCGCGATGAGCGCGTCCTCGAACCGGCCGGCGATCACCGCGATGTAGAGGTGGTTGCCGTCGATGAGCGGTCCGACCACGGGCGCGAGGAGCGCGTAGAACAGCGGCGGGTGCTGCGAGACCCACTGCACGGGCGGGACGGCCCCGAAGGCGGGGTGGAACTGGATCCCGCGCTCGAAGACCGGGAGGTGACCGTGCCACACCTCGTAGGCGTAGTCGAGGTGCGCGGTCTCGTCGGCCGTCGACAGCGGCCCGTTGCTCAGCGCACGGGCGACCGAGGCGAGCACGACGAACACCACGGCGGCGACCAACCCGGCGACCTCGAGCCGCGCGTCCCGCCGCGCCCGTCCCTCCCGGCGTCGCTCCCGCGTCGCACTCCGGGGTCCCTCGGCCCACGACTCAGCTGCGGACACGGAGGACCTCCTCGATCAGGACGGCGGCTCGACGGTCGAACGAATGGTGTTCGGCGAACACCGCGGCACGCGCCGATCGGATCATCTCGTCGCCGGGTTGCGCGGCCGCGACGACGCGCCGCAGGTCGTCCGGACCGCCGGCCGTGACCACGACGCTCGGTCCTGCGACCTCGCGGATGCCCGGCACGTCGTCCGACACGACGATGGCCCCCGTCGCGGCGGCGTCGAAGAGCCGGTTCGACAGGAACCCACCGTCGGCCATGTCGGGCCAGTGGTCGTTGAGCACGACCCGAGCGCTGCGGTAGGCGTCGGGCAGGCGGTCGTTCGGGAGGAACGCCCCGCGGACCAGGGGCGCCACCGGTGTCGCGTCCCACCCGGATCCCCACACCGTCAGGTCGAGGCCGGCCGCCACCGCGTCGGCGACGACCGGCCGGACGGTGTCGCGGGTCTTGCCCACGAAGAGGACGTCGCTGGCGAGTTCGGGATCGGACGGTCCGGGTGCGAACCGCGCGGGGTCGGTGGCCTGGAGCAGCGTCCGGACGGGCAGTCCCGTCCGGGCCGCCGTGGCGTCCGCCCACCGAGCGCCCGCGGCGAAGCGCAGGTCGAACCGAGCGAGCTCCGGGTCGGTGACGAGGTCGGGGTGGCTGATCACCCAGAGCACGTTGACCGCGCCGGGGACGACCGGGGTGTCGTCGAGTCCACGGAGGACGAGGCTGACGTCGTCGAGGTGCTCGGAGCGCGGACGGACGTGCCGGTCCCGCGCGTCGACCACGACCTCCTGACCCGCTCGCCGCAGGGCGGCCGCGAGGTCCTGGGCGAAGAACAGGTCGCCCCAGTCGTCACCGCGGGGGCCGGCGTGGGCCGCGATCTTGAGCGACCAGCGCAGACGGACGGCGCGATCGGTCGCGTGCACGGCCCGCACGAGCCACGGCACGGGGACGCGCAGCGCGACGGGACGCCCCGCAGGACCGGCGTCGACGCGTGCGATGGCGAGGCCGCGCGCGGCGAGGGTCGTCGGCGTCCAGGCGTCCGCTCGGTCGTCCCACCCGCGGACGACCGCCTCGGCGTCGGTGTCGAGGCGCCGCGGAGTCTCGCGCGCGTCCCGGTACACGCGTCCGACCGGCACGGCCCGCACGGCCCCGCCGTGCGCGTCCGCAGCGGCACGTGTCCAGGCGGCGAGCGTGACCTGTGCGTCGATCGTGCGCGGCGGGATCCCGACTGCGCTCGTGTGGACGGCGAGGACGGGTTCGTCGGCGGCGAAGACCACCGTGCCCGCCTCGCCGACGTCCTCGACCGGGAACCCCTCGAGGACCGGCCACGTGGGCCACCCTGGACGGATCAACCCGGCACCCGCGCTCGCGACGAGGTCGTCGCGGGTGCGCACGACCGCCTGGACCACCGCGGTGTCCGGCGTGAGCGCGTCGAGGAGGCGTCCCCACGCCTCCGGCTCGGCGTCGAGCGCCGCGTCGACCACGAGCAGACGCGCTCCGACCACGGCCGGGAGCGCGGCGGCGACGGCGCCGCCGACCGTCGCGTGCACGCGCTCGTCGACGCCCTGCCACCCCTGCGGGACGCGCGGTACGGGATGTGCGGTGGCGGGTCCGGCGTGGACGTCGTACGTGGCCAGGAGCACCTGCGCGGCGTCGACCGACGCTGCGGCGGCGTCGAGGGCGGCGGCGCGGTCGGCGAGCGACGTCCGGACGTCGGCGAGCACGAGGACGGTGGTCACGTCGACGCGGAGCGCCGCACGGTCCACGCCGCGCTGGTCGATCTCCGTCGCGATGCCGAGCACGACGGGTGCGTGCCCCGCGTCGGGTGGGCTGACGTCACGACCGGCCAACAGGCGTCGAGCGACACCCGCAGCGACGCGAGCTGGTCCCCGGGTCCGCGCCATGCGTCCGAGGGTAGTGCCAGCGCGCCGCCGACACCGTTCCGCTCACGACCTCCGCTAGGATCGACAGCGCTGTCCAGAGCCCGAGGTGTTCCGAATTTTGAAACTGTTCGTGCAGATCCCCGCCCTCAACGAAGAGGCCACGATCGCGTCCGTGATCGATTCGATCCCCCGCGAGATCCCCGGCATCGACGAGGTCGAGCTGCTCGTGATCGACGACGGCTGCTCCGATCGCACCGTCGAGGTCGCGCGCGAACACGGCGTCAAGCACTTCGTGCACCACACGACGAACATGGGTCTCGCGCGGTCCTTCCGGGACGGCGTCGACTACGCGCTCCTGCACGGCGCCGACATCGTCGTGAACACCGACGGCGACAACCAGTACCCGCAGGCCATGATCACCGAGCTGGTGCAGCCCATCCTCCGGCGCGAGGCCGACATCGTCATCGGTGATCGGCAGACCCGCACCATCGAGCACTTCTCGGCCTTCAAGAAGAGCATGCAGCAGTTCGGCAGCTGGGTCGCCAGCCGCGCGGCCGGCCTCGACCTGCCCGACGCCGCGAGCGGCTTCCGCGCGTACTCCAAGTACTCGCTCATCCGGCTGAACATCGTGACGCGCTTCAGCTACTGCATGGAGACCATCGTCCAGGCCGGGTACAAGCGCCTCGCGATCGCCAGCGTGCCGATCACCACGAACCCGAAGACCCGCGAGTCCCGCCTCTTCAGCAACATCTGGCAGCACATGTTCCAGTCGGGGTCCGCGATCGCCCGGGTCTACCTGATGTACCGACCCATGGCCCTGTTCGCCTGGATCAGCGTGCTGCTCGCCGTGTGCGGGCTCATCCCGTTCGTCCGGTACCTCGTCCTGCTGGCGGTGGACGGCGGGGGCAACCACCTGCAGTCGCTCATCCTCGGCGTCGTCCTCGTCATCACGGCCCTGCTCTCGATCGTGATCGGCGTGGTCGCCGACCTGACACGCCTGAACCGGACGTTGCAAGAGGAGACACTCGACCTCCAGAAGCTCGCCCGGTATGGCGATTGACGCCCCTCCGATCACCCGTCGCGAGCGCATCGCCGTCGTCGCGCTGACGGTCGCGTTCGGGCTGGTACTCGCGCTGTGGGCGGTCCTGACCCCGCTGTTCCACACGCCGGACGAGGCCGCCCACGTGGACGCCGTGGTGCACGTGGCGCGCGGCGACGGCTGGGCGGCACCCGGGCACCTCCGCTACGAGGGCGCGACGGTCCAGGCGCAGGCGCTCGTGGGACACGTCCCGACCGACCAGGGCCCGACGTGGGGCGCGCTGGAACGCCGGTACACGCACCAGACCGGCGTGAACCAGATGACGCAGCACCCGCCGACGTACTACGTGCTCGCGGCCGGTGTCCTGCACCTCGTGCACTACGAGCACCTCCGGTACGACCTCGTCGTGCTCACCCTGCGGCTGTTCGACGCCCTCCTCGTGCTCGCACTCCCCCTGCTGGCGTGGGCGACGACCCGACGGCTGACGGGCTCACCCGCCGCGGCGCTCGTCGGCGGGGCAGCCGTCCTCGCGGTGCCACAGGTCGCACAGATCGGTGCCTCCGCGAGCAACGACCCGCTCGTCATGCTCGCCGGTGCGCTCGTCACGTGGCTCGGGGTCCGGGTCGTGACGGGCGACGTCCGACGCCGCACGCTCCTGGCGCTGTCGGTCGCGCTCGGACTCACGGTCGCGTCGAAGGCGACGGGTCTGCCCGCGATCCCGTTCGTCGCCGTCGCCGCGTTCTGGTCCGGTGTCGGTGTCCTCCGTCCCGCGGTGCGCGCGCTCCGGGCGCTCGTCGCGCTCGCCGTCGCCGGGGTGCTCGGCGGCTGGTGGTGGCTCCACAACATCGTCGTGTACCACGCGCTCCAGCCGAACGGACTCATCGCCCTCCGTCCGGACGAGCCCTGGACCGGCGGGGCGACGCCGAACTTCGGCCAGTTCTTCAACAGCGAGTGGACGGGCCTCGGACCGACGTTCTGGGGTGACTTCGGACGCGCTCAGTTCCCGATGACCCCGGTGCTGACGGACCTGCTCACGATCGTCGGGATCGGCGGGATCGTCGTGTGGGGGTTCCGGCGCGGCCCCGCGCTCCGCTCGGCGATCGCGCTCGCGGTGTTCCCCGCGTTCCTCGTCGCGACCCAGCTGCTCAACAACTGGCAGAGCTACGACCGCACGCAGTTCATCGGCGGCGTGCAGGGCCGGTACTTCTTCCCGGGCATCGTGGCCCTGGTGGCGTTGAGCGCGCTCGCGTGGCGACGCGCCGTCCTGACGCCCGCAGGTCGCGCCCGGTTCGGCCGGGTGGCCCTGGTGACGGCCGTGCTCGTGGCCGCGTACGGCGTCACCGTCGGGTACCGCGGCTTCTGGGAGAAGAACCAGTTCCTCGTCACGCAGGACGGCCTCCACCGGCTCGCGAGCGTGAGTCCCGTCGGCGGCGCCGGCGTGACGGTCCTCACCGTGCTCCTCGGCGTCGCCCTCGTCGTGGCGGCCGTCACCACGTGGTGGGCGATCCCCGCAGCCGCGGCGGCGCGGACGCGCGCGGCGCGGAGCGAGGAGGTCCCGGTATGACCGCCGCCGAGCGCCTCCCGGCCACCGCGGTGGTCGTGCCCCGCCCCCGGGTGACCCGGCGCGAGGTCGTGGTGGTCGCGGTGGTCACGCTGGCGTTCGCGCTCCTGCTCGTCGTGTGGGCGCTCGTCACCCCGATGTTCCAGGCCCCGGACGAGGCCGCCCACGTCGACGCCGTGCTGCACCTCGCGCTCGGCGGCCACTGGGACGCCCCCGGGCAGCTGCACTACCTCAACGCGACGCGTGCCGCGGTCGACTCCGCCGCGTCGACCCCGCCCCTCCAGCGGCCCACCGTCGGTGCCCTCCTCGCGGTGCACCCTGGCGAATCGGTGCTCGTGGACCAGATGTCGCAGCACCCGCCCACCTACTACCTGGCCGCGGCGGTCGTCCTCCGGATCCTCCACCTCCACGACCTCCGGTGGGACGTCGCCGTCGTCGTGCTCCGCCTGGTCGACGCCCTCCTCGTCGCGCCGCTGCCGGTCCTGGTCTGGGCGACGGTCCGGCGGCTCACGCGGGCGCCGCGACTGGCAGCGGTCGCGCCGTTCGCGCTGTTCGCGGTGCCCCAGCTCGCGCAGATCGGTTCCTCCGTCACGAACGAGGCCCCCGTGTTCCTCCTGGGCGGCCTGCTGACGTGGTTCGGCGTCCGGATCCTCACCGGTGACCGGCGCTGGTGGACGACACTCGCGCTCGGGCTGACGTTCGCCGTGCTGGCGTCGGTGAAGGCCACGGGCCTCCCGGCGGTCCTGTTCGTCGCCGTCGCCGTGCTCGCCGCACGCGCCCTCCCCTGGCGGGCACGGCTGGCCCGCGCCGGGGTGGCGCTCGCGATCGGCGTGGTGCTCGGCTCCTGGTGGTGGGTGCACTCCCTCGTCGCCTTCCACACCCCGCTGCCGAACGGTCTCGCCGGTCTCACCCCGGTCACGCCGTGGCCGCCCGGCTCGACGCGGAACCCGGGGCTGTTCGTCGACCAGCAGTGGGACGGACTGACGCGATCGTTCTGGGGCGAGTTCGGCGGCTTCCAGTTCCCGATGACCCCGATCCTCACCGACCTCCTGTCGCTCGTGGCGCTGCTCGCGATCGCGTGGTCGTTCACCCGCCGGTTCCCGCAGCGCGGTGCCGTCGTCGCACTCGGCGCGCTGCCTGCGTCCGTGCTCCTCGCCGTCGTCGCGTACGACTGGCGGTCCTACGGTGGCCTGCACCAGATCGGCGGCACCCAGGGGCGGTTCCTGTTCGTCGCACTCGTCGCGGCGATCGCGATGAGTGCGGTCGCCTGGTCCGCGCTCGTGGTCCGGCCGGTGCTCCGTCGCCGGGCCGCCCGGGTCCTCGTCTTCGCGGCCCCGGCCGTCGGTGCGTACGGCTTGAGCGTCGCCTACCGCGGCGAGTACGAGCAGACGAACCTCGGGATCACGCGTCCCGGGCTCGCGCACCTCGCGTACACGACGCCGCTCGGGTCGCACACCCTCGCCGTGGTCGGCGTCCTCATGGCGGTCGCGGTGGTCGTCGCGGTGGTGCTCGCGTGGCGCTGGTGCGGGCTCGGGTCCGGTCGGGACACGACCGGCCGGGAGGCCCCGCGCACCCCGGTCCCGTCGGTCACCGCCACGGGTCCCGCGATCGCGACCGACCGCCTCCCGGACGTCGACTGACGGAGCTCGGGACGCGACGACGCCCCGGCTCCTGGCGGAGGTCCGGGGCGTCGGGGTGCCGCGCGACGGGACGCGCGTCAGGCGTCGAGGAGGCGCTGCAGGTACACGCCGTACCCGCTCTTCGCGAGCGGTGCGGCGAGCGCGGCGAGCGCGGCGTCGTCGATCCAACCGTTCCGCCAGGCGATCTCCTCGATGCAGCCGATCTTGTGGCCCTGCCGGTCCTCGATCACGCGCACGTACTCCGACGCCTGCATCATCGACTCGAAGGTGCCGGTGTCGAGCCATGCGGTGCCGCGGTCGAGCACCTGGACGTTGAGCGCACCGGCCTCGAGGTACCGCTCGTTGACCGTCGAGATCTCGAGCTCACCGCGGGCACTCGGCTCGATCGTCTTGGCGATCTCGACGACGCGGTGGTCGTAGAAGTACAGCCCCGGCACGGCGTAGTTCGACTTCGGCTCGGCGGGCTTCTCCTCGATCGAGATCGCGCGGAAGGCGTCGTCGAACTCGACCACGCCGTAGGCCTTGGGGTCGGAGACGTGGTACGCGAAGATCGTCGCGCCGTCGATGTGGGTGTTCTTGCGGAGGTTCGTGCCGAGGCCGACTCCGTGGAAGATGTTGTCGCCGAGGACGAGCGCGACGCTGTCGTCCCCGATGAAGTCCTCGCCGATGACGAACGCCTGCGCGAGGCCGTCGGGCGAGGGCTGGACCGCGTACTCGATCGTCATGCCGAGCGCGGAGCCGTCGCCCAGGAGCGCACGGAACTGGTCGTTGTACTCCGGCGTCGTGATCACGAGGACCTCGCGGATCCCGGCCATCATGAGCGTCGACAGCGGGTAGTAGACCATCGGCTTGTCGTAGATCGGCATGAGCTGCTTCGAGATGCCCTTGGTGATGGGCCACAGCCGCGTGCCGGAACCGCCGGCGAGGATGATGCCCTTCATCGCGATCAGGCCCCCTTCAGCGAGTCGTAGAACGACCGGGCGTCCGCCCACTGCGGCAGCAGCCCCTGTGCTTCGGCCTCGGCGAGCGTCGGCGCCTCGGTGTCCTTCGGGGACAGCAGCAGCTCGCCCGCCTCCTCCGGGAACGCGAGCCCGATGGCCGGGTCGACCGGACTGATGCCGTGTTCGCGCGTGGGCTGGTAGACGTCCGTGACGAGGTAGGACACCGTGGCGCCCTCCGTCAGTGCGACGAAGCAGTGCCCGAGCCCCTCGGACAGGAAGATCGCCCGACGGTCCTCGTCATCGAGGAGCACCGAGTCCCACTCGCCGTACGTCGGCGAGCCGACCCGGATGTCGATGACGAAGTCGAGGACCGCGCCGTGCGTCGCCGTCACGTACTTGGCCTGGCTCGGCGGGATGTCCGCGAAGTGGATGCCGCGGACGGTACCGCGCTTCGACACGGACGTGTTCGCCTGCTTGAGGTCGATCGAACGGCCGGTGGCCTCGGCCAGGCGGTCGAAGCGGTACCACTCGAGGAACACGCCACGGTCGTCCCCGAACTGCTTCGGCGTGATCTCGTAGCTGTCGGGGATCTTCAGTTCGCGGATCTGCACCCCGAGAGCGTAGCAAGGCACCGGTTCGCGCCCTCGCCCGGGAGCGGCGCGGCGCGGGTCGGCGGGTGGGCGGGGCGGTAGCCCATCGGTAAGCTCGCCGACGATGGAGGTCCGGATGCCAGTCACCCGCAGGGAGCGCTGGACGATCGGCTCGATCACCGCGGCGTTCACCCTCCTGCTCGTCGTCTGGGCGCTCCTCACGCCGCTCTTCCAGGCGCCCGACGAACTGCCGCACACCGGTGCCGTCGTGGCGATCGCCACGGGCGAGGGCTGGCCGGCGCCGGGCGCACTGCGGGTGTCGAACGCGCTCCTCGCGGCCCGCGCCGAGGTCGCGACGACCGCGCCGGCCGACCGGGGCACCTGGGCCGAACTCGTCCGTGCCGCCCCCGGTGCGAGCGCCGGGGCGGACCAGATGACCCAGCATCCACCGACCGCCTACGCCCTGGCGGCCGTCGTGCTCCGCGTGGTCGGGTTCGAGGACCTGCGGTGGGACCACGTGATCGTCGTCCTCCGCCTCCTCGACGTCGCACTCGTCGCGCCCCTGCCCATGCTCGTCTGGGCTGCCGGCCGTCGCCTCACGCGGTCCCGGCGGTTCGGCGTCGTCGCGGCTGCGGCCCTGGCGGCCGTGCCGCAACTGGCCCAGATCGGTTCCTCGGTCACGAACGACGCGCTCGTGATCCTGCTCGGCGCGGTCGTGACCTGGCTGGCGGTCCGAGTGGCCACCGGCGATCTCCGGTGGCGCACCACGGTCGCACTCGGCGCCGCCCTCGGCGTCCTGGTGGCCACGAAGGCGACCGGGTTCCCCGCCGTCCCGCTCGTCGGCCTCGCCTTCGTCGTGGCCACCACGGCTCGTCTCCGCGTACGGCTGGGACGTGCGGCGGTGGCCCTCGCGATCGGCGCCGCGCTCGGGGGCTGGTGGTGGGTCCGCAACGTCGTGCGCTACGGCACCGTCCAGCCGAACGGGCTCGCCGGCACCTGGACGGCGTCGCCGTGGGCCCCGGGCCAGCAGCGCGACCCGGGGTTCTTCCTGTCGAGCGAGTGGTCCGCGCTCACGACGTCGTTCTGGGGTCGGTTCGGACTCCTCTCGTACCCGATCGACCCGGTCGTCGTGGTGGCGCTCACCATCGCCGGACTCGTCACCGTGGCCGCCGCGGTCGTGCTCCGGTCACGGTGGCGTGGACCCGTGCTCGCGCTCGTGACGTTCCCGGCGGTGTCCCTGCTCCTCCTCCTGGCGAACAACTGGCAGTCGTACGGTCGACTGCACCGGATCACCGGGGCGCAGGGGCGGTACTTCTTCGTGGCGCTCGCCGCGCTCCTGCTCGTCGCCGCCGTCGGCGGACTCCGTCTGCTCCCGGCGCGCTGGTGGCCCGTCGCCGGTCGGGTCGTCGCGGTCGGGGCGCCCGTCATGGCGGTCTACGGACTGTCCGTCGCCTACCGCGGCTTCGACGAGGGCGCGGCGTTCCGTGTCACCCGCGCCGGCCTCGCCCACCTCGCCGCGACCACCCCGCTCGGTGCGCCGGTCCTGCTCGCGGCCGTGTGCCTCCTGGCCGTCGCCGGGAGCGCGACGGTCGTCGCGGTGTGGCGATCGGCCGGCCGCGGGAGCGACGTCGGAACGACCCCCGTCGGCGCGGGACCGGACCGCCCGTCGCTCCGACGAGCCCCCGCGGCGTCCCGCTAGAATCCTCGGCGACCCTCCGCCAGACCGTTAGGAACAGTCCGTGAAGATCCTCGTCACCGGTGGAGCCGGGTTCATCGGCTCCAACTTCGTCCGACGCACGCTCGAGGACGCCTACCCGGGCCTCGAGGGCGCCGAGGTCGTCGTCTACGACGCGCTGACCTACTCCGGCAACGAGCAGAACCTCGCCCCGGTCGCCGACTCCCCGCGCTACACCTTCGTGCACGGCGACATCACCGACGCGGCCAAGCTCGACGAGGTCGTCCCCGGCATCGACGCGATCGTGCACTTCGCCGCCGAGTCGCACGTGGACCGTTCCGTGCGGGACTCCGGCGTCTTCGTCGAGACGAACGTCGTCGGCACCCAGCGCCTCCTCGACGCGGCCCTGCGGCACCGCACCCAGCGCTTCGTGCACGTCTCCACCGACGAGGTCTACGGCTCGATCGCCGAGGGGTCGTGGACCGAGGACCGGCCGCTCGAGCCCAACTCCCCGTACTCCGCGTCGAAGGCCGGCAGCGACCTGCTCGCGCGCAGCTACCACCGCACCCACGGGCTCGACCTGTCGATCACACGGTGCTCGAACAACTACGGCCCGTACCACTTCCCCGAGAAGGTCATCCCGCTGTTCGTCACGAACCTCATCGACGACCAGCACGTCCCGCTGTACGGCGAGGGCAACAACATCCGCGACTGGCTGCACGTCGACGACCACACGCGCGGCATCGCCATGGTCCTGACCCGGGGCCGCGCGGGCGAGATCTACAACATCGGCGGCGGCACGGAGCTCACGAACAAGGAGCTGACCCAGCTGCTGCTCGACGCCACGGGCAAGGACTGGTCGTACGTCGACCGCGTGGCCGACCGGCTCGGGCACGACCTCCGCTACTCCGTCGACATCTCGAAGATCCAGGCCGAGCTCGGCTACGAGCCCCTCGTGCCGTTCGAGCAGGGCCTCGCCGACGTCGTGCAGTGGTACCGCGACAACCGCGCGTGGTGGGAGCCGCTCAAGGAGCGTGCGGCGCTCGCATGACCCGGTACCTCATCACCGGCGCGGGCGGCATGCTCGGCCAGGACCTCCAGCAGGCGCTCCTCGGGCGGGCGGTGACCGCGCTGACGCGTGCCGAACTCGACATCAGCGACGGCAACGCTGTCGGTGCCGCGGTCGAGGGCCACGACGTCGTCATCAACGCGGCGGCGTACACGAAGGTCGACGACGCCGAGACCGACGAGGCCACGGCGCGGCGCGTCAACGCCCAGGGCGCCGAGATGCTCGCCCGGGCCGCGGTCCAGTCCGGCGCCCGGCTCGTCCACGTGTCGACGGACTACGTGTTCGACGGCACGGCGACGACGCCCTACGCCGAGGACACGCCGACCCACCCGGTGAGCGCCTACGGTCGCACGAAGGCCGAGGGCGAGGCGTTCGTCCGCTCCGTCGCCCCGCACTCGTCGTACATCGTCCGGGGCGCGTGGCTCTACGGCGCCGGCGGCCCGAACTTCGCCAAGACGATGCTCCGGCTCGCGGCGTCACACGACACGGTGAGCGTCGTCACCGACCAGGTCGGCCAGCCCACGTGGACGGGCGACCTCGCACGGCAGATCGTCGCGCTCCTCGACGCCGACGCTCCCGCCGGGGTCTACCACGGCACGAACAGCGGACAAGCCTCGTGGTTCGAGTTCACCAAGGCGATCTTCGCCGAGGCCGGCCTCGACCCGGAGCGTGTGCTCCCGACGGACAGCAGTGCGTTCGTCCGGCCGGCACCGCGGCCCGCCTACAGCGTGCTCGGCCACGCCGGCTGGGCGGCCGCCGGGATCCCGCCGATGCGCGACTGGCGGGACGCCCTGCACGCCGCCGCGGCAGCGGGGGTCCTGACGGCCTGAGGGTCGCCGGGCGCCGTCGCGGCCCGGCGCCGTCGCGCCCGGCGCCGCCCTGGGCCGTCGCGCCCTGGGCCATCGCGCCCTGCGCCATCGCGCCCTGCGCCGACCGCGTTCAGCGCCGGGCGAGCCGCTCCTCGAGCGGGGCGACCACCGCGGCCGGTCGGAACCCGGCGGCACGGCTCCGGGCGGCCCTCCGGAGCGCCGCCAACCGGTCACGGTCCTCGGCGAGACCGCGCAGCGCCGCGCCGAGCGCGTCGGCATCCCCGGGCGGCACGAACAGCGCGTCCTCCCCCAGCATCCGTCGCTGCGGCGGTGTGTCGCTCGTGACGATCGCGGTACCCGCCGCGGCGCACTGGTACACCTTGTTCGGCACCACCCGGAGCGCCTTGTCGGTCGTCCCGAACACGCCGAGACCGACGTGGTGCGCGGCGACCACGGACGGCAGGTCGGCGGCCTCCACCCAGGGCGTCCAGGTGACGTCGGGTCGGTCGCCGACGGCCGCGCGCGTGGCGTCGAGGTCCTGACCGGACCCGATCATGGAGACCTCGACGAGCCCCTCGGGGAGGCCCGCGAGCGCGTGCCCGATCACCGCGGCCCCTTGGAGGGGCGTGAACAGTCCGAAGAACACGACGCGGACGGGTCCGTCCCCGGGCTCGGGCGCGGGCTCGACCGCGGACCACTCCGCGGGCGCGCCGACGGGCACGACGACCGCCTTCGACCGCAGCGCGGCCGGCACGAGGTCCCGGTGTTCCTCGGTGTCGAGGACGATGACGTCGGCGATGGTGAGGGCGGCGCGGTCGAGCCACCGGAGGGCGCGCTGGACGACGCCACCGCCGACGCCGCGGTCGGCCGCCGTGTCCGCGGCGAAGATCAGGTGGTCGAGCACGATGGTGGTCCGGGGGAACAGCGCTCGCGCCAGCCAGACGTCGAAGTGCCCCATGTACCCGACGAGCAGTGCGTCGGGACGACCGGCGGCCCGGACCCGCAGTGCCCGGACGGCGAGCCGGCTCCACGACGACAGCAGCCGCACGGCCATCCGGACCGCCCCGGTCCGCGACCCGAGCATGGCCACGCGGTCCCGGGTGCTCAGGCCGAGCGGCACGTTCGCCTCGACGACCCGGTGGCCCCGGGCACGGAGGCCCTCGACGAGGACCGTGACGCGCGGGTGGTTCGCCGCCTGGTACGTCCCGAATGCGAGAATGCGCACGTGGCCTCGTGTCCTCCCTGCCCGGGCCGATGCGTCATCGGCCGCGAACTACCCTAGGTGATCATGACCACGAGCCCCGAGACGCCGCCCGCCCCGCGACGCAGCCGCCGGACCGTCATCCGCGTCGTGGCCCTCGTGCTCGCACTGGCGCTGTGCGTGGCGTTCCTCGTGCCGCGCGCGGACGACATCGCCGCCGCCTTCGCGCGGCAGCGTCCGGCGCCGCTCGCGCTCGCACTCCTGCTCGGGTTCGCCGCGACGTGGGTGACGTTCCTGTCTTGGCGGAGCCTCCTGGCCGGCGCGGGGCACCGCCTCCCGCTCGGTGCCGCGCAGCGCGTGTTCTTCCTGTCACAGATCGGCAAGTACATCCCGGGCTCGGTGTGGCCGATCGTCGCGCAGGCGGACCTCGGCCGCGAGCACAAGGTGCCCGCGGCCAAGAGCGTCGCCGTCGGCATGCTGACCCTGCTCGTCAGTTGCGGTGCCGGCGTCTGCGTGGCGGCCGTCACGATCCCGTTCGTCGCCCCCGGCGCCTTCCGGACCTACTGGTTCGTGCTCCTGCTCGTGCCCATCGTCGTCGCCGCACTCCACCCGTCCGTGCTCGGCTTCGGCATGCGCCTGGCCTCACGGGTGACGCGTCGGGAGCTCGGTCAGCTCACGATCCCCTACCCCACCCTGGCCCGCGCGTTCGGGTGGGCGGCGCTCGCCTGGGGGCTGTTCGGCACGCACATCGCCCTCGTCCTGTCGCCGCTCGCGCACCTCCGCCCCGGCGTGTTCCTGCTCGTGATCGGCGGCTACGCACTGGCGTGGCTCGTCGGCTTCGTCGTGTTCTTCCTGCCGGCCGGGCTCGGCGGGCGGGAGGCCACGCTCACCGCGCTGCTCGTGGCGGGCGTGCCGCTCGCCAGCGGGACCGCGGTGAGCGTCGCGGTGATGTCCCGGGTGCTGCTCACGGTCGTCGACGTCGTGTTCGCGGCCGTGTTCGTGCTGAACCGGCGGCACCGTCCCGTGCCGCCCGTCGCGGTCCCGACCGAGCGGGACGACCTCGGCGCGCTCGGCTCTCGCGGAACTCCAGGGCAGCACTGATAGGTTCGTGCGGCCTGCCGGGGACGTCCGCGGGCCGAGCGAGACCGGGTCCGACGCGTCGTCGGCGAACTCCAGGAGACCGAACAGCCCCATGACCACCCTCCGCGTGATCGTCGACCAGATCGTGGCCCCGGTGCCGGGCGGGATCGGGCGGTACGCCGAGGAACTGACGCGGGAACTCATCGCCACCGCACCGGCGGGCTGCGACGTCGAGGGCATCGTGTCGGCCGTCGACGCCGGGGACCTGGCGCACATCCGGACGCTCCTGCCGGGCCTGGCGGACCTCGAGCGCCTGTCGCTGCCCCGCCGCGAGCTCTCGCTCGCCTGGCAGGGCGGGTTCGCCCACGGCGCCAGCCGCGGGATGGTGCACGCGCCGAGCGTGCTCGCCCCGTTGGTCAAGCACGACCGTGGTCTGGAGCCGGGCCGGCAGACGGTCGTCACGGTGCACGACGTCGTGCCGTGGACCCACCCCGAGACCCTGACGCCCCGCGGTGTCCACTTCCACAAGGCGATGGTGAAGCGCGCGTACAAGTACGCGGACGCCGTCGTGGTGCCCACGCACGCGGTCGCGGCCGAGCTCAACGAGATCCACCGGTTCGAGGACCGCCTCCGCGTGATCGGTGGCGCGCCGAGCGGGCGACTCCGGGTCCCGGTCGACGCCGACGTGCGGGCCGAGCGCCTGGGCCTCCCGGAGAGGTACGTGCTCGCGGTGGGGACGCTCGAACCGCGCAAGGGCCTCGGGCACCTCATCGCGGCGATGGCGCGCCCCGATGCTCCCGCCGACCTCCCGCTCGTCATCAGCGGTCCGGACGGCTGGGGCGACGTCGACGTGGCCGGCACGGCCGCCGCCGCGGGCCTCGCCCCGGACCGCGTCAAGGTCCTCGGACGGATCGAGGACGCCGACCTCGCGGTCGTCTACGCCCGCGCGTCGGTGTTCGTGTTCCCGAGCCTGGCCGAGGGCTTCGGCCTGCCCGTGATCGAGGCGATGAGCCTCGGCACGCCGGTCATCCACTCGGACGCGCCGGCCGTGCGCGAGGTCGCCGCGGACGCCGCGGTCGTGGTCGACACGAACCCCATCGAGACGTACCCGGAACGGCTCGCCCACGCGATCTTCCAGGTCGTCGGCGACCAGGCGCTCGCCGCGCAGCTCCGGGTCGCCGGTCCCGACCGCGCGCGCATGTTCGATTGGCGCGACTCGGCCGCCGAGGTCTGGCACCTGCACGCCGACCTCTGAGCGGCACGCGCGGGAGGCCCGTCACCGGCCTCGCCGCGCCGCCCGGGACGCCGTGGTCGGCCCGGCACCCCTCAGAGCTGCGCGCGGAGCGCCGCCGCCTTCTGCTCGACGAGGTCCTCGAGTCCCGCGGCGTAGTCGACCAGACGCGCGGAGACGGCGGCGTCGGCGGAGCCGATGATGCGGGCCGCGAGGAGCCCCGCGTTGGCCGCGCCGTTGATCGAGACGGTCGCCACGGGTACTCCCGCGGGCATCTGCACGATCGACAGCAGTGAGTCGAGGCCGTCGAGCCGCGCGAGCTGCACGGGGACGCCGATGACGGGCAGCGTCGTCACGGCCGCGAGCATGCCGGGGAGGTGCGCCGCACCACCCGCGCCGGCGATGACGACCTGGATGCCGCGACCGGCGGCCTCCCGACCGAACCGCATCATCTTGTCGGGCGTGCGGTGGGCGGAGACGACGTCCGCCTCGAACGGGATGCCGAGCTCGGTCAGGATCTCGGCGGCCGCGCGCATCGTCGGCCAGTCCGAGTCGGATCCCATGACGATCGCGACGAGCGGGGACGACGGTGCGGTGGTGTCGGTCACGGGTCGATGTTACCGGCGCGGGACGGGCCACCCGGCCGCGATCCGTCCGTTCGTTGGTCCGTCCGTCCGTCCGCGCGTCGAGATGGCCACGCCGGCACACCGGCCACCGCGGTCGGTGGGCCTACCGGCTCGTGTTCGGCACCGTGACGGTCTTGCACCCGAGACTCGTGTCGGCGCCACCGCCGACGCTCACCGCCGTCAGGCAGACCCTCCGCGACCCGGCCGCCGCGGGGACGAGTGCCGTGAAGCCGTGGGACGCCCCCGCCCCGTACACCCGCGCGACGTCCTTCCGCGTCGTGTCGGCCGTGAACGTGGTCGTCGTCGACCCGATGGCGGCCCGGACGGTGAGGGCGGTCCCGGTCTGGTCGCCGTCGAACGCCCATCCGGCCACCCGGATGCCACCGGCCGCGCCGGTCGCCGAGTCGAAGGACCCCTTCGGGCTGACGGACGGGACGGTCACGGTCCTGCATCCGAGGCTGCTGTCGCCGCCGCCCGCGACGCCGGCCGCGCTCGCGCAGACCGCGTGCTTCCCGCTCGTCGCCGGGACGGTGGCGGAGAACCCGTGCGCGGCCGTGACGCCGTAGGCGCGCGCGACGTCGGGCCGGGTGACGTTCGCGGTGATCGTGGTCGCCGCGCCGTCGACGGTGATCCGGACGGACAGGGGCGTTCGGGTCGCGTCGGGATCGAACGCCCATCCCTGGACGGTGACACCGGCCGTGACCGCGGTGGCGCGGTCGAACGACCCCTTCGGGGCGGATCCCGCGGGCGCGGTCGTGCCGCCGTTGCCGGAGCTCGCGCTCACGGTGCCGTTCGGGTCCAGCACGGCGTTCGCGACGAGGGCCCGGGCGTAGCTCGGGTACCACTCCCCTGCGGCGGGCGCACCGCCACAGGAACCGTCGCTCGCGCCGGGGGTCTTCACCCACAGGAGGGCGTCGAGCGCCGTGCCGTCGTCGACGACGCGCGGGGCCGCGCCGAGTCCGGCTCCGGGCCCGTTGCACCAGGTGCCCCGCCAGCCCTGCCCGTTGCGTGACGTGTCGATGACGTAGTGGGCGCCGCCCGTCGCCGCGGAGACCTGCTGGTCGTAGGCCTGCTCCTGCGCGGTCGGGTAGTAGTTCGCGACGTTGCTGAAGAAGCCGCGCGCATCGGCGACACCCGCGGAACGGAGGCGCTGCGCCATGGTGGCCGGGGGGACCCAGTTCGAGTTCCCCCCGTCGAGGTACGCCGGGACCCCCGCGGCGGTGAAGGCGCTGACCTCGTGCGACAGGAGCGCGTACCGGCTCGTCGCCTCGTCGGGGCAGCTGCTCAGCATCGCGAGGGAGTCCGGCTCGACCATCACGGCCGCTCGCTTCCCCCGCAGGGTCGATGCGATGAGGTCCACCCACCGCGTGTACTGCGTCGCGGTCATGCCGCCGGACGAGTAGCCGCCGCAGTCGCGGTTCGGGATCGCGTAGGTGACGTAGACGGGCGTCGCGCCCGCCCCGGCCGCCGCGGCCTCCGTCGAGGTGAGGAGGTCGACGAGCTGCGCGTTCGAGTACCACTCGCCCAGCCAGATCGCGACCGGGTACTGCGCGATGGCGCGGGCGGCCGCGGCCCCGCTGCTGTCGCCCGCCGCCGCGAGGCTGCTGGCCGCCTGGGCCGCCTGGCTCGTGGGCTCGCGGTACGGTCCGCCGGCGAAGACGCCGCTCGACGCGGCGCTGTGGACCGTGGCGGCGGTGAGGGGTGTGCCCGACGCGGCGGACGCCGCGGACACGGGCACGACGGCGATCGAGACGACCGCGGCGGCGGCCGCGACGATCCCGGCGGTCGCGGCGCAGAGAGAGCGGAGCATGGACGTTCCTGACGGCGTGGTGGGCGCGGTCGTGCGTCGGGGACGCACGGGGTGGAACGTGCGTCGGGAGCACACGTGACTGGCTGTTGTCCATGACAACAGCAGTGGTCACCCCTGTGCACCGCCCAGTCCGGGGGATCCCCCATCGGGGGACGGCGCCGGTCGGGAGGGACGGCGCCGGGCCGTCGCGCGGCCGCCCGTCAGTCGTCGAAGTGCGCTGCGGCCGCCCGGGCACGGAACACGACGTCGTCGACGTCGTCGCCCGTGACCGTGACGTGGCCGATCTTCCGCCCGGGCCGCGGCGCCTTGCCGTAGAAGTGGTACTTCGCCTCGGGGAACTCGGCGAGTGCGGCGGGGTAGCGCGACGCGAGGTCGCCGTCGGCCGGGCCGCCGAGCACGTTCACCATGGCCGCGGTGGGCGCGTGCATGCCCGGCGCTCCGAGCGGCAGGTCGAGGACCGCGCGGAGGTGCTGCTCGAACTGGCTCGTCGTGGCGCCGTCGATGGACCAGTGCCCGGTGTTGTGCGGCCGCATCGCGAGTTCGTTGATGAGGATCCGCTCATCGTCGGTCTCGAACAGCTCGACCGCGAGCACGCCCGTGACGTCGAGCTCCTCGGCGATGCGGACGGCGATGTCCTCGGTCGTGTCCGCGATCCGCCCCGCGCTGCCCGGCGCCGGCGCGATGACCTCGGCGCACACGCCGTTGCGCTGGACGGTCTCGACGAGGGGCCACGGGACGACCTCGCCCGAGGGACGCCGCGCCACGGACTGCGCCAACTCCCGCGTGAAGGCGACGAGCTCCTCGACGAGCAACGCGTCACCCGAGGCGGTCTCGGCCAGGGCGGTGAACCAGTCGTCGGCCTGGTCGGACGCCGTCACGACGCGGACGCCCTTGCCGTCGTACCCGCCACGGGCGGTCTTGACGACCGCGCGGCCACCGTGGGCGTCGAGGAAGGCGCCGAGTTCGGCCGCGTCGTGCACGGCGGCCCAGTCCGGCACGGGCAACCCGAGCGACGACAGCCGTGTGCGCATGACGATCTTGTCCTGGGCCACGGCGAGGGCGGCGGGGCCGGGACGCACGGCCACGCCGGCGTCGACGAGCGCGGCCAGCACGTCCTGGGGCACGTGCTCGTGGTCGAACGTCACGACGTCGACCTCGCGCGCGAAGGCGAGCACGGTCGCGGCGTCGTGGTAGTCACCCGTGGCCGTCGCGGCGATCGAGGCCGCCATGCCCGGCTGCTCCGCGAGCACCCGGATGTCGAGGCCGAGTTCCACGGCCGGCGGCACCATCATCCGGGCCAGCTGTCCGCCACCGATCACGCCGACGCGCAACGCCATGTCCGTGTGTTCCCTCCACGACGACCGGGACCGATCCCAGCGCGTCATCTATACTCGCGGCGGCCGTTCTCGCATCCGCCGGCCACAACTCTACGGAACCGGGAGGGCCCGTGCGGCGTCTCTTCGCACAGCTCGCGCGCTTCGGCATCGTCGGAGCAGTCGGGTTCGTGGTCGACACCGGCCTGTTCAACCTCCTCCGCCTCACCGTCCTCGCCCCCGAGCACGTGCACGCCGGTCCCTTCTTCGCCAAGCTCATCTCGACCACGGTGGCGATCCTCGTGAACTGGGTCGGGAACCGCTACTGGACGTTCCGACACCAGCGCCGTTCCGTGGCCGTGCGTGAGGGCATCGAGTTCGTCGTCGTGTCACTCGGCGGCATGCTCATCTCCCTCGGGTGCCTCTGGATCTCGCACTACGTCCTCGGCTACCACTCCGCGCTCGCGGACAACATCTCGTCGAACGTGATCGGCCTCGTGCTCGGTACGGCCTTCCGGTTCTGGCTGTACAAGGTGTGGGTGTACCACCCGGACCGCACCCTGGACACGCAGGACCGCAGCGTCCCCGCGGTCGCAGCCGACACAACGCCCTGACCGCGAGCCGTCGTCGGCGCGTTCCACGACCCTCCCGGCCGTTGCGGGGTGGGGCGGGGGCCCACCTGCCAGGATCGGGTCCATGCCAGGTTCTCGCCGTCGGGGCGGTCTCGTCCCGCTGCCCGTCGTCGTGTCACTCGGGGTCGGCGTGGCCCTCGCCCTCACGGGGTGCAGCGGCGGCGGCGACCCGACACCGACACGGACCGCGCACGGCGCGAGCGCGACGCCCCACCCGACCGGCGACGCCACCACCGCGACGGGTGCGACGGCGGGTGCTGCCCCGATCAGCAGCGGCGTGCCATCGGGACCGGCGTCAGCCGACCCGGGAGCGACCGCGGGTGCCGGCGGGTCCGGCTCCGGCGGGTCGTCGTCCTCGGGCGGGGCCGACACCGGGACGACAGCGCCGGTCGACGTCGCCGGGATCGCCGCGCAGGGCGTCACGGCCGCCGGTGGTGGCACCGTCATCGCGTTCTCGAAGTCCGGTGCCGACGGGTGGACCGTGCTCGTCGTGGGGACCGGCGGGGCCGAGACGCAGTCGGTCGTCTCGGGGACGACGGAACGGGTGATCAGCGGCCCCTTCCCGAAGCAGGTGGACGCCGCGACGCAGGCCGCGGACGCCGCCGCGGCGACGGCGGCACACGTCGACGTCGCCCACGCCGCCACGACGGCGACCGCCGCGGTCGACGGCGGCAGGGTGACGTCCCTCCGCCTCGGCGCCGCCGGATCGTCGCACCGGTGGACCGTGCTCGTCAGTGCCGGCGGCACCACCCACACGGTCGTCGTCGACGCGACGACCGGCAGCGTCGTCTCGACGGCCTGACGGACGGGCGGGCGCGGACCGGGCGGCCGGTGGAGCGTCGGACTCCCGTCAGCGCCCCATGCCGCGGTACGTGAACCCCGCCTGCCGCCAGGCCTGCGGATCGAGGCAGTTGCGGCCGTCGACGATCGCCTTGGCCGCCACGAGGGCACCGACCGCGGCCGGCTCGAGGTCCCGGAACTCCTGCCACTCGGTCAGCACGAGGACGACGTCGGCACCGCCGAGGGCCTCCGCGGCGCTCTCGGCGTAGGTGAGTTCGGGATGGACGCGCTGCGAGGTGTGGACGGCCTCGGGGTCGTAGGCCACGACCACGGCCCCCGCCGTCCGCAGCCGTGCCGCGATGTCGAGCGCCGGGGAGTCGCGCACGTCGTCCGAGTCGGGCTTGAACGCCAGACCGAGCACCGCGACGCGGCGGCCCTGGACGTCACCGCCGAGGAGCTCCGTCGCGACGTCCACGAGGCGGTCGCGACGCCGCAGGTTCACGGCGTCGACGTCCTCGAGGAAGTCGAGCGTGTGCGGCAGGCCGAGTTCGATCGACCGGGCACGGAAGGCACGGATGTCCTTCGGCAGGCACCCGCCCCCGAACCCGAGGCCCGCGTTGAGGAACCGCCGGCCGATGCGGGCGTCGAGCCCGATGGCGTCGGCGAGGGCGGTGACGTCGGCGCCGGTGACCTCGGCGATCTCGGCCATCGCGTTGATGAACGAGATCTTCGTCGCGAGGAACGCGTTCGCGCTCACCTTCACGAGTTCGGCCGTCGCGCGGTCGACCACGAGTCGGGGCGTCCCCGCGGCGAGGGCCGCGGCGTAGACGTCGTCGAGCACCTCGACCGCGCGCTCACCCTCGACCCCGTCCGGCACGCCGTACACGATCCGGTCCGGGCTGATGGTGTCCTGCACGGCGAAGCCCTCGCGCAGGAACTCGGGGTTCCAGACGAGCGTCGCGTCGGGTTCGGCCGCGGCGAGGTCGTCCGCCAGGCGCGCCGCCGTGCCGACGGGCACGGTCGACTTGCCGACGACGAGCTGTCCGGCACCGACGTGCGGCAGCAGTGCGGCCACCGCCGCGTCGACGTACCGGAGGTCGGCCGCGCCGTCGGCACCCTGCGGGGTCCCCACGGCGAGGAAGTGCACCTCGGACCCCGCGACGTCCGCGATCTCCGTCGTGAACCGGATGCGGCCGGTCGCGAGGGCCTCGCTGAGGATCTCGGGGAGTCCCGGCTCGAAGAACGGTGCCTCACCGCGGGACAGCGCCGCGATCTTGACGGGATCGACGTCGACGCCGACGACCTCGTGTCCGAGCTTGGCCATGGAGACGGCGTGGACGGCACCGAGGTACCCACAGCCGATCACTGAGATGCGCACCCGACGAACTTACCGGAGCGTGCCGACGCCGAGCGGCCGGACGCACCGGGGCCTCACCCGGCGCCCCACCCCCGGTCTCCCCGTGGGCCCGGACCCCGGATCACCGGCGCGTCATGACCGAACGCCTCCCGGTCCGACGTCGTCGGGCCCGGGGCCGCGGAGGATCTCCTCCCACGTCGGACCGGTGCCGTGCGCGGCGGGCGGCGGTGCGGCACGGCCGGCGAGCTCCTGCACGGCGGCCGCCACGAGCGCGACGCCCGGCACGTCCCAGAACAGCACCGGACGGTCCGACGCCCCCTGCACGACCACGTCCCCGGATCCGCAGAGCCGCTGCCCGATCGAGCGGTGCACGGACACGACGAGCGCTGGCGTCAGCACCACCTCGGTGCGGTGCCGCATGAGGACCCCCTCGTGCGCGACGAGTCGGTGCGTGGTGACGACGAACCGCGTCGACAACCAGCGGAGGAACGGCACGAGCGCCCCGAGCACGAGCACCACGAGCGCCGCCACCGACACGACGAGGTCGACCCACGCCCACTGCGCGTGGAACACGCCGTGACCGTAGCCGTAGCCCGCGGCCGCGACGAGGAGCGCGACGACGGGCCGGACCAACTGGCGCCCGGAGGGCCGGATCCGGGCGACGACGCGCTCGCTGGGTCCGTCCTCGTCGGGCATGGCGTCATGCATACCGCAGGTGCGTCACATCGCCCACGGCGATCGCCGTGACGGCACCGGATGCACGGCCTGCTCCCGGCGTGGACGCAGTGCCGGGCCCCTCGACGACCAGACGCCCCTCGTCGTCGAGGTCCCTCGCGGTCCCCTCGAGCACGGACCCGTCCGGGAGCTCGACGCGCACCTCGCGTCCGATGGTTCCGCACGCCGCACGGACCCGGGCGCGCACGGCGGGCAGGTCCGCGGACAGACCGGACACGGCCTCCCGGAACCGCGTCCAGAAGCCGGCCAGCACGCCGTCGGCGAGGTCGTCGGCGCCCCCACGCGCACCGGCGAGCGCGAGCGACGTCGCGACGGGTGTGGGCAGGTCGTCCTCGGTCAGGGTGAGGTTCACGCCCGCGCCCACGACGACGGACCCGTCCGCGGCGACCTGGGCGAGGATCCCGCACAGCTTCCGGTCGTCGACGAGCACGTCGTTCGGCCACTTCACGGCGACCGCGGTCGCCGTGACGAGCGGCGCGACCGCGTCCCGCATCGCCACGCCGGCCACGAGCGGCAGCCAGCCCCGCGCCACCGGGTCGAGGTCCGCACGGACGAGCACGCTGACCGCGAGCGTGCGGCCGGGCGGCGCCGTCCACACGCGGTCGAGCCGCCCGCGCCCGGCCGTCTGGTCGAGTGTGGCCAGCGCGGCGAGGTGATCGGTCGCCGGGGCGGTGGCGAGGAGATCCGCGTTCGTCGACCCCGTCGACGCGACGACCGTGAGCGGCACCCCGGCGGCACGGGATCGTTCGAACGACATGCGAGCCAATGTACGGGTCGCGCCCCCGCCGGGAGCACGTCCACCGGTTGCATGACACCGTGCACTCCGACCCCCAGGAACCGTGGGGACCCTCCAACGGACGGCGCTCGACCGGCCGGTAGGGTGATCGGGTGAGCACCCCCGAGTCCCCCAACGGCGTGGACGCGCCGGACCTGTCGACCACCGCCGGGCGCCTCGCCGACCTCCGGGTGCGGTACCACGAGGCCGTGACCGCCGCAGGCGAGGCCGCGATCGCGAAGCAGCACGCCAAGGGCAAGATGACCGCCCGCGAGCGCATCGCGGCGCTCCTCGACGAGGGCTCGTTCGTCGAGCTCGACGAGTTCGTGCGGCACCGCACCTCCGCCTTCGGCATGGACGCCAAGCGCCCCTACGGCGACGCGGTCGTCACGGGTACGGGCACGATCCACGGCCGGCAGGTCGCCGTGTACGCGCAGGACTTCACGGTCTTCGGCGGATCACTCGGCGAGGTCGCGGGCGAGAAGATCGTCAAGGTCATGGACCTGGCGCTCAAGACGGGTGTCCCGATCATCGGGATCCTCGACTCCGGTGGCGCGCGCATCCAAGAGGGCGTCGTCGCACTCGGCAAGTACGGCGAGATCTTCCGCCGGAACACCGCCGCGTCCGGCGTCATCCCCCAGATCTCCATCGTCATGGGTCCGGCCGCGGGGGGCGCGGTGTACTCCCCCGCCCTCACGGACTTCGTGATCATGGTCGACAAGACGAGCCACATGTTCGTCACGGGACCGGACGTCATCAAGACCGTCACCGGCGAGGACGTCGGGTTCGAGGAACTCGGCGGCGCGCAGACCCACAACGCGGTGTCCGGGGTGTCGCACTACCTCGCCGAGGACGAACAGGACGCACTCGACTACGCCCGCTCGCTGGTCGGGTTCCTGCCGGACAACAACCTGTCCGACGCCCCGGCCTACGACACCGCGGTCGAGCTCGAGACCACCGACGCGGACCGGGAGCTCGACGTCGTCATCCCGGACTCGACGAACCAGCCGTACGACGTCATGACGGTCATCGACCACGTCGTCGACGACGGCGACTTCCTCGAGGTCCAGCCGCTCTTCGCACCGAACATCGTCATCGGGTTCGGTCGCGTCGAGGGACGCACGGTCGGCGTGATCGCGAACCAGCCGCAGGCGATGGCGGGGACCCTGAACATCGACGCCGGCGAGAAGGCGGCCCGCTTCGTCCGGTTCTGCGACGCGTTCTCCATCCCGATCCTCACGCTCGTGGACGTCCCGGGGTACCTGCCGGGCACCGACCAGGAGTGGACGGGCGTGATCCGGCGCGGCGCGAAGCTCCTGTACGCCTACGCCGAGGCCACGGTGCCGCTCGTCACGGTCATCACGCGCAAGGCGTACGGCGGGGCCTACATCGTCATGGGCTCCAAGCAGCTCGGCGCCGACATCAACCTGGCATGGCCGACGGCCGAGATCGCCGTGATGGGCGGCCAGGGCGCCGTCAACATCCTCTACCGGAGCGACATCAAGCGCGCCGAGGAGGCCGGCGAGGACGTCGCCGCGGTCCGGGCGCAGCTCGCCAACGAGTACACGTACAACGTGGCGAGCCCCTACCTGGCCGCCGAGCGCGGCGAGCTCGACGGGATCATCCAGCCGCACGCGACGCGGGTCGCCGTGGTCAAGGCCCTGCGCGCCCTCCGCGGCAAGCGTGCGGCCCTCCCGCCCAAGAAGCACGGGAACATCCCGCTGTGAGCGCCGACGCGAGCGCGTCGGACCGGCCGGGAGGCCCGGGGAGCGCCGACGGGATCGACCTCTCGGTGGTCGCGGGGTCGCCGACACCCGAGGACATCGCGGCCGTCACGGCCGTGCTCCGCGCTGCCGCCGACGCCGCAGCGGCGCGCGGCCGCACCGTGGTGTCGGTCGACCCCCGCGCCGGGTGGGAGGCCGCCAGCCGCTCTCCGCGGACGATGCCGTCGGGTGCCGCCAGCACCTGGTCCCGCTCGCTCCGCTGATTCCGGGCACCGCCGCGGCCACGCCGCGACATTCCGGGGTACGACATCCAGGAATGTCCCCCGAAATGACGACTGTCCCGGGACCGCGGCCGTGTCATCATCGAAGTGTTCGATGTGCCTCTTCGAGGAACATCGCCGAGCGACGACCGATTCGGGTTCGGCGTCGCTCCCGTCGAGTCAGAGCGACATTCGGGTTGTCGCTCTGACTCGTTCCCTTCGACGAGCGGGCTGGTGGACCACCGGCCCGCTTCGTCGTTCCACGAGGCGCGTGAGCGTCGCGGGACGCCGTCCCTCAGCCGGCCGGGCGCGGGTCGAGGTGCCGTGGGATCTCGAGCCACAGCACGACGGAGTCGTCCTCGTCGCCGTCCTCGTCGTCGAGACCGGCTCCGAGCGCCGCGGACTCGCTCGCGTCGCCGTCCAGGCGGAGTCCGACGACCGTGACGGCGGTGTCCGATCCCCCGGGAACGGTGCGGATCACCACGGTGTCGGCACCCGCGGCAGCCCGGAGGCCCCGCGCCAGCTCCGCGTGGACCCGCGCGCGGTCCTCGTCCTCGAGTTCGTCGAGACCACCCTCGTCGAGGAGCTGGACGGTGGCACCGGCGCGCCGGAGCGCCATGACCTCGTGTCGGACCTCGTCCGAGAGCAGGCTCCGCCCCCGGATCTCGTCGCGGATGGCGCCCTCGAGGTTGATGGACTCGAGTCGCTCCTCGGCGGACAGGTCCCCGCAGGTGGCGATGATCCGCTGGAGCATCGGCAGCGCCATGCGGGTCGTCTGCTCGAGCCGGAACTGCCGCTCGTGCACGTGGGCGTCCTGTGCCGCCTGCCAGTCGACGGTCTCCTGCTCGGCCCGGACGAAGTCGCGGAGCACGCGGGTCGCACCGTTCATCGCGGCGACGAACGCCGACGCGATGGCCACCCACGACAGACTCCCGATCACCCCGAGCGACGCCAGCCCGCCGGGTCCCGCCCACAGCACCGAGTGGAGCGCGAGGAACCCGACGCCGATCCACGCGAACGCCGTGCGCTGGCGGACGACGAGGATGACCATGAGCGTCCCGACGGCCGCGACGTACCAGGTCGCGTACCCGGTGCCGACCGAGGCCGGGGGGACCTCCGGCGCGATGACGAGCGGCATCACGACCGACGTGGCGAGCGCGAAGCAGGCCGACCACACCGGGAGCGTGCCGTCCGTCGTGACGAGGGCGGCAGCGGTGGCGGCGACGTAGAGGACCATGCACGCGATGACCGGCTGGACGTCCCGGACCTCGGACAAGGACGTCACGGCGAGCACCAGGTGGTACAGCGAGAAGATCGCGGCGAGCGCGGTGGCGACGCCGGCGGGGAGGGAGGCCCTCATCGTCCACCCCGCGACGGAGCCGCCTCGACCGGGACGGACGCGGGCGCGGCCGCGGGCGCCCAGGTGAGCACGACGCGGGTGCCGCGACCGGGCGCGCTGACGAGCCGCGCCTCCCCGCCGGCGACCCCGACGCGTTCGATGATGGACCGACGCACGCCGAGCCGCTCGGCCGGCACGGTCCCCGGATCGAACCCGGCGCCGTCGTCGCCGATCTCGATGCGCACGCCGGCGGCGCCGATCCCGATGAGCGTGACCCACCGACGGACGGCGTCGTCGCCCGCGTGTTGCACGCTGTTCACCGCGGCCTGCAGGGTCGCGGCGGCGAGGGCCTCGGCGACCGACGCCGGCAGGTCGCGGTCGTCGACGTCCTGGGAGCGGACGTCCACGGGGGCGGCGAGCGCCCCGACGGTCTCCACCACGCGGGACCGGACCGCGGAGAACGGCACCGGCGGCACCACGGCGGGGCCGCCCCGCGCGGCCGCCGCGTCGAGGTGGGCGATCGCGTTCCGCGCCATCGTCGCCGCGAGGGTCTTCGCCTCGGGGGTGTCGGCGCGCGCCGCCGAGAGCAGGGTGGTGAGCACGCTGTCGTGCACGATGGCGTCGACCTGCACCCGCTCGAGCTCGATGGCGTGTTCGCGCATGGCACGGGCGTAGCGCTGCACCGCGGTCGCCTGCGCGGCGTCGACGGCGGCGGCGGCACGGCGGATCACGACGATGAGCACGAGGGCCGCGCCCCCGAGGATCATGACGTACACGCCGTCGAGCACGGCGCGGGGCAGCGAGACGGCGCCACCCGATGGGGTCATCCGGACGACGACGTAGGCGACGGGCACGAGGACGTTGTAGACGGCTGCGATCTGCCACGTGCGGAACGCGATGGCGGCTGCGATCGTCGCGACGTTGCACAACCACCAGAGCCAGGGCACCTGCGCCTGCGGGAGGCTCCCCGGTACCGTCAACGGCCAGGTGACGAGCGCGACGAGGAACACGACCGCGACGACGATCTGCGCGGTCCGCGCGAGCCGGCGGACGACGGCCGTCGCCCCGACGAACACGATCGAGGCGCAGACGACGAGCGCCACGACGAGTCCCCACACGGGGTCGAGCGACGGGAGCTGCTGGAGCACCGGCGGGACGGTGACCGCGCCGAACCCGAGGGCCGCCGCGGCGAGCATGACCGCGATGGCCCGCTCGAGTGTGGTCGCGGTGATGGCCGGCCGGATGCTCCGGCTCGGGTCCGCCGCGACCGGCGGTGCGGCGTCAGCGACCATCGCCGTCCGCGTCGAGTCCCGGCAGGATGCCGTCCTCGACCGCACGGCGCAGCAGATCGACCTTGGTCGGGGCCGGGCGTCCGACCTCGACGTACTTCACGCGGATGCGGTCCAGGTACTCGCGCGCGGTGGAGTAGCCGATGCCGAGCTGCTGGGCGGCGAGCTTGAGCGGCAGCCCGGACGCGTACAGGTGCAGGATCTCGCGTTCGCGACGCCCGAGCTGGGCCTTGGCGAAGTCGCGGTCGGCGTCGATGGCGCTCGCCCACTCGAGGTTGTTGAGGACGTCCCCGCGCGCGACGGTCGCGACCGCGGCCATGACGGTCTTCGTCGCGGAGGACTTCGGGATGACCCCGGCGGCACCGGCGGCGAGGGCCTCTCGGACGCTCGCGACGCGGTCGGCGATGCTGTGCACGAGGACGGCGGCCCCCGTGCCCTGGACGTGCTTGACGTTCTCGGTCACGGTCGAGCCGTCGCCGAGGGACAGGTCGAGCACGACGACGTCGACCTCGCGCCCGGCGAGGGCCTCGACGTACTCCGGGACGCTCGCGGCGGTGAGCACGACCTCGTAGCCCTCGGCCTGGCACGCGGCCTGGATGCCGAGCCGGACGGACTCGTGGTCGTCGACGATCGCGACCCGGACCGGCCTGGTCGTCGTGCTCGTGTGGTCCACGCTGGTGGACGTCGTTCCTGATGCCACGGTCGCCTCGCTTCCGGCGTGCGGCCCCTGTTCCGCTCGCCGTCACCATCGTACTCAGGCCGCCACCAGCATCGGGCTCGGTTCCGGTCCGCGGTTCGGGGGACGGCGAGGACGGGGTCAGACCTCGGGGACGAGCCGCGCCACGGCCTCGACGTGGTGCGTGTGCGGGAACAGGTCGTGCCCGCGGACGTCGTCCAGCCGGTACCCGAGCTCGGCGAACGTGGCGACGTCGCGCGCCAGCGCGACGGGGTCGCACGCGACGTACACGACCTGGGCGGGCGCGAGCGCGACGACGGACTCGACCACGTCCCTCCCGGCCCCGGCCCGCGGCGGGTCGAGCACGACGGTGCCGGCCGCGAACCGGTCCCGCTCGGTCGGCCCGACGGTGTCCAGCGTGCGCCGCAGCCACCGGTCGACGCGCCCCGTCTCGGCACGCGCTCCGACCCATTCGGCGAGGTTCTCCTGGGCGTGCTCGGTCGCGGCCGCGGCGCTCTCGACGCTCGTGACGCGGTATCCACCTCCGACGAGGTCACCGAGCGCCGCCGCGAGCAGCCCGACGCCGCCGTACAGGTCGAGGTGGTGGCCCTGGGGGTCGAGCCGGTCCGGATCCACGGCGCGCCGGACGGCGTCGGTCAGGACCCGGGGTGCGGCACGGTGCACCTGCCAGAACCCCGTGTCGTCGACGGCGAACACCCGGTCGCCGACCCGTTCGTGCACGACGGTGGGTGCCTGCGCGTCGATGACGAGCCGACCCTCGCCCGACCCCTCCGACGGGGCCAGGACGTCGACCACGGCCGCGCCCGGCATGGTCCTCGCGCCGAGCGGTGCGGCCGCCGCGACGGCGGCCGCCGCGAGCGGCAGGTCGTGCACCGCGACGACGTGGTGCGAGCGCGCGGCGAAGGGGCCGGGCGTGCCGTCCTCGTCGACGTGCAGCCGGACGCGGGTCCGCCAGCCGAGACCGTCCGCGGCGTCGTCCCCGGGCGCGGCGACGACCTCGACGTCGGGCAGGTCGAGGTGTGCGAACCGCGCGAACGCCTCGACGAGGACCTGCTGCTTCAGGGCCCGCTGGTGCTCGAGTGCGATGTGTCCGAACTCGGCACCACCGGCCCGCTCGGCGGGATCGCGCTCGATCGCGGCGGCCTCCCAGACGTGCGGACGACGGTGCGGTGACGGCGCGAGCACCTCGACGGTGTCCGCGCGCCAGAACGACTTCTTCCGGTCCTCACTCACCCGGGCGACGACCCGCTCGCCCGGGATCGCGTCGGTCACGAACACGACGCGTCCCTCGTGCCGCGCCACCGTGATCCCGCCGTGCGCGATCCCGGTGACGTCGAGTTCGAGCAGCGTTCCGACCTGGTCACCCATGGAACGATGGTCGCATGCGCACCCGCCTGTACCTCGCGAGCACCTCCCCGGCACGGCGGGCCCTCCTGGCCCAGTCGGGGATCGAGCCCGTCCTCGTGGCGCCCGGCGTCGACGAGGAGTCCACCGCCGCCGCCGAGGCACAGCGCCTCGGTCGGGCGCTCACGGGCCCCGAGCTCGTGTCGCTGCTCGCCGTCGCGAAGGCCCGCGCCGTCGCGGACCGGTCGATCGCCGGCTCCCCCGTGGACGGTGTCGTCCTCGGAGGCGACTCCGCGTTCGAGGTCGACGGCCACCTGTACGGCAAACCCCACGACCCGGTCGTCGCGCGCGAGCGGTGGCGCGGGATGCTCGCGGCCGGCGGCGGCACCCTGTGGTCCGGCCACTGCGTCGTCGACCGCCGACGGGACCGGCCGGGAGGCTCCGGTACGGCCGCGTCGACGACCGCCGACGACCACGCGACCGGTGCGCATGCGGGACCGGCGGGCCGGGCCGGTGCCGTTCCTCCCGGCATGCGGATCGAGGGTGACACCGTCGTGGCGGTGGACGGTGCGCGGCTCACCTTCGCCGACGACGTCGACCCCGACGAGGTGGCGGCGTACGTGGCGACCGGCGAGCCGCTCGAGGTCGCGGGCGCGTTCACGATCGACGGCGCCGCCGCCGCGTACATCACCCGGATCGACGGTGCCCCGAGCGCGGTCGTCGGACTGTCGCTGCCCATGCTGCGGTCGATGCTCCGCCACGGCTTCGGCATCGCCTGGCACGATCTGTGGGCCACCGCCTGACCCGGAGGGCGTTGTAGCAACCGCACGGCCGGACCACGCCTTCTTTGTGCATGCCGGTCAATGGGGGCACCCGGGGCGCGAATACGCTGAGTTCTCATGCCCCGTATCAGCAAGGTCCTCATCGCGAACCGTGGCGAGATCGCGGTCCGGATCATCCGAGCGGCACGTGACGCGGGCAAGGCCTCGGTCGCCGTCTACGCCGACCAGGACCGTGACGCCCTGCACGCCCGCCTCGCCGACGAGGCCTACGCGCTGAACGGGACGACGAGCGCCGACACCTACCTCGTCATCGACAAGATCGTCTCCGTCGCCCGACGCTCCGGTGCCGACGCCGTGCACCCCGGGTACGGGTTCCTCGCCGAGAACGCGGACTTCGCCCGCGCGGTGATCGACGCCGGACTCGTGTGGATCGGCCCGTCGCCCGAGGCCATCGAGCGGCTCGGCGACAAGGTGTCCGCCCGGCACGTGGCGGAGGCGGTCGGCGCGCCGCTCGCACCCGGCACCATCGAGCCGGTCCAGGACGTCTCCGAGGTCGTGGCCTTCGCGGACGAGGTCGGCCTGCCCGTCGCCATCAAGGCGGCGTTCGGCGGCGGCGGTCGTGGCCTCAAGGTCGCCCGGACCCGCGAGGAGATCCCCGAGCTGTTCGACTCCGCCACCCGCGAGGCCGTGGCGGCGTTCGGACGCGGCGAGTGCTTCGTCGAGAAGTACCTCGACGAACCGCGCCACGTCGAGACCCAGTGCCTGGCCGACGCCGAGGGCAACGTCGTCGTCGTGTCGACGCGTGACTGCTCGCTGCAGCGCCGCCACCAGAAGCTCGTCGAGGAGGCCCCGGCGCCGTACCTGACGCCGGAGCAGACCGAGCAGCTGTACACCTCTTCGAAGGCCATCCTGCGCGAGGTCGGCTACCTCGGCGCGGGCACCTGCGAGTTCCTGGTCGGTCGGGACGGCACCGTCTCGTTCCTCGAGGTGAACACGCGCCTGCAGGTCGAGCACACGGTGTCCGAGGAGGTCACCGGCATCGACCTGGTCCGCGAGCAGTTCCGCATCGCCGAGGGCGGCACGCTCGACTACCCGGACCCGGAGGCCCGTGGGCACTCGTTCGAGTTCCGCATCAACGGCGAGGACCCCGGCCGCAACTTCTTCCCCGCGCCCGGCCCGGTCCACGTGTTCCACGCCCCGTCCGGTCCCGGCGTCCGCGTCGACTCCGGCGTCGTCTCCGGCGACGTCGTCACCGGTGCGTTCGACTCGCTGCTCGCCAAGCTCGTCGTCACCGGAGCGTCGCGCGCCGAGGCGTTGGAGCGTTCGCGTCGTGCGCTGGCCGAGTTCGAGGTCACGGGCCTCCCGACCGTCCTGCCGTTCCACCGCGCCGTCGTGGAGGACCCGGCGTTCGCCACCGCCGACGACGCACCGTTCAGCGTGTACACCCGCTGGATCGAGACCGACTTCGTCAACGAGATCCCCGCGTGGTCGGGCGAGCCCGAGGCGCTCCCCGAGCCGCCGGCGCGCGAACGCGTCGTCGTCGAGGTCGCGGGCAAGCGGATCGAGGTCACGATGCCGAGCGTCGTCGGCGTCGCGGCGTCCCCCCGGCACCGGACCGCTCCCCCGAAGCGCCGCACCTCCACGGTCCGGGGCGGCGGCGCCGGTGGTCCGTCCGGCGCGAGCGTCACCTCGCCGATGCAGGCGACCGTCGTCAAGCTCGCCGTCGAGGAGGGCCAGGAGGTCGTCAAGGGCGATCTGCTCGTCGTGCTCGAGGCCATGAAGATGGAGCAGCCCGTGCAGGCGCACCGCGACGGCGTCGTGCGCGCCGTGAACGCGCCCGTCGGGCAGACCGTGTCCTCGGGACACGTGCTGCTCGAGCTCGCGTAGCGCGGCCCTGGTCCTCCACACGCCGGGAGGCGCGGCGCGGCTCCACACGCGGGGGCCGTCGACGAGCGCGCGGACGAGCCGCATCTAGAGTTGTCGGCATGGCCACCACGACCAGCGAGAACCCCCTGAACGACCCCGCCGTCGACCCGTTCGAGGTCGCCCGCGACGCCGCCGCCGTGATCGCGGACCGCTCGGGCATCGAGCACCACGACATCGCCCTGACCCTCGGGAGCGGCTGGGCGAAGGCCGCGGACCTCCTCGGCGAGACCGTGTCCGAGGTCCCCGCCACCGAGGTCCCCGGGTTCAGCGCCTCCGCGGTCGTCGGACACACCGGAACGCTGCGATCCGTGCGGATGCCTGACGGGCGGCACGCGCTCGTCATCGGCGCTCGGACGCACTACTACGAAGGCCACGGCGTCCGCCGGGTCGTGCACAGCGTCCGCACCGCTGCCGCGACCGGCGCGTCGATCATGGTGCTCACGAACGGCGCGGGCGGCATCAAGGAGCACTGGAAGCCCGGCACGCCCGTCCTCATCAGCGACCACATCAACCTCACCGCGGACAGCCCGCTCGAGGGCGCGACCTTCGTCGACCTGACCGACCTGTACTCCGCACGGCTCCGCGCCGTCGCGAAGGAGATCGACCCGACGCTCGACGAGGGCGTGTACACGCAGTTCCGCGGGCCGCAGTACGAGACCTGGGCCGAGGTGCGCATGGCCCGGACGATCGGCGGTGACATCGTCGGCATGTCCACCGCGCTCGAGGCCATCGCCGCGCGGCAGGCCGGCATGGAGGTGCTCGGCTTCTCGCTCATCACGAACCTGGCTGCCGGGATCCAGAAGGAACCCCTCTCGCACGCCGAGGTCCTGCAAGCCGGCAAGGACGCCGAGCCCGTGATCGCCGACCTGCTCGCCCGGGTCGTGGCGGCACTGTGAGCGGCACGGTGTCCGGCGCGCACGACCCGGACGACGAGTCGACCCGCGCAGCCCTGCTCGATGCCGCGACGCGCTGGCTCGACCAGGACCCCGACGACGAGACCCGCGCCGAACTCGACGCGCTGCTCCGTGCTGCCCGCGACGACGACGACTGGGCGCCGCTCGCGGACCGTTTCGGGTCGCGCCTCGCGTTCGGCACGGCCGGCCTCCGGGGCGAGCTCGGCGCCGGACCGACCCGGATGAACCGCGTGCTCGTCACCCAGGCCGCGGCGGGACTCGGACGCTTCCTCATCGACTCCGGGCGCGTCCGCAGTGTCGTCATCGGCTACGACGGCCGCGTCAACTCCGACGTGTTCGCCCGCGACTCCGCCGAGGTCCTGGCGGGGCTCGGCATCGAGGTCACGCTGCTGTCCGAGGCCCTGCCGACGCCCGTGCTCGCGTTCGCCGTCCGACACCTCGACGTCGGCGCCGGGGTGATGGTGACCGCGAGCCACAACCCGCCGCGGGACAACGGCTACAAGGTGTACCTCGGCCAGGGCGACCACGGCTCCCAGATCGTCCCACCCGTCGACGCCGAGATCGCCCAGGCCATCGACGCCGTCGCCGCGGGCGACATCCGTGACCTCGCCCGCAGCGATGCCTACGCGATCCAGGGCACCGAGGTCGTCGACGCGTACGTCGCCGCCACCGCCGGTCTCGTCGACGCACCCGCCCTGCCGCCGCAGGAGCAGCCGCGCGTCGTCTACACGGCCATGCACGGCGTCGGCTGGGCCACCGCCCGCCAGGTGTTCGCGGCTGCCGGGTTCGCCGAGCCCGACGTCGTCCCCGAGCAGATCGAGCCCGACGGGGCATTCCCCACCGTGGCCTTCCCGAACCCGGAGGAGCCGGGGGCCATGGACCTGGCGCTGGCGCGCGGTGTCGAGCTCGACGCCGATCTCGTCGTCGCCAACGACCCGGACGCCGACCGCCTGGCGCTCGCGATCCCCGTTCCCGCCGACGACGGCTCCCGGTCCTTCCGGCGGCTCTCGGGCAACGAGGTCGGATGGCTGCTCGGCTGGCGTGCGGCGGAGCAGGCTGCTCAGGGTCGAGCTGGGCGGGCGACGGGTGACGCCGTGGACGAGGGCACCAGGCCGACCCTCGCCGCCAGCATCGTGAGCTCCCCCGCACTCCGGCACGTGGCGGAGCGGTACGGCCTGGACTACCGCGACACCCTGACCGGCTTCAAGTGGGTCTCCAGGGTCCCGGGCCTCGTCTTCGGGTACGAGGAAGCCCTCGGGTACCTCGTCGACCCGCAGGTCATCCGCGACAAGGACGGCATCTCGGCGGCGGTCGTGCTCCTGGGTCTGGCCACCGAACTCGCCGCTCACGGCCGTACCATCGCCGACCGGTTGCAGGAGTTCGCCGACACGTTCGGTGCCGCTGGCTCGGGGCAGGTGTCCGTCCGTGTCGACGACCTCGACCGCATCGGACAGGTGATGTCCGCGCTCCGGGAGACACCGCCGGCCGATCTCGACGGCATCGGTGTCCTCGAGGTCACGGACTTCCGCGACGGCGTGGAGGGTTTCCCGCCGTCCGACATCCTGCGCTGGGACCTCGACGGCGGCGCACGGGTGATCGTGCGGCCGAGCGGTACGGAGCCGAAGGTGAAGGTCTACATCGACACGGTGTCCTCCGAGGGCCCGGACGCCGCGGCGGTCCTCGTGCAGCGGATCGCGGACGCGGTGCGCCCCCTCGTCTCCTAGTCCCCCGGACTCTCCACAACCGACGGTCCGAGGGACGGTGCTGCACCGTGCTTCCTGCACCATGGCCGCATGCACGAGCTGTCCGTCATCGCGACCCCGTCCGACCCCGAGCTCGGCCGACAACTGCGACGAGCGACGGAGCGAGGTGCGCTGACACGCCTCGCTCCCGGTCGCTTCGTCCGGACCGACCACTGGGATGCCGCGAGCGCCGACGTGCGACACCGTGCTCGGATCCGCGCCGTCTTGCCGACCACGGCGCCGGGGAATGTGGTGTCTCACTCCTCAGCGGTCGCCGTGCACGGTCTCCCCTGGCTCGGTGCGTTCCCGTCGATCGTCACGGTCACCGATCCGAAGCGCGTCAACGGTCAACGGCGGAGCACGATCCGGAAGCTCGGCGGAGCGACGCGGTTCATCACGGTGACCCGCTGGCGTCGGTCCCTCGTCACGACCCCGGCTGCCACGGGCGTCGACATCGCACTCGCCGAGGATCGACGGCACGCCATCGTCGTCCTCGATGCGCTGCTGCGGTCGGGAGTCCGGCGGCCAGAACTCACGCGAGAACTCCGCATGCGTCCGGCGTCACGCGCCCGTCGCCGTGCTGCAGACCTGATCGCCCTCGCGAGCGGGGACAGCGGGTCCCCGGGCGAGAGCGTCACGCGCCTGCTCATGCACGATCTCGGTGCGCCGATGCCGGTCCTGCAAGCACCCTTCCACGACGCCGACGGTCTCATCGGACGTGTCGACTTCTGGTTCCCGACCAGTGGCGTCATCGTCGAGTTCGACGGCGCGGTGAAGTACCGGTCGCGAGCGATGCGGCACGGTCGCTCCAGCGAGCGCGTCGTGATGGACGAGAAGCGGCGCGAGGACCGGCTCCGGAGCGTTCCGGGCGTCCGGACGGTGCTCCGTCTCGTGTGGGCCGACATCCAACCCGGCGGCACAGCACCGGAGCAACTCGCTCGGGTCGGTCTCCTCGCGCACGTGGCATGAGCTGACTGAGGTCGAACCGGGCCGCAGCGGGTTGAGCCGCGCGATGGCCCGCTCGTTGTCCACTCGGCGGTTCACAGCGGCGCAACGAACGGGAGCGACCCGGCCGCGGTCAGCCGAGCGCTCGCTCGACCGCGGCCGAGATCTCCTGCTGGTCGAAGTGGTTCCGGATGACGATGACCTCGGCGTAGGTCCGTCCGATGGCCTCCACGAACTCCTCGCTCGTCAGGATGACCTGCGCGTCAGCCGCGACGTCCCGCACCGAGGCGACGTCGGCCGCGACGACGTCGGCGTCGAGCCCGAGGTCGGCGAGCGCCCGCTCCGCGTTGACCTTGAGGATCCCGCTCGAACCGATACCCGCACCGCAGATCGTCACGATCTTCATGCCGTCACCCCCATGATCTGCCGGACCTCGTCCGGGCTCTGCGCCGCCGCCAACCGATCGGTCACGGAGGCGTCGTTGAACAGGTTCGCCAGGGCGCCGATGGAGTCGAGATGCCCTCCGACGGACGCCACGGCGAGCCCGAGCACGACCCGAACGGGGTCGTTGTGCGGATGCCCGAAGACCACCGGTGCGGCCAGGGTCACCACGGCGAGACCGTCGCGGTGCACCTCGGGACCCGGTCGGGCGTGCGCCAACGCCAGCCCGGGCGAGATCACGATGTACGGGCCGTGCTCCTCGACCATGGCGACCATCGACCGGCCGTAGGAGGGGTCCGTCGCTCCCGATGCGGCGAGCGCTCCGCCCGCGAGACCGATGGCCGCGCGCCAGTCCGCCGCCGTCTCGTGGATCACGACGGCGCTGTCAGGGAGCGGCGGGAGCGTGGCGGTCATGCCTCGGCGTGACCCGTGGTGATCGTCGCGATGATCTCCTCGCGGTCCTCGAGGGGCAGGAACGCTCCGAGCGCGGCGTTGATCTGGAACGCCGCGAGGTCGTCGAGGTCGTACCCGAACGTCGCGGCGAGGAGCGCGAGCTCCTTCGACAACGACGTGTCGCTCATGAGCCGGTTGTCGGTGTTGACCGTGACCCGGAACCCGAGCTGGTACAGCGTGTCGAACGGGTGGTCCGCCAGGTCGTCGCCCCAGGCCGCGATCGCCCCGGTCTGCAGGTTCGACGACGGCGACACCTCGAGCGGGATCTCACGGTCCCGCACCCACGACGCGATCTCGCCCAGGGCCGCGAGGGCCGAGCCGTCCGTGTCGGCGTCGGTGATCTCGACGTCCTCGAACACGCGGACGCCGTGCCCGAGCCGCAGCGCACGACCGTCGAGCAGCGCCGATCGGATGGAGTCGAGCCCCGCCGCCTCGCCGGCGTGCACGGTGACGGGCATGAACTGCGCCGCCAGGTAGTCGAACGCCGCACGGTGCCGCGATGCGGGGAAGCCGTCCTCGGCGCCCGCGATGTCGAAGCCGACGACCCCGTGGTCACGGTGCCGCACAGCGAGTTCCGCGATCTCGAGCCCGCGGTCGGCGTGGCGCATCGCGGTCACGAGCTGGCCGACGCGGATCCGCCCGCCAGCGGCGTCCACGGCTTCCTCGATGCCCTGCTGCACCGCCTCGACGGTCTGGTCGAGCGTCAGGCCGCCCTGGAGGTGCTGCTCGGGCGCCCAGCGCACCTCGCCGTACACGACACCGTCGGCCACGAGGTCCTCGACGAAGTCCCGCGCGACACGCGTCAGTCCCTCGCGGCTCTGCATGACGGCGGTCGTGACGTCGAACGTCTTGAGGTACTCGACGAGCGACCCGGAGTTCGACTGGTCCGCGAACCAGCGCCCGAGGTCGTCCGGGTCGGTCGTCGGCAGGGACACCCCGGCCGCGTCGGCGAGCTCGACGATGGTCGTCGGGCGGAGGCCGCCGTCGAGGTGATCGTGCAGGGACACCTTGGGCAGGTCGTTGATCACCGCCCCGCCGTCCGGGAGCCGGTAGGTCTGGTCGGGGGCGCTCATGCCCCCAAGGCTACCGGCCGATGCGCTCCCGCACGATCGAACCGCGCTCCGGCGCGGTGTCCCCGATCCCCCAGGCGCCCTCGAGCGCATCGAGGGCCCGGTCGAAGCGCGCGGGCTCGTCGGTGTGCAGCGTGAACAGGGGCTGCCCCGTGGTCACGGCGTCGCCCGGCTTCGCGTGCAGCTCGATCCCGGCGCCCGCCTGCACCGGGTCCTGCGCGCGCGCACGACCGGCACCGAGCCTCCAGGCCGCGATGCCGAACGGCAGCCCCTGCTGCTCGGTGAGCACGCCCGAGCGCGGCGCGGTGACGACGTGGGTCTCGCGAGCCGTCGGGAGTGGCGCTGACGGTTCGCCGCCCTGCGCGGCGATCATCCGACGCCAGGTGTCCATCGCTCGTCCGTCTGCGAGCGCGGCGGCCGGGTCGGCGTCGGGCAGGCCTGCGAGCTGCAGCATCTCGGTCGCGAGCGCGAGCGTCAGCTCGACGAGGTCGGCCGGACCGCCGCCGGCGAGGACCTCGACGGACTCACGGACCTCGAGCGCGTTGCCGATGGTCCGGCCGAGGGGGACGTCCATGTCCGTGAGCAGCGCCGTGGTGGCGACGCCGGCGTCCTGCCCGAGTTCGACCATCGTGCGGGCGAGGGCCCGGGACTGCTCGATGTCCTGCAGGAACGCGCCGGACCCGAACTTGACGTCGAGGACGAGCGCGCCCGTCCCCTCGGCGATCTTCTTGCTCATGATGCTCGACGCGATGAGCGGGATGCACTCGACCGTGCCGGTGACGTCGCGGAGCGCGTACAGCTTCTTGTCCGCCGGCGCGAGTCCGGACCCGGCCGCACACACGACCGCGCCGACGTCGGCGAGGACCTCACGCATCCGGGCGTTCGACAGCGAGGCCTGCCAGCCGGGGATCGACTCGAGCTTGTCGAGGGTGCCACCGGTGTGCCCGAGTCCACGGCCGGACAGCTGCGGCACGGCGACGCCGAACGACGCGACGAGCGGGGCGAGCGGCAGGGTGGTCTTGTCGCCGACGCCACCGGTCGAGTGCTTGTCCACCGTGACCTTGCCGAGTCCGTCGAACGACATGCGTTCGCCGGACGCGATCATCGCCAGGGTGAGGTCGCGCACCTCGCGCCGGTCCATGCCGTTGAGGAAGATCGCCATCGCGAGCGCCGCCATCTGCTCGTCGGCGACGTACCCGCGGGTGTAGGCGTCGACGAGCCAGTCGATCTCGGCGGTCGACAGCGTGCCGCGGCCCCGCTTCGTGCGGATGAGGTCGACGGTGTCGAACGGCTCCACGGCGGTCACTGGTGCTCCGCCCGGTAGGTCGCGAGGGTCCGCGGCCCGAACGCGTCCGGCAGGACCTCGTCCATCGTGCGGACGCCCGACACGGTCTCGAGCAGCATGCCCTCGGCGGAGTGCTCGAAGAGCAGCTGCCGGCAGCGCCCGCAGGGCATGAGCACGGAGCCGCTGCCGTCGACGCAGGTGAACGCGACGAGCCGGCCACCGCCCGTCATGTGGAGCTGGGACACGAGCGAGCACTCGGCGCAGAGCGTCACACCGTACGAGGCGTTCTCGACGTTGCAGCCGGCGACGACGCGGCCGTCCTCGGTGATCGCGGCGGCCCCGACGGGGAACGACGAGTAGGGCACGTACGCGTGGCCCATCGCCTCGGTCGCGGCCGCCCGCAGGGCGTCCCAGTCCACGTCGGCCGGGAGGGACGGGGCCGCCTCCGCCGCGTGCGCGGACTGGGTGGCGGGGTCGGTTGCGGACATGGGGTGTGCCTCCCGGCGGAGCAGGTCGCGGCCGATCGCTCCTCCTGGGGGGGCGGCCGCGGTGGATCAGGACTTGATGTACGGCTTGCCGGACGCGGCTGGACCGCGGGACTGCCCGACGAGTCCGGCGACGGCGAAGATCGTCACGACGTACGGCAGCATGAGCAGGAACTGCGTCGGCACCGGCGAGTGGATCGCCGCGAGCAGGTTCTGCAGATTCGATGCGAACCCGAAGAGCAGCGCGGCGAGCGTCGCCTTGATCGGGTCCCACCGACCGAAGATGACGGCGGCGAGGGCGATGTACCCGGCGCCGGCCGTCATGTCCTTCGCGAACGGGCCCGCGTTCCCGAGGGTGAAGTACGCACCGCCGAGACCGGCGATCGCGCCCGCGAGCGAGACGTTCCAGAACCGGGTGCTGGTGACGTTGATGCCCACGGTGTCGGCCGCCTGCGGGTGCTCGCCGACGGCCCGGAGCCGGAGGCCCCAGCGGGTGGTGAACAGGCCGATCGTGACCGCGGCGACCGCGATGTACATGAGGTACACGATCACCGACTGGTGGAAGAACACCGGGCCGATGATCGGGATCGCGGAGAGTCCGGGGATCTCGATCGCCGGGAACCGCACGCCGACGTTGAGCGCCGTGTCGGTCGCGAGGACCTTGGAGTAGAGGAACCCGGTGAGGCCCGAGACGAACGCGTTGATGACGACGCCGACGATCACCTGGTCGACGAGGTACTTGATGCTGAACGCCGCGAGGATGAACGACACGAGCACCCCGGCGATCACCGCGGCGACGAGTCCGACCCACGCCGAACCGGTGATGCTCGCGACGACGGCGGACGCGAACGCACCGGCGAGGAACTGCCCCTCGATCGCGATGTTCACGACACCGACGCGCTCGGAGATGACACCGCCGAGCGAGCCGAAGATGAGCGGGGCGGACAGGCCGAGCGCGCCGACGAGCAGACCCGGGACGGGGATCGTCGAACCGGGCGAGGCCCACGTGAGGAACGCGATGACGAAGGCGATCGCGAACAGCACGGTCACCCAGGTCTGCACCTTCCGCGACCGTGCTGCCCGCCACGTGGCGTAGGCGGTCCCGATGGCGAGGAGGACGATGACGACGATGCCGGTCCCGGTCGCGGGGAGCGGCACGGCGGGCAGCTGCACGAGGTCGTGCGCCGACGCGAGCTCGAACGTGGACGTGCCGGGCTTGTGGAACACGCCGAACAGCACGAGTGCGAACAGCGTGAACACGCCGTACCCGATCGGTGCCTTCCAGCTCCGGATGGCCGTCACCGGACGGTCCGCGGCGGACGCGGCCGGCGCGGTGGCGTTGGGGGCGAGGACGCTCACGCGGCGACCGCCTTCCGCTTGGTGCGGCGAGCACCCGGCTGCGGGATCCGGAAGATCGCGCGGACGAGCGGCGGGGCCGCGATGAACAGGACGATGAGCGCCTGGATGACGCTGACGATGTCGATGGGGATGTTCTGGCTGGCCTGCACGTAGCTGCCGCCGGCCTTGAGCGCACCGAACAGCAGACCGGCCCAGAAGACGCCCCACGGCTTCGAGCGACCGAGCAGCGCGACCGTGATGGCGTCGAACCCGATGCCCGCGTCGATGCCCTGGTCGTACCCGCTGGTGACCGCGGCCTGCACCTGGTAGGCCCCGGCGATGCCAACGAGGGCCCCGGAGATCACCATGGCCCAGATCGTGATGCTGCCGACGTCCATGCCGGCGACGCGCGCCGCACGGGGGTTCTCGCCCACGGTGCGGAAGCGGAACCCCAGCGTCGACCGGTTCATGAGCCACCACGTGAACACGACGGCCGCGATGGCGATGAGGATCCCGATGTCGACGCCGGTCCCCTGGCCACCGATGAGCGTCGGGAGGACCGCGGACGGCAGCGTCGGCGACGACTGCGGGTTCGCGCTCCCGGGCGCCTGGAGCAGCCCCTTCGTGCCGAGGCCGTACTCGAGCAGGTACAGCGCCACGTAGTTGAGCATGATCGTGACGATCACTTCGTGCGCGCCCGTGCGGGACTTCAGCACGCCCACGATCCCGCCCCAGATCGCACCGCCGACGATGCCCGCGACGACCGTCAGCGGGATGTGCACGATCGCCGGCATGTGGAACGAGTACCCGAACCAGGCGGCGGAGGCGGCGCCGACGAGGATCTGCCCCTGGCCGCCGATGTTGAACAGTCCGGAGCGGAACGACACCGCGACCCCGAGGCCCGCGACGATGAGCGGCGTGGCGAAGTCGATCGTCGTCCAGAGCGACGCGATGCCCGACGAGAAGGTCGACTGGCCCGGGTCGTACACCGCGCCGTCGAACATGCTGAGGAACGCGCCGCCCACGCTGTGCCCGATCGCCACGAAGGTGTCGGAGGGACGGGCGAAGAAGTAGCCCATCGCCGTCGTGACCGTCTTGTCCGTGATCGCGATGAGGATGCCGCTGGCGACGAGCGCCAGGACCACGGCCAACACCGTGACGAGGACCGAGCCGCCCAGGATCCCGCGCAGCGCCGCCGACCAGCGGTCCCCGCCGCCGCCGCCGCCGTCGGCGGTCTCGGTGGTCAGCGACGTGCCCGCCTCGAGGTCCTGCAGTCGGTCGTCGGTCTGGAGGTCCGGTTCGGCCGCCGTCGTCGGCGTCCGGGAGTCGTCGGTCATGCGGCGAGTTCCGTCCCGGCGGGGAGTTCCCCCGCCATCATGAGGCCGAGCACGTCACGCGGGGTGTCCGCCGGGACGATGCCGATGATGGTGCCGCGGTACATCACGGCGATGCGGTCGGCGAGCGCGACGACCTCGTCGAGCTCGGTCGAGACGACGATGACGGGGACGCCCTGGTCGCGCGCGGCGACGATGCGCTTGTGCACGAACTCGATCGACCCGACGTCGATGCCGCGGGTGGGCTGCGCGGCGACGAACAACCGGAGGTCGCGGCTCAGCTCGCGCGCGATGACGACCTTCTGCTGGTTCCCGCCCGACAGGCGTCCGACGGCGGTGGTCCGGCTCGGCGTCCGGACGTCGAACTCGGCGATCTTGTCGTCGGCGAAACGGTCGCGCTCGGCGGACCGGATCGTGCCCGCGCTGGCGAACTCGGACGAGGACGTGCGGTCGAGGATGAGGTTGTCGGCGATCGAGAACTCGGCGACGAGGCCGTCCTCTTGTCGGTCCTCGGGGACGAAGCCCACCCCGGCGTCGAGCACCTTCTTGACGCTCGCGTCGGTGATGTCCCGGCCGTCCAGGGTGATGGTGCCCGCGTGCACGGTCTCGAGCCCGAGGATGGCCTCGGTCAGCTCGGTCTGGCCGTTGCCCTGGACGCCCGCGATCGCCAGGATCTCGCCACGTCGGACCGAGAACGACAGGTCGTCGACGAGGACGTGGCCCGCTGCGTCGGTCACCGTGAGGTCGCGGACCACGAGGGCGTCCGCCCCGGGTGTGGCCGGGGCCTTGTCGACGACGAGCTCGACGCTGCGGCCGACCATGAGCGCGGCGAGCTCGGCGTTCGACGCGGTGGGCGAGGCCTCGCCGACGACGCGACCGAGCCGCACGACCGTGATGCGGTCGGCGACCTCGCGGACCTCGCGGAGCTTGTGGGTGATGAACACGATCGCCGTGCCGGCCTCGCGCAGCTGCCGCATGATCGACATGAGCTCGTCGGTCTCCTGCGGGGTGAGGACCGCGGTCGGCTCGTCGAACACGAGCACCGAGGCGTCGCGCGACAGGGCCTTGATGATCTCGACCCGCTGCTGGACGCCGACCGGCAGGTCCTCGACCTTGGCGTCGGGGTCGACGTCGAACCCGAAGTGCTCGGAGATCTCGCGGACGCGCTTGCGGGCGCCCGCGAGGTCGAGACGGCCGCCGAAGGTCGTGGGCTCGTGTCCGAGCATGACGTTCTCGGCGACGGTGAACACCGGCACGAGCATGAAGTGCTGGTGGACCATCCCGATGCCGGCGCGCATCGCGTCGCCCGGGCCGTCGAAGTGCTGCACCGTGTCGTCGAGGAGGATCTCGCCCTCGTCCGCCTGGTACAGGCCGTAGAGGACGTTCATGAGCGTGGACTTGCCCGCGCCGTTCTCACCGAGCAAGCAGTGGATCTCGCCCGGCTCGACGGTGAGCGAGATGTGGTCGTTCGCGACGAGGGCGCCGAAGCGCTTGGTGATGCCGCGGAGCTCGAGCTTCATGGGCCGGATTCTATTTCTCTCGGGAGTCGCGCAGGGGTGGGCGCGGGTCCGCTGGTGGAGGGCGGCGCCGCCGCGGTGGTCCCGTGGTGGGCGCACGAACGCGGGCGGACGGCCGGAGCCGTCCGCCCGCGACGGGGTGTTACTTGACGTTCGACTGGGTCGCGACCTTGATCTTGCCGCTGATGATCCCGGCCTTGATCGTCTTCAGCTCGCCGGCGAGCGAGGAGTCGACCTTGGACGAGTAGTCGTGGAACGGGGCGAGCCCGACGCCGTCGTTCTTCAGCGTGCCGACGTACGGGGCGTTCGAGTACTTGCCCTTGCCCGCGGTCTCGACGACCGAGGTCGTGGCCTGTCGGATGCCCTTGAGGACGCTCGTCAGGGCGATGCTCTTGTAGCGCGGGTCCGCGGTGTAGAGGTCGCTGTCGGCGCCGATGAGGACGCTGCCGTTCTTGGCGTCGTTGATCGCCTCGGCCGCGGACTGGTAGATCGGGCCACCGACGGGGAAGATCACGTCGGCGTTCTGGTCGAGGAGCGACTGTGCCACCGACTTGGCCTGCGTGCCGGCCGAGAAGCCACCCGTGAACGAACCCTGCTGCGTCTTCTCGTTCCAGCCGACGACCTTGACGTCCTTGCCGTGCTGCTGGTTGTAGTACTGGACGCCGTCGTAGAAGCCGTCCATGTAGATGGTCACGGTCGGGAGCTTCTGGCCGCCGAAGGTGCCGACCACGCCGGTCTTCGAGTAGCTGGCCGCCGCGTACCCGCCGAGGAACGCCGCCTGCGAGGTGTCGAACGTGACCGGCTTGATGTTCTTCGACTGCAGGGTGTCGTCGATGATCGCGAAGTTCGTCTTGGCGTTCGACGCGGCGTTCGACTTCGTCGCGGCCTCGAGGTTGAAGCCGACCGTCACGATCAGGCTGCACTTCTGGCTGAGGAGGGTGCGGATGTTGGGGTTGTAGTCGTTCGAGTCCGTCGACTGCACCGTCTTCGGGGTGACGCCGAGCGACTTTGCCGCGTCCTGCAGGCCGTCGTAGCCGAGCTGGTTGAACGAGTGGTCGTCGAAGCCGCCGTTGTCCGAGACCATGCACGGCAGGAAGTCCGACTTCGAGCCCGACGCACTGGACGACGACGGGGCGGCCGAACAGCCGGCGAGCATCGTCACGGTGCCCAGCAGGGCCAGGCCGCCGAGCGCGAGCTTACGGGTGCTGAATGTCACGGGGTGTCCTCCACAGGGGTGCAGCCCGGCTCTGCGCACCGGGCGATCGGAAGGACAGTACACGACGGTCCGGCCGGTGCAGGACCGCTCCGGCCGGGGGCTGGGCACCGTTGCCCGATCGCGACGAACCTGTAACGCGCTCGTAACGCTGGTACCCCGGACGCGGGCACCGGGGTACCAGCGCGGACTCCGACGCGGCGTGGCTACAGCACGTCGTCGCGACCGCTGATCTTGAGCGCGTCGACGACGCCCTTGACCCGCTGCGCGTTGGCGCTCGTCGTGACGAGCAGCGCGTCCGGGGTGTCCACGACCACGATGTCGTCGACGCCGATGAGCGAGATGAGCCGGTCGCTGTGGCTGACCACGATGCCGCTCGACGAGTCCGCGAGGATGCGGGCGTTGTCCCCGAGGACGGCGAGGTTGTGCGGTCGGCCGCCGGACTGCAGCTTGGCGAGCGAGGCGAAGTCGCCGACGTCGTCCCAGTCGAAGTCCCCGGGCACGACCGCCATGCGCCCGGCCGCCGCGGCGGGCTCGGCGACGGTGTAGTCGATCGCGATCTTCTTGAGTCGCGGCCACACCTGGTCGACGACGGCCCCGCGCGAGGACGTGTCCCACGCGGCGGCGAGCTCCTCGATCCCGGCGAGGAGTTCCGGTTCGCTCCGCCCGATCTCCTCGAGCAGTCGGTCCGCCCGGGCGATGAACATCCCCGCGTTCCACATGTAGGAGCCGTCTGCGACGTACGCGGTCGCCGTCTCGAGGTCGGGCTTCTCGACGAACGACTGGACGGCGTGGACGTCCTTCGCCGAGTCGACGTGGATCCGCTCCCCCGCGTGGATGTAGCCGAAGCCGATCGCCGGCTCGGTCGGGGTGATGCCGATCGTCGTGATGTACCCGGCCTCGGCCGCGACCACGGCCTCCCGCACGGACCGGCGGAACCCGCGGACGTCACCGATCACGTGGTCGGCCGCGAACGAGCCGATGACGACGTCGGGCTCGCGGCGCCGCAGGATCGCGGCGGCGAGGCCGATCGCGGCGGTCGAGTCCTTCGGTTCGCTCTCGAGCACGACGTTGTGGTCGGCGAGACCGGGGAGCTGGCGTTCGACGGCGGCGCGGTGCGCACGGCCGGTGACGACCATGATGCGTTGGTCGCCGCTCAGCGGGGCGAGGCGGTCCCAGGTCGACCGGAGCAGGGACGCGCCCGTGCCGGTCAGGTCGTGGAGGAACTTCGGCGCGTCCGCCCGGGACAACGGCCAGAGTCGGGAGCCGATGCCACCGGCGGGGATGATGGCGTAGAAGCGCTCGAGGTCGTCGGTCATCCGGTCACCATATCGGCGGGGGCGGCACGAGCGGCAGGGGCACCGGCCGCCGGTCCGGGAGGCGCGGCCCCCGTCCCCGGATCGCCACGGCCCGTTCACGTGGTCACCCCCGGACGGCATGGCACGAGGAGGTCGGTGCCCGGCCGTAGGATGGTCCGTGTTCCACACGAACACGAACGGCAACGGCCGCCGATCGGCGGCCGAGCATCCCACGGGAGGGCGCGCTCATGGCCGAGCAGACCGCTGTGCACGACGAACCCGGTGGCGCGACGGCAGTCGCGGCGCCGGTCGGTCCCACGTCGGCACCGACACCGCGACCACCGCGGGCCCCGTCGGGCACGCTCTACCGCGGCGGCGCCGGCATGTGGTCGTGGGTGCTGCACCGCATCACGGGCGTCGCGATCTACTTCTTCCTGCTCGTGCACATCTTGGACACGGCCCTCGTCCGACTCTCGCCCGCCGCGTACGACGCCGTCATCGGCACGTACAAGACGCCGATCATGAACCTCGGCGAGACCGGCCTCGTGATGGCGATCGTCTTCCACGCGATCAACGGCCTGCGCATCGTCGCGGTCGACTTCTGGAGCAAGGGACCGCAGTACCAGCGGCTCATGTTCTGGATCGTGGTCGGGATCTGGGTGGTGCTGATCGCGGGCTTCCTGCCGACCCAGATCATGAACCTCGTGGCCGACCTGCACTGAGCGGAGGAGATCCGATGACCACCGAGACCGTCGAGGCCCCGCGTTCCGCCCCGGCCGCCCGCCGCACCACCAACTGGGAGAAGTGGGGCTGGATCTACATGCGCGCGTCGGGGATCGTCCTCGTCGTGCTCATCTTCGGGCACCTGTTCATCAACATGGTCGCCGGGGGTGGCGTCAAGCAGATCGACTTCGCCTTCGTCGCCGGCAAGTGGGCGAGTCCGCTCTGGCAGGTGTGGGACACGCTCATGCTGTGGCTCGCGCTCATCCACGGCTCGAACGGCATGCGCACGATCATCAACGACTACGTCGGCCGACCGGCCGTGCGGCGCACCCTGCTCGGCGCCGTGCTCGTCGCGTGCGTCGTGCTGATCGCGCTCGGCACGCTCGTCTGCTGGACCTTCGACCCGTGCCCGGCGGGCGCCGCGGCTGCCGACCTGCCGTCGTTCTGCCCCGCGCACTGAGCTCCGCCCTCCTGACCACACTCGAGAGAAGTCCGTGACCGACACCACCGCTGCACCCACGAGCTCCGTCGTCGACGGGGTCCACCACCACCAGTTCGACATCGTCATCATCGGCGCGGGAGGCGCCGGCATGCGAGCGGCGATCGAGGCCGGCCCGCAGGCGAACACGGCCGTGATCTCGAAGCTGTACCCGACGCGATCCCACACGGGCGCCGCGCAGGGCGGCATGGCGGCGGCGCTCGCCAACGTGGAAGAGGACTCCTGGGAGTGGCACACGTTCGACACGATCAAGGGCGGTGACTACCTGGTCGACCAGGACGCCGCCGAGATCCTGGCGAAGGAGGCCATCGACGCGGTCATCGACCTCGAGAACATGGGGCTGCCCTTCAACCGGACGCCCGAGGGCAAGATCGACCAGCGTCGGTTCGGCGGTCACACGCGCGACCACGGCAAGGCGCCGGTGCGCCGCGCCTGCTATGCGGCGGACCGCACGGGCCACATGATCCTGCAGACGCTGTTCCAGAACTGCGTCAAGCTGGGTGTCAACTTCTTCAACGAGTTCTACGCCCTCGACCTCGTCATGGCCGAGGTCACGGGCGACGACGGCGTCACCCGCGAGCAGCCCGTCGGCGTCGTCGCGTTCGAGCTCGCGACGGGCGAGCTCCACGTGTTCCACGCCAAGGCGTTGATCTTCGCGACCGGCGGGTTCGGCAAGATCTACAAGACGACCTCGAACGCCCACACCCTCACCGGCGACGGTGTCGGCATCGTGTGGCGTTCCGGCCTGCCGCTCGAGGACATGGAGTTCTTCCAGTTCCACCCGACGGGCCTGGCGGGCCTCGGCATCCTGCTCACGGAGGGCGCCCGCGGTGAGGGCGCGATCCTCCGCAACGCCTCCGGCGAGCGCTTCATGGAGCGCTACGCACCGACCATCAAGGACCTCGCGCCCCGCGACATCGTCGCCCGGTGCATGGTGCAAGAGGTCGCGGAGGGCCGCGGGGCCGGCCCGAACAAGGACTACGTCCTGCTCGACTGCACGCACCTGGGGGCCGAGGTCCTCGAGACCAAGCTCCCGGACATCACCGAGTTCGCGCGCACGTACCTCGGTGTCGACCCGGTGACGGAGCCCGTGCCGGTGATGCCGACCGCCCACTACGCCATGGGGGGCATCCCGACGAACACGAACGCCGAGGTCCTGCGGGACAACGACACCGTGGTGCCGGGCCTCTACGCCGCCGGCGAGTGTGCCTGCGTGTCCGTGCACGGGTCGAACCGGCTCGGCACGAACTCGTTGCTCGACATCAACGTGTTCGGCAAGCGGAGCGGCAACAACGCGGCGGCCTACGTGCAGACCGCGGAGTTCGTCCCGCTCCCCGAGGACCCGGCGGGCAACGTGCGCCGCATGCTCGAGCAGCTGCGGGCCTCCACGGGCACCGAGCGCGTGGCGAGCCTCCGCAAGGAGTTGCAGGACGAGATGGACAAGAACGCCCAGGTGTTCCGCACGGACGAGTCGCTCGCCAAGGTGACGGCGACCATCCACGAGCTCCGTGAGCGGTACCTCCAGGTCTCCGTCCAGGACAAGGGCAAGCGGTTCAACACCGACCTGCTCGAGGCCGTCGAGCTCGGGTTCCTGCTCGACCTCGCCGAGGTCGTCGTGTTCTCCGCGCGGAACCGCAAGGAGTCCCGTGGCGGCCACATGCGCGACGACTACCCGAAGCGCGACGACGAGAACTACATGCAGCACACCATGGCGTACCTGACGGGCGATCCGCACTCCTCGCTCGCCGACGACCACATCACACTCGACTGGAAGCCCGTGGTCATCACGCGGTACCAGCCGATGGAGAGGAAGTACTGAGATGACCGACACCCTGGTCAGCGACGCCCCCGCGAGCCGCACCGCACCTCCCGGCTCGTTCCCGGTGACCCTCATGGTCCGCCGGTTCGACCCGGACGTCGACACCGAGCCGCACTGGCAGGAGTTCGGCGTGATGATGCTGCCGACGGACCGGATCCTCGACGCCCTGCATCAGGTGAAGTGGGAGCAGGACGGTTCGCTGACCTTCCGCCGGTCGTGTGCACACGGTGTCTGCGGCTCGGACGCCATGCGCATCAACGGCCGGAACCGGCTCGCCTGCAAGACGCTGATCAAGGACCTCGACGTGTCGAAGCCGATCTACGTCGAGGCGATCAAGGGCCTGCCGCTCGAGAAGGACCTCGTCGTCGACATGGAGCCGTTCTTCGCCTCCTACCGCGAGGTCCAGCCGTTCCTGCAGTCGAAGTCCGCCCCGCAGAAGGGCAAGGAGCGCGTGCAGTCCGTCGCCGAGCGTGAGCGCTTCGACGACACGACGAAGTGCATCCTGTGCGCGGCGTGCACGTCCTCGTGCCCGGTGTTCTGGACCGACGGGCAGTACTTCGGTCCGGCCGCGATCGTCAACGCGCACCGGTTCATCTTCGACTCCCGCGACGACGAGGCGAAGGTCCGTCTCGACATCCTCAACGACAAGGAGGGCGTGTGGCGCTGCCGCACGACCTTCAACTGCACCGACGCCTGCCCGCGCGGCATCCAGGTCACCAAGGCGATCGCAGAGGTCAAGCAGGCACTCGTCCGAGGCCGCGCCTAGGACCGCTCGGTAGGCTCCGACCATGACCTTCGCGGACGTCCGCCCCACGCTCGATCAGCTCGGCTACACCGACCGGTACGTGGTGCTCCCCGGGGAGCACCCGCTCGACGAGCCGGTCGAGGGAGCCCTGCGGATCGTGCCGGTCGACGCCGCGTCGGCGCACGGGCAGGACTGGGCCCTCGAGGTCGTCGACTACGGCAACCCCCGCCGATTGGCCGTGGCCCGCAGCGAGGACGACGCGGTCGAGATGCTCCGGCGGTTCCTCAACCGTCCGTTCCCGCCGGCCCGCGACGTCCGGCAGTCCGAACTCGACGCCCTCCGCGATCGTGCGGGTGCCACGTACCCGCAGCTCGCGGCGCAGGCGCACGGCGCGGGCAACGCGGGCCTGACGATCCAGATCCCAGCCGGGATCCCCGTCGACCGCGTCGGCGGTCCCGACGGTTACCTGCTGCACCCCCTGGACACCCCGCTCCCCGCTCGGTCACTGCCGCCGCACGCGATGCAGCGCCCGGACGTGCACCGCTACGTGACGGACCGGCCGTTCCTCGTGAACGTCCGGCTCGTGCAGCCCTGGTTCGACCAGCCCGGCGGTGCGTTGCGGTTCGCGATCGCCGATCCCGGGGTGACGGTGCGCGACCTCGTGGTCGACGGTTCGCTCGTCCGACTCCGGGTCGTCTGACCGCGACCGCCACGCCGACCGCACCGAGGCGCCCTGCTCAGGGGACGAGTGCGAGCTTGCCGCCCGGGTGGCCTTCCTGCAGGAACCGCAGCGCCTCGACGGCGTCGGCGAGCGGCCATGTCCGGGCGACCGGCACGACGAGCTCCCCCGACGCCGCCATGTCCACGAGCTGCTGCCGCACCGAGTCCCGGAACGCGGCACTCTCGGGCTGCGCACCGCCCACGGCCCGGAAGCCGTCCTGCTGGGCACGACCGTGCGCCGCGATGGTCACGATGCGGTCGCGGTCGGCCACGATCTCGAGCGACACGTCGACCGCCTCATCGGTGCCGACACAGTCGATGGCCGCCGCGACACCCTCCGGTGCGAGCGCGCGCACCCGGTCGGCCAGGCCCTCGCCGTACGCCACGGGCTCGCCGCCGAACCGCCGTACCGTCTCGGCGTTCGCCTCCGACGCGGTGCCGATCAGGCGGATGCCCCGCTGTCGCGCCTGCTGGAGCACGCTGACCCCGACCGCTCCGGACGCACCGTGCACGAGCACCGTGTCGCCCTCGCCCGGGTGGACGACCCGCAGCACGTCGGCCGCCGTCGTCCCGGCGAGGAACAGGTTCGCCGCCGCGGCATCGTCGAGGGTGTCCGGCGCCGCGAACACGTCGTGCGCCGGGACGGTGATGTCCGTCGCGTAGCCGGCGTCGACCCGGAACGCGATGACGCGGTCGCCGGTGCTCCCACCGCCGGACGCGATCGTCGTCCCCGGTCCGATGGCGCTGATGACGCCCGCGACCTCGTACCCGATCCCCATCGGCAACTGGGAGCGGTCGGCGTTCGGACCGCCCTGGGTGTGCTTGTAGTCGGCGGGGTTGACGCCGGCCGCCCGGACGCTGATCGTCACCTCACCCGCGCGGGGCTCCGGCACGGTCGTCTCCACGAACTCGAACACCTCGACGCCGCCGAACTCCGGCGCGATCCACCGCTTGGCCATCCCGGTCCACTCCCGTCCGGTGTCGTCCGTCGGCACCGTCCGCGCCATCCAACGCCCGACGGCTGCACGGCGCCCCGGAGCCGGCCTGGAAGCGGGGCGGTCGGCGACCGCCCCGGCGCGCTTGGCGCAGACGACACGACGGCCGCCGGCCCGGGAGGGACGGCGGCCGTCGAGCTGGCCCGGTGCGGGCCTGCGTCGGTGCGGGATGCGGCTCCGCGTCAGGCGCGGACCGCGGCCACGCGGTCGATGAACGGTGCGAGGAACGGGTGTCCGGCCTCCAGACCGGTGATCTGCTGCGCGACGTCCGTGTCCGAGGCATCCGATCGGAGCAGGGCCTGGAGTTCGACGCTCTGCTCGTCGTCCGGGACGTCGAAGCGGAGCGCGGCGCCCATGGCGTCGAGCAGCGCGGTCGGCTCGACGCCCTCCTCGGCGAGGGCAGCCCCGGGCGACACGAAGCGCTCGTCGCGCGAGAGCTTGCGGAGCGGCTGCCGCCCGACCCGCGTCACCGTGTCGGGCAGGTGCGGGTTCTCGAAGCGGGCGATGATGGCCGTCACGTAGGCGCGGTGCACCTCGGGGTCGAGCTCGTGCCGACGGACGAGCAGGTCGCTCGTCTCGCCGAGCACGGACTCGAGGGCCGACCGGACCGCGGGGATCGCGATCGCGTCCGAGATCTTGTCCGCACCGGCGAGGTACCCGTGGTAGGCCACGGTCGCGTGCCCGGTGTTGACGGTGAAGAGCTTCCGCTCGATCGACGCGGCGAGCCCGTCGACGTAGTGCGCTCCGGGGATCGTGGGCTCCGTGCCGGGGAACGGCGTGCGGTCGATCGCCCACTCGAAGTAGGTCTCGACGGTGACGTCGAGGCCCGCGTCGGCCGGCTGTGCCGGGACGATACGGTCGACGGCGGTGTTCGCGAACACCGCCTTGGCGAGCGCCGCGTCCCGCTCGCCCTCGGGCAGTGCGTCGACGATGAACTCGCGGAGGCGGTCGGTCGCGTTGATCGCGTTCTCGCACGCCATCACGGCGAGCGGCGCTGTCCCCGGGTCGCGCTCGACGAGGCCGCGCGCGATGACCGGGGCGATGAACCGGAGCACGGTGGGCCCGACGGCGCACGTGACGACGTCGGCCGCGGCCACCTCGGCGACCACGCCGGCCTCGTCCTGAGCGCTGTTCACCGCGCGGAAGCCCGTCACGACGTGGTCCTGCGCACCGGCGCCGACCTCGTGCACCGTGTACGAGTCGGCGGCCGCGAGTGCGTCGATGAGCGGCGCGGCGACGTCGGCGAAGACGACCTCGTACCCGGCCTCGTGGAGCAGGAGCCCGACGAAGCCGCGCCCGATGTTGCCGGCACCGAAGTGGACGGCGACGCTCACTCGTTCACCTCGCCGAGGATCGCCATGATCGCCCCGGCGTCGGGTGCCTCGGTGAGCGCCTGCACCTGGTCCTCGTCGGAGAACACGATCGCGATCTTCGACAGGATGTCGAGGTGCTCGTTGTTGACGCCGGCGATGCCGACGACGAATCGCACCTCGTTGCCGTCCCAGTCGATGGGCGACGCGTAGCGGATGAACGACAGCGCGGACGTCTTGATGGCGTCCTTCGCCTCGTTCGTGCCGTGCGGGATCGCCAGGAAGTTGCCCATGTAGGTGGACACGCTCTTCTCGCGCTCGAGCATGGCGGGATAGTAGTCCCCCGTGACCGCACCGGCGGCCTCGAGGATGTCAGCCGCCTCCTTCATCGCCTCCGTCTTGGTCGGAGCGGTGTCCGCGGTGTGGATCCGGATCTGGCTCTCCTGCAGGACGGGCATCGGTGGTTCTCCTTGTTCGTGGCTGTGGGGCGGGGGAACACGTCGTCCGCGTTCCCCCGCCCCGTGGGTGTGGTGCCGTGTGGTGCGGTTACTGCTGCTTCAGCTGGTCGACGACCTGGTCGTACTGGGGCGCGTTCATGAAGTTACCGACCGACACGTGCTGCGCGTTCGGGTTCTTCTGCTTCGCCCGGTCGGTGAGCTCCTCCTGGGTGATGATGAGGTCCTCGTCACCCGAGAGGTTCGCGATCGCCTTGTTGACGACCGTGACGCCCTCGATACCGGCCTTCTTGATCTTGTTCCGCAGGACGCTCGCGCCCATGGCACTCGAGCCCATGCCGGCGTCGCAGGCGAACACGACGTTCTGGACGCGCGTGGCGGTGGTGGTGCCCGTCGCGGACCCGACGCCGCCGAAGGACGACTCGGTCTCCTCCTCGTTCGCCGGGGCGTTCGAGCCGAAGATGCCCGCGGTCGCCGCGTTGACGTCGCGGCCCTTGTTCGCCTGCATGCGGGCGAGGGCGTCGCTCATGTCGCCACCACCGGCGGCCAGGTCCCGCTTGCGGGTCGAGATGAGGAAGAAGGACGCGACGGCGCCGGACACGAGCGCCGACAGGACGACGGAGAGGATGACGCCGACGTAGCTGTCCCGCGAGGTGTTGAAGAGCACCGCCAGGATCGAACCGGGCGAGGCCGGGGCGACGAGACCGGACCCGAACGTGACGTTCGTGGCGACACCGGTCGCACCACCGAGGATGACGGCGATGAACAGGATCGGCTTCTGCAGCACGTACGGGAAGTAGATCTCGTGGATGCCACCGAAGAACTGGATGAGGATCGCGCCGGGAGCCGTCGACCGCGCGACGCCGACACCGAAGAAGGTGAAGGCGAGGAGGATGCCGAGACCGGGGCCGGGGTTCGCCTCGAGGAGGAACAGGATCGACTTGCCGGACTGCTGGACCTGCTGCGCGCCGAGCTGGTCGAGCACGCCGTGGTTGATCGCGTTGTTGAGGAAGAAGACCTTCGCCGGCTCGATGATGACGCTCGCGAGCGGCAGCAGGTGCGCGTGCACCAGCCACTCGACGGCGGCACCGAGGCCGTCCGCGATGCGGAGGAAGATCCAGGACAGCCAGAAGAAGCCGACCATGAACAACCCGAAGCCGAGGATGCCGGCCGCGTAGTTGTTCACGAGCATCTCGAAGCCCGGCTTGATCTTGCCGTCCCAGATGCGGTCCACCTGCTTGATGAGGTACGCGCCGAGCGGGCCGCAGATCATCGCGCCGAGGATCATCGTCGTGCCCGACGCGCCGAGGATGACGCCCATGGTGAAGATCGAGCCGACGACCGCACCGCGGATGTCGTAGACCATCCGGCCACCCTGGATCGCGATCGCGAGCGGGATGAGGTAGGTGAGGATCGGGCCGACTACGCCGACGTTCGCGACGCCGTGCGTGGTGCCGAAGCCGCCGAGGACGCCGACGGGAGTCCAGCCGGTCTGGATGAAGAAGGCGGTGATGATGCCCCACGCGATGAAGATCGCGATGTTCGGCATCACCATGCCGGAGAGGAAGGCGCCGAACTTCTGGACGGCGACCCGACCGCCGCCCCGCTTCTGTGCGGGGGCGCCGGTCGCTGCGACGGACGTCGTTGTCATGTGCGTTCTTTCTGGTGTGGGTTCGTGGGAACGGATCGGAGGGAACGGGACGGGGAGGTCAGGCGACGTGCGCCGACGTCGCAGCGGCACGTGCGGCCGCGGCGGACGGGGCGGCGAGCGCGGCCCGGGCCATCTCGCGCGCCTGCTCGAGGGTGTGCTGGCCGAGTTCGGCGCGCACGTCCGCGAGGGCGGCGGGGGTCATGGAGAGCGTGGTGGCGCCGAGACCGACGAGGACGACGGCGAGCAGCGGGTCGGCCGCGGCCTCGCCGCAGATCCCCACGGCCTTGCCCGCGTCGCGCCCGGCAGCACCGAGCTGGGCGACGAGGCGCAACACCGCGGGGTGCCACGGGTCCTGGTAGGAGGCGACGGACCCGAGCAGCCGGTCCGCGGCGAGCGTGTACTGCGTCAGGTCGTTCGTGCCGACGGAGACGAAGTCCGCCTGCTGGAACACCTGCTCGGCGAGGAGCGCGAGCGACGGCACCTCGGCCATGACACCCGCGGTCCGGACACCGAGCTCGCGGGCCAGGGACACGAAGTACGCGGTCTCCTCGGCGTCCGCCACCATCGGCGCCATCACCCAGAGGTCGGCCTCGGTCTCGGCGTCGGCCTGGACGAGCGCGGTGAGCTGGTCACGGAGGACCGCCTCGTGGTGTCGCAGCGCCCGGAGGCCACGGCGACCGAGCGCGGGGTTCTCCTCGTCCTGATCGGTCAGGAACGACAGCGGCTTGTCCGCCCCCGCGTCGAGCGCGCGGACGACGACCTTCTTGCCGGGGAACACGGACAGCAGCTGCACGTAGGCCTGACGCTGCGCCTCCACGGTCGGTGCGGTCGGCGAGTCGAGGAACAGGAACTCGGTGCGGAACAGGCCGACGCCCTCGGCGCCGAGCGCGACGGCGCCCGCGGCATCGGCGGGGTTGCCGAGGTTCGCCAGGAGCGGCACGAGCGTGCCGTCGGCGAGCGCGCCGGGGGTGACCGGTCGGTCGGCCGCGGCGAGACGCTCGGCGATCCGGGCCTCCGTCGCGGTGACGAGGTCGGGATCGGGGTCGGTGACGACCACGCCGGCAGCGGCGTCGACGACGACCGTCTGGCCGTCGACGAGGTCCGCGGCGCCCTCGACGCCGACGATCGCCGTGATGCCCTTCGCCCGGGCGAGGATCGCGGTGTGCGAGGTGGGGCCGCCGTCGCTCGTGACGAGCGCGAGCACCTTGTCGAGGTCGAGCAGGGCGGTGTCCGCCGGGGCGAGGTCGCGCGCGACCAGGACGAACGGGGTGTCCGAGTCGGGCACGCCCGGTGCGGGCACCCCACGGAGCTTCGCGATGATGCGCTGGGACACGTCGCCGAGGTCGGCCGCCCGCTCCCCCATGTAGCCGCCCATCGCGGCGAGGATGTCCTGGAACGCGGCGAACGCGTCGTGCACGGCGCGCTCCGCGTTCGCGCCACCGCTGATCCGGGTGTGGACGTCGTCGAGCAGCGTCGGGTCCTGCGCCATGAGCGCCTGGGCCTCGAGCACGGCCTGGGCGTCGCCACCGGCGAGCGCGCCGCGCTTCGTCAGGTCGTCGGCGACCGCGGCCACGGCCTCGTGCACGGCGGCGTCCGCGGCCTCGACCGGACCGTCGAGCGGTGCCGACGACGGAGCGCCGAGGGGCTCGGGCATGCGCAGCACGGGTCCGAGCGCGACGCCGCGGCCCACCCCGGTTCCGGGCAGTTCGGACATTCGAGACTCCTTCATCTCATCGCGCAGATCAGGCGGTGCGGTGGGGCTGGACGACGGCGCACGGGCGGCGCGCTGCGACGACCATACATCGATTCCGATTGACAAACAAACAAATCCGGGGATAAAAATGCAGAAACAGATGCCCGTTTGCGTCTGACTCCCCCCGCCCCGGCCACTCGGGCCCCGGGGACGTCGGTCGATGCCCGTTTCGCCCACTCCGAGGTCCGATGTACGCACCAGAACGTCACCAGCGCATCGTCGAGCAGGCGCGCGCGCAGGGGCGGGTCGACGTCAAGGACCTCGCTGAACTCCTCGCGGTCACGCCCGAGACGATCCGCCGCGACCTCACGAGCCTCGAACGGCGCGGCCTCGTCCGGCGCGCGCACGGCGGCGCGATCCCGGTCGAGCGGATCACGATCCACGCGGGCGTGGGCGACCGCGGCGGCATCAACACGGCCGAGAAGATGGTGATCGCCGAGGCCGCGCTCGACGAACTGCCCGAGGGCGGCTCGATCATCATCGACGCGGGCACCTCGACCATCTGCCTCGCCGAGATGCTGCCGACCGACCGCGGGCTCACCGTCGTGACGCACTCGCTGCCGGTGGCGATGGCGGTCGCCACCCGGCCCGGGATCGACCTGCACTTCCTCGGCGGGAACATCCGGAGCGACTCCCTCGCGGGCGTCGGCACGTGGACCCACCAGCTCGTCGGCATGGTGAGCGTCGACGTCGCCTTCCTCAGCATCAACGGCATCACACCCGAGCGGGGCCTGACGACGCACAACATGGCGGAGGCCGCCGTGAAGACCGCACTCATCAAGGCCGCGCGGCGGAGCATCCTGCTCGCCGACCACTCGAAGTTCGGCCGCGAGGAGTTCGGGCGCGTGGCACCGCTCGCCGCGATCGACACGATCATCACCGACCCCGCGGTCAACCTCGACCTCGTGCGCGAGGTCGAGGCCGCCGGCACCGAGGTCTTCTGGCCCGGACGGGACTGACCCGTCGGGCGCGACCGTCCACGGCCACACCGGCCGCGCTCGCTACCATGAGGGCGCATCCACTCGGACCATGCGTCCGATCGAGACAGGAGTTCCGATGTCCGAAGCCACCCGCACCGTCACCGTCGCCAGCGGATCGGGGCTGCACGCGCGGCCCGCTTCGCTGTTCGTGCAGAACGTCACGGCGTCCGGTCACCAGGTCACGATCGCCAAGGGCGACAAGTCGGCCAACGCGGGCAGCATCCTCGGTCTCCTCGGGCTCGGCGTCGAGAACGGCGACGAGGTCACGCTCACGGTCACGGGCGACGACGCCGACGCGACCGCCGACGCACTCGTGACCTTCCTGCAGACCGACCACGACGCGGCCTGACCGCGGCCGCGCCGGCCGCGTCGCGCCACCCGCCGGCCGGGAGGCCCGTGGTGGCGCCGCCACGGACCTCCCGGCAGGGGCGCACGTCCGGGACGGGCCCCGTCGGAGGCCGCCGCTAGGGTTGGACGCATGACCCGCCTGCGTCTCGCGACCGTCAACGTCAACGGCATCCGCGCCGCGTTCCGCAAGGGCATGGGCGACTGGCTGCAGGGGCGGGACGTCGACGTGCTCGCCCTGCAAGAGGTCCGTGCGTCCACCGACGACCTCCAGGAGCTCCTCGGTGAGGACTGGAACGTCGTGCACGACCCCGCGACGGCGAAGGGCCGCGCGGGCGTGGCGATCGCCTCGCGCGACCGGGCCCGGATCCACCGTGTCGAGCTCGGCCCGGACGACTTCGACTCGGCGGGCCGGTGGCTCGAGGCCGACTACGAGGTCGGCGACGCGGTCGTCACGGTGGTGAGCACCTACGTGCACTCCGGCGAGGCCGACACCCCCAAGCAGGACGAGAAGTGGCGCTTCCTCGACGCGATGGAGCAGCGCCTCCCGGCCCTGCAGCGGCACAACGAGCTCGCGGTCGTCGTCGGCGACCTCAACGTCGGGCACGACGAGCGCGACATCAAGAACTGGAAGGGCAACGTGAAGCGGGCCGGCTTCCTGCCCCGCGAGCGCGCCTACTTCGACCGCTTCCTCGGCGCCGCCGGCGAGCAGGTGGACTGCGTCGACGGCACCACCGGCACCGGGCTCGGATGGGTCGACGTCGGACGGGAGCAGGCCGGCGACGTCCCCGGCCCCTACACGTGGTGGTCGTGGCGCGGCCAGGCGTTCGACAACGACTCCGGTTGGCGCATCGACTACCAGATGGCGACGCCCGCGCTCGCGGCGAAGGTCACGGCGTACGCGGTGGACCGCGCGGCCGCGTACGACCAGCGATGGTCCGACCACACCCCCGTGGTCGTCGACTACGAGGTCTGACCCCCGACTCCCCGGCCCCTCGGCCGCCCACGCAAGGACACCTGCACCATGACGAAGACCCGCTTGTTCTCCGGCATCCAGCCGTCCGCCGGATCGCTCCACCTCGGCAACTACATCGGCGCGCTCATGCAGTGGCGGGACCTGCAGACCACGTACGACGCCATCTACTGCGTCGTCGACATGCACGCGATCACCTCGCCGCAGGACCCGGCCGCCCTGCGCGAGAACACCCGTCGCACGGCCGCGCAGTACATCGCGGCCGGGATCGACCCCGAGCAGTCCACGCTGTTCGTGCAGTCGCACGTCCCCGCGCACGCCGAACTCGCCTGGGTGCTCAACACCATCACCGGCTTCGGTGAGGCGAGCCGGATGACCCAGTTCAAGGACAAGGCCGCACGGCAGGGCACCGAGTCGGCGTCCGTCGGCCTGTTCACGTACCCGATGCTCATGGCCGCCGACATCCTGCTCTACGGGTCCGCGATCGTGCCGGTCGGCGATGACCAGCGCCAGCACGTCGAGCTGACGCGGGACCTCGCGGGCCGCTTCAACTCGCGCTTCGGCGACACGTTCGTCGTGCCCGAGGCCCACATCCTGGCCGAGACCGCACGGATCTACGACCTGCAGACGCCGACGAGCAAGATGAGCAAGTCGGCGGCGACCGACGCGGGTCTCATCCAGTTGCTCGACGACCCGAAGCGCACCGCCAAGAAGATCCGATCGGCCGTCACGGACACCGAGCGCGACGTCCGCGCCGACCGCGAGCACAAGCCGGGCGTGACCAACCTGCTCACGATCCTGTCGGCGTTCACGCGGACCCCGGTCCCGGAGCTCGAGCAGGCCTTCGTGGGCAAGGGTTACGGCGATCTCAAGGGCTCCGTGGCGGACGCCGTCGTGGCCGAGCTCGAGCCGGTCCGCGCGCGGACCCTCGAGCTGCTCGACGACCCGGCCGAGCTCGACCGTCTCCTCGCCGTCGGGGCGGACCGGGCGGAGTCGATCGCCGAGACCACGCTCGCCACCGTCTACGACCGCATCGGCTTCGTGCCGCGGCACCGCTGACCCGTCCCCGCCGGACGTGCTCCCCGTCACGCTGCGGTCCCCCGTCGCCCGCCTCGACATGCCGACGCGGGCGGACGCACCCGCGATCACCGAGGCATGCCAGGACGCCGAGATCGCGCGCTGGACGACGATCCCGATGCCGTACGGGCCGCGTGACGCCCATGCCTTCGTCGACGCCCTGGTCGGCCCGGGCTGGGCGTCCGACCGCGAGTACACGTGGGCGATCCGCCGGCCGTCGAGCACGTGGCTCGAGGGCGTCGTGGCGTTCCGGCCCGCGCACCGCGACATCGGCTTCTGGCTCGCGCCCTCGGCGCGCGGGCACGGGCTCATGGCCGAGGCCGTGCGGCTCGTGACCGGGTGGGCGTTCGAGCAGGGCCACGAGGACGTGTACTGGGAGTGCTTCGTCGGTAACCGGGCGTCGGCCGCGGTGGCGCGACGGGCGGGGTTCGCCTACACCGGAACCGGTCCCGGGCTCATCCCCGGCCGTGACGGCACCCCCGTGACCTGCTGGAAGGGACTGCTCCGAGCGGACGGCCGATCGGCCTCGGACCTGCCATGGCCCGCGGCCGCGCTCGACGCCTGACGCCCGGCCGCCAGCCGGGAGCCTCGCTATGCTCGACCGGGTGAGCACCGCGCCCTCCGGACCCGTCTCCCCGGCCGAGGAGCGGGCCATGCGCCGCGCGCTCGAACTCGCGGCCGAGGGCCCGCGCGTCGGCGACCACGCGCGCGTCGGCGCCGTCGTCCTGGCGCCGGACGGCTCCGTGCTCGCCGAGGGACACCACCGTGGTGCGGGCACGCCCCACGCCGAGGTCGACGCACTGTCGGCGCTCCCGCCGGGCGCGGCCCGTGGTGCGACGATGGTGGTCACGCTCGAGCCGTGCGACCACGTCGGCCGCACCGGACCGTGCTCGGTCGCTCTGCTCGACGCCGGGGTGACCCGCGTCGTGTACGCGATCGACGACCCGGGCGAGCACGCGCACGGCGGTGCCGCGCGCCTCCGCGCCGCGGGCGTCGACGTCGTGTCCGGGCTCCTCGCGGACGAGGCCGAGTCGTTCCTCGAGCGCTGGCTGCTCTCGGTCCGACTCGGCCGGCCCTGGGTGACGGTGAAGTGGGCCATGAGCCTCGACGGCCGAGCCGCGGCGGCGGACGGCTCGAGCAAGTGGATCACCGGGGCGGCCGCGCGGCAGCACGTCCACGAGCAGCGTGCGGACCACGATGCGCTGCTCGTCGGTACCGGTACCGTGCTCGCCGACGATCCGAGCCTCACCGCGCGGGGCGACGCGGGCGAGCTCATGCCGGTGCAGCCCCTGCCCGTCGTGGTCGGTGACCGCGCGGTGCCGGACGACGCCGCACTGCGTCGCCATCCCCGCGGCTTCCGCGCGGTTCCGGGCCACGACCTCGAGGCAGTGCTGCGCTCCCTCCGCCCCCTCGGGGTGCACACCGTCTTCGCGGAGGGCGGTCCGACGGTCGCGAGCGCCCTCATCCGGCACGGCCTCGCCGACGAACTGCTGGTGTACACGGCGCCGGTCCTGCTCGGCGGTCCACGGACGGCCCTCGACGACCTCGGCGTGGGAAGCATGGACGACCGCCTGCGGTTGACCATCGCATCGTCCACGGAACTCGGCCCGGACCTGCTGTTCCGGGCCCGCATCGACCGGAGCACCACATGAGCGACGCGCTGACCTCCCCCACACCGGGCAGTCCCGTGCGGTTCGAGGTCGCCACCACCGTCCCGACCGTCCACGGCCGGTTCGAGATGCGCGCGTACCGGGACCTCGTGACCGGGGCAGACCACGTCGCCGTCATCGCGCGCGACCGCACCGGGAACGCCCCGGCCGACGGAGCGCTCGTTCGGGTGCACTCGGAGTGCCTGACCGGCGAGGCCTTCGGGTCGCTCAAGTGCGAGTGCGGCCCGCAGCTCGACGCCGCGCTCGACACCATCGCCGCCGAGGGCGGGGTCGTCGTCTACCTGCGGGGGCAGGAGGGCCGGGGCATCGGGCTCATCGACAAGCTCCGCGCCTACCGGCTGCAGGAGGACGGGCTCGACACGCTCGACGCGAACCTCGCGCTCGGCCTGCCCGCGGACGCGCGTGAGTACGGCGGGGCCGCGGGGATCCTCACGGACCTCGGGATCACCCACATCCGGCTGCTGTCGAACAACCCCGAGAAGCGCCGGCAGCTCGAGGAGCACGGGATCGTCGTCGACGAGCTCGTGCCGCTCGTGGTCGGAGTCTCGGCCGAGAACGCCGGCTACCTCGACACGAAGCGCGACCGGATGGGACACGCCCTCCCCGCGCATCTCGAGGCGGACCTCCCCGGCTGATCGGTCGGGCGGCGGAGCCCATCCGGCGCCGCGGCGTTGGTATCCCACGCTCTGGGCGGATTCGCAGGTTCGACGACGAGCACGTAGACTGTGTGGACCGTCACGAGCGGTACCTCGACGAACGCATCCGACCGGTGTCCGCGCCCACCTGCGCGAACCGGTCGTCGACCCGACGTTCGTGTCCGCACCGCACCCGTCCCGGGTGCTCCCCTCGGAGTCCGACGCGCAACCATGTCCGCACCCGCTCCGGCGACGTCCGTCGCCGCACCCACCACCAACCCGCGCTCCCGCGTGGTGATCGCCAGCCTCGTCGGCACGTCGATCGAGTTCTACGACTTCTACGTCTACGCGACGGCCGCGGTCCTCGTGTTCCCCAGCCTGTTCTTCCCGAACGAGAGCGCGGTCGCCTCGCAGCTGTCGTCGTTCGTGACGTTCGCGCTGGCGTTCTTCGCACGCCCGGTCGGATCGATCATCTTCGGCCACTTCGGTGACCGCATCGGCCGGAAGACCACGCTGGTCGCCTCCCTCCTCGTGATGGGGAGCGCGACGTTCCTCATCGGCGTCCTGCCGACGTTCGCGCAGATCGGTGTCTGGGCGCCGGTCCTCCTCGCCGTCATGCGGTTCTGCCAGGGCGTCGGCCTCGGGGGCGAGTGGAGCGGGGCGGCGCTCCTGGCGACCGAGAACGCGCCGTCCGGCCGCCGGGGCGTCTTCGGGTCGCTCCCCCAGCTCGGCGCGCCGATCGGGTTCCTCATCGCCAACGGCGTCTTCATCGTGCTCAACGCGCTCATGCCGGCCGCGGCGGGACAGGCGGCATCGCCCGCGTTCCAGTCCTTCGGCTGGCGGATCCCGTTCCTCCTCAGCGCCGTGCTCGTGGTGATCGGACTCTACGTCCGGTTCAAGCTCATCGAGTCGCCGGTGTTCACGGGGGTCGTGGAATCGGGCGCGGTCGCCAAGGTGCCGCTCGGCCGTGTGTTCCGCACGTCCTGGCGTGCGGTCGTCGTCGGGACGTTCGGGATGGTCGCGACGTACGTGCTGTTCTACTTCATGACGACGTTCACGCTGACGTACGGCACGGCGCCGTCCACCGTGACCGCCGGTGCGAAGATCGGGCTCGGGTACCCGCGGGGCGAGTTCCTCGGCCTCCTCATGATCGGCGTCGTCTTCTTCGGGATCTTCACGCCGATCGCCGGCATGCTCGCGGACCGCTTCGGGCGCCGCCCGACGCTCATCCTGACGACGATCGGTATCGTGCTGTTCGGCCTGACGTTCCAGTTCTGGTTCGCGTCCGCGCACGGGCCGCTCGGCACGGTGACGTTCCTCGTCGTCGGACTCTCGCTCATGGGCCTGACGTTCGGTCCGATGGGTGCGCTCCTGCCCGAGCTGTTCCCCGCGAACGTCCGGTACACGGGCTCGGCCGTCGCCTACAACGTCGCGAGCATCCTCGGCGCCTCACTCGCCCCGACCGTCGCGATCGCCCTGTGGAGCGCCAAGGGGAACATCTTCCTCGTCGGGCTCTACCTGACGGGAGCGGCGGTGGTCACGCTCGTCGCGCTGTTCTTCGTCCGCGAGACCCGCGGGAGCGACTTCGACCGCACGGACGGCACCGTCGGCGCCGGCACGACAGAGGGGACCACCAGCGCGGGGAGCCTCGCTCCCTGACGCGGGCCACCGCCAGCACGACGGGCGCTCGCCGACCGACCGGGAGGACCGGCACCGGTCGACGGGCGCCCGTCGCCGTGGCGCGGACGGGCGCCTCCGTCAACGCGGGTTGACATGCTGCGAGTGTCAATGTAGGTTGACACCCATGGACAGCGGCACGATCACCGCGCTCGCGGCCGACGCCGGCGACGACGACCCGTTCACGGCCCTCGGTGCCGTGCGGGACCTCCGTCGCGAGGTCGACCGGGTCGAGGCGATCGCCGCCCGTCGCGCACGCAACGCCGGAGCCTCGTGGCAGGAGATCGCCACGCTCCTCGGCGTGAGCCGTCAGGCCGTGCACAAGAAGTACGGCCGCTGCTGACGCGACCTCCGTCACGGGCATGCGCCCGGCACCATCCGAGAAGGAACCGATGAGCAATCCCCTGGCCCGACGCGGCCGCAAGCAGCCGGACGGACCCCGCGCGACCTTCCGTTCGCTGCTCCCGTACCTGTTCGAGAACCGCCCGGTGATGGTGTTCATCGTCGTGCTCAGCGTGCTCGGCTCGGCTGCGTCGCTCGCACAGCCCCTGCTCGTGAACCAGGTGATCCAGGCCGTCGAGGCGGGGCACACCCTGACCCTGCTCGTCGTCGCGCTCGCGGCGATGGTCGTCGTCGCGGGGCTCATCAACGGTTTCCAGCACTTCATGCTCCAGCGGGCGGGCGAGGGCGTCGTGCTGTCGAGCCGGCGGCGCCTCGTCGCGCGGATCCTGTCCCTCCCGATCTCCGAGTTCGACGTCCGCCGCACGGGTGACCTCGTGTCCCGCGTCGGCAGCGACACGACGCTCCTCCGCGCGGTCCTGACCCAGGGACTCGTCGAAGCGATCGGGGGCGCCCTGACCTTCATCGGCGCCGTCGTGGGCATGGCGATCATCGACCCGCTCCTGCTCGGACTCACCGCCATCGTGATCGCCGTCTCGATCGTCGTCGTCGGCGTGCTGTCGCGCCGGATCCGCGCCGCGAGCAAGGCCGCGCAGGAGAAGGTGGGCGACCTGACGGCCGCGGTGGAGCGCGGCATCAGCGCCGTCCGCACGATCCGAGCCGCGGGTGCCACCGAACGCGAGGTCACGGAGATCGACGGCCACGCCTCGGAGGCCTACCGCCGCGGTCTGGACATCGCGCGGATGTCGGCGTTCGTCGTCCCGGTCGCGAGCATCGCCATGCAGCTCTCGTTCATCGTCGTGATCGGCGTCGGCGGAGGACAGGTCGCCGCGGGCAGCATCCAGGTCGCCACCCTCGTGACGTTCATCCTGCTGCTGTTCATGATGATCATGCCGCTCGGTCAGGCGTTCGGTGCGGCGGTCGCGGTCAATCAAGCCCTCGGGGCCCTCGGCCGCATCCAGGAGATCCTCGACCTGCCCACCGAGGACCAGGACGACCACGCCGCCCTCCCGGCCCCCGCGGTCGCCACGGACGACGCCATCACCTTCGAGCACGTGTCCTTCCACTACCGCGAGGCCGCCGTCCGCGCGGTGACGGAGGCGGACGGCACGGTCCCGGGAACCGCTGCCGCCGTGGCGGTCCCCGCGGTCGACGGGGCGGACGCGCGGGGCCTGCCGGGCGCGCGCACCGCCTCCCGGCCGGACGGCGACACGACCGGCACGGCCAGTGACCCGACCGTCCTGCACGACGTGTCGTTCGGCGTGCGGCGCGGCACGCGCGTCGCGCTCGTCGGGCCCTCCGGTGCCGGCAAGAGCACGACGCTCGCCCTCATCGAGCGCTTCTACGACCCGACCGACGGCGTCGTCCGGCTCGGCGGGATCGACGTCCGCGGGCTCGACCGTGCCGAGCTCCGCAGCCAGATCGGGTACGTCGAACAGGACGCCCCCGTGCTCGCGGGGACGATCCGGGCGAACCTGCTGCTCGGCAAGCCCGAGGCGACCGAAGCCGAGTGCGTGCGCGTCCTCGAGGCCGTCAACCTGTCCGACGTGCTCGAGCGCGACGAACGCGGGCTCGACGCCCAGGTCGGCGAGGACGGCGTCATGCTGTCCGGCGGCGAACGCCAGCGGCTCGCGATCGCCCGCGCGCTCCTCGCCGCACCGCCGATCCTGCTGCTCGACGAGTCGACGTCGAGCCTCGACGGCATCAACGAGCAACGGATGCGGGCCGCGATCGACGCCGTGACCGAGGACCGCACGCTCCTCGTGATCGCGCACCGGCTCTCCACCGTCGTCGACTCGGACCACATCGTCGTGCTCGAGCAGGGACGCGTCGTCGGGCAGGGCACCCATTCGGAACTCGTGCAGACGACGCCGCTCTACCGGGACCTGGCGAAGCACCAGCTCCTGGTCTGAGGGGTTCCCGGGCGGTCAGGGCGCGGCGAACGGATCCGGCGTCAGGACGTACACGGTCTCGAGGTACTCCTCGAGACCGTCGTGGGCACCCTCACGCCCGAGCCCCGAGGCCTTGACACCACCGAACGGTGCCGCCGCGTTCGAGACGACACCCGTGTTCAGCCCGACCATGCCCGACTCGAGCCGCTCCGCCATGCGCTGGCCGCGCGCGAGGTCCTTCGTGAACACGTACGAGACGAGACCGTACTCGGTGTCGTTCGCCAGCCGGACGGCCTCGGCCTCGGTGTCGAACCGGGTGATCGCCACGACCGGCCCGAAGATCTCGGTCGACAGGATCGCGGACCCGGGCTGGACCGTGTCGAGCACCGTCGGGGCGTAGTAGGTCCCCGGACGGTCCACGCGCTCCCCGCCGAGCACGAGGGTCGCCCCGCGATCGACGGCGTCCGCGACGAGTCGCGCCGCCTTGTCGACCGAGCGCTCGTCGATGAGCGGCCCCATGGTCGTGCCGTCCTCGGTCCCGCGGCCGATGCGGAACCCGCGGACGCGGTCGGTGAGCGCCGCGACGAAGGCATCGGCGATCCCGGCCTGCACGAAGAAGCGGTTCGCCGCCGTGCAGGCCTCACCGACGTTGCGGAACTTCGCTGCCATCGCCGCGGACACGGCGGTCTCGAGGTCCGCGTCGTCGAACACCACGAGTGGCGCGTTGCCGCCGAGCTCCATGCTCGTCCGGAGCACGTTGTCCGCCGCCAGCTTGAGCAGTGCCGAGCCGACGGGCGTGGACCCGGTGAACGTGAGCTTCCGGAGTCGCGGATCGGCGATGAGCGGCCCCGACTGCGCCGGGGCGTCCGAGGTCGGCACGACACCGAGCACCCCGGCAGGCAGCCCGGCCTCGGCGAACAGCCGCGCGAGGTACAGGGTCGTCAGGGGTGTGAGGTCAGCGGGTTTGACGACGATCGTGCAGCCCGCCGCGAGCGCCGGCCCGATCTTCCGCGTCGCCATCGCCAGGGGGAAGTTCCACGGCGTGATCGCGTAGACCGGGCCGACCGGGCGCTTGAGGACGATCGCGCGACCCGTGCCCTCCGGGTTCGTGCCGTAGGAGCCACCGATGCGCACGGCCTCCTCGCTGAACCACCGGAGGAACTCGGCGCCGTACACGACCTCGCCGCGCGCCTCGGCCAGGGGTTTGCCCATCTCGAGCGACATCAGCCGCGCGAGGTCCTCGGCGTGCTCGTGCACCAGGTCGAACGTGCGACGGAGCACGTCGGAGCGCCCCCGGGGCGAGGTCGCGGCCCAGGCGTCCTGCGCGACCACCGCGGCGTCGAGGGCCGCCATCGCGTCCTCGGGGGTGGCATCGGCCACTGCGGCGATGACGGCGCCCGTCGACGGGTCGCGGACGTCGAAGGTCCGGCCGGACGACGAGGCACGCCATCCGCCCGCGATGAACAGGCCCGTCGGCACGTCCGTCACCCGGACGACGCCGTCGTCGATCGTGGTCGTGGGGGCGGTCGTGGCCGTGGTCGTGCGCGCGGTCGTGGCCGTGCCGTCGCTCATGCTCGTCTCCTCGGGGTCGCGTCAGATCTGGGCACCGTCGGTGCGCTCGAGTCCCTCCCCGACGTCGCTCCGACCGACGTGCCCACCGGCCGCGCGGATCTCGTCGAGCGCGGCCGCGCTCGGTCCGGACGCGACCCCGGCGATGAGGTCCTCGAACACGAAGACGTCGAGGCCGGCTCGGGCACCGTCGAGGGCGGTCGCTCGGACGCAGTGATCCGTCGCGATGCCGACGACGTCGAGCGCGTGCACCTTCCGGTCGTACAGCAGGTCGACGAGCCCCCGGCCCTGGTCGTCGACGCCCTCGAACGCGGAGTACGCCGGCTCCCCCATGCCCTTCCGCACGTGGATGTCGACCGGTGCGGTGTCGAGGTCCGGGTGGTACTCGGCCCCGAAGGTGTCCGCCACGCAGTGCACCGGCCACGTCGTGACGTAGTCCGGATCCCCCGACGCGAAGTGACCGCCGTTGTCGTCGTCGCCGTGGTGCCAGTCGCGCGAGGCGACGATGACGTCGTAGTCGCCCGCGTGTCGCCCGAGGAAGGTCGTGATGCGCGCGGCCGTCGCAGCACCCCCGTCCACACCGAGGGCGCCGCCCTCGGTGAAGTCGTTCTGGACGTCCACGATCACGAGCGCTCTGGTCATGCGTCCATCCTGTCCCCTGCCGCCGTCTGCGGCCGCACACGGTCAGGTGTTCGCGAGCTTGCCGCCGCATCGGTAGACCGCAGCGGTGATCGCGTCGAGCGCCGGCAACGCGGCGGCCCGCGACGACCCGAGCGCGTAGAACGCGAAGGTCAGCCGCGTGCCGTCCGCGGCGTCCATGTACCCGCCGAGTGTGTTCGCGGTGTCGATCCATCCCGTCTTGGCGTGCACCTTGCCGGCTGCGACCGCGTTCGCCCCCGTGAAGCGGCCGGCGAGCGTCCCGGTCCGACCGGCGATCGGCAGCGACTGCGCCAGCACGCCGAGGCCCTTCTGCCCGGCCGCAACCTGCACCATGAGCTTCGCGACGAGCGCTGGTGCGACGGCGTTCGAGGCGCTCTCGCCCGAGCCGTCCCTGATCGTGATCGCCGAGGCGTCGATGCCGTAGGTCGACAGGGCCGCGCGGTACACGCCGGTCAGCGATGCCGCTGAGCCGTTCGACCCCGACACCTTCGACGAGATCCGGGCGAGCATCTCGGCGAGCGTGTTGTCGGAGTTCGGGATCATCTGCCCGATCAGGGTCGACACCGGCTGCGACTGCACCTCGGCGATGGTCGTCGTGCCCGTGGTGGCACGCTTCGTGATCGTCGCCGACGCCGCACCGACCACGCCCGCGTTCGCCAGGGCGGTGCGGAACATCGCGCCAGCGCGGCCGACGGGATCGGTCGACCGGGGGGAGGTCGCGAGACCGGGACTGGCGCGGTCACCGTCCACCATGAGCGCGGTGATCTCCGGCTGGTAACCGATGGTCCGCTCGGTGACCGGCCACGTCGGGTCCCACGCGTCCGCGTCGTTCCAGTACGTGTCGTCGGTGACGATCGTCGTCACGGGCGTGCTGCCGAGCGTCGTCTTGACCTGTTGCGCCAACTGCGCGAGCGTCGGGGCCCCCGGGTAGACGGTGGCCCCGCCCGCCGAGAGGGTCGGGTCACCGTGGCCGACGATCGCGACGGTGCCGCCACCCTCGGAGACCACCGTGGTCGGGATGCGGTAGCCCGCTCCGAGGTCGGCGAGCGCCGTCGCGGTCGTGAGCGTCTTCATGACGCTCCCCGTCCGTGCGGGCGTGCCGCCGCTCCGGTCGAACAGGGTCTCGCCCGTCGCGGCGTCGACGACGACGCCCTCGAACTGACCGAGACCAGCGGCGGAGGCCGCCCCTGCGACCGAGCACGTCCCGATCGCCGTCGGACCGGCGGGGTCGGTCGGCACCGGTCGGGCGGCCACCGTCGGCGTCGGCGTCGGTGTCGCCGACCGCGTCGCCGGAGGCCCGGACCGGGAGGCGCCACTCGCCGCCGTCACGCCGGTCACGGGCCTCCCGGCGCCGGGTGTCGTCGCCGCCGCGATCGCGGCGGCGCCACCGGACCCGAGCACGAGGACCGCGACGAAGGCGCCGACCGCCCACGGCATCGGGCGTCGCGCGACCGCACCGCGGAGGCGCGTCAAGGCCGCGCGCCCACCGTGCGGGGCGTCGGCGGCGGGGACGTGGTCGGCGTGGTTCGGCGCGTCGAGGTCGTCGGACATCGCCGACGATTCTACGGGTGGGTCGGCTCCGCGCCAGTGTCGGTGGCGTCGTCCGTCTCGCCCGGGTAGCGCACGCCGACCTGCCGACGCGCCTCGTCCATGACCTCCATGATCGCGACGGTCTGCTCGATCGGCATCGGTCCGCCCTCGTGGTCACCCGACGCGATCATCTCCTCGAACGCCCGCGCCTCGTGGTGGTAGCCGACGCGGTCCTCACGCCCGTCGAACTCCTCGAGCACGTGGCCGTCCCGATCGCGCAGCCGGTAGGTCGTCGGGCCGATCCACGACGGGTCGAGGTCGATCCGCCCTTCGTCCCCGATGATCGACGCCGCGTTCGGGCTGCGCAGGTCGAGCGCGAAGTGCAGCACCGACTGCGCGCCGTCCGGGTGCCCGAGCACGAGCCCCATCTGCGTGTCCACGCCCTGATCGCTCAAGGACCCCACCGCCGCGACCGTCTCCGGCACGCCGAGCGCGTCGACCGCGAACGCCAGCGGGTAGACGCCGAGATCGAGCAGCGCACCGCCGGCCAGCGCCGGGTCGTTCAGCCGGTGCCGCGGGTCCGTCGGCAGGGCCTGGTGGTGCGTCGCCTCGACCAGACGAGGCCGTCCGATGCGACCCTCGTGCACGAGCTGGCGGATCCGGCTCGCCTGCGGCAGGAACCGCGTCCACATCGCCTCGACGACGAGGACCCCGGCGGCTCGTGCCGCGTCCACGACCCGTCGCGCCTCCGCCGCGTTCACCGTGAACGCCTTCTCCACCAGCACGTGCTTGCCCGCCTCGATCGCCCGCAGGGCGTCCTCGGCGTGTGCCGAGTGCGGGGTCGCGACGTACACCGCGTCGACGGTGTCGTCGGCGACCAGGGCGTCGTAGTCGCCGTGGGCGTGCTCGATGCCGTACTCGTCCGCGAACGCCTGCGCTCTGTCCCGCGTCCGCGACCCCACCGCGGTGAAGCGCACCCCGAGCGCGGCGCTGTCCTCCACGAAGGAGCGAGCGATGCCGCCCGTCCCGATCACGCCCCAGCGAACCGTCATGGTCCCTGTCTACCGGGACCGCGACGGACGTGTGCGAAGCGCGCCGCGGACCACCGCTCACGACGAAGAGGCCCACACCCCGACGTGGGGATGTGGGCCTCGATCGAGCCGCCTGTCGGAATCGAACCGACGACCTATTCATTACGAGTGAATCGCTCTGCCGACTGAGCTAAGGCGGCGGACGCTCCGGATCCGGAGCGGCACGGGTGTCAACTGTAGCGGATCAGGCGGGTGTGCGCGAAACGAGCACGGCGAGGTCCGCGAACGCGGTCTCGATGCTGTCCACCAGGGTCGCGTCCTCGTCCGCCGACCACTGCGACCACGCCTGCCGCACCGCCGCGAGTGCGACCAACGCCACGAGCGTCGAGCGCCGAGCGAGCACGACCGGGTCGCCATCGGGGTGGTCACGCAGGAGCCGTCGTTCCACGACCGCCGAGAGCTGCGCCTGGAACTCCTTCATCGACGCCATGCGCTGACTGAAGAGCTGGGGGTGCTCCTTGAACAGGCGCTGCCGCTCCGGCAGCAGCTCGCGGTCGGCGATGAGTTCCTGCGTCGAGTGGATCAGGAGCGAGCCGACGTCCGACAGCAACGAGCCGGTCGGACCGCCAGCCGCGAACTCAACCAGGATCGCGTCGTCGGGTAATGAGGGATCGTCACCCTGGAGCGCTTGCTCCTTGTTCGGGAAGTAGTTGAAGAACGTGCGTGGCGAGACGTCGGCGCGCCGCGAGATCTCGTCGACGGTCACCGCGGCGAGGCCCTGCTCGAGCGCGATCCGGATCGCCGCCTGCTGGATGGCCAGATGGGTCGCCCGACGCTTGCGTTCGCGCAGGCCCGGCTCGGTGTCGCTCATCGTCTGATCATCCCAGAGGCGGTGCGGTCGGCGACGGTCGTCCGCCGAGGGCGTCCGTGCATCAGCGGACGGCCCGCGCGATCGTCACCATGAGCGCCTCCAGCGCCAGGAGCGCCGCCACGTTCGCGGCGATGCGGTCTCGGGCGAGGGCGACCGCGTCGAGCACCTCGAGCGCGGAGGCGGGAGGCACCGATGTGAGCGCACGATCGAGTTCCGCCTGCATTGACGCGTTCACGGGCTCGACGGGCGCGCCGAGACCGAGCAACAACAGGTCGCGGTACAGGGACATGACGTCGACGAGGATGCGGTCGAGGCCGTCGCGGAGGCTCCGGGTGGCGCGCCGCTTCTGGTCCTCCTCGAGCCCACGCAGCTGTCCGCGGAGCGCCGGCGGCACCGTCCCGCCCGGCTCCACGCCGAGCGACCGGAGCGCCGCGTCACGCTCCTCGGCGTCCTTCTCCTGGGTGATGGCCTTGGCGTCCTCGTCCGCCACGGCGAGCAGGTCGGCCGCGGCGACCACCGCGTCCCCGACACTCCGGACGGCGAGCACGGTCTCGAGGGTGCGGCGACGGCGGTCCCGCGCCTCGGCGCTCGTGGCCAGACGCTGCGCCATCCCGATGTGGCTCTGCGCCTGCCGGGCCGCGTCGACCGCGAGGGTGCGGTCGACGCCGGTGCGGGCGACGATGAGGTCGGCCACCGACGCGACGTCCGGGACCCGGAGGCGCACGGACCGCACCCGCGAGCGGATGGTCGGGATGAGGTCGGCCTCACTCGGGGCGCAGAGGATCCAGACCGTCCGCTCCGGGGGCTCCTCGAGCGCCTTGAGCAGGAGGTTCGAGGTGCGCTCGGTCATCCGGTCGGCGTCCTCGACGATCACGACGCGGTGCCGACCCACCGACGGCGCGTAGTGCGACCCCGTCACGAGCGAGCGGATCTCGTCGATGGTGATGATCACCCGTTGCGTCGACAGGACCGCGACGTCCGGGTGCGTCCGGGCGGTGACCTGCGTCAGGGCTCGGTCGTCGTCGGGGCCGTCACCCACGAGCGCCGCGGCGAACGCGAGCGCCACGTTCGACCGCCCGGAGCCGGGAGGCCCGGTGATGAGCCACGAGTGCGTCATGCTCCCGCTGCCTTCGGGGGCCTCGGCCGCCGCTCGGAGCGCGGCGACCGCGTCCGCCTGGCCGGTCAGCCCGTCCCACACGCTCACCGGGACACGCTCTCATCGGCCACCGACAGCGCGGAGCGATCGCGGGAGGTCACGCCGCCGCTCCGAGCACCTGCGCGACCCGAGCGCGCACCGCCCCCGCCAGTTCCTCCACGGGGCGTGTGGCGTCGAGCACGAGGAACCGGTCCGGCTCGGCTCGGGCCATGGCGAGGAAGGCGTCGCGCACCGCGGTGTGGAACGCGGTCGCCTCCGACTCGAGTCGGTCCAGCGTCCCCCGTGCGGCGGCCACCCGACGGCGGCCGACGACGGGGTCGAGGTCGAGCAGCACCGTCAGGTCCGGGGTCAGGCCGTCCGCGGCCCAGTCCGAGACCGCTCGGACCCGGTCGGCGCCGAGCGATCGCGCGACGCCCTGGTAGGCCACCGACGAGTCGATGTAGCGGTCCTGCACCACGACGTCGCCCCGGGCGAGCGCCGGCCGGACGACGGTCTCGACGTGGTGTGCCCGGTCGGCGGCGTAGAGCAGCGCCTCGGCCCGCGGGGCGACGTGCCCACGCTCGTGCAGGACCATCTCGCGGATGCGCTCGCCCAGCGCGGTGCCGCCCGGCTCGCGGGTGCGCACGACGGTCCGGCCACCCTCGGTCAGCCAGTCCTCGAGGAGGGCCGCCTGCGTGCTCTTGCCCGCGCCGTCGCCGCCCTCGAGGGTGATGAACCGTCCGCGGCCGGTCCGGCCCGACGCGCTCACTTCTTCTTGGTGGCGGGCTTCCGGGTGGCCTTGGCGCGGGGCTTCGCCGGGCCCTTCGCGCGCTTGTCCGCGAGCAGCTGGACCGCCCGGTCGAAGTCGACCGCCTCGACGTCCTCGCCGCGGGGGATGGTCGCGTTCGTCTCGCCGTCGGTGACGTACGGCCCGAAGCGGCCGTCCTTGACCCTGATCGGCTTGCCGCTCACCGGGTCCGCCTCGAACTCCTTGAGCGCGCTCGACGCTCGACGCGCGCCGTACTTCGGCTGTGCGAAGAGCTCGAGGGCCCCGGGCAGGTCGATGTCGAAGATGGCGTCCTCGCTCGGGAGCGTCCGCGTGTCGGCGGCCTTCTTGAGGTACGGGCCGTAGCGGCCGTTCTGCGCCGTGATCTCCTCGCCCGACTCCGGATCCGTCCCGACCACGCGCGGGAGGTCGAGCAGCTTGAGGGCGGTCTCGAGGTCGATGGTCTGCGGGTCCATCGACTTGAACAGCGAGGCCGTGCGCTCCTTCGGGGGCGCTGCCTTCTTCGTGGTGCGCTTCGGCGCCGTCGCGGTCGTCGTCGTGCCCTCGGCAGCGTCTGCCGCCGTCGACGCCCGGACCTCGCCGGTGGCCTGGTCGACCTCGGCCTCAGGTTCCGGCGTCCGCTCGGTCACGTAGGGCCCGAACCGGCCGTCCTTCGCCAGGACCTCCTTGCCGGTCGCGGGGTTGATGCCGACCACGCGGTCCCCCACGACGGGCGCCTCGATCAGCTCGCGCGCCTTCTCGGCCGTCAGCTCGTCGGGTGCGAGCTCCTCGGGCACGTTCACACGACGGGGCTGCTCGGGGTCGTCACTCGGCGCCTCGATGTAGGGGCCGTACTTGCCGATCCGCAGCGTCAGGTCCGGTGCGAGCTGGACGGAGTTGATCTCGCGCGCGTCGATCTCGCCGAGGTTGTCGATGACACCACGGAGGCCACGCTGGGCGTCGGTCCCGAAGTAGAAGCCGTTGAGCCAATCGACCCGGTCGGCCTCACCGTCGGCGATGCGGTCGAGGTCGCCCTCCATCTCGGCGGTGAAGTCGTACTCGACGAGGTCGTGGAAGTACTCCTCGAGCAGCCGGACGACGCTGAAGGCGATCCAGCTGGGAACGAGCGCACTGCCGCGCGGCGTGACGTACCCGCGGTCGACGATCGTCGACAGGATCGCGGCGTACGTGGACGGACGGCCGATGCCGAGCTCCTCGAGCGCCTTGACGAGGCTCGCCTCGGTGTACCGCGGCGGCGCCGACGTGTCGTGGCCCTTGGCCTCGATGTCCTCGACGCCGAGGTGGTCGCGCTCCGCCACCTGCGGGAGCGACGTGTCGGCCGCGTCGCTCGCGTCGTGCCGGTCCTCGTCACGACCCTCCTCGTAGGCGTTGAGGAACCCGCGGAAGGTGATGACCGTGCCCGACGCGGTGAACTCGGCGTCCGTCCCGCCCTGCGTGACCGCCAGCCCCTCGACGGCCTCGGGTGCGGCGATCCCGATCACCACGGAGGCCGTGGAGCCCTTGGCGTCGGCCATCTGCGATGCGACCGTCCGCTTCCAGATGAGGTCGTAGAGCTTCCAGTCGTTGCCGCGGAGCACGCCCTCCATCTGGCTGGGCGTCCGGAACGTGTCGCCCGCCGGCCGGATGGCCTCGTGGGCCTCTTGGGCGTTCTTGCTCTTGCCCGCGTACGTGCGTGGCTTGTCCGGGACGGTGTCCGAACCGTAGAGCTCGGCCGCCTGCTTGCGCGCGGCGGTGACGGCCTGCTGCGAGAGGGACGCGGAGTCGGTCCGCATGTAGGTGATGTGCCCGTTCTCGTACAGCGACTGGGCGACGCTCATGGTCTGCCGCGCGCTGAACCGCAGCTTGCGGGCTGCCTCTTGCTGGAGGGTCGACGTCGTGAAGGGCGCCGCGGGACGACGTGTGTACGGCTTGGACTCGACGCTGCGGACGACCGCATCGCCGGCCTGCTGGAGTACCGACGCGAGGCCGTTCGCCGAGGCCTCGTCGAGCCGGACGGCGTCCGAGGTGGCGTTGCCGCGGTCGTCGAAGTCACGGCCAGCGGCGACGCGGGTGCCGTTGAGCCGCGCGAGGCGGGCCGGGAACACCGACGCGTCCTTCGCGAACCGCGCGGTGAGATCCCAGTAGTTCACCGACACGAAGGCGAGCCGTTCGCGCTCGCGATCGACCACGAGCCGGGTGGCCGCCGACTGCACGCGGCCGGCGGACAGGCCCGGGCCGACCTTGCGCCACAGGACCGGGGAGACCTCGTACCCGTACAGGCGGTCCAGGATCCGGCGGGTCTCCTGCGCGTCGACGAGCGCGGTGTCGAGGTCTCGGGTGGCCTCCTTCGCGCGCTGGATGGCCTCCTTCGTGATCTCGTGGAACACCATGCGCTTGACGGGGACCTTCGGCTTGAGGACCTCGAGCAGGTGCCAGGCGATCGCTTCACCCTCGCGGTCCTCATCAGTGGCGAGGTAGAGCTCGTCGGCGTCCTTCAACGCGCGCTTGAGCTCGGTGACCGTCTTCTTCTTCGCGTCGGAGACGACGTAGTAGGGCTCGAACCCGTTCTCGACGTCGACGGAGAACTTGCCGAGCGAGCCCTTCTTCTTGTCGGCCGGGAGGTTCTTGGGCTCCACGAGGTCACGGATGTGACCGACGGATGCCTGGACCTCGTACCCGTCGCCGAGGTACTGGGCGATCGTCTTCGCCTTCGCGGGGCTCTCGACGATCACGAGCTTCTTCGTGCCTGGCACGTGACTCCTTGATCGAATGCTGCGGGCGGTCGTCGCGCGACGAGCGGCGCTCGAAGGACCGTGGGTGTCGGTGGGTGGCGGACCGACAGGCACACCATACACACACGACCGGCGGCTTCCGCCGCTCGCGTGCGCCGCTGTGTGGTGAGGCCGGGGTGCTGCCCGGGCGTCGTCCGGGGACGGCGGCGGGACCCGCACGTGCCGTCGCCGCCGTCGGGACGAGCGGTCCGACGGCCCGGAGGCGGACCGTCACCGTCGCGCCGTCGACGTCGCACCGTTCGACGTCCGTGCCCTCGGCGCGGGCGACGTGCGACACCGCGTCGCAGGGCGGTCCCGGAACGAGTCCGACGGCGGCGGCCGCGCCGGCGACCGCCGCCGAGTCCGCCGCGGTCGCGACGTGGAGGGCGTCCACGCCGCGCCGGATCCCGGCGAGCACCGCGGTCGACAGGAGGACCGTGGCGAGCACCGTGGCGACCAGCACGATCGTCACCGCGCCGCGGTCGTCCCGGGCGTCGGGATGCGCCGCTCGCGCCCGGGGTGGCCCGGTCATCGCCCGCCCGCTGCGGCACACCCGCGCGCCGACACCGCCACCGCGGGCATCGGTCCCATCCGACGATCCGCTCGGAGCACCGCGCACACGAGTCCGGACGGGAACTCGAACCGGACCGCGGCGCCTGGAGCGAGGGCACCGGCCGCGCCTGCAGCCGCCGCACCGTCCCCACGAGCCGCGGCGCGCGCCGCCACGGCCGCGGCGACCTGCATCCGGGCCTGCTCGCCGGCCAGCACCACACCGCCGAGCACGAGCCCCAGCACGACCGTGACGACGGGGAGCGCGACGGCGAACTCGACCGTCACCGATCCGCGCTCCCCACCGACCGGGGACGTCACAGCGAGAGCGCGTCGCTGATGATGCCACTGAGGAGGGACTGGACGGCCCCCGACCGCACCACTGCCACGAGCACCCCTGCGAACGCCACCGCCGCCAGCACCACCACCGCGTACTCCGCCGTGGCCGAGCCCCGCTCCCCCGCCGCCCGAGACCACCACCGCCCCCACCGCGTCGTCCGCCGGGCCAGAGCCCGCCGTGCGTCCCGCCGTGTCCGTCCCCCGTCGACCACCATCGTCGTTCCTCTCTGTCATGCACACATCGGTCATCCGGCACCCGGGCGGCCGTGTCGTCCGCCCGGGTCGACCGCGGGCCCCCGCCCGCGGTGTCGAATCTGATCATCGCGGCCCGGCGTCGTCGCCCACGTCGCCGTCGCCCGGCTTGTGGACGATCACGTGACGGCGGCGATGGTGGACGACGCGATGCCGACGACGACCGGGACGACGCCGACGAGGACGAACGCCGGCAGGACACACAGCCCCAGCGGCACGACGAGCTGGGCGTTCAACCGCTCCGCCGCAGCCAGACGGTCGGCGACCACGCGACGTCGGACGTCCAGTGCGCTCGTGCGGAGCAGCGCCGCCGCGGGCACGCCCGCCTCCGCAGCGACGGCCAGGGTCTCGGCGGCCGCGCGGGCCTCGGCGTCCGGAGGCGGCACGACCGACTCGGCGACCACCCGTTCGGCGGTCGACCACGCCGCACCGCCCGAGACCGCGATCGCCCAGGCCTCGAGGACGAGCCCCGGCACGGGCCCGTCCGGCCGGGCCCGACGGACGAGGGCGGCAGTCCAGGCCCTCGCGAGCGCCACCAGCCCGACGGCGACGACGATCGACGCCCAACCGAGCGGTGTCAGGAGGAGGAAGCGCAGCGCGTCCGCACCCGAGAGGAGCCCGAAGAGCACGCCCACCAGCGGCAGCGCGAGGACGATACGAGCACTCGCGCGTGGACCCGCGAGCGCCACCTCCACGGCACGTTCGCCCTCGGCGACGTCGCGGAACGCCGCGGCGGCCGCGCCGAGCGCCGGACCGGCGGGCGCGCCCATGCGCTCGGCGACCCGCCACATCGCGGCCACCTGCGCCCAGGCAGGACCGGGCAGCCTGGCGATCGCCGCGACGAGGTCCTCGCCGGCGTCGCACGCGACGACGAGCGGTGCGATCGCGGGTTCCCGCGCCGCAACGATGCGCCAGGCACGGCGCGGTGGGAGCCCGCCGCCCACCAACGCCGCGACCCGTTCGAGCACGCGCGCCGTGGCGGTGGCGACCTCCGCGGGACGGTCGGGCGGACGGGCCTCCCGGGTCAGACGCGAGGCGGCGACGGCGGAGGCCGCCGTCGCGTCATGCGGGCCGGTCACTGCGCCGCCGCCGTCGGCACCGTCTGACGGACGACCAGTCGGCCGCTTCCGTCGAGCGCCAGGGACGCGACCGCCTCGAGCCGCCGGGTCCCGGCGATCCGTCCGACGTGGAACACACGCTCGAACGCGCTGACGGCCTGCCGCGCGAGCGCGTCCGATCCGAGCCCGGCGAGCGCGCCGAGGGCCTCGAGCCGCGCGGGGACGTCCGCCACACCGTTCGCGTGCAGCGTGCCCGCGCCGCCGTCGTGTCCGGTGTTGAGGGCGCTCATGAGTTCCCGGACCTCGGCTCCGCGACACTCGCCGACGACGATCCGGTCCGGCCGCATCCGCAGGGCCTCGCGGATCAACCGGTCGAGCCCGATCGCGCCCGCACCCTCCGCGTTCGCCTGCCGGGCCTGCAGCGCGACGACGTGTGGGTGAGCGACGCGGAGTTCGGCGACGTCCTCGACCGTTAGGATGCGTTCGTGGTGCGGGACGAGTGCGAGCATCGCGCCGAGCAGGGTGGTCTTGCCGCTGCCGGTCGCTCCGCTGACGAGCACGTTCCGGCGCGCGCGCACGGCGTCCTCGACCTCGGTCCGGGCGACGCTGGCGAAGAACCCGGCCGCTTCGAGGTCCGACAGCCCGAGCTGCTCGGTGCTCGGCAGCCGGATGCTGATCGCGGTCCCGTGGTGGGCGACCGGACGGAGCACGACGTGCACGCGGATGCCGCCGACGTGGTGGACGTCCGCGCAGGGCGTGGACTCGTCGACGTGGCGACCGCCCAGCGCCACCAAGCGGACGGCGAGTTCCCGCGTCCGGGCCTCCGGGAGCACCATCCCCACCACGGATCGGAGTCGGATCCCGTCGTCGACCCAGACTCCGCGGCCACCGATCACCAGCACGTCGGTGATGTGCGGATCGGCGACGAGCGGGTAGAGCTCGTCGAAGTCGACGAGCCGGTCCGGACGGGGCCGGGAGTCGAGCAGCGGCCGTCCGTCGCTCGTCGTGGACGGAACGAACGGTGTCACGTCCTGCGTCCAGGCCACCCCGGGCGGACGCGGCGTCTCGGTGTCGTGCATGCCGCGGAACGGTACGCAGGCGCCGAGGGCGCCGATCGCTCGGCAGCGCCAGCGGTGGATGAATCCGAGGCGGCGCGACCTGTGGAGGAGGCATGTGATGCGCGCACCGACGAGACGCGATCTGTACCCCGTTGTGCAGGTGCGGTCCGCGCCCGCGGTCGTCGCGGCCCGGGTCGGGCGTACGGTGCCGCGAGGCACGACGAGCAGTGTCGACGACCGCTGTCGGTGCGAGGGTCAGCCGCTCGGCTCGGACGCGGATGGACCGCTGCGGCGACGTCCGCCGAGCCCCCAGACCGACCGTTCTGTGTACAGCGCGGCGATCGGGCGGCGTCCCGGGGGCCCACGGTCGCCCTCGACCGCGTCGACCCTCACCAGGAAGAGAAAGGGGCGGCACCAGTTGGGGGGAACGGGTGCCGCCAGACAACGGAGGATTGGGGGGAATCCCGACCGCTGCCCCCGGAAACGAGTCCGGTACCACCAGTGTACCCCACGACAGCACCGTCGTGGGCGCACCGCGACCGTTCCGAGGGCAGTCTGTCCGCACCGGCAGGATCGGACGCGTGACCGCCGTCGTCCGCGGTAGTGTCCCGAACAGCCACAACCCGTCGCGACGATGCGAAAGGACGCCGATGCCCACTCCCGCCGAGTCCCCGGTCACGCCCCACGACGGGTTCCCCCCGTCACCGGAGTTCTCCGCGACCGCGATCGCGCAGCCCGACGTGTACGACGCAGCACGAGAGGACCCGGCGGCGTTCTGGGCCCGACAGGCACACGAGCTCCTCACCTGGCGGACTCCGTTCGCGCGGACCGTCGACACCTCGGACTCACCGTTCGTCCGCTGGTTCGAGGACGGCACGCTCAACGTCGCCGAGAACTGCCTCGACCGGCACGTACGGGACGGGCACGGCGAGCGGGTCGCGATCCACTTCGAGGGCGAGCCGGGCGACCGACGGGACATCACCTACGCGGAACTGACCGACGAGGTCCGCCGCGCCGCGAACGCCCTCGAGTCCCTCGGCGTCGGGGTCGGCGACCGGGTCGTCGTGTACATGCCGCTCGTCCCCGAGGCCGTGGTGACGATGCTCGCGGTCGCCAGGATCGGCGCCGTGCACTCGGTGGTGTTCGGCGGCTTCAGCGCCGAGAGCCTCCGCGCCCGGATCGAGGACGCCGGCGCGAAGGTCGTCGTGACGGCCGACGGCGGCTGGCGGAAGGGCGCGGTCGCTCCGCTCAAGCCCGCGGTCGACGAAGCCCTCGCCGGCGCGGGGACCGGATCGGTCGAGCACGTCGTCGTGGTCCGCCGCGGCGGGAACGCGGTCGGGTGGCAGGACGATCGCGACGTGTGGTGGCACGACCTGGTACCGGGCGCCTCCCCGGAGCACGAGGCCCGGGCGTTCCCGGCGGAGCAGCCGCTGTTCATCCTGTACACGTCGGGCACCACGGGGCGCCCGAAGGGGATCGTCCACACGTCGGGCGGCTACCTGACCCAGGCGGCCTGGACGCACCGGAACGTGTTCGACATCCACGCTGACCGCGACGTCTACTGGTGCACGGCGGACATCGGCTGGATCACCGGCCACAGCTACGTCGTGTACGGCCCCCTGGCGAACGGCGTCACCCAGGTGCTGTACGAAGGCACCCCGGACGAACCGCGTCCCGGGCGCTGGTGGGACGTCGTCGACCGGTACGGGGTCACCGTCCTCTACACGGCACCCACCGCCGTCCGCGCGGCGATGAAGGCCGGGCGTGCGATCCCCGACGAGCGCGATCTCGGCTCGTTGCGGCTCCTCGGCTCGGTCGGCGAACCCATCAACCCGGAGGCCTGGCACTGGTTCCGGCAGGTCATCGGGCACGACCGCACGCCGGTCGTCGACACCTGGTGGCAGACGGAGACGGGCGCGATCATGGTGTCCGCCCTCCCCGGCGTGACGCGGTTGAAGCCCGGAGCCGCGCAGACGCCGATCCCCGGGATCAGCGCCGAGGTCGTCGACGACGACGGAGCGGTCGTGCCGCGAGGCGGGAGCGGCTACCTCACGATCACGGAGCCCTGGCCGTCGATGGCGCGGGGCATCTGGAACGACCCGGAGCGGTTCGTCGAGACCTACTGGTCGCGGTTCCCCGGCCGCTACTTCGCCGGTGACGGCGCACGGCTCGACGGCGAGGGTGACATCTGGCTGCTGGGCCGGGTGGACGACGTCATGAACGTGTCGGGGCATCGCCTCTCCACCGCCGAGATCGAGTCGGCGCTGGTCGAGCACCAGGCGGTCGCCGAGGCGGCCGTGGTCGGCGCCGCCGACCCGACCACCGGACAGGCGATCGTCGCCTTCGTCATCCTGCGGGCGTCCGCCGACGATGTCGACCGGGAGGCCGTGGCCGCGGAACTCCGCACCTTCGTCGCCACGCGGATCGGTGCGATCGCCCGCCCGCGTCAGGTCGTCGTCGTGCCGGAACTGCCGAAGACCCGGTCGGGCAAGATCATGCGGCGGCTGCTCCGCGACCTCGCGGAAGGACGGGGCGTCGGGGACACGACGACGCTGGCGGACGCCGACGTGATGCGACGGATCACGGAGTTGCTCTGAGGAACCGGTCGAGCCGGCCCGCGGAACCGGCACGGACCTCCCTGCTGCGGCGGGACCGCGAAGCGCACGCGTTGTCCGATCCACGACCGGATGGTGACGACGCGGCGCCCGCGCGGACGACGCTCTGACGAGCGGTCACCGCACCTGCGGCGATGCGCGGCGCCGTGGCCGGTCTCCCCCAACACACCGACCGGTCACGGCGTACCCGGCGTCGGTTCGCGGCGTCCCGGGCGGTGTCAGGCCGTGAGCTCGAGGACGAGCTCGATCTCGACGGGCGCGTCGAGCGGCAGCACCGCCACCCCGACGGCGCTGCGCGCGTGCACGCCGACGTCGCCGAACACCGCGCCGAGGAGGTCCGACGCGCCGTTGACGACGCCGGGCTGCCCGGTGAAGGACGGGTCGGAGGCGACGAACCCCGTCACCTTGACCACGCGAGCCACGCGGTCGAGCGACCCGATCGCGGCCCTCGCCGCGGCGAGGGCGTTGAGGGCGCACTGGCGTGCCTGGTCCCGGGCGACGTCCGCGGTGACCTGCGCGCCGACCTTGCCGCTGACCGGGAGCGCTCCGTCGACGAACGGCAGCTGCCCGGAGGTGTACACGAAGCCCTGGGCCACGACGGCGGGGACGTAGGACGCGACCGGGGCGGCGACCTCCGGCAGGGTGATGGCGAGTTCGGCCAGCCGCGCGTCGACGTTCACGCCGACGTCAGCGGACGCTTGAGGTACGCCACGAGCCCGCCCTCGGGACCCTGCACCACCTGCACCAGCTCCCAGCCGTCCTGGCCGAAGTTGTTCAGGATCGCCGTCGTGTTGTGGATGATCAACGGGGTGGTGAGGTACTCCCAGCGGGGCATGCGGCTCCTTGTCAGCTGGACGGTCGGGGGCATCATCTAGGCTGCATCCTATGTCTGCCCAGAGGACGAAGCCCGTCTCCGCCGTCGGCGCCCTGGTCGGTTTCGTCGGCTTCAGCGTGCTCGCCGGACTGCTCGTGACGATCGGGGTGACCCCCGCCATCGCCGTCGCGGGCGTCACGACGACCTCCACGATCGGCGTCTTCGAGTCGCTGCCGGAGTACATCGAGATCGGTGCGCTGCCTCAGCGGAACGAACTCTACGCGTACCAGGGCGGCAAGTCCGTGCAGTTCGCGACCGTGTACGACCAGAACCGCGAGGAACTGACGTACGACCAGATCTCCCCGATGCTCAAGGACGCCGCGGTCGACGGTGAGGACCGCCGCTTCTGGAGCCACGGCGGCGTCGACGTCGCGTCGTTGGTCCGCGCGGGTGTGGGCAGCATCGCCGGTGGCAGCCTCGGTGACTCCGGTGGGGCGTCGACGCTGACGATGCAGCTCGTCCGGAACATCAAGATGCAGCAGGCGCTCGAGAAGCCGACCAAGGCCGAGCAGCTGAAGGCCTACAACCAGGCCGTCGAACAGACGATCCCGCGCAAGCTCGAGGAGATGAAGCTCGCCATCGGTCTGGCGAAGAAGTACACGAAGAAGCAGATCCTCACCGCGTACCTCAACATCGCGTACTTCGGCGACAACACGTACGGGGTGCAGGCGGCAGCGCAGCACTACTTCAACAAGAGCGCCACGAACCTCTCGCCGGTCGAGGCCGCGTCGATCCTGGCGGTCGTGCAGTCGCCGAACACGCGGAACCTCTCGGACCCGAAGTACTACGACGCCAACCAGGCCCGCCGCGACGTCATCCTCAAGGCGATGTTCGCCGAGCACGACATCTCGAAGGCGGACCTCGACAGCGCCCTCGCGACGAAGCCCGCGGACTACGTCCACCTGACCCCAGCCACGCAGGGGTGCCAGGCGGCCGGTGGGACCGGCGCGCAGTTCTTCTGCGACTACGCCGTCAAGGTCGTCAAGGAGATGGACCAGCTCGGCGGGACCCAGGAGGAGCGCGACGCCGCGTGGCGGACCGGCGGGTACAAGATCCAGACCACGCTCGACCTCGACCTCAACGGGCAGCAGAAGACCTTGCTCGACACGTACGACGACAAGGGCTCGACAGCGCTCTCGCTCGGGTCGACCTTCGACTCCGTCGAGACGTCCACAGGGCGGATCCTGACGATGGCGCAGAACAAGGACTACGACCAGTCCCCGACCTCGCCCCCGTCGTCCACGAGCATCAACTACAGCGTCGACCACAAGTACGGCAACTCGATCGGGTTCCAGACCGGGTCGACGTACAAGCTGTTCACGCTCCTCGACTGGCTCGAGAACGGGCACGGCTTGTACGAGAGCGTCAACGGGACGCCCCACACCGTGAGCGCATGGCAGCACTGCGGGAGCACGCTGTACACCCCCTGGAACCCGAAGAACGACTCGCTCGGCGAACGCGGGTACTACTCCGTCGTCAACGCCACCGCCGAGTCGGTCAACGCGGCCTTCGAGTCCATGGCGGCCAAGCTCGACCTCTGCGACATCCGCGACGTGGCGCAGAAGCTCGGCGTGCACGACGCTGACGGCAAGGCGCTGAAGACCGTGCCCTCGTCCGTGCTCGGTGTGAACAACATCGCGCCCCTCACGATGGCGTCGGCGTACGCCACCGTCGCGAACAACGGCGTGTACTGCGCTCCGATCGCGATCGACGGCATCACGGACGCGAACGGCACGTCGCTCGGCGGCCAGACGAAGCAGTGCAAGCAGGTCATCGACCCGGGTGTGGCGCAGGCCGCGGTCTACGCGATGAAGCGCACGATCTCGAGCGGCACCGCGGTGGGCGCGCAGACGTACGACGGAGCCCAGCTCTTCGGCAAGACGGGGACCACCGACAACGCCGACCAGATCTGGCTCGTCGGCGGGAGCACCAAGGTCGTCACGGCCTACTGGCAGGGCAACACGGACGGCAAGCGGACCAGTCTCCGGCACGTGTACTCGCCCGCGAGCGGGACCACCCTCGCGTCGCAGCGCGCGTCCGTCTGGCGGCAGGCGCAGACGCCGGTCAACCAGCAGTACGCACCCGGCGTGTTCACGGACCCCACGTCGTCCGCGATCAACGGGTCGTCCGTGAGCGTGCCGGACCTCAGCGGGAAGACGACGGCCGACGCCCAGACGACGCTCGCCGCCGACGGCTTCACGTTCGTCGACGGTGGCACACAGGCGGGGTCCGCCGCCGCGGGCACGGTGTCCTCGACCTCCCCCACCGCGGGCACGATGCTCTCGAAGGGATCGAGCGTCACGGTGTTCACCAGCGACGGGTCCCAGGCGAAGGTCCCCGACGTCAAGGGCAGGACGTCGTCGGACGCCAAGGCGACCCTCGGCGATCAGGGCTTCACGTCCGTGACCGTGAGCGGCACCTTCCAGAAGGGCACGAACGGCCAGGCCTGCAAGGTCGCGTCGACGGACCCGGCTGCCGGGACCGCCGCGACGAAGTCGGCCCAGGTGACGCTCACCCTGTACGGGACGCCGGACGGCAAGGACCCGGGGAACTGCAAGTGACGCGCGGTCGCGGCGGCTCGGCCGCGCTCGGCGTCCTCGCGGTCGGCGCGGCCGTCGGCGTCGGGAGTGCGGCGTGGGGCACGCTCGTGGAGCGTCGGCGGTTCTCGATCCGGTGGGAGACCGTCCCGGTCCTGCCGCCGGGATCACGGGACCTGACCGTGCTGCACCTGTCCGACATCCACATGGCGCCGTGGCAGTCCGACAAGCAGCAGTGGCTCCGTGACCTGAGCCTCGTCGAGCCGGACTTCATCGTGAACACGGGCGACAACGTGAGCCACCCGATGGCGAACGCCGCGGTGGAGTACGCACTCGAACCGTTCCGCGGCGTGCCCGGCGTCTTCGTCGACGGCTCGAACGACCACTTCGGGCCGAGCCCGCGCAACCCGCTCAAGTACTTCGGCGGCCCCAGCCAGCTCCGCAAGGACGTCGAACCGGTGCGCCTCGACGTCACGCGACAGCACGCGTTCTTCGAGTCCCTGGGCTGGCTCGACCTGAACAACCGGGCACATGCCGTCGAACTCCGCGGCTCACGCCTCGAACTGTTCGGGACCGGCGACGCGCACCGCGGTTGGGACCGCCTCGATCTCCTGCCGAACACCGTCGACGAGCTCCGCGAGAACGTCCCGTGGACGGACGAGCCGGGACCGGAGCCCGTGTCGATCGGCGTGACGCACGCGCCCTACCGCCGCGTGCTCGACGCGTTCGTCGCCCAGGGCGCGGACATCGTGTTCGCCGGACACACGCACGGCGGCCAGGTCGCGGTCCCCGGGTACGGCGCGCTCGTCACGAACTCGGACCTCCCCCGGCGCTACGCGAGCGGTCTGCACCGGTGGGAGAACCGGACGCACTGGTCCTGGCTCGAGGTCTCGGCGGGGATCGGGACGTCGATCTACGCGCCCGTGCGGTTCGCAGTCCGACCCGAGGCGGTCGTCGTCACGCTCACGGCGCGCACGGTCTGACCATCCGACGCGTGGTCTCGAACACCCCCGATCATCCGGTAGACTTCTGGGGTTGCTCCGATTCGGACAACCGCACCGCGGGGTGTGGCGCAGCTTGGTAGCGCGCCTCGTTCGGGACGAGGAGGTCGCAGGTTCAAATCCTGTCACCCCGACCACCACGAAGGGCCCGGCTCATGTGAGCCGGGCCCTTCGTCCTTCCGCAGGCAGGACCGCCGCTCGCGAGCGGCCAGCCCCAGTCCGTCGGCCGCTCGCGGACGCGCGTCCGCGTGGCGGACGCGTCAGAGGGCGGGAGCAGCAGCCGAGGCCGTCCGGGTGATCCGGCCCTCCCGGTGCAGCCGCATGACGGTCTCGAGCGCCTGGTTCCGGTACGGGGCCTGCGCGGCACCCGGCGCGATGATCAGGCCGTCGGCACCCGTCGAGTCGAGCAGGGACGACAGCTTGTCAGCGACCTCGTCGGCGGAGCCGTACGCCTGGCGGGCGATCCGTGCGGCGATGAACCGGCGCTCGAGCTCGTCGAACTGATAGGCCCGGGCCTCGTCCATGCTCACGGGCTGCGGCTTCGCACCCTGACGCATCCGGATGAACGAGATCATGCCCGGCGCGGACTGCTCGTCGACGACTCGGGGGTCCTCATCGGTGACGACCTGGACGCCGATCATCGACCGCGGTCCGGACAGGAACCGCGACGGACGGAACGAGGACCGGTAGAGCTCCAGCGCCGCCTCGGTGTTGTCCGCGGCGAAGTGGTGCGCGAACGCGAACGAGACGCCGAGCACGCCGGCGACCTGGGCGCTGTAGCCGGACGACCCGAGCAGCCAGAACTCCGGCACGTCGCCGTATCCCGGGACCGCCTGGATGCGCGCGAGGGGGTTCGTGGGCTCCATGCCCGTGAAGAACCCGATGAGGTCGGCGAGGCGGTCGGGGAAGTCGTCGACGTCGAGCCGGTCGGTCCGACGGAGGGCCATCGCCGTCGCCCCGTCGGTACCCGGAGCGCGTCCGAGCCCGAGGTCGACGCGGTCGCCGTAGAGGGCACGGAGCGTGCCGAACTGCTCGGCGACGACGAGCGGGGCGTGGTTCGGCAGCATGACACCGCCGCTGCCGATACGGATCGTGGACGTGGCCGCGCCCACGGCGGAGAGCAGCACCGCCGGTGCGGACGAGGTGATGCCGGGCATGCCGTGGTGCTCCGCGACCCAGAACCGCTCGTACCCGAGCCGCTCCGCGACGGTCGCGGTCTCCACGCTCCCCCGGAGCGCGTCACCGTTCGACTGCCCGTACTCCCGCGTCGCCAGGTCGAGGACGGACAGGTGCACGCTGGTGTCGGTCATGCCCACTGCAACGCCTCGTGGCGCCGCCGGATTCCCGGGAGGCACGGCCCGGGCCCACCCGCAGCGGGCCGGCACCGCGGCTGGCTCCCGGGAGGCACGGCTCGGGGCCACCCGCAGCGGGCCGCCACCGCGGCTGGATCCCGGGCGGCACGGTGCGGTCGGACCGGCACCGCGCCTCCCGACCGACGTCAGTCACCGTCGAGGACGCCGCCGGACTCGGTCAGGTAGCAGGTGGCGCAGAGCGACTCGTACGTCACGTCGGCGCCGTCGATCGCCACCTGCGACCCGGCGAAGACGAACACGCCGTCGACCTTGCGCGCGTTGAACACGGCCTTCCGGCCGCATCGGCAGATGGTCTTCAGCTCCTCGAGGGAGTGGGCGACCTCGAGGAGACGGCGGCTGCCCGGGAACGCCTCGGTCCGGAAGTCGGTGCGGATGCCGTAGGCGAGCACCGGGACCTCGTCGAGGACGGCGATGCGGAGCAGGTCGTCGACCTGCCGGGGCGTGAGGAACTGGGCCTCGTCGACGAGGACGCAGCTCACCGGCCGCACCATGCCGTCGAGGGACGACGACATCGGGTCGGTCCCGCTCGCCGTGGCCACCGCGGCGCGCACGTCGTCCGACCCACCGACGACGAGGTCGACGGGACGGGTCACGCCGAGGCGCGAGACGATGTGCCGGTCGCCCTTCGTGTCCACCGAGGGCTTCGCGAGGAGCACCCGCTGGCCCCGCTCCTCGTAGTTGAACGCCGCCTGGAGCAGCGCGGTGCTCTTGCCGCTGTTCATGGCGCCGTAGCGGAAGTACAGCTTCGCCACTACTGGAGGAACCCGTCCTCCGCCGCGCGCCGGATGAGATCGGACTTCTTCGATGCCGGCCGACCGACCTTGCCGTACTTCTCCCGCACGCGACGCAGGTACGTCTTGGCGGTCTCGTACTGCACGTTCATCTGCGCGGCGACCTCGTTCGTCGAGAACCCCGACACGTACAACCGGAGCGCTTCTTCCTCACCGTGGCTCAGCTTCGGCCGCTGGTGCGCGTTCGCACCGGTCGGCAGTGGACGCCAGTCGCGCTGCGGAGCGGCCTCACGAGCGACGCCCATGATGTCGCGGGCGATGTCCATGACCTCGCGCATCGGCAGCGACTTCGACAGGAACGCCGCGGCACCGGCCTGTAGTGCACGGTCGCGGGACTCCCGCGTGTCGACGCTCGACAACACCACGACCTTCGCGCCGGCAGCACGGCAGGTCCGGACCCGGGCCTCGATCGAGACGGGTTCCTTGAGCTGGAAGTCGAGGAACACGAGGTCCGTCGGGAAGCTGTCGCTGTGCACCATCTCGAGCCAGCTGTGCGCGGTGAGCGCGAGATCGAAGTCGTAGGCGTTCACCGAGATCCAGCTCGACAGGCTGTCGAGGAGGACCTCGTGGTCGTCGAGGATCGCGAGCCGGACGCGCCGTGCGCCCTGCCCTGCTCCTTGACCCGGTGCCCCCTGAGCGGCGCGGGCATCGCGCGCGGTGGCCGGCACGGACGTCGCTCCGGCGGGCCGGGCGTCGGTGGCAGGGAACCGCGCCGACTGCCCGTTGGTCAGCCTGTTCGGGTCAGTGCTGGTCATAAGAGAACCTTAGTGCGAGGGCGGAAGGACGGACCTCGACGTCGAGGTCCGGGAACGTCACGCGGAGGACGGCGAGGTACGGATTGAAGGCGCGGTGGATGGCGAGGTCCGTGGCTGCGACCGCGGCCTCGAGCGTGAAGCGGACGCGGCCGTCGTGGTGCGGGTCCGGCTCGATCCGGATCCGGACGCCCGCCGGGTCGACGGTGGACGCCCGGAGCACCGCGCGGACCGCCGTGCGGACGACCGTCCGCTGGTCGACGTCCATGCTGCGGATGAGGGCACCCGGATCATCGACGTGCGCGGCCTCGGCGCCGTCCGCCATGAGCGCCTGCTCGAGCCATGTGCGATCGGCCTCGGCGACCATGACGCGGCGGATGCCGTCGGCGATGGAGCGCGCGCGGGCACGGTCGGCGTCGGTGATCGCCTCGTGCCTCCGGAGCTGTTCGAAGAACGGGATGACGTCGCGCGCGAGGATGGTCACCCGGTCCTGCTGGACGCTGCGGGCGATGCCGTCCCGCTCCGCGCGCTCGACCGAGTACGAGGCCGCGCGGATCTGCACCCGCTCGGCGAGACCGACGAACGTCCACGCGAACGCCACGGCCGCGGTCGTGAGCACGACGGTGGGGACGGCGGCGAGCACGGCCGACACCGCGACCGGCACGCTGGACGGGAACGCGGCGGCCACGGCCCCGAACGCCACGGCGTCGACGACCGCCAGGACCGCCCCGCCGACGAGGACGTCGCGCCAGGGCCGGTAGGGCGCCATCACGAGGATGCCGACGCCCGTGACGAGCGGCATGAAGTCGTTCGCGGCGTCCCGGTCCGGACCCCACTGCGCCGCGACGCTCGCGATCGACGCCGCCGCGAGGAGCGCGGTGTAGGCGACGAACGCCCCGCGCGCGAACGGCGCACGGAACGGACTCGTCGCGAACGCCGAGACACCGGCGGCCGCCGCGACGAGCAGCACGGTGAGCGCGGAGAGCGTGGGACTCCCCGGTACGTCTCGGGCGACGATGGAGGCCACGAGCGCCCAGACGACCGAGGCGGCCCCGGTCACGAGGGCGAGCGGGCGGGACCCGAGTGCGCCGAGCGGGTCGTACTGCTGCGGGGTCCGAGCGGGCTCGCGGCTCACGAGGCCGACCTGAGCCGGCCGTCGTCTCCGGCGGGGAACGAGGGCGCCGAGACCGTGCCGGCGCGCCGCGCGTCACCCTCGGCGGCACCGCGTCGGCCCGGACGGAAGGGCACGGACATCATGACGCTGGTCCCGCTGCCGGGCGAGGACCACACCTGCACCTCACCACCGACGCGATCGATCCGCTGCCGCACGGAGTTGCGGAGACCGAGGCGGTCGGCGCCGGTCGTCCGCTCGTCGAAGCCCCGGCCGTCGTCGACGACCATCACGGTGCACATGAGGCCGTCGTCGAACACGCTGACTTCGGCGCGATCGGTACCGGCGTGCTTCTGGACGTTCGTCAGGCACTGCGCGAGCGCACGCGCGAGCGCGGCCGCGACCGGCTGGTCCAGCCGGGCGGTGACGCCCGGGTCGCCGGTCAGGTCGACCTGGAGGCCCGCGGACCGGCACTCCTCCACCGTCCGGTGGACCACGTCGTCGTCCGTCACGGCTCGTCCCTGCGCATCGGCGTCCCGGCCCGCGTCCGGCGCCGCCAACCACTCGTGTCCGGCGAGCATCGCGAAGTCCTCGTCGACGGTCCGGGCGAGGGTGGCGTCCATGGGGCCCGCGGGGGCGAGGGCGATCGCGTTGAGGTGGTTGAGGACCGTGTCGTGGAGGATCGCCGCGGCCTCGAGCTCGATGCCCTGCCGGTACGTCGACACGTGCTCCTCGCGCGCCGACCGCAGCAGCTCGGGTTGGACGCGCTGCAACCGCGCGGTCAGCCCCGTGGCGACGCCCACGATCCCGACGACGAGCCCCATGGTCACCCACGCGAGCAGGGTCGGCACCACCTGACCGATCACCTGGGCGGTGCCGATCAACGTCGCGAGGTGACCGACCGAGAACCCGAGGATCGACCACGCGATCACCCGTCCCGTCGACGTGCTCGCCCCACCCACGAGGACGAGCGGGATGACGGCGAGCGACAAGAGGTAGGACTCGATCCAGGTGGGCGCGTCGAGTCCGCTCGCCACGACGATCGTGAACCAGTACGAGCACGCGCCCCCCACGAGCAGGAACGCCGCCGCGGAGCGCCACGTACCGATGCGTGCGTGGACGGCGATCATCACGGTCGTCGGGACGAGCGCGAGCACCGCGAGTCCGACGCGCGGCGACCCCGTGACCGCGCCGTACAGCCCGAGGACCGCGACGAGTGCGACCAGTGCTGCGAGGGCGGCAGCGTGGAACGCCCGCACCAGCGACCATGCGTTCACGCGCGGCGCGAGGTGCGTTGGGATCCCGAGCATCGGTGCCGTCCCTTCCGCCGCCCTGGTGCGCCGCGGCCGATTCAACCACCACAGCGCGCGTCGTGTACCCCGAACAGTGGAGTTGGCTCGGGTTGACCTGATTGTAGCGGGCCGTCGCGACCATGGTGTGTCCCCCGAATGCCCGGACCCGAGCCCGAGAGCCGGCCCCCGACCTCGGCGGAGGCAGCGCCCGCGCGACCATGCTCGCCGGGCGTGGAGGGCGACGTCAGAACAGGGTGACGGCCGACCCTGCGGCGACGTCGAGGTCCCCTCGGGCGCGGCCTGCCGCGGTCGGGGACACGGCGGTCGGCACCGCCGGGGCCCCAACTGCCGGGAGGATCCGGGCAGCTGCTGCCGGGGCCACCGGGGTCGCCGCAGCAGCCGTAGCGCCTTGTGCCTCGCCGACCTCGTCACCGAAGGACGCCGCGGCCCGTTTGAGTGGCGAACCGTCGTGGAATCCCATGGAGCCCGTCGCCGGGTCCACTCGCCCCATGGGCAGGCCGTGGTCGGCGAGGATCGGCCGCATCCGCTCCGAGAGCCACCGTCGGTAGTCCCGCGGTGCGTACGCGGCATTGAGGTACATCCGCCGGTAGCGCTCGACGAGGTCCGGGTGGCGTCGTCCGAGCCAGTCCATGAACCACGGCTTGACGCCCGGCTTGAGGTGCAGGGCCGAGAACACCACGCTCGTCGCCCCGGCCGCCGCCGCACGGCCCACCGCATCCGTCAGGTGCGCCTTGGTGTCCGTGACGTACGGGAGGATCGGCATGAGGAACACGGAACAGTCGAGTCCGGCGTCGCGCACCGCGCGCACGGTCGCCAAGCGCGCGGCCGTCGAGGGCGTCCCTGGTTCCACCGACTGCTGGAGGTCGTCGTCGTACACGGCGATGGACATGGCGAGGTCCACCGGGACGCGCTCCGCGGCCTCGGCGAGGATCGGGATGTCGCGACGGAGCAAGGTGCCCTTCGTCAAGATGCTGAACGGCGTGCCCGAGTCGGCGAGCGCGCGGATGATCCCGGGCATGAGCCGGTACCGCCCCTCGGCACGCTGGTACGGGTCCGTGTTCGTGCCCAGCGCGACGGGATGACGATCCCACGAGGGTCGCGCCAGCTCACGCGTGAGGACCTCGGACACGTTCGTCTTGACCACGATCTGCCGGTCGAAGTCCGCTCCGGCGTCGAACTCGAGGTAGGCGTGGGTGGGGCGGGCGAAGCAGTACACGCAGGCATGACTGCAGCCCCGGTAGGGGTTGATCGTCCACCCCCACACGCCGCCGTCGTGGCCGCCGACCCGGTTGAGCGCCGACTTGGCCAGGACCTCATGGAACGTGACCCCGGCGAACTCCGGCGTCGTCACGCTCCGGACGAACCCGCGGTTCGACGCGAGCCCGGGGAGCATCGCGTCGTCCGAGGCATCGATCGTCTGGCCGTCCCACCGCATGCCCCCATTCGAACACGTGTTCGAACGGAGGTCAAGCGGCGGCGGTCAGCGGTGGAGGTGCAACGTCGCCGCGGTCCGGGTGAGCGTCTCGTCAGCGAGCGCCGGGTCGTCCGACAACCGCTTGCCGTACGTCGGCACCATCCCCCGGATGGCATCCGCCCAGCGGTCCCGGCGGTCGGGGAAGCAGCGCTCGAGCAGCCCGAGCATGATCGGCACCGCGGTCGACGCCCCGGGCGAGGCGCCGAGCAGCCCGGCGATGCTGCCGTCCGCCGAGGTGATGACCTCGGTGCCGAACTGCAGGACACCGCCTCGCTCGCGGTCGGGCTTGATGACCTGGACGCGCTGTCCCGCCGTGATCCGGTGCCAGTCCCCCGGCTGTGCCGACGGCATGAAGTCCCGGAGCGCGGCGAACTTGCGGGACCGGCTCGCGAGCAGCTGCCCGACCAGGTAGCGGACCAGGTCCATGTTCGAGAACGCGACCGACAGCATCGGCCGCAGGTTGTGGAGCCGGATCGACCGGAAGAGATCCGACCACGAGCCCTGCTTGAGGAACTTCGGGCTGAACCCGGCGTACGGCCCGAACATCAGACTCGCCTGACCGTCGACGATCCGGGTGTCCAGGTGCGGCACCGACATGGGCGGCGCACCGACCGACGCCTTGCCGTAGACCTTGGCGGCGTGCTTGACCACGACCGCCGGGTCGTCGGAGCGGAGGAACTCACCGCTCACGGGGAACCCGCCGTAGCCGCGGATCTCCGGGATGCCGGAGCGCTGGAGGAGCTGGAGCGCGCCACCGCCGGCACCCACGAAGACGAACTTCGCTGCGATGCGGGACCTCGACTGCCCCACCTCGTTCTTGACGAGGAGTTCCCAGGTGCCGTCCTTCCGGCGCGACACGTTCTTCACGACGTGGTTCGACTCGAACTGGACGCCGTCCCGGCGCAGCCCGTCGACGAGCTGACGCGTCAAGGAACCGAAGTCGACGTCGGACCCGGCGGGCGAGTACGTCGCCGCGATGGGCTGCGACCGCTTCCGGCCGGGGATGAGCGCGGGCGCCCACCGGCGGATCTGGCGTGCGTTGTCGCTGTACTCGAGGCCGGCGAAGAGCGGGTGGTCCTTCATCGCCTCGTACCGTGTCCGCATGTAGGACACGTTGTCCTCGCCCCAGACGAAGCTGATGTGCGGCGTCGGGTTGATGAAGGTCTCGGGAGCGGCGAGCGCGCCGGTCTCGACGAGGTGCGCCCAGAACTGCCGCGAGACCTGGAACTGCTCGTTGACGCCGATGGCCTTGCTGATGTCCACGGAACCGTCGGGCAGCTCCGGCGTGTAGTTCAGCTCACAGAGTGCCGAGTGCCCGGTTCCCGCGTTGTTCCAGGGGTTGGAGGACTCCTCGGCGACGTCGGCGAGGCGCTCGTAGATCCGGATGGACCAGTCCGGCTCGAGACGGTGGATGAGCGCGCCCAGCGTCGCGCTCATGATGCCACCGCCGATCAGGACGACGTCCAACGGCTGCACTGGCTTCTCTGGCACCCGATGATCCTACCGGCGGCGGTCCGACACCGGCTGCGCCGGGGCCGGGAGGCACGGCCTGGGTCAGGCGACGACCGCGCGGCGGGCGAGCACCGCCTCCGCGATCTGGACCGCGTTGAGCGCAGCACCCTTCCGGAGGTTGTCGTTGCTGACGAAGAGGGCGAGCCCGTGCCCCTCGGGTGCCGAGCGGTCCGTCCGGATCCGCCCGACGAAGCTCGGGTCGGCGCCGGCGGCCTGCAGGGGCGTCGGGACCTCGGACAACTGCACGCCCGGTGCGGCGGCGAGGACCTCCGACGCTCGCTCCGGCGTCAGGGGGCGCGCGAACTCCGCGTTCACCGAGATCGAGTGCCCCGTGAACACCGGGACCCGGACGCAGGTCCCCGCGACGAGCAGGTCGGGCAGCTCGAGGATCTTGCGGCTCTCGTTCCGGAGCTTCTGCTCCTCGTCCGTCTCGCCCCAGCCGTCGTCGACGATGCTGCCCGCGAGGGGGATGACGTCGAAGGCGATCGGCGCGACGTACTTCGTGGGCTCCGGGAAGGTCACGGCGGAGCCGTCGTGCGTGAGGGCCGCGGCGTCCTGCTCGAGCGCCGCCCGGGCCTGCCCGAGCAGTTCCTCCACGCCGGCGAGGCCGCTGCCGGAGACGGCCTGGTACGTCGTCGCGACGAGCCGGCGCAGACCGGCCTCGGCATCGAGCACCTTGAGGACCGGCATGATCGCCATGGTCGTGCAGTTCGGGTTCGCGATGATGCCCTTGCGTGCCTCGTCGATCGCATGCGGGTTGACCTCGCTCACGACGAGCGGGACATCCGGGTCCATCCGCCAGGCGCTCGAGTTGTCGATGACGAGCGCCCCCGCGGCGGCGAAGCGCGGTGCCAGGGTCCGGGATCCCGATGCCCCGGCGGAGAACAGGGCGATGTCGATGCCCGTCGGGTCCGCGGTCGCCGAGTCCTCGACGACGATGTCCTCGCCCCGGAACGGCAACGTCGTGCCTGCGGAGCGGGCGGTGGCGAAGAACCGGACCGTCGTGGCGGGGAAGGCACGGTCCTCCAGCAGACGGCGCATGACGGTGCCGACCTGCCCGGTGGCGCCGACGACGGCGACGGTGAGCTCGCTCATGGTGTCTCCTGTCTACCGGCCGGTGCCGGCGTAGACGACGGCTTCGACGTCGGCGTCGAGACCGAACGCCGAGTGGACGACGCGCATCGCCTCGTTCAGGGTGTCGGCCCGCGTGACGACCGAGATCCGGATCTCGCTCGTCGAGATCATCTCGATGTTGATCGAGGCCTCGTGGAGCGCACGGAACAGCTGCGCCGACACCCCGGCGTTCGTCCGCATGCCGGCACCGACCAGGGCGAGCTTGCCGATCTGGTCGTCGTACTGCACGGTCTCGTAGCCGATGCTCGCCTTCGAGGCCTCGAGCGCGGTGAGGACCCCGGAGCCCTGCGACTTCGGCAGCGTGAACGAGATGTCGGTGCGGCCGGTCGCCGCGGCGGAGACGTTCTGCACGATCATGTCGATGTTCGCGCCGGCCCGGGCGACGGTCGTGAAGATCTCGGCCGCCTTGCCCGGCTGGTCGGGCACGCCGACCACCGTGATCTTGCCCTCGGAGAGGTCGCCGGCGATGCCGGTGATGATCGGTTCTTCCACGGACTCCCCCTCGGCAGGGTTGTAGACGATGGTGCCCTCGGTGTTGTTGAACGAGGACCGGACATGCAGGGTGACGCCGTGCCGCCGGGCGTACTCGACGGCGCGGATGTAGAGGACCTTGGCGCCCGCGGCCGCGAGCTCCAGCATCTCCTCGCTCGTGATGCGGTCGATCTTGCGCGCCTTCGGGACGACCCGCGGGTCGGCGCTGAAGATGCCGTCGACGTCGGTGTAGATCTCGCACACGTCGGCACCGAGGGCAGCGGCCAGGGCGACGGCGGTCGTGTCGGAGCCACCGCGGCCGAGGGTGGTGATCTCGCCCGTCGTGCGGTTGAAGCCCTGGAACCCCGCGACGATCGCCACGTGCCCGGCGTCGAGGGCCTCACGGACGCGCTTCGGGGTGACGTCGACGATCCGGGCACGGCCATGCTGGGCGTCGGTCAGCATGCCCGCCTGGCTGCCGGTGTACGAGCTGGCCTCGACCCCGAGGCTCTTGATCGCCATCGCGAGCAGCGCCATCGAGATCCGCTCGCCCGCGGTGAGGAGCATGTCCAGCTCGCGACCGGACGGCAACGGGGTGACCTGGTTCGCGAGGTCGAGGAGCTCGTCCGTCGTGTCGCCCATCGCGGAGACGGCCACGACGACGTCGTTGCCGGCCTTCTTCGTCTGGACGATCCGCTTGGCCACGCGCTTGATGCTCTCGGCGTCCGCGACGGACGAGCCACCGAACTTCTGCACGATCAATGCCACTGACGAACTCCTGGACTCCCACGGACGCGGTCCGCCGATTCTACCGAGTGTCCTCGGACTGTTGCGTCGCGCGCACGCCGCACGCAGCGACCCCGGGCGGTCGCCGACCGGCGCCCGTCGACCGGGAGGCCCGGGTCAACCGCCCACGAGCCGGCGCCCCTCGAAAGCGCGTCCGAGCGTGACCTCGTCGGCGTACTCGAGATCCCCACCGACCGGGAGTCCGGAAGCGAGGCGCGTCGTCCGGACCCCCATCGGCACGAGGAGCCGGCTGAGGTAGGTGGCCGTCGCCTCGCCCTCGAGGTTCGGATCGGTCGCGATGATGACCTCGTCCACGGTGCCGTCCGCGAGCCGCGTCAGCAGACTCTGGATGCGGAGGTCGTCGGGGCCGACGCCGTCGATCGGGCTGATCGCGCCGCCGAGCACGTGGTACAGCCCGCGGAACTCACGGGTCCGCTCGATCGCGGCGACGTCCTTGGCCTCCTCGACCACGCAGATGACCGCGGGCGAGCGGCGGGGATCGCGGCAGATGCTGCAGCGTTCGGTCTCGGTCACGTTCCCGCAGACCTCGCAGAAGCGGACCTTCTCCTTGACCGTCATGAGGAGTTCCGCGAGGCGCGTCGGGTCGAACGACTCGGTCTGCAGGATGTGGAACGCGATCCGCTGCGCGGACTTCGGACCGATCCCCGGCAGACGGCCGAACTCGTCGATGATGTCCTGGACGATGCCGTCGTACATGGTCAGAAGCCTCCGGACCCGCTGCTGTCGAGCGTGGTCTCCTCGATGAACTGGGCCCCGAGGATCTCACGGACGACCGCCTCGCCGTAGCGTCCGGGGACCGGCACACGGGCGGGCCGCTCGGGCGCCGACGGGGCCGTCCGGGCGGGAGCTGGGGTGCCACCCCCGCGGGGTGCGGACGCCGACGGTGCTCGTCCTCCGGTGGGTACGGGCCCCGCGGCGGATCGACCCGACGGGCCCGGGTCCGGGAACGGCGCTCCGTCGTCGTAGGGCTCGTCGTCGAGGGGGTAGTCGTCGACCGGCACGTCGCTCGGTCCGCCTGCGACAGCCGGGGTGCTGGCCGGACCACGGACTGCACCGGCAGCGGGCGCGCTCGTCGGGGCACCCGCGGGCGCACCGCCCGTCCGTCCGGCCGGCGCGACGGCGGCCGGTGCCGTGCCGTCCGGGCTCGACGCCACCCCGAAGGGCGCGGCCCAGGACGGCTCGACGTCGTCCGGGACGGCATCTGCAGTGGGATCGGACGCCGGGATCGTCACGACCACCCAGTCGGTGACCGGGCCGGTGGGAGCGGGGGCCGGCGCGGCTGCGGATGCTCGGGACGGAGCAGGCACGGCTGCTGGCGCCGATCCCCCGGCTGGGGCCGGCACCTGCGCGCTGCTCTGCTCGGAGGATCCGCGAGCGCCGTCGCGCGTCGGCGCCGCCGGTGCGGACTCGGGCGCCGACTGGCGCTCGGGTGTCGCCTGACGCTCGGGTGTCGGCTGGCGCTCGGGTGTCGGCTGGCGCTCGGGTGTCGGCTGGCGCTCGGGTGTCGCCTGACGCTCCGGCACCGCCTGACGCTCGGGTGTCGCCTGACGCTCCGGCACCGCCTGACGCTCGGGTGTCGCCTGACGCTCCGGCACCGCCTGACGCTCGGATGCGGGCCGTCCCGCGTCCGGGTTCGACCCCGCGGGTGCCGGCCCGCGAGCGACGAACTTCACACGGACGCCGAGGACATCGAGGATGGCGGCCCGGAGGTACTCGCTGACGCTGTCCTTCGGGTCGGTCATCTGCTTGAACGACGCGACGTCCTGCTGACTCGGGAACGTCAGTGTGAGGACGTCGTCCGTGAAGGCGGTCACCTGCGCGGTCACGACGACCATCCAGGCGGACCGTCGAGCGCGCTGCACGTGCTCGACGACCTGCGGCCAGCTGTCCCGCACCTGTTGCACGCCCAGCTCGCCGACGGCCCGGACCGCTGGCGAGGCCGCGAGCGCCGCGCCGACACCGGTCGACGAGGGCGAGCCCGCACCCGAGGGCGCGCTGCCGGTCGTGGGGACGACCTCGACCGCGCCGGGGACCGCGCGCTGCTCGTCATCGTCGGCCCGTTCGGTCCCGGACGCGCTGGCCGGGGCGGCAGCAGCGGTGGCTCGGGTCGAAGCGGGGGTCGGCGCGGCCGGCGTCCGCGCGGGTGCGGCAGCCGGTGCGCTTGACGTGACGACAGCGACGGGCGCAGAACCGGTCTGGCCCCCGGCGTCACCGACGCCGACGCGACGCTCGAGGCGCTCGACGCGAGCCAGGGCGCCCCGCTGGCTGTCGTCGCTCTCCGGCACGAGCATCCGCGCCACCATGAGTTCGAGGTGCAGGCGGGGCGACGTCGCGCCGGTCATCTCGGTGAGCGCACGGTTCGCGATGTCGGCCGCGCGCGAGAGCCCGACCGCGCCGAAGACGGCCGCCTGCCGCGTCATCGTCTCGAGTTCCTCGGGCGAGACTCCGCGCAACACGGCCGCAGCGCCCTCGTTGGTGGCGGCGACGACGATGAGGTCGCGGAGCCGTTCGAGCAGGTCCTCGACGAAGCGACGCGGATCCTGACCTGTCTGCACGACGCGGTCGACGGCCGAGAACGCCGAGGCCGGATCCGCCACGGCGAGCGCGTCCACGACGTCGTCGAGCAGGGCGGCATCGGTGTACCCGAGGAGTGCGACCGCGCGGTCGTAGGCGATCGTGCGGTCCTCGCTCCCGGCCATCAGCTGGTCGAGGAGCGACAGGGTGTCCCGTACCGATCCCCCGCCGGCCCGGACCACGAGCGGCAGGACACCGGGCGCCACCGACACGGACTCCTGCGCGCACAGCTGCTCGACGTACTCGAGCATGGACGCCGGCGGCACGAGCCGGAACGGGTAGTGGTGGGTCCGCGAGCGGATGGTCCCGATGACCTTCTCGGGCTCGGTCGTCGCGAAGATGAACTTGACGTGCTCCGGTGGTTCCTCCACCAACTTGAGGAGTGCGTTGAACCCCTGCGGCGTGACCATGTGGGCCTCGTCGAGGATGAAGATCTTGTAGCGGTCGCGTGCCGGGGCGAACACGGCGCGGTCGCGGAGGTCGCGTGCGTCGTCCACGCCGTTGTGGCTGGCTGCGTCGATCTCGATGACGTCGAGCGACCCACCGCCGTCCCGCGCCAGCTCCACACAGCTCGGGCACACTCCGCATGGCGTGTCCGTCGGGCCCTGAGCGCAGTTGAGACACCGCGCGAGGATCCGTGCCGACGTGGTCTTGCCACAACCCCTCGGTCCGCTGAAGAGGTAGGCGTGGTTGACGCGGTCTGCCCGGAGTGCTGTCCGCAGCGGATCGGTCACCTGCGACTGGCCGATGAGTTCGGCGAAGTTCTCGGGCCGGTAACGGCGATACAAGGCGGTGACCACGCGACCAGGGTAATCGGCGCCGCCGACACCGGGGGTCGTTCTCCACAGACCCCGGCGATGTCAGCTCGTGGTCCCGGCGCTCGCTGGCGAACCTGGACGTCGACCCAGAAAGGGCGTACCGATCAGTCCGTGGAGCGGTATCGTCCACCTACGGCCACGGCGCGACCGACCATCGCAGGACCATCGGTGGCGGATCAGGATCAGGAGTCGAGCTCATGAACGAGCGGTTGACGCTGTCGTGCACGCTGCGCCGGACGATCGTCCGGACCACCGTGGCGCGGACGGCTGGCCGGGCTCGGAACGGCACCACGACGAGCGCCTGATCGCGGGCTCCGGGAGCCTCGGCCCCCGGAAGCCGGGGCGCGTCGGTGTTCGGGTCATCGCCGCCCCGGCCCCTCGGAGCGGCGGACGACGATGTTCGGGTCATCCTCGTCCGCCGCTCCCTCATGCGTGTCAGGGCCGCGTCCGCGCCGCTGCCCAGCGGCCGCAGCTGATCCGGCGGACGCGCATCGCGGACCGGACCCGGGGAACGGGGGTCGGTGCCGGCCGTGGCGGTCCGCGCCGGACGCCGGACAGCGCCACCGGTCCCCTGCAGCGGTCTCCGAGCAACCGTGATCGACCGGTTCCAGCGGGCGGCGGCGGAACGAGAAGACTCCCCACGTACCCGCCAGAGCCCGGTTGCCCTTGCTGCGTTTCCGCCCTGGGGGAGTTGGCCTGGATGGCGTCACGTGAGGAGCCGCCGACAGTCTAGCGGACGCCTCGCCCGTTCATCGACGCGCACTCAGCCGCGGGCGGTTCAGTGGAGGCATGAAGATCGTCATCGCCGGAGGACACGGCAAGATCGCCCTGCTGCTCGAACGACTCATCACGCAGGCGGGACACGACGCGGTCGGGATCGTCCGCAACCCGGCGCATGTCGCCGACGTCAAGGCCACCGGCGCGACCGCGATCGTCCGGGATCTCGAGCAGATGGACGAGGACGACCTGGCGGTGGACCTCGAGCAGGCCGACGCCGTCGTGTTCGCGGCGGGCGCCGGACCGAACAGCGGTGCCGAACGCAAGTTCGCGGTCGACCGCGACGCCGCGATCCTGCTCGCCGACGCCGCATCGCGGGTCTCGGTGCCGCGGTACGTGCTCATCTCGGCCATGGGCGCCGACTCGTACGACCCGGCCACGGCGGTCCTGCCGGCCGCGGACGACCGCGCGGTGTTCCAGGTCTACCTGCGGGCGAAGGCGGAGGCGGACGCGAACATCCGCGCACGCGGGTTCCAGTGGACGATCGTGCGTCCCGGAGGTCTCCTCGACACCCCGGGCCAGGGCACCGTCCGCGCCGGCACCGCGGTGCCCCGTGGTTCCGTCTCGCGGGCCGACGTCGCGGCGGTCGTCCTGGAGGCCCTGCTCGCGGGTGCCGCGATCGGTCGCCAGTTCGAGCTCACGTCGGGCGACGTGCCGATCCACGAGGCGCTCGCGGCGCTCTGAGGCGGCGGCGCGCCACGGCCCGCATCTGAGGCGGCCGCGGGTCACGGCCCGCATCAGCCCGGGCGGCAGCAGCGGCGCGCGCTGGAGATCATGGGGACGCGCCAGCGGCACCACGACGCCGACGCGGACGCTGGGCGAGCCGTGAGTCCGGCAGATCAGTGCAGTGCCACAGCGGCGGACTGCCGTGCGATCTCCAGCTCCTCGTTCGTCGGGATCACGAGCACCGCGACCCGGGAGCGGTCGGTCGAGATCCGCCGCGCACGGCTGGAGTGCAGGTCGTTGCGGTCGTGGTCGACCTCGATCCCCAGGTGCTCGAGCCCGGCCAGGACCCGGCGCCGCAGGAGCGCGTTGTTCTCGCCCACGCCCGCCGTGAACACGACGGCGTCGAGGCCGCCGAGCTGGGCGGTGTACGCGCCGACGTACCGGCGGATCCGGTGCCGGTACACGGCGAGCGCCGCCTCCGCCCGGTCGTCGCCCTCGGACGCGTCGCTCTGGACGTCCCGCATGTCCCCGTTCCCGGTGAGTCCGAGCAGGCCCGACTGCTTGTTGAGCATGGTGTCGAGGTCCTCGAAGGACATGCCGGCCTCGCGGTGCAGGTGGATGAGGATCGCGGGGTCGAGGTCGCCCGATCGGGTCCCCATGACGAGCCCCTCGAGCGGCGTCAGGCCCATCGACGTCTCGATGCTGCGCCCTCCGTCGATCGCGGCCGCGGACGCCCCGTTGCCGAGGTGCAGGACGATCGTCTTGAGCTGCTCGAGCGGGCGGCCGAGGAACACCGCGGTCTGCTCGGACACGTACTTGTGGCTCGTCCCGTGCGCGCCGTACCGCCGGATCGCGTAGCGCTGGGCGAGGTCCGCCGGGATCGCGTACGTGTAGGCCTCCGGCGGCATGGTCTGGTGGAACGCGGTGTCGAAGACGGCGACCTGCGGCACGTCTGCGAACACGTGCTGTGCGGCCCGGATCCCCTCGAGGTTGGCCGGGTTGTGCAGCGGTGCGAGGGCGGACAGGGCGTCGATCCGCGCTTCGACCTCGGGCGTGATGACGGTGGCGCGGTCGAAGTCGGTGCCGCCGTGGACGACCCGGTGGCCGACGACGGCGGGCGGCTCGTCGTCGAACGAGGGTCCGACGGCGGCGAAGGCGTCGAGCATCGCGCGGAACCCGGCGGCGTGGTCCGGCACGTGGGCGTCGTCGTTCGAGGTGGACTTGCCGGTCACGGCGTTCGTGTGCTTGGTGGCGCCGGAGGACTCCCCGATGCGCTCGACCAGCCCGGACGCGAGCATGCGCTCCCCCTCGAGCTCGATGAGCTGGTACTTGAAGGAGCTCGATCCGGAGTTGACGACGAGTGCTGTGGTCACGATGCCTGCTTCCTGGGTTCGGCGCTGGTCCCGGCCTGGATGGCGGTGATCGCGACGGTGTTGACGATGTCCCCGACGAGTGCGCCGCGCGACAGGTCGTTGATCGGCTTGCGCAGCCCCTGCAGGACGGGCCCGATCGCGACCGCGCCGGCGGACCGCTGCACGGCCTTGTACGTGTTGTTGCCGGTGTTGAGGTCCGGGAAGATGAACACCGTCGCGCGGCCGGCGACCGGCGAGTCCGGCATCTTGGCGCGGGCGACGGTGGGGTCGGCGGCGGCGTCGTACTGGATCGGGCCCTCGACGAGCATCTCGGGGTGCCGTTCGCGGACGAACGCGGTGGCGGCCCGCACCTTGTCGACGTCCGCCCCGGATCCGCTGTCCCCGGTCGAGTAGCTGAGCATGGCGACGCGCGGTTCGATGCCGAACTGCGCGGCCGTTGCCGCGCTGGACGTCGCGATGTCCGCGAGCTGTTCGCTGGTCGGGTCCGGCACCACGGCGCAGTCGCCGTACACGAGGACGCGGTCGGCGAGCGCCATGAGGAACACGCTCGACACGATCGACACGTCGGGCCGGGTCTTGATGATCTCGAACGCGGGGCGGATCGTGTGCGCGGTGGTGTGCCGGGCTCCGGACACCATGCCGTCGGCGAGGCCGAGGTGCACCATGAGCGTGCCGAAGTAGGACACGTCCGTCACCCGGTCGCGCGCCAGCTCGACGGTCATGCCCTTGTGTGCGCGGACACGGGCGTACTCCTCGGCGAACCGTTCACGGAGCGGTTCGGCGGAGGGGTCGACCACGTCGGCGGCGTCGAGGTCGAGCCCGAGCTCGGCCGCGCGGGTGCGGACCGCCGTCGGGTCCCCGAGGATCGTGAGGTCGCAGACGTCGCGCTGCAGGAGCGTCGACGCGGCCCGGAGGATCCGGTCGTCGTCCCCCTCGGGCAGGACGATGCGCTTCCGGAGCTCCCGAGCACGGTCGATCAGACCGTGCTCGAACATGAGCGGCGTCACGACGGACGACGGTCCGACCTCGAGCCGGGCGAGGAGTTCGTCCGCGTCGACGTGCCGCTCGAACAGCGACAGGGCGAGGTCGGTCTTGCGCGGCGAGTCCGCCGCGAGGCGCCCCCGGGTCTGCGTGATCCGCAGCGCCGTGTCGTAGGTGCCGAGCCCGTTGCGGGCGATGGGCAGCGTGCTCGACAGACCCTCGAGGAGGCGCTGGATCTGCGGCGACGTCTCGAACCCGCCGTTGAGGACGACCCCGGCGAGCGAGGGGAACGTCTCCGAGTCGTTCGCGAGCAGCGTCGCGATGAGGACGTCGGTGCGGTCGCCCGGGACGACGACGATCCCGCCCTCGATGAGCCGGGGCAGGACGTTCTCCATGCTCATGGCGGCGACCACCGTGCCGAGGGCCTCGCGGTCGAGCAGGGCCTCGTCACCGCTGACCAGGGTGGCGTCCGTCGCGGCGAGCACGGCACGCACCGTCGGGGCGACGAGCACGGCGTCCTCGGGGATCGCCCAGACCGGCGTGCCCGGGTGCTCTGTCGCGATCGCACTGCGGATGCCGGCGACGACCTCGTCGATGCGCTCCGGCGCGGTGCGGTTCGCGACGACCCCGAGCAACGACGCGTGGGCGGCGCGGAGTTCGCTCGTGGTCAACTCCGCGATCTGTCGGACGTCGTCGCCGGTCCGGGCGCCGCGCTCGGAGCTGCTCCGCCCGCCGAGCACGAGGAGGACCGGTGCGCCGAGGTTCGCCGCGATGCGCGCGTTGTACGACAGCTCGGTCGGGCTGCCGACGTCGGTGTAGTCGGAACCGACGACGACGACCGCGTCGCACTGCCGCTCGACGAGCGCGAACCGGTTCACGATCGTGGCGAGCGCCCCGTCGGGGTCCGCGTGGACGTCCTCGTAGGTCACCCCCACGGCGTCGTCGTAGTCGATGCCCGCCGATGTGTGCTGGAGCAGCAGCTCGAGGACGTAATCCCGCTCGGCGGTCGACCGCGCCACGGGCCGGAAGACGCCGACCCGGCCAACGGTCCGCGCGAGGGTCTCGAGCACCCCGAGGGCCACGGTGCTCTTGCCGGTGTGCCCTTCTGCTGACGTGATGTAGATGCGGGTCGACACCTCCCCAGGATAGGACCGGGGGCCGGGTGCCGCCCCAGGGCGCGGTGCCGCGGTCGTCGGCCCGCCTCCGGACCTGTACCATGGGGTGTCGTCGCCACAGGGCGACGCCCGGAGGATTCGCCTAGTGGCCTATGGCGCACGCTTGGAAAGCGTGTTGGGTGCAAGCCCTCGGGGGTTCGAATCCCCCATCCTCCGCCACGATCGACCGTCGATTCCCGTCCGTCGCCCCTCGCGTGGCGCGACCGGGAGGCCAGGTCACTGCCCACATCCGAGCTCCGGTCCCCCACCTGCCGGACCCGGTCGAACCCCACGTCGCGGGGATCCGCAGATCACCCCCACAACGCTGGGACGGCGCGGGGGTCAGGCCCTAGGCTGACGCTCGCAGGCCGCTCCGTCACCGGTGACGGCCGAGATCCGGCAGCGGCAGGGGCGTCGCGTCGGACCACCGGGACGGCTCCCGGTGGCCGCCGGACCGTGAGGGGCGAGGAGCATCCGTGGGGGAGACGACGGCACGCGTCAGGGCGACGCCGGGGAGGGCGCACCTCGTGGTGCGGCCGAGCGGGGCGTTCCTGCGGAGCACCGCATTGAGCATCCTGTTCTCCGCGGTGCCACTCGCGGTCGCGCTCGTGTGGGTGTCGTTCCCGCTCGGGTTCGTCGCGCCGGTGGGGACCGTCGCGGTCGTCGCGGCGGTGCTGACCTCGCTGCTCGTGGTCCGGTTCCGCACGGTGTACGCCGGCGTCGGCTCGCACCACGTCGAGATGCGCCGGCTGCTCGGACCACGCGTCGTGCTCGACCGTGCGCACGTGCACCGGGTCGTGCTCGCGACGACGTTCGGTCCGTCCGTGGACCGCACGACCCGCCAGCTCGTCGCGCTGACCGAGTCCGGGCATCCGCTCTTCCGGATGCGGGGCGTGCTGTGGGACGACACGGCGCTCGGGCACCTCGCCGAGGCACTGGACGCACGCGTCACGGAGCTCACCAAGCCCATGCCGCTGCGCGAGTTCCACCGCCTGTACCCGCAGAGTCGCGCTTGGTACGAGCGGCCGATGGCGATCCTCGCGATCGCGGTCGGGGTCGGGTCGCTCGTGGTCCTGGCGCTCGTCGCGGAGACCGCGGGACGCATCGCTCACTGACGTCGGGCCGCACCCTCGGCGGTGCGGATCCGGGGTCAGTGCGACAGCGCCGGCACCGTGCGCGGCCGGACCACGAACCAGAGCACGAACACGGCCACGACGGCGGTGGCGGCCATGACCTCGGCCATGGGCACGGCGGAGCCGATGCCGAGCAGGCCGACGACCGGCGAGATGATGCCGGCCACGCCGAAGTTCATCGCGCCGAGCAGTGACGCCGCCGTCGCGGCCTCCTTGCCGTGGGCTGCGAGCCCGAGCACCTGGATCTGCGGGAACGAGAACCCACACGCACAGATGAAGAACCACAGGGGCACGAACACGCCCGCGCGCCCCACCCCGACGGAGTCGAACACGGCGATGGCGACCGCGCTGACGAGCAGGACGGCGGTGGAGCAGGCGAGGATCCACTGCGGGCCGACGCGCCGTGCGAGGCGCGACGACACCTGCACGCCGATCACGACGCCCAACGAGTTGACCGCGAACAGGACGCCGTACTGCTGGGTGCTGAGGCCGTACACCTGCTGGAACAGGAACGGCGACGCGGACAGGTACGAGAACAGGCCGCTGAACACCATCGCTCCGATGAACGCGACGCCGACGAACACCCGGTCCGAGAACAGTGCGCGGTACCGGTCTCGTACCGACGAGTGTCCGACGTCGTGGCGGCGCTCGCGCGGGAGCGTCTCGACGATGAGGCTGATCATCGCGATGATCACCACCGCCCCGTAGCAGGCCAGGAACACGAACACCCCACGCCAGTCGACGACGCGCAGCATCTGCGAGCCGATGAGCGGGGCCAGGATCGGGGCGAGCCCGTTCACCATCGCCAACCGCGACAGCATGCGCACGAGCGGGATGCCCCCGAAGAGGTCGCGCACCATGGCCATGGCCACGACGACGCCCGCCGCGGCGCCCATCCCCTGGAGGAACCGGAGCACGGCCAACGTCTCGAGGTTCGGCGCGAGGGACGCGGCCACCGAGGCCACGATGTGGAGGGACGTGGCGAGGATGAGCGGGAGCCGCCGCCCGACGCGGTCGCTCCACGGCCCGACGAGGAGCTGGCCGACGGCGAAGCCGACCGTCGTGGCGGTGAGCGTGAGCTGCACCGCTCCGGCGCTGATGTCGAAGGCACGCTCGAGCGACGGGAACGCGGGCAGGTAGAGGTCGATCGTGAACGGCCCGAGCGCCGTGAGCGCGCCGAGGACGACCACGTAGACGAGGCGCTGGGAGCGACGCAGAGCGTCGCCGGGGTGGACGACGGTCAGGGTGCCGGTGGCAGGGGCGGTCACGGGGAGGAGGGCCTTCCGGGGTGAGGGGTGGTCGCCGGTCGAATCGATTCGGGTCCGGGACCAATGCTACGGGTCCGCATCGGCCCGCGCACGGCGGGCCGCGCTTCTGCGTGCATCGGCGCGGCCCGTGCGCGAACCGGCCCCGCGATCCGCCCTCCTGGTAGCGTCGGGGCGTCCACAGAGGGGTGATGACCATGGTCGACGCGCGGATCCTGCACACCACGGCGGCGCTGCGTGGGGCCATCCTCGGGCTCGCGGCCGACCGGCCGGTGTCGGCCATCACCGTCGCGGACGTCACGCGCGCCGCGGGCATCAACCGCGCGACCTTCTACTCCCACGCGGTCTCCCCCGGCTCGCTCCTCGCCGACGTCCTGACGCCCGAGCTCGACAGCATCCGCGACGAGGACGCCGCGCTCCGCGAGGTCCCGGGCGCCGACCCGAGCACGATCACCCGCAGGGGCATCAGCGCCGTCGTCGAGCACATCGTCGCGCACCGCGAGATCTACCGGTGGGCACTCCCCGATCCGAACGACGCCTCGCTGCATCGGCTGCTCGCCGAGCACTTCCGGGTGTCGTGCGTCGCGCACATCGCCGGCATGGCGCCCGAGGACCGGCCCGAGGTCCTCCACGACGTCGCCGCGGGGTTCGTCGCACAGGGGTTCGTCGGCGCGATCACCGTCTGGGTCGCCGGTCCGCGGCGGTCACGCAAGGCGCTCGTCGACACGATCACCGCGTCCCTCCCCGCCTGGTGGCGCTGACCCCGCCAGGCCCGCGGGTCGCCTGACGGGGCGCTCCGGGCCTCCCGGCCGGAACGGCGAGACGCCGGGCCCCTCGTGGGGAACCGGCGTCTCGTGCACCCGCGGAGGTGCGTCGGACCGGTCGACTAGACCTTCGCCTTCGCGAGCGCGGTGAGCAGGTCGAACGACACCGAGCCGAGGCCGGTGACGTCGTCGTAGCCGCGCGCGGTCGTGAGCGACGTGTCCGTGTTGAGCGTGACCAGGTAGCTGTTCCCGCTCGTGGCACTCGTGTACGCCAGCGCGATCGGCGAGGCTGGCGGGGTCACGTCGTTGAACAGCGACGGGGCCACGCGGTCGACCGCGTAGAGCGTCGGGTTCGCGAACCCGATCCGCGAGTGGGTCGTCTGCTGGACGAGCGCCATCAGGGCCGCCGTGATCGGCGACGCGAGCGAGGTCCCACCGTAGGTCTCGGTCTCGTAGGCCGCCGCGGCGAGCGTGCTGTCGTCCTTGATCGGACGGATGCCGATCGAGAACCCGGTGTACGGGTCGGCCAGCGCCCCGAGGTCCGGCGAGACGCGCTTGCCGTTCGCGAGACCGGCGGGGACGATGCCCTTCTGGTAGCTCGGCTGGGCGAAGTACGTGCTCGCACCGCCACCCGCGCCGCCACCGAACAGGTTGCCGGGCAGCGGTGCCGCGTAGGAGTCCGTGCCGTTCGTCGACACGATCTTGTCGAGCGTGTCCCCCCAGCCGGTCTCGTAGGCCTTGCGACCCGACGCGTCGATGCCGAGGCTCGTCCCGCCGACCGCCGTGACCCACGGGGACGAGGCCGGGAAGTCCGGCTCGGGCTGCCCGAGGGCCGCCGTCTCGTCGCCGTTGTCACCGCTCGAGAAGTACAGGCCGATGCCCTCGCCGGCGGCCTGCAGCTGGATGTTCTCCTCGCCCTGCAGGGTCGACAGCGGGACGTCCTCGCCGGTGTTGCCGTAGCTGTTGCTGACGATGTCGGCCAGGCCGCCGTCGAGGATCCGGGACATCGCGATGTCCAGGCCCCCGCCGCAGTTCGTGCCACCGACGTACAGGATCGACGCCGCGGGCGCGACCGCGTGCACGGACTCGACGTCGAGCGTCTCCTCGCCCTGCCAGCCGCTCGGCTCCGCGCAGGCCTCCTGGTCGGTGAACTGCGACACCGACGGGATCTTCTGCGAGAACGTGCTGCTCGTCAGCTGGGGCTCACCGTGGCTGGCCGAGTAGGTGTTCGTGTCGTGGATGATCGTCGGCGACGCGTACGCGTCGATGATCGCGACGGTCTGCCCCTGGCCCTGGACGCCCCGTGCCTCGAGCGCCGAGACACCGTAGGCGGACCGCAGCTGCGACGGGATGTAGCCGCAGTTGAAGGTGTCGACGGTCGTCGTGCCGTACGCGGCCGGGACGGTCGCGGTGTGCTGCCCCGTGTAGGCCGAGCACTGCGCGTTCACCGCGGCCGGCGCCGTGGTCGACTGAGCGAACACGTGCGACGGTGTGGTGGCGGCGGGCGTCTGCCCCTGGCCGACGATCTCGGGACGCGTGGTGAACCGGCCCTGGTCGACGCTGACACCGGAGACCTTCGCCGCGATCGCGGTCGGCAGGGACGGCGTGGAGGACGGCGCGACGAGCGAGCGACCGTCGTGGCGGTACTCGTGGAGCGTCGTGCCCATGACGCTCTGGACCGTGGCAGCGGGACCGCGGAAGACCACGTACTGGTGGCTCGCGGGGACGCCCGAGATCGTCAGGCCCTGCGCGCGCAGGTAGCTCGTCACCTGGTCGACGTCGGCCTTGGTGGGCGCGTACTTCGCGATCCACGCGGCTGGCGACAGCGGCGTGCGGTACTGCGGGTTGCCGGGCGTCGACACCGCCGTGGCGAGGGCGGTCGCCCCGGCCAGGTCGCGGAGCGGCAGGTAGACCTCGCCCTCCACGCTCGTGTCGGCGGCGACGGTCCCGCTGTCGTTCGCGTGGGTCGCCCACGACGGGACGGAGTTGCCCAGCGGCGCACGGGTGGCCGCGTTGGCGGGGGTCGCGGCGAGGAGCGAGGTGCCGGCGACGCACGCCGCGGCGATGACACCGACGAGGACTCGTCGATGAGGGGTGAGTTTGGGAGTTGGCACTACTGTCCTCTCTGACCGTTGTCCAGGAGACCCAGGGAGCTCCAGGAGATTCGTGTGCTGACCCTAATCTGGGGGGTCCCCGGCAGGACAGTCAGCACATCGCGGGACGGTCGCCGTGCCCCGGGCGCGGTCCGGATCCTGAGCGGACGCACAGCACCGCACGGCGCGGAGGCAGGCGACGATCCGATCGGTGGGCAGCACGGCTGGGAGGACGCCCAGAGCGATCCGGGCCCCTGCCGGCTGCCACCAGCCACCAGCCACCAGCCACCAGCCACCAGCCACCAGCCGGGGCGTGCCACGGATGCCCGTCGCCGGACGATGGTCCGACGACGCTCACTCCCCGGACGGGCGGCGTCCCTCCTGGAGCCGGTCGGTGAGCCGGACCACTCGGCGGACGAGGTCGGCATCGCTGCTCCCCACCGGGAGCCGGAAGTCCGAGACGACCGGCCGTGACGCGCCCCCCTTCCGCAGGGGTTCCCCGATCGCGACCACCACCGCGCCCGCGTCCTGCGCGCGCTGGACCGCCGCGGCCAACGCCGTCGGGTCGACCGCTTCGACCACGACCACCTTCGCCCCGGCCATCGCCGCGGCGACGATCGCCGCGGACTGCGCGTCCGGACGGGAGGCGATGCGCACGTCCGGCACGTAGCCGGATGCAGTGAGCGCGGATCGGAAGGCCCCGTCGAGTCCGGGCGTGGGTGTGGCGATCGCGCCGGGCTCCGTCGCGCCGGGGGTCGCGTCGGCCCTGGCTCCGCGCGTGCCGCTGGGGGATGCGCCCGCCGGCATCACGACGGCGATGCGCGCGTGCTCGTCGAACCCGCCGTCGGCCCCCGTGAGGTCCGTGCTCCGCACCGGCGTCGGGGTCGTGCCGTCCTCCGCCGCGCAGGCGGCGGGCCCGACCGCGACCACCGCGGCGAGGATGACGCACCGCGTCACCACGGCCACCGTCCTGCCCCGCCGCATCACGTCCTCCCTGGTCGTCCGGCGCCCCACGCTACACACGGCGGGACGGCCGGCACCGCCGCGTCGCCCGCTCCGTCACCCGCGTGGGGCGGGCACGGGCCCGACGCGGCGGACGAGGGCCAGGCCGGCGAGCGCCACGAGCGTCATCGCGCCGAACACCACCGCGAACGACACGGTGGCCGCCCGACCCCCGAACGCCGTGAAGGCGACGCCCGTGATCGCGAGCCCCATGACCGCGCCGGCGGCGTCCCCGATCGCCAGGGCGGAACTCGCGGATCCCTGGTCCGCGCGGTCACTGAGCCGGAGTGTGAGCATCGAGGTCCGCGGGTAGACGATCCCCATGCCGGCACCCGCCACGAACCACCCGGCGATCATCACGACCGGCAGGACACCGGTGACGGCGACGACGAACGCGGCGAGCAGCCCGAGCGCCACGAGCGTCAGTCCGATGCTGAAGGTGCGGCGCGCCGTGAGCACCCGTTCCGGGATCCGGCCGTGGGCCCAGCTCGCGGCGGCCCAGCTGATCGCCGCCAGGGTCAGGGTGACACCGGCCGCCGACGGGCTGAACCCGTGGTGCGCCTGGAGCAGGTACGGCAGGTACACCTCGCTGCCCATGTAGGCGGCGCCGGCGACGGCGCGCATCACGACGACGGCCGGGAGGCCCGGTGCGACCCGGAACGTCCCCACCGGCAGCAGGGGGCGCAGCCCGACCACCGCGACCACGAGTCCGACGGCGAGCACGAGGGGCCCGAGTGCGCCGGCGAGGTCCGGGGCGGTGTTGAGCCCGAGCACCGCGACGGCCGCGACGGCGGACCAGGCGATGCGCGGGCCCGGCCACGCTGGGCGGTCCGCGACGTCGGGGACCGGGAGACGCCGGAGGCTCGGCAGCAGGAGGACGAACGAACCGACGGCGATGACGAGCGCGCCGACGAACACCCAGTGCCAGCCCCACGTGTCCGTCACGACACCGGCGGCCGCCGGACCGACGAGGCCCGGCACGACCCACGCGCCGGCGAAGCCCGCGAAGATCCGTCCGTGCAGGTACTCGGGGTAGATCCGCGACACGATGACGTACAGCACGACCGTGAGGGCCCCCGCGCCGAAGCCCTCGACGAGGCGTCCGCCGAGGAACACCGGCATCGACCCCGCCAGGGCCACGATCGCCGTGCCGAGCGCGAAGAGCAGCGCGGAGACGATCGTGACCACGCGTGCCCCCGACCGGTCCGCCCAGGTGCCGGCCACCACCATGCCCGGCACCCCTGCGGCGAGCGGCGCGGCGAAGGCCAGCGAGTACAGCGCCTCGCCGTCGAGGTCGCGGCTGATCACCGGCATGATCGTGGCCATCGCCAGGTTCTGGAACGCGCTGACGGCGACGATCGCGACCATGCCGACGGTCGGCAGGACGTATCCGCGTCCCAGGATGCCCGCGCGCCCCGGCCTCGCCGCGCGCCCGGGCGGGAGGGTCACCGGGTCAGGGCCTGCTCGACGTCGGCCACGAGGTCGGCGACGTCCTCGATGCCGACCGACAGGCGGACCACGTGCTCGGGCACCGCGAGCTCGGTGCCCTTGACCGAGGCGTGGGTCATCTCGCTCGGGTATCCGATGAGCGACTCGACACCACCGAGCGACTCCGCGAGCTGGAACACCTCGGTGGACTCGGCGAACCGGCGTGCGGCCTCCGGACCACCCGTCAGCGCGACCGACAGCATCCCGCCGAACCCGCGCATCTGCTTCGCCGCGATCGCGTGACCCGGGTGGGACTCGAGGCCCGGGTAGAACACCCGCTCGACCGCCGGGTGCCCGACGAGCGCCTCGGCGACGGCCTGCGCGTTCGCCGAGTGCCGTTCCATCCGGACCGCCAGGGTCTTGATGCCCCGGGTCGTCAGCCAGGCGTCCATGGGCCCGGAGATCGCTCCTGCGGCGAACTGCACGAAGCCGACGCGCTCGGCGAGCTCCTCGTCGCGCAGCACGATCGCACCGCCCACGACGTCCGAGTGGCCACCGAGGTACTTGGTGGTGGAGTACGCGACGACGTCGGCACCGAGCGCGAGCGGCTGCTGGAGGTACGGGGACGCGAACGTGTTGTCGACGACGACGAGTGCGCCGACCTCGTGCCCGATCGCGGCGAGCGCGGCGATGTCGACGATCTTCATCAGGGGGTTCGTCGGCGTCTCGACCCAGAGCACCACCGTGCGGCCGGGCTCCCCTGCCTGGAGGACGGCGCGCACCGCGTCGAGGTCGCTCATCTCGACGGTGGTGAGCTCGACCCCCCACGGCACGTGCAGGCGGTTCACGAGGCGATGGGTGCCGCCGTAGACGTCGTTGCCCATCACGACGTGGGCGCCCGGCGCGAGGACGGCGCGGAGCAGGGCGTCCTCGGCGGCGAGGCCGGACGAGAACGACAACGCGCGGACACCGCCGTCGAGGTCGGCGAGTTGCTCCTGCAGGGAGTCACGTGTGGGGTTGCCGGACCGTGAGTACTCGTACCCGTTGCGCATCCGCCCGATGCCGTCCTGCACGAACGTCGAGGTGAGGAACACGGGCGGGACCACCGCACCGGTGCGCTCGTCGGGCTCCTGCCCGGAGTGGATCGCGCGGGTGGAGAACTCGGCCATGGGGTGACTCCTGGTGATGACGGCGGGGTGGGTGGTCGGACGGCTCCACGGCGGGGCTGCCCAGCGGGGCCGGGAACGGCTACGCGGACAGGAACGCGAGCAGGTCGTGGCGGGTGACGACCGAGACGGGCTTGCCGTCCTCGACGACGAGCAGGGCGTTCGTGTCCTCGAGCGCACGGCGGGCAGCCGTGACGGACTCACCGATGCCGATGATCGGCAGCGGGTCGCCGACCGAGGCCGACAGCGAGTCGGTCATGCGGGCCGCGCCCGTGAACACGGCCTCGAGCAGCTCCTGCTCCTCGATCGCGCCGACGACCTCGCCGATGACGACGGGCGGCTCGGCCGAGAGCACCGGCATCTGCGAGACCCCGTACGTCTTCATGATGTCGATGACGTCGCGCACGGTGTCCGACGGGTGGGCGTGTACGAGGTCCGGCAGGGCGCCGGTCTTGGCCTGCAGGAGTGCGCCGACCGTGCGCTCGTCCTCGGTCTCGACGAACCCGTACGAGCGCATCCAGCGCTCGTTGAAGATCTTGCCGAGGTAGCCACGGCCCCCGTCCGGCAGGAGCACGACGACGACGTCGTCCGGTCCGAGGTCGCGCGCGGCACGGAGGGCGGCCACGACGGCCATGCCGCTGGAGCCACCGACGAGCAGGCCCTCCTCGCGGGCGAGGCGGCGGGTCATCGCGAACGACTCCGCGTCCGAGACCGCGATGACCTCGTCGACGACGCTGCCGTCGTAGGCGGGCGGCCAGAAGTCCTCACCGACACCCTCGACGAGGTACGGGCGTCCGGTGCCGCCGGAGTAGACGCTGCCCTCGGGGTCCGCACCGACGATGCGCACGCCGCCCTCCGAGACCTCCTTGAGGTACCGTCCCGTCCCGCTGATCGTGCCGCCGGTTCCGACGCCCGCGACGAAGTGCGTGATCGTCCCGTCGGTGTCCCGCCAGATCTCGGGGCCGGTCGTCTCGTAGTGGCTGCGCGGCCCGTTCGGGTTGGCGTACTGGTTCGGTTTGAACGCGCCGGGGATCTCCTGCACCAGGCGGTCGGAGACCGAGTAGTAGGACTCGGGGTGCTCCGGCGGCACGGCGGTCGGGGTGATGACGATCTCGGCACCGTAGGCGGTGAGGACGTTGCGCTTGTCCTCGCCCACCTTGTCGGGGAGGACGAAGACGCACCGGTACCCACGCTGCTGGGCGACGAGCGCCAGACCGACGCCGGTGTTGCCGCTCGTGGGCTCGACGATCGTGCCGCCCGGTCCGAGCTGCCCCTTCGCCTCGGCGTCGTCCATGATCCGGGTGGCGATGCGGTCCTTGGCCGAGCCACCCGGGTTGAAGTACTCGACCTTGACGAGGACGGTCGCGGCGATCCCCGCCGTCACCGAGTTGAGGCGGACGAGCGGGGTGTTCCCGACCAGGTCGATGACGGAGTTGGCGTAGCGCACGGTCATCGAGTGTACGTCGTGCCCCTGCCGCATGACCTGGCAGGTCGGCGAACGCCCCCCGGCAGCGGACGGCGCACGGGTCTCCCGCGGCGCCGCGCCTCCCGAGGCCCTGCGCTCAGGCCTCGACGCCCTGGGCAGCGGCGACCACCGGCTCGTTCTGCTGACGGTGCAGCGCCGCGTAGACACCGCCGAGTGCCAGGAGCTCTTCGTGGTCGCCGCGCTCGACGATCCGGCCGTGGTCGACGACGAAGATGACGTCGGCGTCCCGCACGGTGGACAACCGGTGCGCGATCGCGATCGTCGTCCGACCGCGGGCGGCCGCGTCCAGGGCGTCCTGCACCACCCGCTCCGAGATGGAGTCGAGCGCGCTCGTCGCCTCGTCGAGCACGAGCACCGGCGGGTCCTTGAGCAGGACGCGCGCGATCGCGATGCGCTGCTTCTCGCCGCCGGAGAGTCGGTAGCCGCGCTCCCCCACGACGGTCGCGTAGCCGTCGGGGAACGACTGGATCGTCGCGTCGATGTTGGCGGCACGGGCGGCCGCGCGGAGCTCGTCGTCGGTCGCGTCCGGCTTGGCGTAGCGGAGGTTGTCGGCGATCGTCGCGTGGAACAGGTAGGTCTCCTGGCTCACGACGCCGACGTGCCGCACCAGGTCGTCCTGCGCGATCGCGCGGACGTCGGTGCCAGCGAACCGGACCGTGCCCGTCGTCGCGTCGTACAACCGGGGCACGAGGTACGAGATCGTGGTCTTGCCGGCGCCCGACGGTCCGACGAACGCGGCGAAACGTCCGGGCTCGAGGTCGAACGACAACCCACGGAGCGTCGGCTCGTCCGGGTCGCCGTCCGGGTAGACGAACGTGACGTCCTCGAACGCGAGCGCGCCGATCCGCGACTCGTCCACGGGGACGGGATCCGCCGGGTCGGTGATGGCCGGCCGCAGGTCGAGGTACTCGAAGATGCGCGCGAACAGCGCCCCGGACGTCTGCAGATCGAGCACGACGCGGAGCAACCCGACCGTCGGGAACAAGAGCCGCGACTGCACGGTGGTGAACGCGACGATCGTCCCGGCGGTGACGGGCACACCACCGACGATGAGCCAGGCCGCGACGAGGTAGATGATCGCCGGGATCACGGACAGGAAGATCTGCACGATCGCGAAGAACCACTGTCCGGACATCTGCTGACGCACCTGCAGGCGGATCTGGTTGCGGTTCTCGGCCTCGTACCGGTCGATCTCGGCGCCCTGGCGGTTGAAGCTCTTGGCGAGCAGGATGCCCGACACGCTCAGGGCCTCCTGGGTGATCGCCGTCATGTCCGACAGGGACTCCTGCGTCTCGGCGGCGATGCGGGCGCGGACCCGGCCGACGCGACGCTGCGCGATCACCAGCAGCGGCAGGAGCACGACCGCGACGATCGTCATCTGCCAACTGAGCAGCACCATCGCGACGACGGCGGCGATCACGGTCACGGTGTTGCCGAGGACGGACGAGATGGTGTTGTTGAGGACGCTCGCGACCCCACCGACGTCGTTCTGGAGGCGCGACTGGATGACACCGGTCTTCGTGCGCGTGAAGAACGCGAGTTCCATGCGCTGCAGGTGACCGAACAGCTGCGTGCGCATGGCACCCATCACCCGGTTGCCGACGGTCGCGGTCAGGTAGGTCTGCCAGACGCCGAGCCCCGCCGACGCGATCCACAGCGCGACCATGCTCGCGACGAGCCATCCGAGCACGGGCAGGTCGGGATGTCCGGACCGGGGGAAGAGCCCGAGGTCGAACGCCCTCTGGGTGAGCAGCGGCGGGATCACGCTGAGCGCCGCCCCGAGGAGCACGAGCACGACGGTCCCGATGATCGCCGTGCGATGCGGCCGGAACAGCCCCGCGATGCGACCGAGCAGGTCGGGGATCTTCGGCGCTGCCGCGTTCATGGCCCGCTGGGCGTCCGGGTCGCCGCTCGAGATCCGGTTGCCGCGCATGGGTCCGCCCCCGCCGCCGCCCCGCATGCCACCGCCGCCGGCGACGGCGTCCATCCGACTCACGGCGCGATCCTCGTCATGAGGGTCCAGGGTAGTCGCGCGCGCCGACGCGGACGGGCGCCGTCGCACCGTCGGTGAGCGCGCGCATGTGGCGCCCGGCGACGACGGGCGGTTCGTCGCCCGGGAACGACGGAGGCCGCCGTCCCCGAGGGGACGACGGCCTCCGTGCGAGCGGTACCGACGGGTCTTACTTGACCGTGACGGTCGCGCCGGCGCCCTTGAGCTGGTCGGCGGCCTTGTCGGCGGTCTCCTTGTTGACGCCCTCGAGGACGTTCGCGGGGGCACCGTCGACGAGCGCCTTCGCCTCGCCGAGGCCGAGGCTCGTGAGGGCGCGCACCTCCTTGATGACCTGGATCTTCTTGTCGCCGGCGGACTCGAGCACGACGTCGAACTCCGTCTTCTCCTCGACCTCCTCGGCCGGGGCGGCGCCCGCGCCACCAGCGGCGGCGACGGCGACGGGAGCGGCGGCGGTGACCTCGAAGACCTCCTCGAACTTCTTGACGAAGTCCGAGAGCTCGATGAGCGTGAGCTCCTTGAAGGCGTCGATGAGCTCGTCCTGGGACAGCTTGGCCATTGTTCTCTCCTTGCTACGTGGTGTGGTTGTCTACCGCAGGCCCGATCAGGCTGCGGACTCCTGCTTCTCGCGCAGTGCCTCGACGGTGCGGACGGCCTGCGAGAGGGGCGCGTTGAACAGGTACGCGGCGCCGAACAGCGATGCCTTGAAGGCGCCGGCCAGCTTGCCGAGCAGCACCTCCCGCGACTCGAGGTCGGCGAGCTTGTCCACCTCAGAAGCGGTCAGGGGGTTACCGTCGAAGTACCCCCCCTTGACCACGAGCTGAGGGTTCGCCTTGGCGAATGCACGCAGCGACTTCGCGACGGCGACGGTGTCACCGTGCACGAAGGCGATCGCGGACGGACCGGCCAGCTCGTCGTCGAACGACGAGATGCCCGCCTCGTTGGCAGCGATCTTCGTGAGCGTGTTCTTCACCACGGCGTACGTGGCGTGCTCGCGGATGTCAGTCCGCAGCTGCTTGAGCTGGGCAACCGTGAGACCGCGGTACTCGGTCAGCAGGACGGCGTTCGAGTTGCGGAAGTGATCCGACAGCTCGGCGACCGCAGCTTCCTTGTTCGCCATGGCTCTCCTTAGGGTCTGTGCCGGCAGCCCCCGGTCCCGAACACGAAAAAAGCTCCGGCGCAGAGGCTCGGAGCTGGACCCACGCGAGGCGTGTGAGCGGTTCGGAACACCTGCGCGGGCTGCCTCGTCGGACGAGGACCTTCGGCCACCACACCAGCAACAGTGGGAACTGTGCAGGCACGGCGGCAACCGGCGGTCTTTGGCTTCCGGAAGCGTACCAGTCCCGCCGCAGGGCCACAACCGGCGGACGACCGCTCACGCGCCCGACGCGGCGACTCCCGATCGGCGCAGGTCGTCCGGGCTCGACGGCACCGCCGGCAGACGGACCGTGAACACCGTGTCGCCCGGGACACTCCGGACGGACACGACGCCGCCGTGGGCCTGGACGACCGCGTCGACGATCGCGAGCCCGAGGCCGGTCGATCCGGCGGTCCGGCTCCGCGAGCTGTCGGCACGCGCGAACCGCTCGAACATCTTCGGCAGGAACGCGGGGTCGATTCCCTGTCCGGTGTCGCGGACGGTCAAGTCCACCCCCTCCGGCCCGGTCGCGATCCCGACCGTGATCCGGGTGCCGTCCGGGGTGTGCGTGCGGGCGTTCGTGACGAGGTTGACGACCACCTGGTGCAACCGTGCGGCGTCGCCGAGCACCACGACGGGCTCGTCCGGCACGTCCACGTCGATGAGATGGCCGGGACTGGCGGCGTGCGCGTCGTTCACGGCGTCGAGGACGAGCCCGGTCAGGTCGACGTCGTCGAACTGGATCTCGCGCCCCTCGTCGAGTCGGGCGAGCAGCAGCAGGTCCTCGACCATCCCGGTCATCCGGACGGACTCGGCCTCCACGCGACTCATGGCGTACACGACGTCGTCGGGCAGGTCGACGGACATGCGCCGCGTCAGTTCGGCGTACCCGCGGATGGACGCCAACGGGGTCCGGAGCTCGTGCGACGCGTCGGCGACGAACTGCCGGACCTTGTCCTCGCTGGCCTCACGGGCACGCATGGCGTCGCCGATGTGGCCGAGCATGCGGTTGAAGGCGGTGCCGACGCGCCCGACCTCGGTCCGCGGGTCGGTGTCCTGCTGCGGCACCCGCACGTCGGCGAGCTGGTCGCCCCGGACGAGCGGCAGGCGCGCGACCGTCGTCGCGGTCTCGGCGACGCGTTCGAGCGGGCGCAGGGAACGGCGGACGGCGTACGTGGCGACGAGGCTCGCGGCGACGAGCGCGACGACCATCACGACGACGACCACCCAGATGAGGTTCCAGATGCTCGCGTAGACCGGGGCCATCGGCAGGCCGACGACGAGCACGCCGTTCGTGGTCGCGACCGCGGCGACCCGGTAGTCACCGACGCTGCCCCCGAGGTGCACGGTCTGCGCCCCGTTCCCCACGGTCGCCTGCGCGAGCGTCTGCGCCTGGCCAGCGGTGAGCTGCTTGATGGAGCCGCTCTCCTGGATGATCGTGCTGAAGACACGGTTCCCGTTGAGGTACACGGCCGTGAGCGTCCCGGCCGCTTGACCGGCCGGTCGGGCGAGATCGTCGGGAGGCGCGCCTCCGAATCCGCCGCCGCCCTGGTTCAGGTGGCTCTGCGCCCGGTCCGTCGCGTGTTCGATCTGCGAGTCGATGCTCGTCGTCTGGATGGTCGCGAGCGCGATGATGCTGCCCGCGCCGATCACCGCGCTCACGGCGACGACGAGGGCGACGATGCTGAGCACGAGGCGTCGACGGAGCGTCATGGGTGGAGGTGCCTTCGTCGGGGCGGTCCGGGCGTGGTCACCCGTCGGTCAGGACGTCGGCTTGATGACGTAACCGACGCCGCGGACCGTGTGGATCATCGGCGTCTCGCCCGCGTCGATCTTCTTGCGCAGGTACGAGATGTAGATCTCGACCACGCTCGACTTGCCGCCGAAGTCGTAGCTCCAGACGCGGTCGAGGATCTGTGCCTTCGAGAGCACGCGTCGCGGGTTCCGCATGAGGAAGCGGAGGAGCTCGAACTCGGTGGCGGTGAGTTCGATCGACCGACCGGCACGGTGCACCTCGTACGACTCCTCGTCGAGCACGAGGTCGCCGACGGTGATCGTGGAGTCACCGGCCTCGGCGATGCTGATCTGCGACCGTCGGATCAGTCCGCGGAGCCGCGCCACGACCTCCTCCAGGCTGAACGGCTTCGTGACGTAGTCGTCGCCGCCCGCCGTGAGCCCGCTCACCCGGTCCTCGACGCTGTCCTTCGCGGTGAGGAAGAGGACGGGGGTGTCGTCGTTGTTCTGCCGGAGTCGGTTGAGGACCTGGAGGCCGTCGAGGTCCGGCATCATCACGTCGAGCACCATCGCGTCCGGCCGGAACTCGCGGGCCTTGGCCAGGGCGTCCTGACCGCCGTTCGCGCTCGTGACGTCCCACCCCTCGTACCGCAGGGCCATGGAGAGCAGGTCGGTCAGGCTGGACTCGTCGTCGACGACGAGGATGCGCAACGGCGAGCCGTCGGCACGGGTGAGACGGGGAGCGGCTGAGGGCTGGGAGATGGTCACGTCTTCCGAGTATCTGGACTCGCCTATGAGCGGTCTGAGGAGGACCGGAGGACCGCCTGTGGATGCGATGGCGTCGGCATCCCCGACATCTGTCGGGCGGCGGCGCAGCCGCTCCTCCGTGCGTACGGTGGCAGGGTGCTCCACCCGACCGCCGCGCCGTCCGCGCACCATCCGTCCGACACGACCGAGGATGACTGACATGGTGAGCTTCGACCACCGGGAGCCCGGCACCGACCCCGCGTCGTGGACGACGTTCCTCGCGGAGCGGACGACGGAGCGGCTCGACCTCGACGGGATCGCGTCGGTCGTGGTGCTCGCACCCCACCCGGACGACGAGACCCTCGCCGCCGGGGGGCTGCTGGCGACGGCCGCCGAACTCGGGTTGCCGGCACGGGTCCTGCTCGCCACGCGCGGCGAGCGGTCGCACCCGGACTCCCCGACGACCACGCCCGAGCGGCTCGCCGCGCTCCGCGAGTCCGAGTTCGCGACGGCGCTCCAGGTGCTCCAGCCGGACATCCGCGCCACCCGCGTCCGCCTGCCGGACGGCGAGCTCCGCGAGCACCGCTCGACGCTGCGTGACGCGCTCGACCACGTCCTCGCGGGCATGCCGACCCCGACCCTCCTCGCGGCGCCGTGGACGGGTGACGGTGACCGCGACCACCGCGCCGCGGGCGAGGTGGCCGAGGAGGCCGCCGCCGCCCACGACGGCGTGACGCTCGTCGAGTACCCGATCTGGATGTGGCACTGGGACGACCCCGCGTCGGCGAGCGGTCCGTGGGACCGTGTCACGGCCCTCCCGGTCCCGCCCGCGCTGCGTGAGCGGAAGTTCATCGCGCTCACGATGTACGCATCGCAGGTCGGCGCCCTCTCGGACGCCCCGGGCGACGAGGCGATCGTCGACCTCCGTCACCTCGAGCACTTCACGCGCGCGGAGGAGGTCTTCTTCCGCATCGCCGCCACCGAGCGGCCGAGCATCGAGGAGCCCGGAACGACGGCAGCACCGGTCGAGGAGGACCCCAGGACGACGGCAGCACCCGCCGAGGAGGACCCCAGGACGACGGCAGCACCCGCCGAGGAGGACCCCAGGACGACGGCAGCACCGGCCGAGGAGGACCCCAGGACGCCCCCCGCACCGGGCGGGGGCGACCCCGGACCGGTGGACCAGCCGTCGCCGGACGGGTCCGGCTCGCGGACCCGCGCGTCCTCCGAGGCGCACTCCGCGCGCCGACCGGACGGCCGGGACTTCGAGCACGACTGGTACGAGCGCCGGAAGCGGGCCGTCACGATGGCGGCGCTCCCGCGGGAGCGCTGGCGGTCCGCGCTCGAGATCGGCTGCGCGACGGGGTTCCTCACCCGTGAGCTCACGGAGCGGACGGACGCGGTGCTCGGCGTCGACATGGCCCGGGCACCCCTCGAGCAGGCCCGCCGCACGGCACCGCGCGCGACGTTCCTCCGCATGACCGTCCCCCAGGAGTGGCCGGACGGGCGCTTCGACCTCGTCGTGCTGTCCGAGGTCGGCCACGACCTGAGCGCCGCCGACCTCGGAACGACGGTCGAGCAGGTGTTCCGGTCCCTCGACCCGGACGGGGTCCTCGTCGCATGCCACTGGCGCCACCCGATCGGCGACGCTGCGCTCGACGGCGACGCCGTGCACGCCCGCCTCCGCGCGCGCTGGCCCCGGTCACCGCTCGTGCACCACGAGGAGGACGACTTCGTCCTCGACGTGTTCCCCGGCCCGGCCGTCCCCTCGGTCGCGCAGGCGTCCGGTCTCGTCGGGTGAGGTGCTGAGCCGAGGTCGACCGCACTGGGGAACCCCATAGGAGCGGGCAACACCGCGCACAGCACCCCTCCCTACGGTCTCCTCGTCGGCCCCGTCCTGCGACAGCATGACGGTGTTCCCCGCCGACCCCTGCGAGGAGAACCATGTTCCTGACCTACCTCAGGCGCGAGCTCACGAACCGCAAGAAGCAGACCGTGATCATCGCGATCGGGATGGCGTTGGCCATCGCGCTCGTGATCATCGTGTCGTCGATCTCGAGCGGCGTGAAGGCAGCGCAGTCCAGCGTGTTGCAGTCCGTGTACGGCGTCGGCACCGACATCACGGTCACGCAGACCGCGAGCGCCACCACGGACGGCGGCCGCCCGAGTTTCGGCTTCGGCCAGAGCGGCGGTGCCACCGGCAGCGACGGCACCACGAAGCTGTCGAAGTCGCGGCTGTCGGTCACCCGCGGCACCACCGCCATGTCGGACAGCACCGTGAAGACCGTCACCTCGACCTCAGGCGTCTCCGCCGCGTCCGGTGTCCTCAACCTCACGAACAGCACCTTCTCCGGCTCGATCACGCAGCAGCCGGGATCGTCCTCGGGCTCGTCGGGCACCGGTACGGGAACGGGCACCCGTGAGGCTCCCACCGGCGGCGAGGGCGGCGGCTTCGGCGGCGGGAACTTCAGCGTCGACGAGTTCACGGTCACGGGCATCCCGACCGGCAGCAGCACGGTCGGCCCCCTGACGAGCGCGAAGCTCACGAAGGGCCGGGCGCTCACGGCCTCGGACGCCGGCAAGGACGTCGTCGTGCTCGACAAGACGTACGCCAAGAGCCAGTCGAAGACCGTCGGCGACACCATCTCGATCGGCGACACGACGTTCACCGTGGTCGGCATCGTGGCGTCCACGTCGTCCGACTCCGCGACCGCGTCGGATTCGTACATCCCGCTCGACACCGCACAGAAGCTCTCGAGCGAGACCGGCAAGGTCACCACGATCTACGTCTCCGCGACGTCGTCCTCGGACGTCAGCAGCATCAAGACCGCGCTCGAGAAGAAGCTCACCAAGGCGACCGTCTCCACCGAGGCCGACCTCGCATCGAGCGTGTCCGGGTCCCTCTCGACCGCGTCGAGCCTCGTGTCGAACCTCGGCACCTGGCTGTCGATCGTGGTCCTCGCCGCCGCGTTCCTCATCGCCATCCTGTTCACGATCTCCGGCGTGAGCCGCCGCACCCGCGAGTTCGGCACCCTGAAGGCCATCGGCTGGTCCAACGGCCGCATCACCCGGCAGGTCGCCGGGGAGTCGTTCGTCCAGGGCATCATCGGCGGCGTCGTCGGAGCCGTCGCGGGCCTGGTCGGCATCCTCGTCATCAACGTCATCGCCCCCACCATCTCCGCCAGCGCCTCCAGCACCGGCACGAACGGGGCCCGTGGCGGCGCCGGCACCGGCGGCGGGTTCCCCGGGGCCGCCGCAACCGGCGCGGCGAACGCCGGCACGAGCGGATCCGGTGCGACCTCGGGTGGGTTCGGCGGGGCGGGGGGCTTCGGCGGCGGACAGACGGCCTCGACCACCGACGTCGTGCTGCACGCCCCCGTCACCGTCGAGATCATCCTCGTCGCGATCGGTCTGGCGATCCTCGGCGGGCTGCTCGCCGGTGTCCTCGGCGGCTGGCGGGCCTCCCGGCTCCGCCCGGCAGAAGCACTCCGGAGCGTCGCCTGATGCCCACCGACACGTCCTCGAACCCCTCTCGGATCCCGAGCGCCACCGACCAGTCAGGAGCACCGATGTCCACCACGGACCGCGTCTCGACCATCGCACCCGCCGCAGCACCGGCCAGCGGGAACCGCCCCATGTACCAGCTGAGCGGCGTCGGCAAGACCTACGCCCAGAAGAACAAGAAGGTCACCGCCCTGGCCGGGGTCGACCTCGAGATCCCGACCGGCCAGCTCGTCGCGATCCAGGGGCCGACCGGCGGCGGCAAGTCGACGCTGCTGCAGATGCTCGGCGCGCTCGACCGACCCACGTCCGGGTCCGTCGTGCTCGGCGACCGGGACATCGCCGAGCTCGGCGACGGCGCCCTCACCGAGATCCGGGCATCCGAGATCGGGTTCGTGTTCCAGTCCTTCAACCTCATCCCGACGCTGACCGCTCGCGAGAACGTCGAGACGGCGTTCGCGGGGTCGCTCGCCCGGTCGTCACGTGACGAGATCACCCGGAGCGCGACCGCGGCGCTCGAGTCGGTCGGACTGGGCGAGCGCCTCGAGCACCTGCCCGCCGAGCTGTCCGGCGGCCAGCAGCAGCGTGTCGCGATCGCCCGGGCGCTGGTCAAGAACCCGAAGGTGCTCCTGGCGGACGAACCGACGGGGGCACTCGACGAGGGCACCCGTGACGAGATCATGTCGATCATCGAGGGTCAGTGGAAGGACCGCGGCCTGACGGTCGTCATCGTGACGCACGACTCGTGGGTCGCCCGCCGCGCCGAGCGCCGTCTGCACATCAAGAACGGCCAGGTGCGCGACATCTGACCGTCCCGCACGCACGGCATCTGTGCCGAAATCGCACGACACGCCGCTTCCCCACGACGGGAGGCGGCGTGTCGTGTGATCTCGACGCGGGTCAGTCGACTGGGTAGTCGCAGTAGGCGAACCACGTCGAGCTCGGCGCCCACGGCGGCACGTTCACCGTTCCCTGGCCACCCTGCATCACCGCGACGGTCCGCGGAGCCTCGGTCGTGGTCCCGAGCACGGCGTCACCGGGGAGCATCCGGAGTTCGACGTCGCGGTCGGCCGGGTGCCCCTGGGTACCCGTCGGGTACGCCAGGTACAGCAGGTGCCGGCCGTCCGGGGACGGGTGGGGGAACCAGTTCACGCGCTCGTCGTGCGTCAGTTGCTCCGCTCGTTCCGTCAGCGCGGGGCGCTCCGCGGTGCTGTCCGGTACCCCGTCGAGTCGCAACCGTGTCAGCTGCGCGTGCCCGGGCTCGGACTCCCATCGTTCGGAGTTCCAGAGCAGGGCGGACCCGTCCGGGGCGAACACCACGCCGTCGTCGGCGTGCTCGTCGCGCGTCACGAACGTCGGTTCGCCGGTCGCCGGGTCCACGAGCGCGACGTCCGTCGACCACACGCCGTCGTCCGACAGCTCGCCCACGATCGCCGCGAGCGAGGACCCGTCGGGCGCGATGCCGTGCAGGTAGAACTTCCGGCGGACCGGCGCGGCGGCGGCGTCGGTGATCCGCTCGGCGGGCTCGGCCGCGGTGCCCTCGGGCAGTGCGACGCGGTAGAGGTCGCCGTCGCGGGCGGAGACCACGATCGAGGTGCCGGACGGATCGAGCACGTGGTCGTTGTTGATCTCCGGGACACCGTCCATCGGCACCCGCACCAGGTCGTTCTCGTCGAGGACCACGCCGGTCCGCGGCACGGGGAGCGTGAAGAGGTCGCCGTCGCCGTTGAGCACGAGCCGTTCGTCCGAGGTCCCCGCCCGGTCGATCCACACGTTCGGCGCCTCGACGAGCACGCGGTCGCTCACGAACACGACCCGGTCCTCGCCGGTCGTCACGTCGACCACGTGCACCCGGCTCGTCTGTCCGGGCCGCAACTGCCGCCCGCGCGGCTCACTCGTGCTGTCGTCGCTCATGGTCTCCATCCTCTCCTGGTCCGCCGCCGTCCGCCGGTCGCTCGGACGCGCCGTGCGGAGACAGGTGGGCCTGTCCCGCCGGCTCCGGACCGTCGCGCCAGCGACGGGGCGACCATGCCGGGAGGGACGGTGCGGGTCCGACCCGCACCGTCCCTCCGCGAGTGGCTCGCCCCTACTACTTGACGGCGCCTGCGGTCAGACCGGCGACGAACTGCCGCTGGACGATGAGGAACGCGACGACGACCGGGATGCTGACCACGAGCGAGGCGGCCATGATCTGGTTCCAGTAGACGTTCGTCTGGGTCGAGTACTGCTGCAGGCCCACGGCGAGGGTCTGCGAGTTCCCGTTCGTCAGGACGGACGCGAACAGCACCTCACCCCAGCTCGTCATGAACGAGTAGATCGCGACGGCCACGATGCCCGGTCGCGCGGCCGGCAGGATCACCCGGAACAACGCCCCGAGCGGACCCGACCCGTCCACCATGGCGGCCTCGTCGAGATCGCGCGGGATGGTCTCGAAGTAGCCGGCGAGCATCCAGATCGAGAACGGCAGCACGAACGTCAGGTACGTGATGATCAGGCCGAGCTGGGTGCCGACGAGCTGGATGCCGAGCAACTGGTCCAGGTTGACGAAGATGAGGTACAGCGGCAGCAGGAACAGCACGCCGGGGAACATCTGGGTCGCCAGGATCGAGGTGGTGAACGTGCTGCGACCGCGGAACGTCCACCGCGACACCGCGTACGCGGCGAAGATCGCGATGACGAGCGAGAACAGCGTCGCGATCGAGCAGACGACCAGGCTGTTCACGAAGTAGGTCGCCAGCGGCACCGTGGTCCAGATGTCGATGAACGGCTGGAAGGTGAGGTGTGTCGGGATCCACGTGAACGCGCCCTGCACGTCACCGAGCGGCTTGAGGGCCGAGGTGATCATGACGTACAGGGGCACGATCGTGAAGATCGACAGCAGGACGATGACGATGACGCGGAACGTCTTGGAGCCAGTTGTCTCACGCACGCTGGGACCTCCGGTTGGTGAAGAGCAGGTAGGCGCTCGTGACGATGAGCAGGAACAGCAGCAGCAGCACGCTCATCGCGGCGCCGGAGCCGAAGTTCCACGTGATGAACGAGGCGTTGTAGATGTGGAACGAGATGAGGTCCGCGGCCGGCGGCTGCGCGGTCGAGCCGAACAGCACGTAGGGCGTGTTGAAGTCGTTGAACGTCCAGAGGAACATCACGAGGACCAGGGTGACGTTGACCGACCGCACCATCGGCAGGGTGATGCTGCGCCACTGCCGGAACGGCTTGGCGCCGTCCACCGAGCTCGCCTCGTAGACGTCCTGCGGGATCGACTGCAGGCCTGCCATGAGCATGAGGAACGCGAACGGCCACAGCCGCCAGATGGCGACGATCACGATCGCGACGAACGCGTTGTTGCCGATCAGCCAGAACGGACCGTGCGCCATGAGGTGCAGCTGGTCGACGAGGATGTGGTTGATCGCGCCGGTGTCGCGCTGGAACATGAACTTCCAGGCGATGATGCCGGCGTAGAGGGGCAGCGCGTAGGGCACCAGGAACAGCGTGCGGAACAGGGAGCGTCCGCGGAACTCGCGCTGCAGGGCGACCGCCGCGGCCATGCCGAGGACCCACGCGAACCCGACCACCAGGACGGTGAACCCGCACGTGACCAGGAACGAGTTGAGCAGGCTCTTGCCGATCGCCTGGTTGAAGTCGAGCGCGACGCTGTAGTTGTGCAGGCCCGCCCACGGTGCGCTCGACCAGTTGGCGATGAAGTACTTGGTGAGCTGGACGAGGCTGATCCAGATGCCCGTGAGCATCGGGACGATGTGGATGAGCAGCTCGAACAGGATCGCGGGAGCCAGGAGCACGTACGGCAGCCACTGCCCGTGACGGCGCCGCTTGGGCGGCTTGTTCGCGAGCGTGGACCGTGAGTCGGTCGTCAGCTCCGCAGCTCGGGACGACTCGGGGAGGACCGTCGTTGACATGTGGATCACCTTCCGGCGGGTGCAGGGATGGGAAGGGGCGGCGCCCCGGGCGATGGCACCATCACCCGGGGCGCCGTCGGGATCAGCCGTTGGCCTGGGACACCTGGTCCTGCGCGGTCTGCAGTGCCGACTTGATCTGGCTGGTCGACACCGTGCTGCCGGTGGCGATCTTGGCGAACATGTCGTTCATCGACTTGCCCACGGTGGACTCGAACTGGTCCTCGGCCGGCACCAGCGGCAGCGGCTTCGCCATCGTGTTGTAGATGTTGAGGAACGTCTTCGTCTCGGCGGACAGGTCCGTCGCGTTCGCGGCGCTCTTGAGCACCGGCAGGGCCGCGTACGGCTTGTCGAGGGTCGCCTGGGTGCTCTCGCTCGTCATGAACTTGACGAACTTGAGCGCGCCGTCCTTGTTCTTCGTGTTCTTGAAGATGGACAGGTTGATACCGGCCGGGAAGCTCGCGATCTGCTTCGCACCCGTCGGCGCCGGGAAGGGCACCACACCGTACTTGTCGGCGGACATGCCGTTCGACTGGATGGTGGCGTCGGCGTTGTTCTGGTTGAGGATCATCGCCGCCTTGCCCTTGGCGAAGTCCGACGTCGACTGCGTCGCGTTGTCGTACTGGGCGTTCGAGGTGTTCACGGCCTTCTGGGTCTGCATCAGGTCGAGGTACCGCTTGATGCCGTTGACGTTCGCGGTCGAGGTGAACGTCGGGTCACCCTTGCTGTTGAACCACTGGCCGCCGTTCTGCGCCGAGTTGATGAACGCGAAGTGCGCGTTCTCGGTGTAGGAACCCGCGGCGAGGGAGAACCCGTACTGACCCTTGGCCGGGTCGGTGAGCTTCTGCGCGTCGCTCGTCAGTTCCTCCCACGTCGTCGGCGGCTTGAGACCGGCGGCGGCGAACATGGCCTTGTTGTAGAAGAGGCCGTAGGCGAGGCCGTAGAGCGGGACGCTCGTCACGGTCTTGCCGGGGGCGCCACCGGTGGACAGCGGCACCTTGCCGAACTTGTCCGAGCCGCCGATCGCCTTCATCGCCGAGCTGTCGAACGGCATGAACGCGCCGGTGGCCTGGAGCGAGGTCGCCCAGGTGTTGCCGATGTTGACCACGTCCGGGCCCTGGCCACTCGTGACCGCGGTCTGGATCTTGTTCTGCAGGTCGTTCCACCCGATGACCTGGAGGTTCACCTTGATCCCGGTCTGCTTGGTGAACTTGGCCAGCTCCGGCGTGAGCACCTCCTTGTCGTTCTGGAGGCTCGTGCCCTGGTTGCTCGCCCAGTAGGTGAGCGTCTTGCCGTCGCTGCTGGAGGATCCGGATGAACCGGAGGAGGAACAGGCCGCGAGGCCCGTGACCATCAGTGCGCCTGCGGCGGCGACGGCCAGTGCGCGGAATGTGGTGCGCATGACTCTCTGCTTTCTCGTCGTTGAGTGGGAGGTGCTATCGGGAAGGGAAAGGAAGGGAAACGGAAGTTCGGGGGCCCGCGCGGCCGTTGGTGTCGGCCGCGCGGGTCGGGGTCAGGCGAGCGTCGACGCCGCGGGGTCGAAGTCCTCGGGGAGGACGGGACTCGAGGACACCGTGCTCTCGACGCGGACGGGGCCGTGCTGCTCGGCGGCCTCGGCGATCGAGACCATGACGTCGAGCACGTGGAACGCCAGCGCACCGGGGACGCGTTCCGGAACGTCGGCGCGGATCGCGCGAGCGAGCTCGACGACGCCGGTCCCCCGCGTGTAGGTCGACCCCGTGGCGGGGATGACCTCGGGCTCCTCGGAGCCGGCGGTCCAGAGCTTCGTGTCCCCGTCGAACATGTTCGGGTCGGGGAACACCACGGTGCCCGTCTCGCCCGAGACCTCGACGAACCCGGCACGCGGCTGGGCCGACTCGAAGCTGAAGATGCTCTGCGCGCTGCCACCGTTCTCGAACTCGATGAGCGCCGAGTAGTGCGTCGGGACCTCGACCGGGAACTCCGTGCCGGCCTTCGGCCCGGACCCGATCACACGGGTGCCGCGGGCCTTCGACGCGGTGGCGCTCACCTGCGCGACCGGGCCGAACACCTGGACGAGCGTCGTGAGGTAGTACGGGCCGATGTCGAACAGCGGGCCACCGCCGAACGCGAACAGGAACTCGGGGCTCGGGTGCCAGGACTCGGGGCCGGGGCTCTGCATGATCGTCAACGCGTTGAGGGGCGTGCCGATCGCGCCACCGGCGATGGTGCGGAGGGACGTCTGGAGCCCGGCGCCGAGGAACGTGTCCGGCGCGACGCACACGCGCTTGCCCGCGGCGTGGGCCGCCTCGACGAGGGCGCGGCCGCTCTCGCGGTCGAGGGCGTACGGCTTCTCGCCCCACACGTGCTTACCGGCCTCGAGTGCCTTGGTGGCGACCTCGACGTGGGCGGCGGGGATGGTCAGGTTCACGACGATCTCGATGTCGTCGATGGCGAGGAGCTCATCGACCGTGCCGGAGCCGGGGACGTTCCACTTCTCGGCCTGTGCCGCCGCACGCGGCAGGTCGATGTCCGCGATGAACAGGACCTCGAGGTCGGGGAAGACGGTGAGGTTGGAGAGGTACTGGTCGCTGATCACGCCGGCGCCGATGACGCCGACGCCGACCCGGCCGGTGCGTGCGGCGCTCATGCCTGGACCCCCGTGAGGAAGGCGTGGCTGTCGGCGACGGCCTGGAACACGTCGCCCTCGTGGTCGTCGAGTTCGATGACCTGCTGGGCCTGCGGCGCCGCGGCGATGATCTCGCGGACGGGCATGATGCCGTTGCCGACCGCGACCTGGGCCTTGTCGTTCTTCGTCCCGTCACCGTCCTTGACGTGCAGGAACCGGACCTTGTCACCGAGCTTGCCGAGGATCTCGACTGCGGAGTCACCCCCGACCTGGCACCAGTACGTGTCGAGCTCGAGCACGACGTCGTCGTGCAGGGCGTTCGCGAACACCTCGTAGGCGGAGACGCCGTCGATGCGGTGCTCGAACTCGAACGCGTGGTTGTGGTACCCGAGGGCCAACCCGTGGTCCGCTGCCCGTGCGGCGACGGCTCCGAGCTCGCGGGCGATCGCCTCGACGTCCTCGCGTGTGGTCCAGCGCGCCTCGTCGATGTGCGGGTCGATGAGCGTGGTGAGGCCGACGGTGACGCTCGCGCTGAGGATGCGGTCGAGGTCGAGGCCGGCGTCGCCGAGGAGGCGAGCGTGACCGCTCGGTGCGGTGAGGCCCGTGGCCTTCAGCGCCTCGGCGTACTCGTCCGCACGGTCGACGTAGCCGGCGAGTTCGACGTTCGTGAACCCGATGTCGGCGATGCGCCGCAGGGTTCCGGGTAGATCGGTCGCGATGGCGTCCCGGACGGTGTAGAGCTGGACCGAAAGCGGTGGGGTCACCTGGTTCTCCTCGTCGAGTGGTGCGGTACCGGCCTGTGTCGGTCCTCCTCCGAGAGGGGCGCCGGCGCTGGCCGCAGGTCACACTACGAGCACTTCTGCCGAGCGTCAAGCAGAAGTCCCATGTCGCTCGGCGATCTTGCTTGCTGCCGCCGTCGTTAGTGTGGTTCACTCCGACCATGGTCGATCTGACGCGTGCGGCAGCGCCGCCCACCGTCGGGGCGAGTGAGCTGTTCCAGATCCTGCGGGACGGCGTCCCCCGTACCCGCGCCGAACTCGCCGCCCGCACCGGGCTGTCCCGCTCGACCGTCAGCGTGCGCCTCGACGCGCTCGTCGAGGTCGGCCTCGTCGGCCCGCTCGACACGGCTGTCTCGACGGGCGGACGGCCACCCGCGCAGATCGCACTCCGACCGACCGCGCGGGTCGTCGCCGCCGCCGACCTCGGTGCCTCCCACGGGCGTGTCGCGCTGACCGACCTCATGGGCAACCGCCTCGCGATGGACGAGGCCCGCATCGACATCGCCGAGGGGCCCGTCCCGATCCTCGAGTGGCTCGTCGGGCGCCTGGACCTGCTGCTCGACCGGATCGGTCGCCGCCGCGAGGACGTCGTCGCCATCGGGATCGGTCTGCCGGGCCCGGTCGAGTTCTCCACCGGACGCCCCGCCAATCCGCCGATCATGCGCGGCTGGGACGGCTTCGACGTCCCAGGATGGGTGCGCCAGCACATCGACACCCACGTGCTCGTCGACAACGACGTCAACATCGCGGCGCTCGGCGAACGGGAGCACGCGTGGCCGGACGTCGACCACATGATGTTCGTCAAGGTCGCCACCGGTATCGGCTCCGGCATCGTGTCCGAGGGCCGCCTCCAGCGTGGCGCACAGGGCACCGCCGGCGACATCGGGCACGTGCGCGTCGCCCGCGCGGGCGAGGTCCCCTGCCACTGCGGCAACACGGGCTGCCTGGAGGCCGTCGCCTCCGGTCCGGCGATCGCCCGCGCGCTGCGCGCGAAGGGCCACGACGTCACGTCGAGCGAGGACATCCTCGCGCTCGTCGCCCGCGCGGACATCGACGCGATCGGCGCCGTCCGGCAGGCCGGCCGCGACATCGGCGAGGTCCTCGCCACGTGCGTCTCGCTCATGAACCCGGCCGTCATCGCGCTCGGCGGGTCGATGGCGCAGGCGGGGGAACACCTCCTGGCCGGCGTGCGCGAGGTCGTCTACTCCCGATCCATGCCGCTCGCGACCTCGCACCTGGTCATCGCGCAGTCCCGCGCGGGCTCCGCCGCCGCGTTGCACGGCGCGTCCGCCCTGGCGATCGACTACGCGCTCTCCCCCGCCGGGATCGACGAGATGGTGGCCGTGGGCGAGGATCGCCGCCTCGTGTCCTCCTGACCGTCCCGGCGCGAGGGACAATGGTCGCGTGACCATCGTGCAGCCGACGCTCTCCCTCTGGGACGACGACGACGCGCACGACCGGTTCACGGTCCTCCGCGACCACACCGCGCGCATCCTGGCCGACGCGACCGATCGCGTCGGCTGGCTCCGTGCCCGCGCGGCCGGGATCACCGCGACCGACGTCGCCCGGCTCGCGTCCCTCCACGCCGTGGAGGCCGTGGTCGCCGACAAGCGCTACGGCTCACGGTTCTCGGGCAACGCGTTCACGGACCACGGTCGCGAACGCGAACCGGTGATCGCCGCCTGGGTCGCCGCCACGCACGGCATCGAGCCGTCGAGCGCCCTGTTCCACGCCCGCACGAACCGAGCCCACCTCGCCACACCGGACGGCGTCGGACACGATCACCAGGGTCGTCTGGTGCTCGCCGAGATCAAGACGACGTCGACGGGCTGGCGTCGGATCCCCCGCCACTACCTGCGGCAGATCTGGTGGCAGCAGTACGTGCTCGGCGCTGAGCGCACGCTGTTCGTGTGGGAACGACACGACGACTTCGTGCCCGTCGCCGACGAGCCCGAGTGCCGCTGGGTGGATCGCGACGACGACCAGATCCGCGGGCTCGTCGAACTCGCCGACCTCGTGCTCGACCGCCTCCGCGTCGCCCGGAGCTGACGCCGGGGCTACCGCCGCTCGACGCGGAGGAGCCGCACCCGCGCCACCCGCGCGACGACGATGCCGATGAGGGTGATGAACACCCCGATCGCCACACATGCGATCGCCACGACGCCGTAGCCCTGCCGCGGATCGAGGAACGGGTACGGCACCCAGCCGTCGGTGCCGCCCCGGACGAGGACCACGCCGAGCCAGACCGCGGGGTAGACGAGGAACCACGGAACGCGCCGCAGCGAGATCGGACGTCGGTCGTCGACGAAGAGCCAGTCGAGTGCCAGGTAGAGCGGCACCCAGCGGTGCAGGACGTCGTTCGACCAGGCGAGCCCGAACGCACCGAGCGGGACGTGCACGAGGAGGGTGTTGTACACGACGCCCGTCGTGGCCATGTACGTCGTGGCAGCGGCGCGCACGAACGTCAACCGGCTCGTCGACCGTCCACGCGCGGCGAGCACCACGACCGCGACGAGCACCACCGCGGCCACGCAGTTCGACTGGATGGTGAAGTACCCGAAGAAGTCCCACGGTCGGAACACGTCCCCGCGCACGAGCACCACGAGCTGTCCCACCACCGCGGTCACGATCGCGATCGCGACGACGAGCCGGACGGCGGACACGACGGTGAGGCTGGTGCGCACGTGGCTCACAGTAGTGGCCCCGGCTGCTGCACCGTGCCTCCCGACAGCTGCCCGTGGACGTCTGCGGAGCGCGGGCGGTGCGGTGGGCGGACGGTCTCTGTCGGCGGATGGTCCCCGGTGGCTCGGACGGCGATGGTCACCGGCGGCTCGGACGGCGCAGGAACGCGGAACGGCCCACACCGCGTGCAGCGGTGTGGGCCGTTCGGGTCCTCCGGGACTCAGCCGATCGCGTTGACGTCGAGCGGGATGCCCGGGCCGAACGTCGTCGAGATGGCGCCCTTCGTGATGTAGCGGCCCTTCGAGGCGCTCGGCTTGAGGCGGACGACCTCGTCGAGCGCGGCGGTGAGGTTCTCGTTCAGCTGCTCCGGCGTGAACGAGGCCTTGCCGACGACGAAGTGCACGTTGGCGTGCTTGTCGACGCGGAACTCGATCTTGCCGCCCTTGATGTCGTTCACCGCACCCGCGACGTTCGGGGTGACGGTGCCCGTGCGGGGGTTCGGCATGAGACCACGCGGGCCGAGGACGCGGCCGAGACGACCGACCTTGCCCATGAGTTCCGGCGTCGCGACGGCGGCGTCGAACGAGGTGTAGCCGCCGGCCACCTTCTCGATGAGCTCGTCGCCACCGACCTCGTCGGCACCCGCGGCGATGGCGGCCTCCGCCGCCGCACCGGTCGCGAAGACGATGACCCGGGCGGTCTTGCCGGTGCCGTGCGGGAGGATGACGGTGCCGCGCACCATCTGGTCCGCCTTGCGGGGGTCGACGCCGAGCTTCAGCGCGACCTCGACGGTCGAGTCGAACTTGCTCGAGCCGGTCTCGCGCGCGATGTCGACGGCCTCGGACGGGGTGTAGTACCGGTCGGCCTCGATCTTCGCGGCCGCGGCCCGGTAGGCCTTGGAATTCTTCGCCATGGTGGTTCTCCTAGTCGAGAGTGTGGTTGACGAGCCTGGCGAGGCTCTCCCACGGGGGTGTCGGAAGGGGTGCGGGGCCTCAGGCCTCGACGGTGATGCCCATGGAGCGGGCGGTGCCGGCGATGATCTTCGCCGCGGCGTCGACGTCGTTGGCGTTGAGGTCGGCCTGCTTCGTCTCGGCGATCTGACGGACCTGGTCCATCGAGATGCGCGCGACCTTGACCGTGTGCGGGGTCGCGGACCCCTTCTGGATCCCGGCGGCCTTCTTGATGAGCTCGGCGGCCGGCGGGGTCTTGAGGACGAACGTGAACGAGCGGTCCTCGTACACGGTGATCTCGACCGGGACGACGTTGCCGCGCTGGGACTCGGTCGCCGCGTTGTAGGCCTTGCAGAACTCCATGATGTTCACGCCGTGCTGACCGAGCGCGGGACCGATCGGCGGGGCGGGGTTGGCCGCGCCGGCGTTGATCTGCAGCTTGATCAGGCCCGTGACCTTCTTCTTCGGAGCCATGTCTCTTCCTTCTCCTGGGTTCGAACGCACGGGGACCCGTGCACTCTCCCGCTCGTCCGGCCGTTCCGGACCGCGGTGGCGAGCTCGGTCCGCGATACGGATCCGAGCCCAAACTCGAACAGTCTACTAGAGCTTCGTCACCTGGTCGAAGCTGAGTTCGACCGGCGTCTCGCGCTCGAACAGCGAGACGAGGACCGTGAGCTTGCCGCTCTCCGGCTTGATCTCGGAGATCGACCCCGGCAGACCCGCGAACGAGCCCTCCTTGATGGTGATCGTCTCGCCGATCTCGAAGTCGACCTCGGCGGGGGTGACGCGCTGTGCCGCGGCACCACCCTTCGCGCCGCCCTTGGCCGGGGCCACCTCGGCCACCTGCACCAGGCTCTTCAGCATGCCGAAGGCCTCGTCGAAGCGGAGCGGCGTGGGGTTGTGCGCGTTGCCGACGAAGCCCGTGACGCCCGGCGTGTGACGCACGACCGACCAGCTGTCCTCGTCGAGGTCCATGCGGACGAGCACGTAACCCGGGATCCGGACACGCGTGACGAGCTTGCGCTGGCCGTTCTTGATCTCGACGACGTCCTCCATCGGGACCTCGACCTGGTAGATCGCGTCCTCCATGGACATCGACACCATGCGGTTCTCGATGTTGGACTTCACACGACGCTCGAAGCCCGCGTAGGAGTGGATGACGTACCACTTGCCCGGCTTCATCCGGAGCTCGGCCTTGAACGCCTCGTACGGGTCGACCTCGACCTCGTCCTCGTCCTCGTCGCCCAGCGCGTCGGCGGCCTCCTCGGCGGCCAGGTCCGCGTTGGCGGCGACGAGGTCTCCCTCGGCCTCCTCGGTCTCGAGCTCGAGCTCTTCCTCGTCCTCCACCGCCTCGACGGCGGCCTCGGCCTCTTCCGGCGTGTCGATCTCGAGCGCGTCGTCGACGATCGCGTCGGCCTCGGGGTCGCGCGACTCGGCGAGGGCGGCGAGCGCCTCGTCGAACGCGTCGCCGTCGGTCGCGCCGGTGGCGAGGGCCTCGTCCTCGTCCTCGACGGACATGGCGCGCTCTTCGGCGGACTCGATCGAGCGACCTTCGGAGGTCTCGACGTTGCCTTCCTGGTTCTCCTCGACCTCGGAGCCCTGCTCGGCGGCGGTCGAGAGGTCGATGTCGTCGCGAGCGCGAGAGTTGTCAGACACTGTCGGTTCTTTCCGTTCGGTTGGCGGATCGGGTGTTCGTTCGGTCCGGTCCGGCGGTGCGGCGCGGCCCCGGGGAGCCGACGCGGATCAGGACTCCGGTCCGGAGCCCGTGGTGGTCGTCAGGAGGTCGCGCCGTTCCCGAAGACGTAGCCGACGCCCCACCCGAACACGAAGTCGAGCACGGACACGAGCACCATCATCACGACGACGAAGACGAGCACGACACCGGTGTAGCTGAACAGCTCACGACGCGTCGGCGTGACGACCTTGCGGAGTTCAGCGATCACCTGGCGGATGAACAGCGCGACGGCGGCGACGGGACCGCGACGCTTCTCGCGGTCACGCTTCGCCTTGGTGACGACGTCGTCGGTCGTCGTCGTCTCCAGGTCTCTTCTCGCCACTTCACACCCTTCGGAGGCCAGATCGCAGACGGTGCGCCTGCTGACCCGTCGTCCGGTCCGCACCGGATCGTGCGGACCGAGCTGCAGGGCGGACAGGACTCGAACCTGCAACCTGCGGTTTTGGAGACCGCTGCTCTACCAATTGAGCCACCGCCCTTCGGAAGGGCTCGCCCTTCCGTCGGTGAGGGAATCCATCCGCTCGACCGTGTCACCCTACCGGGTGCCCGACCGAGGGGCGATCACACGGCGAAGAGGCGCGCGAGAGCGTGGCGGATTCCGACCACCGCGCATCAGTCTACGGGAGCGGCGGAGGCGGTGTCCACTCGGGTGCCTCCGGCCGGGCGGGGCGCCCCGGTAGGCTGACCGCGTGAGCACCGAAGCCCCCCGTTCCGCGCCCCGCATCGCCTCCCGTGTCGCCGCCATCGCCGAGTCGGCGACGCTCAAGGTCGACGCCAAGGCGAAGGCGCTCAAGGCCGAGGGGCGCCCGATCGTGTCGTTCGCGGCGGGCGAGCCCGACTTCGCGACGCCGCAGCACGTGGTCGACGCCGCCGTCGACGCCGCGCGCGACCCCCGCAACCACCACTACACCCCGGCCGCCGGGCTGCCCGAGCTGCGCGAGGCGATCGTGGCGAAGACCCGGACCGTGTCCGGCGCGGATGTCACCGCCGGACAGGTGATCGTCACGAACGGTGGCAAGCAGGCGGTCTACCAGGCGTTCGCGACCCTCGTCGACGTCGGCGACGAGGTCCTCCTGCCCGCCCCCTACTGGACCACCTACCCCGAGGCGATCCGTCTCGCGGGCGGCGTGCCGGTCGAGGTCTTCGCCGGGAGCGACCAGGACTATCTCGTCACGGTCGAGCAGCTCGAGGCCGCCCGCACCGACCGCACGAAGGTGCTGCTGTTCTGCTCGCCGTCCAACCCCACGGGCGCCGTGTACTCCCCCGAGCAGACCCGCGCGATCGGCGAGTGGGCGCTCGAGCACGGCATCTGGGTGATCAGCGACGAGATCTACCAGGACCTCGTCTACGACGGTACGGTCGCGACGGGGATCCTCGCCGCCGTGCCCGCGCTCGCGGACCAGACGGTGCTCGTCAACGGCGTCGCGAAGACCTACGCGATGACCGGCTGGCGCGTCGGGTGGATGATCGGCCCGGCGGACGTCGTCCGTGCGGCCGGGAACCTGCAGTCGCACCTCTCATCGAACGTCTCGAACGTCTCGCAGCGTGCGGCGATCGCCGCGCTCACCGGCCCGCAGGAGCCCGTCGTCGCCATGCGCGAGGCCTTCGCCCGTCGGCGCCGACTCATCGTCGACGGTCTCAACGCCATCCCCGGGTTCACCACGCCCACGCCGCAGGGCGCCTTCTACGTCTACCCGGACGTCACGGCGCTGCTCGGCCGCACCTGGCGAGGCGTGACGCCGACCACGTCCCTCGAGCTCGCGGACATGATCCTGGACGAGGCCGAGGTCGCCGTCGTGCCCGGGGAGGCGTTCGGACCGAGCGGGTACCTGCGCCTGTCCTACGCACTCGGCGACGACGACATCCGCGAGGGCGTCGCACGTCTGACGCGCCTGTTCTCCTGATCCCCCGCGGCCCGCGCCCCGACGAACGGGTCGCCGGCCGGGAGGCCCGACACGTGCCCGGAACGTGCGTCCCGGCGAGCGGTCAGTCCGGCACCGAGTCGAGCAGGTCACCGACCACGACGGGTTCCGGCACGAGGGCGACGCCGAACCGGGTCATGACCATCGTCTGGACGTAGCGCGCGAGCTCGGCGACCTCGCTCGCGCTGGCGCCACCGCGGTTCGTCAGCGCGAGCGTGTGCTTCGACGACACGGCGGCCCGCGACCCGGGCAGGGCGAACCCGCGGTGCACGCCGGCGTGTTCGATGAGCCAGGCCGCGCTGAGCTTCACCCGCTCGTCGGGGACCGTCGGGGGCGCCGCCGGAGCCGACCCGAGCGGGACGACCGCCGGAGCGGCGTCCGGTGCGACCGGCCAGCGCGGTGCGTCGAGCGGCAGGGTCGCGGCGAACGTGGGCGACACGATCGGGTTCGTGAAGAACGACCCCGCGCTCGCGGTGTCCGCGTCCGTCGGGTCGAGCACCATGCCCTTCGCGGCGCGGAGGCCGAGCACCGCCGACCGGACCGCGGTCGGGGCGACGGCCGCGCCGAGCTCCACGGCGAGCGCGGTCGCGAGCTGCGGGTACCGCACGGGGACGCCACGGCCGTCGGCGAGACCGAGGCGGAACTCGACGGTGAGCACGACCCCCCGGCGTCCGCGCTTGAACACGCTCGTGCGGTATCCCAGGCCCAGTTCGTCGACGGGGAGCCAGGCCCGCTCTCCGGTGTCGGCGTCGAGGAACTCCACCGCGGCGAGGACGTCGCCGACCTCGACTCCGTACGCGCCGACGTTCTGCACGGGACTGGCACCCGTCGTCCCGGGGATCCCGGAGAGCGCCTCGAGTCCGGTCCAGCCGCGTTCGACGGTCCGGGCGACCAGGTCGTCCCAGGGTTCGCCCGCCGCGACGCGGAGCCGGACGGCGTCCGAACCGTCCGGGACGACCTCGACCCCGCGGGTCCGGACCAGCAGGACCGTTCCGGGGAACCCGGCGTCGGCGGCGAGCAGGTTGCTCCCGCCGCCCACCACGAGCCAGTCGTCGCCGTCGGCCCAGGTCCGTCGGGCCGCCTCGACCAGCCCGTCCGTCGTCGCACACACGACGAGCCGGGTCGGACGGCCGCCGACGCGCAGGGTCGTGAGCTCCGCGAGTGCGGTCACCGACTCGGTCAGCGGAACACCACCCACACCTGGGCCTTGCCGAGCACGGTGACGCCCGCCGCGGTGACCGTGAGGTCGATGCGCTCCGGGCGGCCGTCGTCGTCGAGCAGCCCGATCTTCGCGACGACCGTGATGTCGGCGCCGCCCTCGGCGTCGACGACCACGGGACGGGTGAAGCGCACCCCGTACTCGCGGAGCCACCCGCGGTCACCGAGCCACTCGGCGACCGGCTGCACGGCGAGCCCCATCGTGAGCATGCCGTGCGCGAGCACACCGGGGAGCCCGACCGCCGCGGCGACGTCGTCGCGGTAGTGGATCGGGTTGAAGTCGCCGGAGGCCCCCGCGTACCGCACGAGGGCATCGCGCGTCAGGTGCACCGTCCGCTCGGCCACGACGGCACCGACCTCGCTCGCGCCGGTGGTGTCGACCGCGCTCATGCGTCGTCCCCCCGCACGACCAGGGTCGACGTGGCGGTCACGACGTGGGCTCCCGAAGCGTCGACCACGGCGGACTCCGCCGTGACCATCGCGTTGCCGCCGAGGGTCTTGACCCCCGTCACCGTCAGGGTGGCCGTGAGTTCGTCGCCGGCGACGATGGGTCGCTCGTAGCGGAAGCGCTGCTCGCCGTGCACGACCCGCGCGAAGTCGATCCCCGCGTCCGGCTCGGCGAGGAGCTGCGCGAGCGTGGCCTCCTGCACGACGACCGCGAACGTGGCCGGCGCGACGACGTCGGCGTACCCGGCGGCGCGGGCGGCCGCGGCGTCGAGGTGGACGGGGGCGGTCGCGAAGACGGCGCGAGAGAACTCACGGACCTTCTCGCGACCCACGAGGTACGGCGCTGCCGGCGGGAACGTTTTGCCGACGAGCTCGGGGTTCACTGACACCCGGGCAGTCTACCGAGGACCGCGTGCGCGGCGCCCTGCCCGGCTCGGAGCCAGTGAACGAAGACAGTTGTCCCGTGCGCGCACGGCTTCTCCGCGTGCGCGCTCCCCGGCGGTCCCGACGTCCGTCCCGCTCCTAGGATTCCGGGGCAGGAAAGCGAGGGCGAGTGACGCAAGTGTCGGGGCAGCCCCGGTCGACGGAAGAGGACGGTGTCCCCACCGGCCGGCAGGCGAGCACGGACCACGTGGGGTCCGATCACGTGCGCGTGCTCCGTCTCCGCCACGTGGTCAGCCCCGAGGACCACGGGAGCGATCACCACCTCCTGCTCCTCCCGCCCGGCGATCACGATCTCCCCGCGACGCTCGACGTGCTCGAGGCGGTCTCGATCCAACTCGCCGTCCTGCACCGCGTGGCACGGACGACCACGGGCAACGAACGACTCCGGCTCCCCCATCAGCCCGCGCGCCCCGTCGGCACCGCCCTGGCTCGCTACTGGGCCAGTGCCGCAGCACACGCCCGTGCCGCGGCAGCGCTGCCCGGCGTGGAGGCCGGCAGCATCGTCCGGACGACGGCCGAGGAGTCCCTGGCGGCGGCCACCATCGCGGCCTTCGAGCTCGCGCCGGTCGACGCCGGGCTGACCGAGGCCCCCTTGGCGGTCCGGCGCGCGGTGGCGTTCATGGAGGAGCACGCCGGCGCACCGATCACGATCACGGACGTCGCCGCGGCCGCGCACATGAGCGTCCGCGGACTCCAGAGCGCCTTCCGCCGCGCGCTCGGGTCGACCCCGCTCGAGTACCTGCGGTCCTACCGCCTCCGGAGCGCGCACGCCGACCTCGTGGCCGCGGATCCGTCCCGCGGCGACTCGGTGGCGGCGATCGCGACGCGGTGGGGCCTCATGCACGCCGGGCGGTTCTCGCAGCGCTACCGCGAGCGCTTCGGCGAGTCGCCGATGACGACGTTGCACCGCTGAACCAGCACGTTCGGGACCGTGGTGCCCGCACCACGCCTCGTCAGTGCCGCAGGGTCTCGCCCGGCGACCGGCCGTACTCCTCGCGGTAGGCACGACTGAACCGGCCGGCGTTGCCGAACCCCCAGCGCCCCGCGATCTCGGTGACGGTCGCGCCGGTCCCCGGATCCGCTGCCTCCAGTTCCTCGTGAGCGGCGGCGAGCCGAGCCCGCCGGAGATGGTCGAGCGGCGTCGTGTCGAGGTGCCGACGGAACGCGAGCTGGAGTCCGCGCACCGACATCCGGGCCTCCGCGGCGATGTCGGCCACGCTCATCGGACGGCCGGGGTCGTCCTCGATGAACCGGACGGCGCGCCGCACGGACGACGGGAGCGAACCCGTCCCGCGGACCGTGCCCGCCACGACCTCGATCGGGAACGCGTGGAGCGCGGCACCGATGAGCGCGCGGAACGCCTGCTGCCGGACCAGGTCGAAGCCGCCCGACAACTCGTCCTCGCCATCGTCCATGACTCCGCTCGCGGCGAAGTCGACCACGCTGGACCAGAGCGCCGCCGCCGCGGCCGACACGGGCGCCGTGCCGTGGAACCGGACGACCGCCGTCTCGGCGCCGAGGTGCTCCGCGGCGAGCCGCTCGACCGCGGCCGTGGTGACGTTCACGACGAGGAGTCGCGAGTCCTCCGAGTGGCTGCGGACGGCGCCGTGCCACAGGGACGGGCCGGCGCTGGGTCCGGTGTCGACGTTGTCGTAGCGGCCCTCGAGCGTGTGGACGATGCTGAAGCCGTCCGTCAGATCGCTGGCGAGGTCCATGACCGATCCGAAGCGGATCCGGGCGAAGGTGACGTCCTGGTCTCCGTCGACGTGTTGGGTGAACCGGAAGCCACCTCCGGCGGGCACGTCCTGCACCCGCACCGTCGGGTAGACCGTGCGGAGCGCCGCCAAGGCCTGGTCCGGATCGCTCGTGTCGAAACGCGCGTGGATGAGGGCCATGATCCATCCTGCCTGTCGGTCGCACCACGACTGCGGGGGACGGAGCGGCCGCGGCCAGGACCGGCCGGACCGACGCCAGCGGCGTCGACCGAGCCGGAGAACGGTAGCGAGGGCGGGACTTGAACCCGCGACACCACGATTATGAGCCGTGTGCTCTAACCAACTGAGCTACCCCGCCGCGGACACCGCGGCGCGGGGAGCGCTGCGGGTCGGAGCCCCGAGTCAGGATTGAACTGACGACCCCTTCCTTACCATGGAAGTGCTCTACCACTGAGCTATCGGGGCGTGGCCGCGGACGGGAACCCGGCGCGCGGCACCGTACGAGGATAGCAGAGCCGGCGCGCCGTGCGTGCACCGGTCACGCTCCCCGGGCGTGCCGAGCGTCAGTCCGCGTTCGCCCGGAGCCAGGCGATCGGGTCCACCGCGACGCCGTCGACGTGGACCTCGAGGTGCAGGTGCGGACCGGTGGAGTTGCCCGTGCTCCCGACCAGGCCGAGTTCGTCCCCGACCGCGACGTGCTGCCCCTCGACCACCTCGAACGAGTCGTCCTCCATGTGACCGTAGACGCTCACGAACCGCTTGCCGTCGACGTCGTGCTCGACCCACACGTCGTTGCCGTACCCGCCGTCGTCCGCCTGCACCTTGGTCACGGTGCCCGCGGCGATCACCCGGATCGGCGTGCCCGCGCCCGGCGCGAAGTCCGCGCCCTCGTGGAACGTGGAACAGAACGAGCAGCCCTCGACGTTGCGGGCGCCGAATCCGCTCGTGATCGGCACGCCGGTCGTGAACGGCCATTGGATGGTCCCGTTCGGGTCGTTCGTGAACGTGTCGCTCGTGTTCGCGGACGCGGCCGCGGGTTGGGAGACCGTGTAGCCGTCCCGACCGGTCTCGGCGTCCGAGGCGCCGTCGCCGACGGTCAGGGACTGCGCGGTCGTGCCGGCGGCCGCGTGTCCCGGGAGGGGCATCGGGGACCAGGACGCCTGCGCCGGCAGGGAGGTCGACACGACGAGTCCCGCCACGAAGAGCAGCGCCACCGCACCGGTGACGCGCTCGGCCGCGCGCCGCAGCGCGCCGTCCGTGGCGACCCCGGCCCCGCGGCCCCGCCCGGCACGCCGGGGAGCCGCCACGGCCGCGCGACGCTGCGCCACGACCGGGACCGAGCCCGTCCTGCTCCCCCGTACCCGGGCCGACGTGGCCGCGGCGAGCGGGACACCCGCACCGCGGACGGGCGGGACGACGAGCGGCCGGTGGACCGGCGTGACCGCGGGACCGTCGGCGGCCTCCGTGTGCGGAGCGGAAGCCGCTGGACGCGACGCGGATCGGACGCGAGCCGACCTGCGTCCACCGCTCCGGGCCTCCCGGCGTTCTGCGTCGATGCGCTGACGCCGGGTGGTCGGTGCGACCGGAGCTTCGGGACCGGTGACGGACGGGGCGGTTGCACTGGCGTCGAAGGGCATGGCGGCGTGGACGAGATCCTCAGGACGGGGCGGAACGCGCTCGCGGGGCGAGCAGTGACGGAACTGGCACGGTACCAGCGTCCACGGTGCGCCTGCCAGTCGCGCACCCCCGACCTGGGGACGGCCAGTCCGAGGCGGATGGCGCCGTCAGTCCGTGCCCTCGAGGCCCCGCACGAGCTCCACGAGTGCGCCGGCGATCACCGGCGCCGCGACGACGTACCCCCGGGCGTCACCCGAATCCCAGCTCTCGACGGTCGCGCCGGCCTCCGCCGCGACGAGGGCGCCCGCCGCCATGTCCCACGGGTTGATCCCCCGCTCGTAGTAGGCGTCGACGGTCCCCGTGGCCACCGCGCAGAGGTCGAGTGACGCCGCTCCCCCACGTCGGATGTCCCGGACCTCGGTGATGAGTCCCGCGAGCACGCGGACCTGGTCGCGGCGGCGCTCGGCGGTGTACCCGAACCCGGTCGCGACGAGGGACTCGGCGAGCGACGCCGGTGCGCCGACGTGCAGCGGGCGCCCGTTCAGCCACGCTCCGCGACCGCGTTCGGCCCGGTGGACGTCGCCCGTGGCCGGCGCCACGACGACCCCGGCGAGCGCCGACCACCGCGCGGGGTGCGGCTCGCCCTCGACCACCGCGATGCTGACGCCGTACGACGGGCTGCCGTACAGGTAGTTGACGGTTCCGTCGATCGGATCGACCACCCAGGTCAGCCCACTCGACCCCACGCTCGTGCCGGTCTCCTCGCCGAGGAACCCGTCGTCCGGTCGCACCTCGGCGATCCGCCGTCGGATCATCGCCTCGACCTCACGGTCGGCCGCGGTCACGACGTCGACGAGGCTCGACTTGCGGTCGGTGACCTCGACCCCCTCGGTCCGCCGTCGCTGCGCGAGGGCTGCGGCGTCGCGCCCGATCGACTCGGCGATGTCGGCGAGTTCCGGGACGCTGACGGTGGCGCTGGCTCCGGGCACGGGGGCCTCCTCGGGACGGACGGGGCCCGGGACGGACGGACCCGTCGGGACGACGAAGGGTCCGTCCGATGCGGACGGACCCTCGTCGCGTGGGTGGCGAGTGAGGGATTCGAACCCCCGAAGGCTACGCCGGCTGATTTACAGTCAGATCCCTTTGGCCGCTTGGGTAACTCGCCATGTGCGCACCCGACCCGTGTGATCACCGACCGGAGGCGCCGTACGAGCATACCGTGTCGGCGGTGCCGCTCGGGACCATCCGGGGCCCCGCCGCGTGGTGCCGCATTCGTTAGGCTGTCGGGCATGGCAGACAGCTCCTTCGACGTGGTCAGCAAGGTCGACAAGATGGAGGCGGAGAACGCCCTCAACCAGGCCGCCAAGGAGATCGAGCAGCGCTACGACTTCAAGGGCGTGGGCGCGTCGATCGCGTGGAGCGGCGAGGACGTCCTCATCAAGGCCAACTCCGAGGAGCGCGCCAAGGCCGTGCTCGACGTCTTCGAGTCGAAGCTCATCAAGCGCGGCATCAGCCTGAAGAGCCTCGACGCCGGCGAGCCGTACGCGTCGGGCAAGGAGTTCCGCATCGAGGCCGCGCTCAAGAACGGCATCGAGCAGGACGTCGCCAAGAAGGTCGGCGCGCTCATCCGCGGTGAGGCCCCGAAGAGCGTCAAGAGCCAGATCCAGGGCGACGAGATCCGGGTCTCCTCGAAGAGCCGGGACGACCTCCAGGCCACGATGGCCCTGCTGCGGGGGACCGACTTCGACGTGCCGCTCCAGTTCGTCAACTTCCGCTAGCCGGCATCCCCCGACCGCCGAGACCGGAGGCCCGCTGTGGAGCACTGGCTCGACGTCGCCGTCATCGTCCTGCTCGTCCTGCTCGATCTCGCGATCCGCGCGTTCTCGATCATCTACGTGCCGATCAACCGCAAACCACAGACGGCGACGGGGTGGCTGCTCGCGATCTTCCTGATCCCGTACCTCGGGTTCATCGTCTTCCTGCTCATCGGCTCGACGAAGCTGCCGAAGGCACGCCGCGAGAAGCAGGCCGAGATCAACCAGTACATCCTCGACCAGACCGAGGGCATGGACCGGGTGCGGCGGGAACCGAGCTGGCCGTCCTGGCTGCACGGCGTCAGTGAGCTGAACCGCAACCTCGGGTCGATGCCGCTCGTCGGCGGCAACTCCGCGGAGCTCTACCCGGACTACGAGGAGTCGATCGCCGAGATGACCCATGCGGTCGACACCGCGCGGCGCTTCGTGCACGTCGAGTTCTACATCGCGACGCTCGACGAGACGACCTCCCCGTTCTTCGACGCCCTCGGGCGAGCGGTGCAGCGCGGTGTGACGGTCCGGTTCCTGCTCGACCACATCGCGAGCCGCGGCTACCCGGGGTACCGGGCGACGCTCGCGCGCCTCGACGAGATCGGGGCGCAATGGCATCTCATGCTCCCCGTGCAGCCCCTGCGCGGGAAGTACCAGCGTCCGGACCTCCGGAACCACCGCAAGCTCCTCGTCGTCGACGGCGGGCTCGGGTTCACGGGCTCGCAGAACCTCATCGACTCGAGCTACGACACGGGGATCAACCGCCGACGGGGTCTGCATTGGAAGGACCTCATGGTCCGGTTCGAGGGTCCCGTGGTCGCGGGGATCAACGCGCTGTTCGTGACCGACTGGTACTCGGAGACGGACGAGCTCCTCGTGCGCGAGAGCGACCCGGTCCACCGCGCCGACCGGCAGGACGCCCTCGACTGCCAGGTGGTCCCCTCGGGCCCCGGGTACGACGGCGAGAACAACCTCCGCCTCTTCAACGCGCTGCTCTACGCGGCGCAGGAGCGCGTCGTGATCACGAGCCCGTACTTCGTGCCGGACGAGTCGATGCTCTACGCGATCACGACGACGGCGCAACGCGGCGTGGCGGTCGAGCTCTTCGTCGGCGAGATCGGTGACCACGCCCTGACCTGGCACGCCCAGCGCTCCTACTACGAGGGGCTGCTGCGCGCCGGCGTCCGGATCTACCTGTACAACAAGCCGACGATCCTGCACGCCAAGCACTTCACGATCGACGACGCCGTCTCGGTGATCGGATCGAGCAACATGGACATGCGGTCGTTCAGCCTCAACCTCGAGATATCGGTCATGGTCCGAGGACATCGCTTCGTCGACGCGCTCCGCGAGGTCCAGGACGCCTACCGCCGTGACGCGTTCGAGATCACGCTCGACGAGTGGCTCGAGCGGCCCACCCGTTCGCAGGTGCTCGACAACGTCGCGCGGCTCACCGCGGCCCTGCAGTAGCCGCGGCGAGGAGCATCTCGAGCGGACCGCGCCGGAACCGGTGCCGCCAGAGCACGGCGACGAGCACGGCGCCGAGCAGGAACGAGGCCGCCACGGCGGGACCCTCGGTCGGCCCGAGGGTGTGCGCGAGCACGGCGATCGCGACGATGTGCAGCGCGTAGACGGACAACGGCATGCTGCCGACCGCCACCGCGGGCCACACGATCCGCGCCAGCCGGGCTCGGCGTTCGGTCAGGAGCAGACACGCGCCGAGGACCGCGACCGCCACCCCGGTCGAGCCGAGGACGTCGACGACCGACGACGAGTGGGCCCGCGGCGACAGCCACTCCTGCACGACCGCTGACGGTCCCGTCGCGCCGCCGGCCGATGGCACCCCGGTGACGACGGCCACCGCGGGGTCGACCGGCGCGACGACCGCACCGACCGTGTACGCGGCGACGGCGAGCGCCGTCCCCGTGACGACGAGCAGCACCTGCGTCCGGCGAGCGGGGAGGTCGCTCCGCCCCACCGCGAGTCCGACGAGCAGGAACTCGAGGAAGGTGAGGACCGGGTACGTCCGGCCGAACTGCGCCGTCGCGGCGTCCGCGTGGGCGAACAGCGCGGCGGTCGCGAGCGCGACCGGGACCGACAACGTGACCGCCCCCGCGGCGAACGACAGCAGGACCGACCGGGGACACCGCAGTACCGGGACGACCAGCAGGAACAGCGCCCCGTACGTCGGCAGGATCACGGCCACGGACGTGCCGAGTGCCACGAGCAGCACCCCGAGCGCGACCAGGAGGACCGCCCGGACCACCAGCCGGATCCGGGCGGCGGCCATCGCGGTCGGAGCGAACGGGCGAGTCCGACCCGTGACGAGCGCGACCGACACTCCCGCGAGCAGCGCGAAGAGTGCGGAGGAGCGCCCGTTCACGACGGCGGACCAGGTGGACGGATCCGACCACGCCACGGTCTGGGGCACGGCGCCGACGTGCGCCACGACCATGCCGGCGAGCGCGAGTGCCCGCGCGAGGTCGACCCCCACGAGGCGGCCGCCGGACGGCGCCACGGGTCGGTCAGACCCGCTGTGTGGCGCCCCGGCGGAGCGAGACGTCCACCATGTCCTCGCGCGGGACCACCTTGACGCGCGCACGCCCCGCCGGTTCGCCGAGCGCGATCTCGTGCGCGTCGAGGGCGTGCCAGCCGTCGAGGTCCGTGTACTCGACGCCGCGCTCGCGGAGCAGGGCCGGGACGGCCTCCTCCGACGGATCCTCCGGACTCCACCAGCTCGCCTGGTCGGTGACGAGGTGCTGGACGGTCTCCATCGCGTCGGACTTCGTGTGCCCGATCAGTCCGACCGGTCCGCGCTTGATCCACCCCGTCGCGTAAACACCCGGCATCTGCTGGTTGTCGTCGTCGAGCACCTGACCCTCGTGGTTCGGGATGACGCCGTGGCGCTCGTCGAACGGGACACCGGGCAGCGGCGACCCGAAGTAGCCCACCGCGCGGTACACGGCCTGCACCGGGACCTCGCGGAACTCGCCGGTGCCCTCGACGCCGCCCTGACCGTCGGGCCGGGTGCGCTCGTACCGCAAGGCGGTCACCTTGCCGTCGGCACCGACGATCTCGACCGGCCGCGCGTGGAAGTGCAGGTGCAGCCGGCGTGACGCCGTGCCGGGCTCGCGCTTGCGCCACTGCTGCAGGACGCGGTCGATCACCATGACCTGCTTGTTCGTCGCCACGGCGGCCTTGGACGCCTCGTCGTAGTCGAAGTCCTCGTCGTACACGACCATGTCGACGTCCGGCACCTCGCCGAGCTCGCGGAGCTCGAGCGGCGTGAACTTGACCTGCGCGGGGCCGCGGCGCCCGAAGACGTGCACGTCGGTGACGGGCGACGCCTTGAGGCCCTCGTACACGTTGTCCGGGATCTCCGTCGGGAGCAGGTCGTCCGCGTGCTTGGCGAGGATCCGCGCGACGTCGAGCGCCACGTTGCCGTTGCCGATGACCGCGACGCTCTCGGCCTCCAGCGGCCAGGTGCGCGGGACGTCGGGGTGGCCGTCGAACCAGCTCACGAAGTCCGCGGCGCCGAACGAGCCCTCGAGGTCGACGCCCGGCACGTCGAGCTCGGCGTCCTTGATCGCCCCGGTGGAGAACACGACCGCGTTGTAGTGCCGCTTGAGGTCGTCGAGGGTGATGTCCTGGCCGAACCGGACGTTGCCGAACACGCGGACGGCACCGCCGTCGAGGACGTCGCGGAGTGCGTTGATGATGCCCTTGATCCGGGGGTGGTCCGGTGCGACGCCGTACCGGACGAGACCGTACGGCGCCGGGAGCTGCTCGAACAGGTCGATCGAGACGTCGAACCCGCGTGCCTCGCGCTTGAGGATGTCGGCGGCGTAGATGCCGGCGGGGCCTGCACCGACGATCGCGAGTCGGAGAGTGGTCACCGTGTGCTCCAGTTCTTGTTCGGCGTGCGACGAGCGTCGCGGGTCAGCGGGTGCGGTCGACGACCGACTCCGCGAAGCGGGTGAGGGCGCGCTTGACCGGCCCGGACGGCAGCGGTGCGATGGCCGCGACGGCCTCGTCCGCCCAGCGGTGCGCGACGGCGCGGGTCGCCGCGGTGGCCTCGTGCTCGCGGAGGTCCGTGACCGCCGACAGGTACGGCGCGCTCGTCACCGCGTCGTCCGCGGCACCGGTGACGTCGCGTTCGATGCGCCGGACGAGGTCCGCCGCCGCGGCGTCCGTCGCCGCGGCGCGCCGCAGGTGCAGGAGCGGCAGCGTGACGACACCGGCGCGGAGGTCGTTGCCCGTGATCTTGCCCGTGCGGTCACCGGCGGGGGCGAGGTCGATGACGTCGTCGACGAGCTGGAAGGCGACCCCGACCTTCTCGCCGAACTCCGCGACGGCGGGCAGGTACTTCCGGTCGGCTCCGGAGAACATGATCCCGGCGCGGGCAGCGGTGGCGATGAGGGACCCGGTCTTGTCGCTCAGCACCTGGATGTAGTGCGCGACCGGGTCGTCGTCCGGGCCGGGGCCGGTCGTCTCGTGGAGCTGCCCGAGGCACAGGCGGGCGAAGGTCTCGGCCTGCATGCGGATGCCCTCGACGCCGAGCTCGGCCGTGATGAGGCTCGCGCGGGCGAAGAGCAGGTCACCCGTCAGGATCGCGACGTTGTTGCCGTAGGTCACGTGGGCGCTCGGCACACCCCGTCGGACCGGCGCCTCGTCCATGACGTCGTCGTGGTACAGCGAGGCGAGGTGGGTCATCTCGACGCTCACGGCGGCACGGACCACGGCGTCGGTCACGCCCTCGCCGAGCTGCGCGATGAGCAGGGTCAGGGTGGGGCGGATGCGCTTGCCGCCAGCCGACAGCAGGTAGCGGCTCGTCGTGTCGGCGAGGGTGTCGGCCGACCGCATGGCCTCGTCGAGCTGCTGTTCGACGAGTTCGAGCCCGTCGTCGATCCGGCCGACGAACCGGCGCTCCGCGGGGGTCGCGAACATCCGCTCACCGACGCCGAGCGACGCACGCAGGCTGGGCGCGCGTCGGGCGACGGGGACACTCGGGTTCACTGCTGCTCCGTACTGGGGACTGGGTCCGACGCGGACCGTTCGTCGTGGACCGGATCGGTGGGCTCGGCCGCGGGGCTGGCCCCGGCGGTCACGCTCCCGGTCGTTCCGCCGCGGGCGCGTCCGGCTCCGTCCCGACGCGGGGCTGCTCCCCCGTCGGCTGGTGGGCACGCCGTGCCTTCGCCCGGCGTGCGGCGGACTCGCGCACGGCACCCGCGACCGGCTTGCGACCGCGGTGGAGTGCCACGATACCGGCGGTGAGGTTCCGGTACGCCACCATCGTGAACCCCACACCGCGCAGCCACTGGCTCAGCACCTGCTGGTCGGGCCACGCGGAGATCGACTCGGCGAGGTACCGGTACGCCGCCGGGTTGCTGCTCGACAGCCGCGCGATGCCCGGCAGGACCCGCTTGAGGTAGGCCGTGTACGACAGGCGCAGGACGGCGAGCGGCGGGGTCGAGAACTCGCAGATGACGACGCGGCCCCCGGGCTTGAGCACCCGGTACATCTCGGCGAGCGCCACGGACGGCTCGTTGACGTTGCGGAGCCCGAAGGAGATGCTGACGGCGTCGAACGAATCGTCCTCGAAGGGGAGTTGCTCGGCGTCACCGTGGACGAAGGTGATCTCGGGGTGACGCTGTCGGCCGACCTCGATCATGCCCGCGGACAGGTCGAGCGCCGTGACCTCGGCGCCGCGCTTGGCGAACGCGACCGAGCTCGTCCCGGTGCCGGCGGCGAGGTCGAGCACACGTTCGCCGGGCCGGGGGTCCACCGCGCGGGTCGTCGCCACGCGCCAGAGCGCCGCGTTGCCCGCCGAGAGGATGTCGTTCGTCAGGTCGTACCGTGCCGCGACGTCGTCGAACATCGCCGCCACCTCGTCCGGCCGCTTCTCCATGTCCGCCCTGCTCACGAGGAGCCATCCTAGTTGGTCGACGCCGGACGGCAGCCGTACGACGGCGGGCCCGCGGAGGCCGGACGCGTACCATCGTGGGGTGCCCCTGACCGCCGTCGAGACCCCCCGTCTGACCGTCGCGACCCGCATGCTGGACGACCCGGGGGACGTGCTGGCCGCGACGCTCCCCGACCGTCCCCTCGCCTTCGTCCGGCGCGGTGACGGCATCGTCGGCATCGGCGAGGCCGTGCGGTTCGTGTTCACCGGCCCGGCCCGGATGCGCGACGCCTCCGCCACCTGGCGCCGCCTCGTGGAGCGCGCCACCGTCGAGGACGGCCTCCGGGTCCGCGGGACCGGACTCGTCGCGTTCGGGGCCTTCGCCTTCGCCGACGACTCCGCCGCCCCGAGCGTGCTCGTCGTGCCGCGGATCGTCATCGGTCGCCGTCACGGGCGGGCGTGGATGACGACGATCGACCCCGAGCCCCTCGACGGCGACGCGTTCCCCGCGGTCGTGGCGGACGTCGTCCCGACCACCGCGACCGCGTCGATCACCCTGCCCACCCCGGCGCCCGCCCACCTCTCGGCCGCGTTCGGTCCCGGTCGCATCGACGAGGACGCCTACGCGGCCGCGGTCGCCGAGGCCGTCCGGGTGATCCGCGCCGGCGGGGTCGAGAAGGTGGTGCTCGCCCGTGACCGCGTGGCGCGCCTCCCGGCCGACGCCGACCGCCGGGGGGTCCTCGTCGACCTCGCCGCGGCGTACCCGGACTGCGTGACGTTCGCGGTCGACGGCCTCGTCGGCGCGACGCCGGAGACACTCGCCCGTACCGACGGGCGGACGCTCACCGCGCGGGTGCTCGCGGGCAGTGCCGCGCGCGGTGCGGACGCCGAATCGGACCGCCTCGCCGCGGAGTCCCTGGCCGCCGACCCGAAGGACCTCGAGGAACACGCCTTCGCGCGGGCGAGCCTCGTCGAGGCGCTCGGCACGGTCGCCACGGACGTGCGGGCCGATCCCGCACCGTTCCGCCTGCAGCTCCCGAACCTCTGGCACCTCGCCAGCGACGTGTCGGCCACGCTGCCCGAGGGCACGACCGCCCTCGACGTCGCCGACGTCCTCCACCCCACCGCGGCGGTGGCCGGTACGCCGCGAGCGGCTGCGCTCGACCTCATCGCCCGACTGGAGGGCACGGACCGCGGCCGGTACGCCGGACCCGTGGGATGGATGGGTGCCTCCGGCGACGGCGAGTGGATGCTCGCGCTGCGGAGCGCGCAGATCGACGACGACGGCACCGTGACCGCGTGGGCCGGTGCCGGGATCGTCGCCGGGTCCGTACCGGACCGCGAGGTCGCGGAGACGGCGTTGAAGCTCCGGCCCGTCACCGACGCGCTCGCCTGAGCCGGACCTCCCGGCCACCCCAGGAGGCGGTCAGACCTGGAGCGGCACCTCGATGACGAGTCGGTCGGCCGGATCCGTGAGGACCTGCTCGAGCTCGGCCCAGGTGGCGGCGCGACGGTACTCCCACCCGAGGCCACGGACGACGGGCTCGATCTCGACCACCTGCGGTGTCGCCATCATCCGGCGCATGTCCGCCGGGTCGGTCGTCGCGGCGACCTCGAGCCCGCCGAAGATCGCACCCCCGCCGTCGTTGCCGACCACGATCTGGAGGCGCTGGCGCCGCTCCTCGACGCCCGTCACCAGCCCGCCGAGGTCGTGCAGGAACGTCAGGTCGCCGACGAGGACGCGGGTCGTGCCCCCCGTCGCGCCCGAGGCCTCGACTCCGGCGGCGATGCCGAGCGCGGTCGAGATCGTGCCGTCGATGCCCGCCAGTCCGCGGTTCGCGTGCACCCGCACCTTCTTGCCCGGGACGCGGCCGTCCGCCACCCGGATGAGCAGCGACGCACCGAACACGAGGCGGTCGTGCGGCCAGGTGGCACCCCAGACCGCGTCGACGAGCATCGCCCGGTCCACGGGACGCCGCCGCACCGCGAGCTCGTCGCGGAAGAACTGCGCCCGTTCCGCACGGTCGGCGGACCGCTTGGCGTCGAGATCGGGGGCGGTGTCCCCGTCGCCGAGGAGGGCACGGCTCGCACCCACCCAGGTGCCCACCCATGCGCGGTGCTCCGGCCCCGGGCGCCCGTCGACGCGGATGCCCGGGACGACGACGGCCGGGTGCGGAGGACGGGCGGCGCTACCGGGGTCGTACGCCTCGGCCGCTGCGCCCCGCACCACGACGACCTCGACGTCCGCGCGCTGGAGGAGCGCCGGGACCTCACGACTGAGCGTCGGGTGCCCGAGCACCACCACGCGGCGGACGCGACCGCCGAAGGCGGGGTCACGGAGCAGTTGACGGTAGGCCACGACGAGGTTGCGACCGAAGTGGGCGCCGCTCGAGACCTCGGCCAGGAGGGGGGCGCCGAGCTCCCACGCGATGCGCTCGGCGTCCGCGCCGGCGTCGTGGCCCGCGACCACCACCGTGGCGGGGTCGGCGTCGACGACCAGGTCGTGGTCGCGCTCGGGTGCGGGTCCGGTGCGACGGGTGGCGAAGTCGGCGTCGACCTCGTGCGGCTCGGGGGCCGTCACGGCCCCGACCGCGGCCGAGAGCGGCTCGCGGAAGGCGAGGTTCACCTGCACCGGCCCGGGAGGCCCGTCGTGGCCGGCCGCCGCCGCGACGGCCTGGCGGGCGAGTGCCCGGAGCGTGGCCCGGGTGGAGTCGTCCACTCCGTGGGTGGTCGGCGCCTCGACGTCCCGGACGAACCGCGTGGCGGCGCCGAAGACCCCCGGCTGGTGCGTGGTCTGGTTGCTGCCGATGCCACGGAGCTCGTCGGGTCGGTCGGCGCTCACCACGATCATCGGGACGCCCGAGTGGTGGGCCTCGAGCACGGCCGGGTGGAGGTTCGCCACGGCCGTCCCGGACGTCGTGACGACCGCGGCCGGCCGTTGCGTCTCGACCGCGAGTCCGAGCGCGAAGAACGCGGCGGTCCGCTCGTCGAGCCGGACGTGGACCCGGAGGGCACCGGCGCGCTCGACGGCGGCCGCGGCCAGGGCGAGGGCCTGCGACCGCGACCCCGGGCTCACGACGACGTCCGTGACGCCGGCGCGGGCCAGCTCGAGCAGGAACGCCACCGCGAAGTCGGTCGCCGGGCTCCCGGATCCTGCGGGCCGGGCCGGGGAATCGCTGCCGGGACTACCGGTCGGGGCGGTCGCCGCCGGGGCCGCCGCTGGCGCCGGGGTCGTCGTCGAGGTCGGCGAGCTGTTGTTCGAGGTGCCGGAGGGTTGCGTCGCTCTGCTCTTTCTCGCTGCGGGTCATCCCGGCGCGCGCGGTGGCGCCGAGGAAGTCCGGGTCGTCGTCCGGCCCACGGTACCGCTGCCGGGGCACCGCCCGTGCCGGGGCCCGCCCGAGCAGGTACCAGAGCACGGCGCCGATGATCGGCAGGACGACGACGAGGACGATCCACAGGGGCTTGTTGAGGGCACGGACCCGATCGCGCGGCACCCATGCACAGTCGATGACGGCGTACACGGTGAACGCAACGGCGGCGACGACGGCGCCGATGAGGAACTTCACCATGGACGGAGTGTAGGTCGCTCCGGCTGGGACGCGCCGGGACGTGCACACGGGTCGCCGGACGCTCAGCTCCCGCGTCGTCGCCCGACCGTAGAATCGTCGGGTGAAGTCGTGGCTGGTGTACTCCCTGGCGAGGATCGGGATCTTCGCGGTCCTGCTCGCGGTCTTCCTCGTCATCCGGCTGCCGTGGCCCGTGGCGACGATCGGCGCCGCGCTCGTCGGGCTGCTCATCTCGTACATCGCGCTGCCGAAGCTGCGGTGGCAGGTGGCGACCAGCTTCGCCGAGCGGCGACGCGGGCCCGACCACGATGAGGACACCGACTTCGAGGACGACTTCGTCGACGCCGAGGACTCCGCTGCTCCGTCGGTCGACCCGGCCCGGAGCGCTGAGCCGGGCGTCGTCGAGCGTCCCGCGTCGCCCCGCGCCGACGCCTGATCCCGCTGACGCCTGATCCCGCCGACGCCTGATCCCGCCGGGGCCTGATCCCGCTGGAGCCCGGCCCCCGCTGCCGCAGACCTCCTGGCGGAGGCAGCCGCCCTGGCAGCGACGTCGCGATCGCTGTCTGCCCTAGGGCGCGAGCGCGAGCGCGATGCCGAGCACGATGCCGTACGCGAGCGCCGAGAACGACGACAGCTGCAGCGCCGTGATGAGCTCTCGCGGGCGGCTCGACGTCGCGCCGATGATCGCGGCCGGCAGCGCCAGGAGCAGCGTGAAGTACGTGTAGCCCGTGCGGAAGTACAGCACGACGAACCACACGAGCACGACGTACGGCAGGACGAGGAACAGGACGTACAGGGTCCGCGCGGCGCGGCTACCGAGCACGACCGCCAGGGTGCGCTTGCCCGCCAGACGGTCCTCGTCGATGTCCCGGATGTTGTTGACCATGAGCACCGCGCACGCGAACAGCCCGGCGGCGACCGCCGCGGCCCAGGCGTTCAGGGTCACGTGGTGGATCTGGACGAACTCGGTCCCGAGCACCGCGACGAGGCCGAAGAACACGAACACGAAGACCTCGCCGAGCGCGTTGTACCCGTACGGCCGCTTGCCGCCCGTGTAGAACCACGCGGCCAGGATCGCCGCGGCGCCGACCGCCAGGAGCCACCAGAGCCCGGTGAGCACGACGATCACGACACCCGCGACCGCCGCGAGCCCGAAGAACGTCAGCGCGACGGTGAGCACCGTCCGCGGACGCGCTCTGCCGGAGCCCGTGAGCCGCGCCGGGCCGACGCGGTAGCGGTCCGTGCCGCGGACGCCGTCGGAGTAGTCGTTGCTGTAGTTCACCCCGATCTGCAGGAACAGGGCGACCGCGAGGCACAGCAGCGCGATGCCGAGGTCGTACCCACCGTCGACGTACGCGACGGCGGTCCCGAGCACGACCGGGACGACGCCGAGCGTGAGGGTGCGGAGCCGGGCGCCGCCGATCCAGTCGCGTGCGGTCGCCTTCTGGGGGCGCCCGACCGGTCGGCCACCGGGCCGTCCGGATCGGCGCTTCGACGTCGGTCGGGGTCCCTTGCCTCGTTGTGCCACGGCCACCGATCGTATCGTCAGGTGTCCATCGAGCCGCTGGGAGCGGCGTCGGCGGCGAGCCGCTGCACCGCGCGTCGGTCCGGCTTGCCCGTCGGGAGCATGGGCACGGCGTCGACCACCACGACGGCGGCCGGCCGGGCGGCACGACCGAGCACGGCGCCGACGCGCTCCCGGAGCACCGCGACGTCCACCGCGACGTCGGTCACGACGACGGGCACCTCGCCCCAGCGGTCGGAGGCGCGGCGGGTGACGACCGCGCCGGACTGGCCCGGGGCCTCCCGGACGACCCGTTCGACCGCGCCGAGCGCGACCTTCTCGCCACCGGAGATGACGACGTCGTCGAGGCGGCCGACCACACGCACCGTGCCGTCGGCCGCGATCTCGGCGGCGTCCGCGGTGCGGTACCAGCGGAACCCGCCGCCCTCGACGAACGCGGCGGCGGTGCGCTCCGGGTCGTCCAGGTACCCCTCGGCGAGCATCGGACCGGACAGTTCGAGGCCGCCGTCGACGAGCCGCGTGCGGACCGGGCCGAGCGGGACACCGTCGTACACGCAGCCGCCGCTCGTCTCGCTCGCGCCGTAGGTGGTGACGATCCGGGCACCGGCGGCACGCGCGCGGTCGCGCAGCGCGATCGGGGTCGCCTGTCCCCCGACGAGCACCGCGTCGAGCCCGGCCAGCGCGGCGGTCGCACGGGCATCGTCGAGCACGCGTGCCAGCTGCGCCGGGACGAGCGACGTGTACCGGCGGTCGGCGTGCAGGCGGTCGACCGCGTCGGCGAACGCCGTCGGGTCGAAATGCCCGGGCGGCACGACGACGGGGCTGGTGCCCGCGGCGACGGAGCGGGTGAGGACGTTGAGACCGGCGATGTAGTGCGTCGGCAGCGCCAGCACCCAACCGCCCGGACCGCCGAGCGCCGCGTCCGCCGCCGCGGCGCCGGCCAACAGCGCCTCGGACGACAGCGCGACCCGCTTCGCGGCGCCGGTCGATCCGCTCGTCTCGACCACGAGGGCGACCCGACGCGGCACGACGGCGGGCGGTGTGGAGGACGTCGGGTCCGACGACGGCACCGACGCAGACCGGGGTGACGGCGTCCACGGCAGGATCGCCGGCCCGCCGGACAGCGCGGACTCGAGCGCCCGCAGCACGTCGAACGGGTCGTCGGTGGGGACCGGGAGGAGCGGCCGCGTCATCGGCGTCGGCTCACCGCCGTCACGCCCCACCGATGCATCAGTAGTGCCACGGGTACGCGGTCCACTCCGGCGTGCGCTTCTCGAGGAACGCGTCGCGCCCCTCCACGGCCTCGTCCGAGGCGTACGCGAGCCGCGTGGCCTCGCCGGCGAACACCTGCTGCCCGACCAGGCCGTCGTCGACCGCGTTGAACGCGTACTTGAGCATCCGGATCGCGGTGGGTGACTTGCCGAGGATGGTCTCGCCCCACTCGATCGCGGTCCGCTCGAGGTCCGCGTGCGGGACCACGAGGTTCACCGCGCCCATCTCGTAGGCACGCTGGGCGCTGTACTCCCGGGCGAGGAAGAAGACCTCGCGCGCGGCCTTCTGGCCGATCTGCCGGGCGTAGTAGGCGCTGCCGTACCCGCCGTCGAACGAGCCGACGTCGGCGTCCGTCTGCTTGAACCGGCCGTGCTCCGCGCTCGCGATGGTCAGGTCGCACACCGCGTGCAGGGAGTGCCCACCGCCGGCCGCCCAACCGGACACGACCGCGATGACGACCTTCGGCATCATCCGGATGAGGCGCTGGACCTCGAGGATGTGCAGGCGGCCCATCGACGCCTGTGCCGCCGCCGGGTCGACCCCCTCGGGCGGGGCGCCCTCGTCGCCGACGTACTCGTAGCCGCTGCGCCCGCGGATGCGCTGATCGCCGCCCGAACAGAACGCCCAGCCCCCGTCCTTCGGGCTCGGTCCGTTGCCGGTCAGGAGTACGCAGCCGACGCGGGGGTCCTGCCGGGCGTCGTCGAGCGCGCGGTACAGCTCGTCGACGGTGCGCGGTCGGAACGCGTTCCGGACCTCGGGACGGTCGAAGGCGATGCGGACGATCCCGCCCGACACGTGCTTGTGGTACGTGATGTCCGTGAACGATGCGGCGATCGGCGCCGCGTCCCAGACGTCGGGATCGAAGGTGTCGGAGACGGGTGCAGCCATGCTCCGAGCCTATCCGGCGGCCCCGACCGGCTTCAGCCTCGGCCTCGGTCAGCTGCCGAACTGCGTGAGCACCTCGGGCGCCGCCACGACGAGGACGACCACGATGACGACGGGGTTCGCGGCGAACGCGATGAACACCGCCACGACGCCGTACCAGCGGCCGAGACCGCCGACCGCGGCGACGAACCCGAGCACCGCGGCGATCACGGTGAGGAACACCACCACGAAGCAGATCCCGCCCGCGAAGTCGACCTCGCCGCCCATGAAGACGGCGAACGCACTCGCGTCCACCGCCACACTCGCCACGGCCAGGGCCAGCCCGACCTTGCCGACGACCGGGCTCCGGCGGGCACGACTGGGCGGTCGGTCGACGTCGACCGTGTTCGTCCGCAGCAGCTGCGCGAACTCGTCGGACCGATCGACGGCCCGCACCCCACGGGCGCCGTCGGGAGCGACACGACGCGTGGACGAGGCGGGTCGACGGCCTCCGGTGCGCTGCTGCGACTTCGGCGTCACCGGCTCTCCCCGCGTCATCTCCGACCGTTCCCGGTCGTTCCCGTCCCTGGTTCGCGCGACCCGGCGGCCGCTCGACCTGAGGATGCTAACGGCCGGAACTGGCGGTCGCCTCCGAGCACACGGCGCGGCACCTGAGCGCGCCTGGGAGGATCGGGGGGTGACGACCGTGACTCCCCCACCCACCGCTCCGATCCCGTCGATCGACGAGCTCCTGGCCGCCGCGCACGTCGTGGCGCTGCCCATGCGTGTCCGGTTCCGCGGGATCACGGTGCGCGAGGCCATGCTGCTGCGTGGCCCCGAGGGCTGGACCGAGTTCTCGCCGTTCGTCGAGTACGACGACGCCGAGGCGGCCGCATGGCTCCGCGCCGCCGTCGACTTCGGCTGGCGACCGCATCGGGCGGACGCCGACACCGTGCCCGTCAACGCGACCGTGCCCGCCGTGCCCGCGGACGCGGTCCCCGAGGTGCTCGCCCGCTACCCCGGGTGCCGGACGGCCAAGGTCAAGGTCGCGGAGCCGGGCACCGGCCTCGCCGACGACGTCGCCCGGGTCCGTGCGGTCCGGGCCGTGATGGGCGACGACGCCGCCGTGCGCGTCGACGCGAACGGACTGTGGTCGGTCGACGACGCCGCACGGGCGCTCGAGGCCCTCGCGCCGTTCGGCCTGCAGTACGCCGAGCAGCCGTGCGCGACCGTGCCGGAACTCGCGGCGCTGCGACGGCGTCTCCAGGGGCTCGGCGTCGCGATCGCGGCCGACGAGAGCGTGCGCAAGGCAGAGGACCCGCTCGCCGTCGCGCGCGCGGGTGCCGCGGACGTCCTCGTCGTCAAGGCGCAGCCCCTCGGAGGGATCACCGCCGCAGGGCGCGTCGTCGCCGAGGCCGGGCTGCCGTGCGTCGTCTCGAGCGCGCTCGACACGTCCGTCGGGATCAGCATGGGCGCGCACCTCGCCGCAGCGGTGGCGGCTGACGGATTCGCCTCGGGACTCGGCACCGCCGCGATGTTCCGGGGCGACGTCACGGCCCGGCCGATCCTGCCGCAGGACGGGAGGATCGCGGTCCGTCGCGTCGACGTCGCGCCGGACCTGCTGGAGCGCCACGCAGCCGCGCCCGACCGCCGCTCCTGGTGGATCGAGCGGCTGCGTCGGACGCACGCACTCCTCGCCGCGTGACGGGACGGGCAGGCGTCCCGCGCTGCCTCACAGTCCGGAGTAGCTGTGCAGCCCCTTGAAGAACAGGTTGACGACCGAGAAGTTGAACATCACGGCCGCGAACCCGATGAGGGCCAGCCAGGACGACCGCGCACCCCGCCATCCACGGGTCGCGCGCGCGTGGATGTACCCGGCGTAGATCACCCAGATGATGAAGGTCCAGACCTCCTTGGTGTCCCACCCCCAGTAGCGGCCCCAGGCACGCTCGGCCCAGATCGCGCCCGCGATGAGGGTGAAGGTCCAGAGCACGAACCCGACGAGCAGCACGCGGTAGGTCATGACCTCGAGCCGGTCGGCGTCGGGGAGGGTCTCCATGAAGCGGAGCTGCTTGACGTCGCCGCCGCGGCCCTGCCGGTAGGTCTGCACGAGCTGCGACACCGCGAGCCCGGCGCCGAGGGCGAAGAAGCCCGTGCCGCAGATCGCCACGAACACGTGGAGGACGAGCCAGTACGACTGCAGCGCCGGCGGGAGGGGCACGACGTCGACGTAGAAGTTGACGGTCGCGATGCCGAGCAGGATCAGGACGAGTCCGCTGACGAACACGCCGAGGAACTTCAGGTTCTGCCAGAACTGCACGGCGAGGAAGATCGCGACGATGATCCCGGTGCCGGTGAGCGAGAACTCGAACATGTTCGCCCACGGCACGCGGTGCGCGGCGACACCGCGGAGCACGATCGACCCGACGTGGATCACGAGCCCGAGCACCATCATCGCCATGCCGACGCGCTCGAACCGGCTGCCCGACCGGGGCCGGTCGACCGGCGCCTCGACCCGCTCGAGCACGACCGTGCCGCCCTGGACCGTCGCGACCGTCCGGGCCTCGGCCCGCTGTTCCTGCCGCGCCGAGCGCTCGAGCTGCACGTCCCCGGACCGCTTGGCGACGTCGAGGATGAACGAGATGAACGCGATGAGGTACACGGCCATCGCCGAGTACACGAGGACGACCGAGTACTGCGCGAGGTCCGAGGTCATGTCGTTCACGCCCTGATGGTACCGCGCGCCCCTGACCCTGCCGGGGCCGGGGCGGTCGAGCGGCCGCAGTCTGAGCGGATCCGCACCGCGGGCGTCCCCCGGTTCACACCGCTCCGGTCGACAGCTCGGGCCGCCGCGTCTGCGCCTCGCCCTCCGGGGGTTCCGCGAGCAGGTACAGGCCCGTCCCGCTGCCCGCCGCGTCGTCGAGTGCCGCGATCCACGCCCGGTTGAGGCGCGGAGGTCGGCCCCCGATGAACTTGAAGTGCAGCTCGCAGTACGGGTGCAACCAGATCGTGGTGCGGCCGTCGCCGACGCGGACGTCGTCCTTCCACGAGAACGCGAAGCTGTCCCCGCGTCGCAGCCGGTTCACGATCACGACCTGCAGGTGCGCGAGCGTGCGGTCCTCGATCTCCATCCCGAGGCGCATCGCGCCGTACGTCAGATGTCCCATCGCTCAGACCTCCTCGTCGCCCGGGGCGACGATGTCCTCGAGTCGTGTCGTGATGGGCTGCGGCTCACGCAGGAGCATGATCCGCCGGCGGATCTCCGCCACCGTCTCGTCGTCGACGAGTTCCTCGCCGTCCGCGTCCGGGACGTCCGAGAGCACGATCTCGCTCGCCGGCCCGACGAGGAGCGACACGTGCACCACCGACCCGTCGGCGGCTCGGGCCGGGATCCGCACGGGCTCGGCCGTGGCCTGGTGCGCCAGCTCGGCCGCGTAGTCCACGACGGCGTCGGCGATGGCGTCCCCCGTCAGCACGTGGGCGTCGCTGTAGTCGATCGAACGCATCGGGCCTCCTCCCGGTCGATGCAACCAGGACCCGCCCGTGCGCCGGTACGGGCGGAGCACGACCCGCGCCGCCGGCGTCCCGATCGGGACGCCAGCGCGCGTCAGGTCAGCGAGGCCGCCGCCGTCGGCGCCACCCCGAGCCCGGCCGTGTGCCGCTCGGCGATCTCGTCGACCGCGCGCTCGAGGTTCGGGTCCTCGCCGCGCGCCAGACCGGCGTACTCGAGGTCGAAGCCGTCCTCGCCGGGGCGGCCGACGGCCTTGACCCACACCCGCCGACGCGGCACGAACAGCGAGGTGAGGAGTCCGGCGACCGCGAGGATCGCGAAGCCGGCGACCCACAGCTGCGAGGCGTCGTGGTGGACGTCGAGCGAGACGTACCGCTTGACGCCGTTGAAGGTGATCGAGCCGGTGCCGTCGGGCAGTCGCTTCGTCTGGCCCGGCTCGAGCTCGATCGCGCCGTGCGCCGCCGTCGTCCCCGCGATCTGCTGCAGCCCCTTCGTCGAGAGCTGGTACACGGAGCGCGGGACGCCGTCGTCGAGGCCGAGGTCGCCCGTGTAGACCTGCAGGCTCAGCAGCGGGTTCTCGGTGTCCGGGTAGTTCGACGTGTAGGCGCCCGTCGCCTGCTTGACCGCGGTGGGGTAGAAGAACCCGACCATGCCGAGCTGGTCCGGCTGCGCGTCCGGGACCTTGACCACGCCGAGCGAGGTGTAGTTCGTGTCCTGCGGCAGGAACGGGACCACGTCCTCGAACGCCACGTGCCCGTCGCCGTCGCGCACGGTGACGTCCATCGCGTACCCGTTGCCGAGCAGGTACACGTTCGTCCCACCGATCGACAACGGGTCGTTCACCTTGATGGTGCGCTTGGTCGCCGCACCGCCCTTGGTCCGGGCGGTCACGACGGCCTTGTAGTCCGTCGCCTGACCGAGCGCGTTGAGGTTCTTCTGCTCGTACGTCGTCGTGAAGTCGTCGAGCGTCAGGTTGTAGCCGTGCAGCTGCGACTGGCTGAACCAGCGCCCCGGGTTGAACGAGTCGTACGAGCCGAGCACGTTCGAGAACGTCTGGCCCTCGACGAGGAGCCGCTGCCCCGTGTAGCTGAACCCGCCACCGATGCCGACCGCGAGCAGGACACCGACGAGCGCGGTGTGGAACACGAGGTTCCCGGTCTCGCGCAGGTAGCCGCGCTCGGCGCTCACCGAGTCGCCGAAGCGCTCCACCCGGTAGCCCGACCGCTTGAGCAGCGTCATCGCGCTCGTCACGGCGGTCTCGGCGGTCGGGAGGGCCGGAGCCGGGCCCGTCGCGGACCCCCCCGTGGTCGGGTCGACCGCGATGCGCTGGTACCCGGCGAGGCGCCCGAGGCGGACCGGCGTGCGGGGCGGGCGGGTCCGGAGGGCCTGCCAGTGGTGGCGTGTCCGCGGGATGATGCAGCCGATCAGGGACACGAACAGCAGGAGGTAGATCGCGGAGAACCACACCGAGGTGTAGGTGTCGAACACCTGCAGCTTGTCGAGGACCGGGTACAACGTCGGGTGGTCGACCTGGTACTGCGTCACGCCGTTCGGGTCGGCCGTGCGCTGCGGCACGAGCGACCCGGGGATCGCGGCGAGCGCGAGCAGCATGAGCAGGAACAGCGCCGTGCGCATGCTCGTCAGCTGGCGCCAGAAGAACCGGACGTAGCCGAGGAACGACAGCGCCGGCTGGTTCACCCCGCCGTCGTCGCCGCCCCCACCGCCACCGCCGCCGGTACCGCCACCACCGGTGCCGCCCGACGTGGGAGCGGCGTCGACGTGGTCGGACGGGCGCATCGGGTCGCCGACGATCGTCGTGCCGTCGGCCTCGTCCATGCCGGTGGAGGCAGCCGTGGACGTGCGGTCCGTGACCGGAACCGCTGCGGCGATCCGGGCCTCCCGGGCGTCAGACGAGCGGGACATAGCTCTGGATCACCGCCCCGACGCTCGACATGATGGCCGACCAGAGTCCGGTGACCATGAGCAGACCGATGACGATCAGGATCGCTCCTCCGATGACGTTGACGAGGCGGATGTGGCGCCGGACCGTGCGGAGGGCGCTCGACGCCCACCCGGCGCCGAGCGCGACGAGCAGGAACGGGATGCCGAGTCCGATGCAGTAGGCGACGCCGAGCCACATGCCCTGCCACGCGCTGCCGGCCTGCACGCTGAGCAGGTTGATCGCGGCGAGCGTCGGGCCGAGGCACGGGGTCCAGCCGAGGCCGAACACGACGCCGAGCAGCGGCGCCCCGACGAGGCCCGTGGCGGGCGACCAGGACGGCTTGACGGTGCGCTGCAGGAACGTGAACCGGCCGACGAACACCAACCCCATGGCGATGACGACGACCCCGAGCACCTGGGTGAGGAGGTCGCGCCAGCGCACGAGCCAGAAGCCGAGCGCGCCGAACACGGTCGTGTACGCGACGAAGACGACCGTGAACCCGAGCACGAAGAACAGGACGCCGAGCAGGACGCGGCCACGACGTCGCCCGACCTCGGTGACGCCACCGACGTACCCGAGGTACCCGGGCACGAGCGGCAGCACGCAGGGCGACAGGAACGACACCAACCCGGCGAGCGCCGCGACGGGCAGTGCGACGGCCATCTGACCGCTGAGGATCGCGTCGGAGAAGGGGTTGCCGCCGGTCACGGGTCAGGCGTTCCCGTTGAGCTCGTCGCTCACGAGGGTGTCGATGATGCTCGACGAGTCGACCGCACCGAGGACGCGCGCGGCGACGCGTCCCTGCTTGTCGAGCACGATCGTGGTAGGGACGGAGTTCGGGGCGATCGTGCCCGAGAGGGCGAGCTGCATGGTCCCGTGGTCGGCGTCGAGGACCGAGCCGTACGCCGTCCGGAAGGTGCGCTCGAACGCCTCGGCGGTCGGCTTCCGGTCGCGCACGTTGACCCCGACGAACGCGACGTCCTTGCCCTGGAACGTCCCGTACGACTGGTTGAGGTACTTCGCCTCGGCGCGACAGGGCGGGCACCCGGCGTACCAGAAGTTGAGGACGACGACCTTGCCCTTGAGCGCGGCACTCGACACGTGGTCGCCGTCGTCGGTGGTGGCCGAGAAGGTCACGGGTGCGCTCCGCTTGTCGGCGGCGACCTCGGTCACCGCACCGTCGCCGGAGATGTAGTTCTGCGTGGTGCCCTTGCCGTACTGGTTCGTCAACTGGTCGTTCGAGCTCGACGAGCAGCCGGCGAGCGCGAGGGCCGCGACGACGGCACCGGTGATCGCGACGGCGAGGCGGGCGCGGGTCGAACGGCGCCGCGGTTGGACGGTCGTGCTGGTGGTGATCACACTGCTCCCATGTCGACGGCTCCGGCCCGGAGCGGACCCGCGGGATCGGCGTAGCCGACCTCGACGAAGCGCCCGCCACGGCGTTCCACGCTCGTGATGCTCGACAGCGCGCACCGACGGGCACGCGGGTCGTGCCAGAGGTGCTCGCCGGCCAGCCGGCGGTGCACCGTCCAGATCGGGAGCTGGTGGCTCACGAGGACGACGTCACCCCCGTCGATGCTCCCCCACGCGGTCTCGAGCGCGGCCGTCATGCGGTTCGCGATGGACGCGTAGGCCTCGCCCCAACTCGGCCGCAACGGGTTCGCGATCCACGGCCACTCCGTCGGCCGGGCGACCGACCGCCGTGTGAAACCCGGCGGCTGGCCCTCGTACCGGTTCGTCGGCTCGATGAGCCGCTCGTCGAGCCGGACGTCGAGGTCGTACGCCTCGGCCCACGGCGCGGCCGACTCCTGCGTCCGCTGCAGGGGCGATGCGACGACCGCACGGACGTCCACTCCGGCGTCGACGAACGACCGTGCGGCGGCCGCGGCCATGCGCTGGCCGAGCTCGCTCAGCCGGAACCCCGGCAGGCGTCCGTACAGGACGCCATCGGGGTTGTGGACCTCGCCGTGACGAACGAGGTGCAAGCGGGTCGCGGGCATGGCCTCCAGTGTAGGTCGGGCGGCGCGTCCACCTCCCACCCAGTTGCCGCACGGGTATGCGGAACCGCTCAGCAGCGGCGTCCGGGAGGCCCGGGCGGGCCCGTCAGGACAGGTGGCCCGACAACCGCGTGTGGATCCGCAGCGACCGGGTGTCGAGCCCCACCACCTCGACGGTCGCACCGTGCATCGCGTACCGCTGCTCGATCGCGTCCAGCGCGGCGACCGTCGACGCGTCCCACACCTGGGCGCCGGCGAGGTCGATCTCCACCCGTGCCGGGTCCTCGGCGTACGAGAACCGCGTGGGCAGATCGCTCGACGAGGCGAAGAAGAGCGCGCCGTGCACCCGGTAGCGGACGAGGTCGCCACGGACCTCCCGCTCGACGGACACGACGTGGGCGACCCTCCGGGCGAACACGAGCGCGGACACGACGACGCCGATGAGCACGCCGGTGGCGAGGTTGTCGGTGAACACGACGACCACGACCGTGATCACCATGACGCCCGTCTCCCCGAGCGGCATCCGGCGGAGGGTCCGCGGACGGACGCTGTGCCAGTCGAACGTCGCGACGCACACCATGACCATGACGGCGGTGAGCGCCGCCATCGGGATCTCGGCGACCACCCCGCGCAGGGTCACCGTCAGCACGAGCACCGAGACGCCGGCGACGAAGGTCGAGACGCGGGTCCGCGCCCCGGCCGTCTTCACGTTGATGACCGTCTGGCCGATCATCGCGCAGCCGCCCGTGCCGCCGAAGAACGCACTGACGACGTTGGCGATGCCCTGCCCCCACGACTCGCGCCACCCGCTCGACCGGGTGTCCGTGAGCGCGTCGACGAGCTGTGCGGTGAGCAGGGTCTCGATGAGCCCCACGACCGCCATGCCGAAGGCCGTCGGGGCGATGATCCGCAGCGTCTCGAGGTCGAGCGGCACACGGATCCCGGCGAAGGTCGGCAGCGACGACGGCAGCGCGCCCTTGTCCCCGACCGTGGGGACGTCGACGTGGAACAGCAACGTGAGCGCGGTGACCACGATCACCGCGATGAGCGGGGCGGGCACCGCCTTCGTCAGGAGCGGGAACGCGATGATGATCGCGATGCCGAGCGCCGTGAGCGGCCAGACGACGAACGGCACGCCACGACCGAACAGGTTCGGCAGCTGTGCGGTGAGGATGAGGATCGCGAGCGCGTTGACGAACGCGACGTTGACGCTCCGCGGGATGAACCGCATGAGACGAGCGACGCCGAGGAAGCCGAGCACGAGCTGGAACACACCGCCGAGGACGATCGTCGGCACGAGGTACGCGATGCCGTGGTCCCGGATGAGCGGCGCGACGACCAGCGCCACGGATCCGGCCGCCGCGGAGACCATGGCAGGACGACCGCCGACGAACGCGATCACGACCGCGATGACGAACGACGAGAACAGGCCGACCGCCGGGTCGACCCCGGCGACGATCGAGAACGAGATCGCCTCGGGGATCAGGGCGAGCGCCGTCACGACGCCGGCGAGCACCTCGCGCGTGAGCAAGCGCGGCGACCGCAGCGCCTGCAGCACGGAGTGGGCGACGGGTGCCGACGGACCGGACGGGACAGCTGCGGAGGTCATCGGCGACCACCTTACGGGCGGGCGTGAGCGCTCACCACGGCGTCCGACGCGGGACGGGGGCCGCCCGCTAGACTCGACCCCCGTGATCGAACGCACCCGCATCGCCGACCTCGCCGCACTCCCCGACGGTCCCGTGACCGTCGGCGGATGGGTCGAGACCGTCCGTGACCAGAAGAAGGTGCAGTTCGTCGTACTGCGCGACGAGACGGGCGCCGTCCAGCTCGTCAACCCCGCCGTCCGTGCCGTCGACGACGACGCCGACGACAGCGCACGTGCGGCGCTGACCACGACCGAGACGATCTCCGGGCTCGCGCACGGGACCTTCCTGGTGGCCCAGGGCACGCTCAAGCACGACGAGCGCGTCAAGCTCGGTGGCATCGAGGTCAAGATCGACCGCCTCGACGTCGTGACCGCCGCGCTCCCCGAGACGCCGATCGCCGATGACTCCTCGCTCGACAAGCGCCTCGACTGGCGGTTCCTCGACCTCCGGAACCGCAAACAGAACCTCGTGTTCCGGATCCAGACGACCCTCGAGCACGCGTTCCGGACCTACTGGGTCGAGCGCGACTTCATCGAGATCCACACGCCGAAGCTCATGGCGTCCGCGTCCGAGTCCCGCGCCGAGCTGTTCGAGCTGCCGTACTTCGACACGACGGCGTACCTGGCGCAGAGCCCGCAGAACTTCAAGCAGATGGCGCAGCCAGCCGGATTCGGCGCGGTGTTCGAGATCGCGGACGCGTTCCGGGCCGACCCGTCGTTCACCTCCCGGCACGCGACGGAGTTCACCAGCGTCGACGCCGAGATGAGTTGGGTCGAGTCCCACGAGGACGTCATGGCCATGCACGAGGAGCTCCTCGTCGCCGGCATCACCGCCGTGCAGGCCAAGTACGGCGTGGAGATCAGCGAGGTCTTCGGCTTCGAGCTCCAGGTCCCCACCGCGCCGTTCCCGCGCATCCCGCTCGCCGAGGCCCGCCGGATCGTCGCGGAGGGCGGCTACGAGATCCCCCGCGCCGACGGCGACCTCGACCCCGAGGGCGAGCGCCGGATCTCGGCGTACGCCAAGGAGCAGTTCGGCTCGGACTTCGTGTTCGTCACCGACTACGACGCCACGATCCGGCCGTACTACCACATGCGTCACGAGGACGACCCGACGCTCACGAAGAGCTACGACCTCATCTACAACGGCACCGAGATCTCCACGGGCGCCCAGCGCGAGCACCGCGTCGACGTCCTGACGCAGCAGGCGGTCGAGAAGGGCCTGGACCCCGCCGAGCTCGAGTGGTACCTCGACTTCTTCCGCTACGGCGTCCCCCCGCACGGTGGCTTCGGCATGGGCCTGGCCCGGGTGCTCATGCTCATGCTCGGCCAGTCGTCGATCCGCGAGGTCACGTACCTGTTCCGCGGTCCCACCCGTCTGCTCCCGTAGCGGTTCCCGACCGCACGACAGGAGGCGCTGCTCCCCACCGGGGCAGCGCCTCCCGCGTGTGCGGCAGCGACGGCCGGGAGGCGCGGCTCAGGCCTCCCAGTCGATGGCGGTCCGCCCCGTGACCATTCCGCGGACGGTGTCGGCGGCGGCCTGGTGCTCGGGGTGGACCTGGTAGGCCTCGAGCCCGGCGAGGTCGTCGAACGTGGCGACCACCGCGACGTCCGCGTTGCTGCCGGGGTACGCCACGTTGTCGACCACGCGGATGGAGCGGATCGACGGCACGACGCCGTCGAGGCCTTCGAGCACGGCGCGGATGTGGGCGATCGCCTCGTGACGGACGACGTCGTCGCGCAAGCGCCAGGCGACGACGTGGTGGATCACGCGCGGGCCTCGGCCGCGGCGAGCGCACGCTCGAACCGCTCGGCGTCGACGCGCCAGGTGCTGTGGACCCGGCCGTCGACGATGACCACGGGGATGTCCTCCGCGTACTCCTCGCGCAGGGCGTCGTCCCGGAGGATGTCCCGCTCCTCGAACACGACGTCGGGGTGGGCGTCGAGCACGGAGCGGACGATCGGACGGGCGTCGTCGCACAGGTGGCATCCGGGCTTGGTCAGGAGCGTCACGGTGGGCACCCGTCCAGCGTAGTGCGGAGACGACGAAGCCCCGGCCGGTGATCGGTCGGGGCTCTCGTGGTGAGCAGGTCCGGTAGGACCTACTTCTTGTTGCGACGCTGGTGGCGCGTCTTGCGCAGCAGCTTGCGGTGCTTCTTCTTCGCCATGCGCTTGCGGCGCTTCTTGATGACAGAACCCATACGGCCCTCCTACGGCTGATGTGGACACCGGGTCGGAGACCGCGGAAAAATACCTCGTGCGACATTACCGGAGCCGACCGGCGTTGTCGAACGGCGTGGGCGTGGCGCGCTCAACCGACGTCGGCGACACCACCGCGGAGCATCTCCGCGACGGCGGACTCCGGGACCCGGAACGACCGGCCGAAGCGGATGGCGGGGAGCTCCCCCGCGTGCACCATGCGGTAGACCGTCATCTTCGAGACGCGCATCATCTCGGCGACCTCAGCGACCGTGAGGAACCGCACGTCGTCGAAGTTGCCGGCCATGCTCTGCCTTCAGGAGGGGCCCGGCGCCTCCGGACCATGGTGTGACCTGCGTGGTCTCTGGCAACCATAGGGGCGGCCGTGGCGCGGTGTCCAGCCCGCCCGCTGCCCCGGGAACGGGGGTCAGTCGTCGTCCTCGCCGGCACGCCGCTGGAGCCGACGCCGCACCGGGTCCACCACGCGCTCCCAGCCTGTCTGCGCCCCCGAGATCGCCGTCGTGGCGCGGAAGGACGCCTCGGCCATCACCCGTCCGAGTTCGGTGCCGACGTCCACCCGAGACCGTCCCGCGGCGCCGCGGCGCACCGACACGGGGCGGCCGTCGGGGGTCCACGCCGTGGTCGCCGGGACCTCCTCGGCAGCGACGACACCGGTGAACGGTGCGAGCCATTCCTCGACGCCGACGAGGGGCTCCGGGTCGAGGCGGTAGTAGCGGTGCTGGCCCTCGTCGCGCGTGCGCACCAGGCCGGCGTCGCGGAGCACCCGGAGGTGTTTCGACACCGTCGGTTGGCTGATCCCGAGGCGCGTGACGAGCGCACCCACGCTGAGTTCGCCGACGGACCCGGCCGCGCCGTACTCCTCGAGCAGGGTTGCGAGCAGTCGGCGCCGCGTGGGGTCCGCGATCACGCCGAAGATGTCGGGCATGCGCTCAGGGTAACGGGGCGCGCGCGGCGAGGGCCATCCGGACGCCCTCGGGGTGCCCCAGGGCGCGTGCGTCAGAGCGCGGCGAGCTCCGCGGCTCGGGCGATGGCGGCATCGGCGGCACGGCGGAGGGTCCCCTCGAGGTCCGCGTCCTCGAGGACCGCGATCGCCCGCTCGGTCGTGCCCTTCGGACTCGTCACCGCGCGCCGGAGGGCCTCGGGGCCGTCGTCCGACGTGGCGAGGAGCTCGACCGCGCCGCGGAGCGTGCCCTCGACCATGACCCGCGCCTGCTCGCGGTCGAACCCGAGCGACTCGGCCGCACGCCGCCACTGTTCGACGAGCAGGAACACGTAGGCGGGCCCGGACCCGGACACCGCGCTGAGGGCGTCGAGCTGGGCCTCGGGGACCTCGAGCACATCGCCCGAGACCGCGAAGAGGGACGAAGCGAGCGCGACCGCCGCCGCGTCGGCGCGACTGCCCCCGCTGACCCCGGTGACACCGCGGCCGACGCGCACGGGGGTGTTCGGCAGCGCCCGGACGACCCGCACGCCCTCCGGCACCAGGGACTCCATCGTCACACTCGTCACCCCGACGGCGACACTCACCACCACCGCGTCCGGCTCGAGGTCGGCCCGCACCTCGCGCAGCAGGTCGGCGACGAGGAACGGCTTGACCCCGACGACGACGAGCTCCGCCCCGCGCACGGCGCGCCGGTTCGCCTCCGGGTCGGTCTCCACGGCGACGGCGTCGAGGCCCCGGACGCGGAGCGCCTCGGCGGACGGCTCCGACCGGTTCGTGACGGCGAAGCGATCCGCGGGGACGCCTGCGGCGACCAGGCCGTCCAGGACCGCTCCCGACATGGATCCGACGCCGAGCATCGCGGTACGTGGCAGATCGAGGACCATCCGGCCATCCTAGGATCTGACCGACCGCACAGGAACGAGAGCAGGGCTGGGCACCATGAGCGCATCCGGAGGCAACAGGGCGATCGTCGCGGCCCTCGGCGCGAACGTCGGCATCGCCGTGGTCAAGTTCATCGCGGCCGCGATCAGCGGATCGGCGTCGATGCTCGCCGAGGGCGTCCACTCCCTCGCCGACTCGGTCAACCAGGTCCTGCTCATCATCGGCGGCCGACGGTCGAAGCGGGCGGCGGACGAGGAACACCCGTTCGGCTACGGCCGCGAACGGTACGTGTACGCCTTCGTCGTGTCGATCATCCTGTTCTCGATCGGCGGCGTGTTCTCGCTGTACGAGGGCATCGAGAAGCTCGAGCACCCGCACCCCCTGGAGACCTGGTGGCTCCCGCTGGCGGTGCTCGCGATCTCCATCCTGCTCGAGGGCTTCTCGCTCCGGACGGCGTTGCGGGAGGCCCGGTCCGACCGCGGGGACCAGTCCCTGGTGCAGTACATCCGTCGGGCCAAGGCACCCGAACTCCCGGTCGTCATGCTCGAGGACACGGCCGCGCTCACCGGGCTCGTGTTCGCGTTCCTCGGCGTCGGTCTGACGGCGCTCACCGGCGACGGCGTCTTCGACGCGATCGGCACGATCCTCATCGCCCTCCTGCTCGTCGCCGTCGCGGTCGTGCTCGGTGTCGAGACGAAGAGCCTCCTGCTCGGCGAGGGGGCGACGCCCGCGGACCTGCAGGCGATCAAGCGGGCGATCCTCGACGGCCCGGAGGTCGACTCGATCATCCACATGAAGACCCTGTACCTCGGCCCGGACGAGCTCATGGTGGCGGCGAAGGTCGCGGTGGACGGGGACCGTCGCCTGGGGGACGTCGCGGCGGGCATCGACGCCCTGGAGGCCCGGGTCCGGTCCGTCGTGCCCGTCGCCCGGGTCATCTACATCGAGCCCGACGTCCGGCACGACGCCCCGCGGCCGCCGACCGAGGCGATCATCATCCGCGCGGCCGACTGACGCGTCCTCCCCCGGTCGGGAGGCCGAGCGACCGTCCACAGGGAAGGCACGCCTTCGTGGCGGAGCCGGCCGGGCCTCCGCCACGATCGGAGCATGTCCGTGTTGCAGAACGTGTTCCTGGCTCTCCACTTCCTCGGTCTCGCCGCCGTGATCGGCGCCTTCCTCGCGCAGGTCCGGCGCAAGGAGCACATCGAGACCCAATGGCTCGTCATCGGCCTCGTGACGCAGCTCGTGACCGGTCTGGCACTCATGGGCATCATCGACGCGACCACCCACGGCGGGTCGAACCACGTCAAGCTCGGGGTCAAGCTCGTCATCGCGCTGATCGCCCTCACGACGGCGTTCGTGGCGCGGTCGCGGCAGCGCCGGGCCGACGCGGGGACGGCCGGACCGAAGGCGGCGCTGCCGTTCTTCCACACGACCGGAGCGCTGGCGATCGTCAACGTGCTCATCGCCGTGTTCTGGCACTGAGGCGCGTCCGGTCGCCGAGCGGCCTCAGCGTCTCGCGGCGAAGAACGTGTCGAGCATCGCGGCACAGGGCTGTTCGAGCACGCCGCCGACGACCTCGGCCCGGTGTGGGAGTCGTCGATCGCGCGCGATGTCGTAGACGCTGCCCGACGCACCCGCCTTCGGATCCCACGCGCCGAACACGATCCGGGGTACCCGAGCGGCGAGCACGGCGCCGGCGCACATCGGGCACGGCTCGAGCGTGACGACGAGGGTGTGCTGCTCGAGGTGCCAGTCCCCCGTGCGTGCCGCGGCGGCGCGGAGTGCGAGCACCTCGGCGTGCGCGGTCGGATCCTGTCGGGCCTCCCGTTCGTTGCGCCCCGTGGCGACCACCGCACCGGTCGCGTCGAGCACGACCGCGCCGACCGGGACGTCCCCCGTCGCGAGACACGCGCGGGCCTCGTCGAGCGCCCGTTCCATCGCGGCCACCCACGGCCGGGCGGCCGGGTGCTCGCCCCGGTCCGCTCCGCCGCCGATGCCCGAGGGTCCGGGGCCGACCGGCCCGGGTCCGTGCTGCCGGTGCTCCACTCGCCCTCCTCGTCCGCCGCGGTGGCGCCTCCGTGGCCGGTACCCTTGAGCGTATGCGAGTCCACGTCGCCGATCACCCGCTCATCACGCACAAGTTGTCGGTGCTCCGCGACCGCACGACGCCCGCACCGACGTTCCGCGCTCTGACCGAGGAGCTCGTGACGCTCCTCGCGTACGAGGCGACGCGCAACGTGCGAGTGACCGCGACCGCGATCGAGACCCCCGTCGCGAACACCGTCGGCGTCGCCATCGCCAAGCCGCGTCCGCTCGTCGTGCCGATCCTCCGAGCGGGCCTCGGGATGCTCGAGGGCATGGTCAAGCTCGTGCCGACGGCCGAGGTCGGGTTCCTCGGCATGGCGCGCAACGAGGAGACCCTCGAGCCCCAGACGTACGCCGAGCGCCTGCCTGAGGACCTGTCAAACCGGCAGTGCTTCGTCCTCGACCCGATGCTCGCGACCGGTGGCTCCCTGACGGCCGCGATCGAGTTCCTGTTCGACCGGGGCGCCGTGGACGTCACCGCCGTCTGCATCCTCGCCGCGCCCGAAGGGCTCGCCGCGGTCGAGGAGGCCACCGCGGGCAAGGACGTCACGATCGTCCTCGGTGCCCTCGACGAGCGACTCGACGACCGCGGGTACATCGTGCCCGGACTCGGCGACGCGGGCGACCGGTTGTACGGACTCGCCGAGTAGCCCCTTCCACCGCGCTCGCAGGCTCGGTCGGCGCTGGCGTCGCGCGGCGCTGGCGCGCCGCCTCAGCTCCAGCGCGCGGACTCGCCGAGTAGCCCCTTCCACCGCCCTCGCAGGCTCGGTCGGCGCTGGCGTCGCGCGGGGCGCACGTCCGCACGTCCGCCGGGACAGTTGACAGCCCCCTGGTATACCGCCGATACTCGCCCCATGACTGTTTCCTCGTCCACCCGCGTCCTCATCGAGGTCCAGGGGACTGCCGGCATGATGATGCCGGGCATGGCGGTCATGTGTTGTCGAATGTGTGCCTGACCGGCACCCGTTCCAGCCGGACCCACCTTGACGGAGACCCCGTCCTGTGTGCGGTCCCCGGGATCCGGCGCCGACGACCATCGTGATCGTCGACGCGGAGGCACCCGCTCCCCTCGGTCCGTCCCGCCCTTGAACCCCCTCGCCGGGGTCCGGGCAGCGCGGCCGCCGCGACCGAGGACGCATTCGACGCACCGGCGCTCCGAGCGCCACAGCCAGGAGGACTCCCATGTCACTCACCATCGATCGCCCGCGACACACCACCGCCCCCGCCGACACCGCGCTCGCCGGCGCTGCTTCGCCGACCCACGCCGGGCCGGCTCTCCCCGCGGCCCAGCACGCCCGCACTGCTGCGCCCGTGCGTACCCCCGCTGCCGGCACCGCCCTGCCCGCCCGTGCCGCACGGCCTGCGCCCGCTGCCGAGGACGTCCCGACGAGTCCCGTCGTCGCTCCCGCCCGGAGCCGCGCTCTGCCCGAGGGCACGGAGGCACGCGGATTCGCCCTCTACGTCGGGATCGACGAGGCGAAGGCCGCTGCGGCCGGCACCTCGCTCGCGGCCATCGTCGAGCAGCTCAAGGCCCTGACGGCCCAACTCGCCCCCGCCGCCGAGACCTACGCGGCGGTCGCGGTGGCGGCCGAGGGCTCCGGGGGCCGCGACGTCGAGGTGGTGCGCCTCGCGCTGCAGGACCGATCCGCGGTCGCGGCGCGGAAGCAGACCTCGCCCGCGGAGCCCGAGGAGACCGGCGTCGTGATCGACATCTCGCGCAAGCGGGTCGTGCTCGACGGCGAGACCGCACCGCTGACGTACAAGGAATTCGAGCTCCTCCAGTTCCTGGTGCTCCGCGAGGGCCGGACGGTCGACCGCCAGGCGATCATCGAGGGACTCTGGGCGGACGGCGAGGACGAGACGCCGAACGAGCGGACCATCGACGTGCACGTCCGACGCCTCCGCTCGAAGCTCGGTGCCTTCGAGGAGATCGTGCGGACGGTCCGGGGTGTCGGCTACCGGTTCGACCGGCACGCGGACGTCGCCGTCCGGTACGCCTCCACGCCGTCCCCCGACCTCTTCTGACCGCCGCGGGGGCTCCCGGCGTCGGCATCGGGCGCTCTGGGTGAACTCGCAGTGAAACAACGATCCGGTACCTACCGCTCGTTACCACCTCGTTATATTCTGACGGAGCAGTCGCTGTTTGCTGTGGCAGCGGTTGCGGAATGTGATTGCAGGACACTCTTGGGTGCAAGGGAGAAGGGCGGCCACCACGCCTCTGGTGGCCGCCCTTCGTCGTGTCCGAGCCGGTCGGGCGTCCGACCCCGTCGATACAGTTGGCGGAGGTCGGAAGGAGCCGCAGTGAGTGACACATCGAAGGCCGTCGCCGCGTGGGAGGCCCTGTTCCGCGCGCAGGTCACCGTGATGCGCAACCTCAACACCGCGTTCCCGTCGTCCGACATCTCGTTCAACGAGTACGACGTCTGCTACAACCTGTCCAAGCAGCCCGGACGGCGCCTCCGGATGCGGGACCTGACCGGCCAGCTCCTGCTGACCCAGCCGAGCATCAGCCGCCTCGTCGAACGGCTGGCGGCCCGCGGCGTCGTCGAGAAACTCCCCGATCCGACGGACGCTCGCGGTGTGATCGTCGCGTTGACGACACACGGCTTCGACCTCTACCGCACCGTGGCGAAGCAACACGCCGCCACCATCGCCGAGCAGGTCGGCGCCGGACTCGACGACGACGAGCTGGGCGAGCTCGAACACCTGTGCACGAAGCTCCGCACGGCCGCCGCGGCCGCCACCGACGGCACCACGGCGCACCCGGCGCTCCGCGCGAACCCGGACCCGTCGGCGTCCGATCTGGCCTCCGACACCGTGCCGAGCGTGTGAACGGCGCGCTCGTCTGGCTGCGGGACGACCTGCGCCTCCACGACAACCCCGCCCTGCACGCCGCCGTCACGGCCGGCGGCCCGGTCACCGTGGCGTACGTCCTCGACGACCGGTCGGAGGGCCTCCGTCCGTTCGGTGGCGCCGCGCGCTGGTGGCTGCACGGGTCGCTCGCCGCGCTCGACGCCGACCTCCGGGCCCGCGGGAACCGCCTCGTCCTGCGCCGGGGTGCCGCGGCCACCGTGATCGACGAGCTCGTGCGCGACACCGCGGCGGACACGGTCCTCTGGAACCGTCGGTACGGCGCCGCGGAACGCGCGATCGACACGGGGATCAAGCAGTCGCTCACCGACCGCGGTCACGTCGTGCACAGCGCGGCGGCGGCGCTGCTCTGGGAGCCGTGGACGCTCGCCACCGGCCAGGGCCAGCCCTACCGGGTGTTCTCGCCGTTCTGGCGCGCGGCGCAGGCGATGCCGACACCCCGCGAACCGCTCCCGCGGCCCGTGACGGTGCCAGCCGGGCCGTCTGTGGCGAGCGACGCCCTCGACGACTGGGGTCTGCTGCCGACCCGACCGGACTGGGCAGGCGGCCTGCGCGCGACCTGGACCCCCGGCGAGGCCGGAGCCGCGGCCCGGTTCCGCCACTTCCTCGAGCACGGTCTCGAGGACTACGACCAGCGTGACCAGCCGTCGGCCGACGCCGCGAGCGGACTGAGCCCGCACATCCGCTGGGGCGAGATCAGCCCGTACCAGCTCTGGCACCGTCTGCACGGCGAGCTCATGCCCGCGCAGCGTCGGCAGGCGCCGTCGTTCCTCCGACAGCTGGCCTGGCGCGAGTTCAACTGGCACGAGCTGTACCACGAGCCGGACATGGCGACCGTGAACGTCCGCCCCGAGTTCGACGCCTTCCCGTGGCGCTCCGCGTCGTCCGACGAGCTCGACCGCTGGCGGTACGGCCGCACCGGCATCGACCTCGTGGACGCCGGCATGCGGGAGCTCTGGCACACCGGCGCGATGCACAACCGCGTCCGCCTGGTCGTCGGGAGTTTCCTCGTCAAGAACCTGCTCGTCGACTGGCGCGTCGGCGAGCAGTGGTTCTGGGACACCCTCGTCGACGCCGACTCCGCGAACAACGCCGGCAACTGGCAGTGGGTGGCCGGTTCCGGGTTCGACGCCGCCCCCTTCTTCCGCGTCTTCAACCCGCAGCTCCAGGCGGACAAGTTCGATCCGCACCGGAGCTACATCCGGCAGTGGATCCCGGCGGACGAGGTCCGGCCGGAACCGATGGTCGACCTCAAGTCGAGCCGCGCCCGAGCCCTCGACGCCTACCAGCAGATGCGGGCCGTGTGACCAGCGCATCCTCGTCGGACGCCGCTCCCGGCGGCGCCGCCTCCGCCAGGGCTCCACGACCCGCGGACCGACTCCCCGCGGACGTCCTGAGCCGCATCGACGACCTGTTCCGGCAGCGTGTGGAGCGCGGTGTCGCGCCGAGTAGCGCGTGGGGCGTGTTCGACCGCCAGGGCCTCGTCGCCAGTGGCGGCCACGGGGACCGCGGTGACGGACGAGCGCCCGACCATGACACGGCGTACCGGATCGCCTCGTGCACGAAGAGCGTCACCGCCGCGGCCCTGCTGCTCCTCGCCGAACGGGGCCTGCTCGACCTCGACGACCCGGTGACCGCGTTCGTGCCCGCGTTCGCGTCGGTCGCACTGCCCCGCCCGGACGCCCCCGTCCCGACGCTGCGGATGCTGCTGACGATGTCCGCCGGGTTCCCGACCGACGACCCCTGGGCCGACCGGCAGGAGTCCCTGTCCGACGACGCTTTCGACGGCGTGCTCCGCGGCGGCCTGCTCTTCGACCGGGTGCCGGGAACGGGCTTCGCCTACTCGAACCTCGGTTACGCACTGCTCGGCCGTGTCGTGGCGCGGGTGAGCGGTCGGCCGTACCAGCGCTTCGCGACCGAGGAGCTGCTCGACCCGCTCGGGCTCACCCGGACGGCGTTCACCGCGCCCGACGGGGCCGCGCTCGCGTCCGGGTACCGATCTGGCCCGGACGGCTGGGAACGGCTGCCGTTCTCCGGCCCGGGTGCGTTCTCGAGCATCGGCGGTCTGTTCTCGACGGTCACGGACCTCGCGGCGTGGGCGCGGTTCCTGGCCGCCGCGTTCGACGGCATCGGCGTCGGGACGACCGGGGCGGCGGCGTGGTCCGGGTCGGCGCCACTGTCGGCAGCCGACCGTCGTGCCATGCAGCAGGCGTCACGGACGATCGCGGGCGGGACGGGCCTCCCGGGTCTGCGGGATCGCCCTGCCGGGTACGGCTTCGGGCTGTTCGTCGAACAGGACCCGGTCGTCGGGACGATCGTGTCGCACTCGGGCGGCTACCCGGGCTTCTCCGCACACATGCGATGGAGCACGGCCGACGGCGTCGGCGTGGTCGCGTTCGAGAACGCGACCGGGGCTCGGGTGCCGATGGCCGCGACGGAGGCGCACGACCTCCTGCTGTCCGCACGACCCGCACCCCCTGCGGACCCGGTGCTCGACGTGACGCGACGCGCGCAGGCGGCCGTGACGCGCCTCCTGGCCGACGGGTTCCCCGACGACCTCGCCGACGCGGTGTGCACACCGAACGTCGCGATGGACGTGCCCTACGAACGCCGCCGTGCAGCCGTCCGGGAGGCCCTGTCCGCGTCCGGCGCGGACCTCGCGGCCCGCCCCGTGCGCGAGGAGACGCGGTCACCCACGCACCTGGTGTGGTGGCACCCGGGGAGCACCGGTCTCCTGCGGGTCGAGATCCGTCTCGCTCCGATCGCGGCCGGACTCGTGCAGACGCTCACGGTCCGGGTGGAGGACGCACCTCCGGTCTGACCGGCCGCGGACGCCTGTGGAACGTGCACGGGCGCACGACCACCTCCGGTAGCATTCCACATGCCAGTCGACCTCGACGACACCGGAGGACAGGACCGCCGTGCCACGCAGACCCGATCCCAGCATCAAGCCCGCGATCGTCGAACGCGTCGCCGCGCATCTGCGGGCCACACCGATCGAGGCCGTCACGCTGCGCGGCGTGGGTCGGGCCCTCGGCACCAGCGCGTACCCGCTCGTGTACCACTTCGGATCCCGGGACGCCTTGGTGGACGCCGTGGTGGAGCACCTCGAGCGGACGTGCGACCACGTGGAGCTCGACTCCGCCGCGACGCCGACGGACCTCCGCGGCTGGTTCCGGGAGCAGTTCGGCAACCTCGGCGATCCCGATCGGTACTTGGCCGCGCGGTTGACGTTCGAGCTCGGCGCGACCGAGCCGCTCCGCGGCGGATGTCGGCACCGCCCGCGGCACGACCGCCAGGTCGCGTCCGTCGTCGCGTGGTGCCGGCATCACGACGTCACTGATCCCGAGCGACGGGGGCGCGAGGCCGTCCTGTACGCGCGGGGCGTGCAGTGGGGCGGTGTGCTCGACGGCGACCAGCAGGCGGCGGACCAGGCGCTGCACCGGATCGCACACACGTTGGCCCTCGCCGCCGGACGTGCCGATGCGGCGGTGGGGCCGATGGACACCGCGGGGCCGGACGCCGAGCACGACGAAGGCCGCCCCGAACGGGGCGGCCTCCGTGTCGAACCTGATCGCGATCGCGGCGTCGTGCCGGACCGCGACGGTCAGGTCAGAGCGTGACGAACGACTGCGCCCTGGCGTTGGCGAAGCGCGCGGCGACGTTCTCCCAGTCGACGATGTTCCACACGGCCTTGACGTAGTCCGCCTTGACGTTGAGGTAGTCGAGGTAGAACGCGTGCTCCCACATGTCGAGCATGAAGATCGGGACGAGCCCGAACGGGATGTTGCCCTGCTGGTCGAACAGCTGGAACGTCGTGAGCTGCTGCCCCACGATGTCCCAGGCGAGCACCGACCAGCCCGAGCCCTGGATGCCCGTGGCGACCGCGGAGAACTGGGCCTTGAACTGGTCGAACGAGCCGAAGAACTCGTCGATCGCCGCGGCGAGCTCACCCTCGGGCACCTTCGTGTCCGGGCCGAGGTTCGTCCAGAAGATCGAGTGGTTCACGTGGCCACCGAGGTTGAACGCGAGGTCCTTCTCGAGCTTGTTGACGTTCGCGAGGTTGCCCGACTCACGGGCCTCACCGAGCTGCTGCAGGGCGGTGTTCGCTCCCGCCACGTAGGTCGCGTGGTGCTTGTCGTGGTGGAGCTGCATGATCTTGCCGCTGATGTGCGGCTCGAGCGCGGCGTAGTCGTACGGCAGTTCCGGAAGGGTGTACTCAGCCATCGGATGTCCTTTCGTGTTGGGTTGGACGTGCGGGCCCCGCGGCCGGATGGACCAGCCGGGAACGATCGGTGAGGGAGTGGAACTCCCGGTTGTGGTAGACGAGCGGCTCACCCTGCTCGAGGCCGAGCACGATGTCGAGCACCTCGGCGACGACCACCGTCGAGCTGCCGATCGGCGTCGTCGAGAGCGGACGACACCGCAGGACCGATGCCGCCGCGGGCAGGTACCAGTCGCCGGAGGGCAGGCGCTCCCAGATGCCCGGCTCGTCGACGGACGGACTCCCCGTGGAGGCGAAGCGCCGGGCGAGCTCCACGCCGCCCGCGTGCATCAGGTGGACCACGAACAGCGGCGCACCGAGCACCGCACCCGCCGACCCGGAGTTCGTCGACAGCGAGAACACGAGGACGGGCGGGTCGACCGCCACCGACGCCACCGACGAGGCCGTGAGCCCGGTCGGACCGTCCGGTGTGTCCGCCGTGATGACCGCGACCCCGGCAGGGTGTCCGCGGAACGCCGCCTTGTAGGCGTCGGTCAGGTCACCCGGGGTGCCGGGCACGGACTGGGGGGCGTCGACCTGGGGCATCAGTCGGGGCTCGTTCTCTTCCTCTTCGGGCGCGACCCGTCAGGGCCACGTCCCAACGTAGGACTTCGAGCGCCGTTGAGGTCAAGATCCACAGCATTCGCGTGCGGTCGGGCGTGGCACGGGCGGCCGAGGCGTCCACCGGCGCGGCGGGCCCGACCGGCGCGGCGGGCCCGACCGGCGCGGCGGGCGCGAGGGTCAGCGGACGCGCCGGAGCGTGAACCACGCGCCGACCGCAGCTGCGACCATGAGCACCGCGGCGACGCCGGCGGTCGTCGTGACGCCCGAGTCGAACGCGGCGCGCGCCGATGCGAGCAGCTCAGCGCCCGCGTGGCCGCCGAGGGACCGCGCGGCGGCGACCGCCCCGCCGAGCGTCTGGCCGGCGGCGACGTGCTCGGTCGATGACAGCCCCGCCGGCACGACGACGTGCGCGCGGTACGCGGCGGCGAGCACGGTCCCGAGCACGGCCGTGCCGAGCACGGCGCCGATCTCGTAAGCCGTCTCCGACAGCGCCGACGCCGCACCCGACTTCGCGGCGGGCACCGTCGACACGATGAGGTCGTTCGTCACGGTCTCGGACGCGCCGATCCCGACGCCCAGGAGCACGTACGCCACGGCGAGCGCCCGGATGTCCGCACCGTGTCCGAGCGCGGCGACCAGGGCGTACGCGGCGGCCGAGGACAGCAGCGACACCGCGACCACCCATCGCGGAGCGATCCGGGCGACGACCGGGACGACCACGAGCCCGGCGACGACCGACAACACCGTGCCCGGCAGCAGGACGAGTCCGGCGGTGAACGGGTCGAGCCCGGCGACGAGCTGCAGGTGCTGCGAGATGAAGTACAGGAACCCCGTGAGCGAGAACATCGCCGTCATGTTCGTGACGATGCTGCCCGTGAACGGCACGCTGCGGAACAGCCGGACGTCGAGCATCGGCACACGTGCGGTGAGCTGGCGCCGGACGAAGGCGACGCCGCAGACGACCCCGACCGCGAGTGCGGCGAGCGCGGCACCGCGGGTGTCCGGATCGGCCAGCGACTTGATCGCCCACGCCGTCGGGGCGAGCGCCGCGAGCGACAACGCCATGCTCACGAAGTCCACGGGACCCGGAGCGGGATCACGGGACTCGGGCACGAGGAACGGCGCGGTGAGGAGCAGCAGGACGAGGATCGGCACGGCGAGGAGGAACACGCTCCCCCAGCCGAAGTGCGCGAGGAGGACGCCACCGACCAGGGGCCCGAGCGCGCCGCCTGCGGAGAACGTGCAGGACCACACCGCCAGCGCGAGGCGTCGCTCTGCACGGTCCTCGAACACGTTGCGGATGAGCGACAGCGTCGACGGCATGAGCATCGCGCCGAAGACGCCCATCGCGACCCGGGCGGCGACGAGCATCCAGGCATCGGTCGCGAACGCGGCGGCGACCGAGAACGCGGCGAAGCCCGTCGCGCCGACGAAGAGCAGGCGGCGGCGCCCCCACCGATCGCCGAGGCTGCCCATGACGACGAGGAGCCCAGCCAGGACGAGGGGGTACGCGTCGACCACCCAGAGCAGCGTGGTGGCGGCGGGGTGGAGGTCGGCGGAGATCGCCGGGAGCGCGAAGCTCAGCACGGTGTTGTCGACCGCGATGAGGAGCACGGGGAGCATGAGGACCGCGAGGGCGGCGAACCGTCGGGTGCGTGTCGACGCGGACGGACGGCGGACGGGGGCGAGGAGCAGGGACATCGGTGGTGCTTCCGGGACGGCGGTGGTGCTGCGCAGGCGACGGCACGCGTCGCGGCGAGGTTGACCGATCTACTGTACCGACCGGACGGTACACACTGCAAACGCTGGCTCCCGCACCGCGCTCCCTAGACTGAGGAGATGACCAGCGCGCGGGACCGCATCCTCGACAGCTTCGTCGGCATCGTGTGCGACGACGGCGAGCGCGTCGCCACGCTCGATGCCGTCGCGGCCCGCGCTGGGGTGTCGAAGGGCGGATTGCTCTACCACTTCGGGTCCAAGGCGGCGCTCGTCGCGGGCCTGTGCGAGCGGCTCTCGGACCTCGGGGTCGCCGACGTGGAGCGGATGCGGGCGGCGACGGACGGCCCGGCGCGGTACTTCGTCAGCAACTGCGAGTTCGTCGGCAGCGAGCTCGACCTCGCACTCCTCGCCGCGTCACGGCTGCAGCAGGCCGGCTACGAGGAGGCCGGTCGCACCCTCGACGAGGTCGAAGGTGCCTGGCTCGCGGCGCTCGTCGACCACCTCGGCGACGTCCCCACGGCGCAGGCGATCAAGCTCATGGGCGACGGCCTGTACCACGCCGCGGCGCTCGGCGCGGTCGCGGGCGGGCGCTCCCGTGCCGAGGGTGTCGTGATGGAGGACATCCTCGGCGTCGTCGACCGACTCGTCGCCACCCGCCCCGACGCCTGAACGACCGCGGCCGTCACCGGGGACTAGACTGGGCGTCGTTCAACCGCTCGTCACCGGAGGTACCTCGTGGGCCGCGTCTTCCTCGCCCTGTTCTCGATCGCACTGTTGGTCGTCGCGATCTACCTGTTCGGTGTCGCGTTCCAGGTCTCCAGTGGGCAGGGCTTCATCTTCTTCGGCGGCATCCTCCTGATGTGCCTGTCGTTCGGACTGCCGATCCACGCCTTCTCCAAGCGCTAGCGTTCCTCGACGGAACGGAACGGCCCCGCATCCCATCGGATGCGGGGCCGTTCGCCGTCCCGGCGGCATCGTCGAGCGCGTGCGGGGCCGTTCGCCGTCCCGGCGACAGTGTCGAGCGCGTGCGGGGCCGTTCGCCGTCCCGGCGACAGCGGCCGGTCGCGGGTCGGTCAGGCGCGACGGTGGAGACCGCGCAGCGCCACGGCCGTCGAGACCGCCGCGTGCAGCGCCTCGGCACCCTTGTCCTCCTTCGAGCCGGGCAACCCGGCACGGTCCAGCCCCTGCTGCTCGTCGTCGAGGGTGAGCACCCCGAAGCCGACGGGCTTGCCCGTGTCGAGCGCGACCCGGACCAGGCCGCTCGTCGCCGCGTCCGACACGTACTCGAAGTGCGGTGTGCCGCCACGGATCACGACGCCGAGGGCGACCGCCGCGTCCGCCCCGGCCACGAGCGCGGCCTTCGCCACGACCGGCAGCTCGAAACTGCCGGGGACGTGGATCACCTCGGTGCTCGCCCCGAGCCGCTCGGCCTCACGCAGGGCGCCCTGGAGGAGCCCCCCGGCGATCGTCTCGTGCCAGCGCCCGGCGACGATCGCCACGTGGACACCCGTTCCGTCGACCTCGTCACGCTCGGCCGCTCCTGCTCCGCTCATCCGTCCTGTCCTCTCCGGGACCGTCCGGCCCCGTCCCGCGCCGCCAGCCACGCGCTGAGCTCGGCGATCGTGATGACCGGGACGCCTTCGCGCGCCCCGAGTTCCAGCAGCGCCGGCAGGCGCATCATCGCGCCGTCGTCGCCGACGATCTCGCAGATCGCTGCGGCAGCGCGGAGGCCGGCCGCCGTCACGAGGTCGATCGCCGCCTCGGTGTGCCCCGGGCGCTCGCGGACGCCGCCGGGACGTGCCCGGAGCGGGACGACGTGACCCGGTCGGTGCAGGTCCCCGCGCTGCGATCGCGGATCGGCGAGCACGCGGAGGGTCCGTGCACGATCGGTCGCCGAGATGCCGGTCGTGATCCCCGCGGCGGCGTCGACCGTCACCGTGTAGGCGGTGCCGCGGACGTCCTCGCTCCGCTCGACCATCGGCGGCAGGTCGAGGGCGTCGGCGATCGCGGCGCTCACCGGCGCGCAGATGAACCCGGACGAGTGCCGGACCGTCCACGCGATCCACTCCGGTGTCGCGAGTTCCGCGGCGAGGACGACGTCGCCCTCGTTCTCACGCTGCTCGTCGTCCGCCACGATGACCGGGCGGCCGGCGATGAGCGACCGGAGGGCCTCCTCGACCGACGCGAGCCCCGCCGGCGGTGCGTCGGCGCCGGTGGCGGTCATCGTGCCTCCAGGCGGAGCATGCGGCGGACGTGCCGGGCGAGCACGTCCGTCTCGACGTTCACACGGTCGCCGGTGCGCAGGGCGCCGAGCGTCGTGGCGGCGAGGGTCTCCGGGATGAGCGAGACCTCGAACCACGCTGCGTCCGGGGCGACGGCCTCGTCCGACACGGCGCTGACGGTCAGGCTGACGCCGTCGAGGGCGACGGACCCCTTGTCGACGACGAGGGGCGCCAGTCCCGGGGTCAGGGCGAAGCGGACCCGTCGCCAGCCGTCGCCGTCCTCGGTGGCGAGCACGGTGGCCGTCCCGTCGACGTGCCCCTGCACGATGTGACCGCCGAGTCGGTCGCCGACGCGCGCCGCCCGCTCCAGGTTCACGCGGTCACCGGCCCGCAGGCCGCCGTGCACGCTCATGTCGAGCGTCTGCCGCATGACGAACGCCGTGAACGACGACGCGTCGTGTTCCACGACGGTCAGGCAGACGCCGCTCACCGCGATCGAGTCGCCGTGCCGGACGCCCTCGACCGCGACGGGGCCGGTGACGGTGAGCGCGATGGAGTCCCCGCGGTCCTCCACGCGGTCGACGTGGCCGAGTTCCTCGATGATGCCCGTGAACACTGGTGTCCTGTCTGTCGGGACTCCGGAGGGTTCCACGGGAGGACGCCACGGACGGCCCACGACGGTGGACCGCCCAGCGCTTCCTCCCGTCCGGACTCTCACCGTCGGTCCCGGAGTTCCACCGGGTCGACCACGGTCGGACATCGGTCCGCCCGCAGCTCGTGGACTGTCACCACCGGTTCGGAATTGCACCGACCCCGGAGCGCTGTACGTGGACGGAACATTACCGCACCGGCCCCGCCCGTAGAGTGGACGACGGCCGCCACCCGGAGCGGCCGGTTCGCATCGCCCCACGACGGGCGGCAGGAAGGACACCGTGGCCTCGATCTTCAGCGCCCCGACCCGCAACCTCGACGTCGTCACGCTCCACGAGATCCTGCGGCTACGGCAGGACGTGTTCGTCGTCGAGCAGGAGTGCGCCTACCCGGACATCGACGGCCGCGACCTCGAGCCGGGGACCGTGCAGTGGTGGAGCGGCAACGGATCGGTCGACGCCACGCTCCGGGTGCTCCACGAGCCGGACGGCACCGAGCGCATCGGCCGGGTCGCCACCGCCCGCGGTGCGCGGGGCACGGGGCTCGCGTCGGAGCTCATCCGCGCCGCGATCGACTCGTGCCGCAGCGGCAGCATCGCCATCGACGCACAGTCCCACCTGCGCGACTGGTACGCCCGGTTCGGCTTCGTGCAGACCGGTGACGAGTTCATCGAGGACGGCATCCCTCACGTCCCGATGACGCTGACGCGCTGACGCGTCGCTACGCCTGCCAGCGCCGGAGTTCCCCGAACGAGCGCGCCTGCCGGGGCCGCTCGGCGACGAGCCGCTCGAACACGATGTTCGTCTGCGTCGTCGCGACGGACGGGTCGCCGCTCAGCTCGTCGGCCACGAAGTCCCGCAGCTGCTCGGTCGAGGTGCACGCGATGTGCACGAGGAAGTCCTTGTCGCCGGCGAGGAACGACACGTCGAGCACGACCGGGATCGCGAGCAGTCGTTTGGCGAACTCCCGGAGTTCTCGACGTGCCGCGGCGTGGACCCGCACGGAGACCATCGCCTCGATCGCGAACCCGAGGCGTGCGATGTCGACGTCGGCGCGGTACCCGCGGATGATGCCCGCCTGCTCCAGAGCCCGGACCCGGGTCAGGCAGGTGGACGGAGCGACGCCGACCTCGGCCGCCAACCGGTTGTTGGGGATCCGAGCGTCGGACGCCAGGACCCACAGGATGCGCTCGTCGACCTCGTCGAGGCGGACGGACCAGCTGTCGGCGCGGGTGGCCGGAGTCGAACGATCGAGCACGGGCGGGCCTCCTGGTCGAACCATCCGTCGATGGTGTCCCTGATCGTCGCACGACGGGGCAGCCGGCACCACCCGTCACATCATGAGCGTCATGCCGACGACCGCGACCGTCATCGCGAAGACCTCGCCGCTCCGCACCGCACGGCGGTCCTCCCGGCCCCACTCGTACCGCAGCAGCCACCCGCTGAACGCGCAGTACCCCACGACACCCGCACCGAGCACCGCCGTGAGGACGAGCGTGTGCGCCATCGGATCGGCCGACGCGGCACCCAGCACCGCCGACGCGGTCGAGCCGTACCCCGCCCCGCTCGTCGTGACGCCGCTCGCGCCGCTCGATCCGGCACCGCTCATCGCACCGCTCATGGCACCGAGCAGCAGCATCCCCGCCATGACGACCGCGGAGAGCGCCCGGTGCACGTCCATCGGGTCCGCGCGCCGGGCCTCCCGGCCGTCCTCGGCCCGTCCTGGCGCGTTGGCCGCCCGAGCGCGCGACCCGATGACCGGGAGGGGCGCCACGAGCAACAACGCCGCCCCGGCCACGAGGGACCAGCCGGTCCCCACCCCGAACGCCGGGAGCAGCATGGCCACGAGCATCACCAACGCCGGTACGACCACCGCCGGCCGGGGCCGGTACCGGTCGCCGACGACGCAGCAGACCGACGCGAACTGCGGCACCACGAGCATGGCGGTCGCGATCGGGTCGTGCACCGGGAGGCCTCAGCGGCTCGGCAGTCGGGGGTGCGGGGTCAGCGCGTCGCGGCCCGTGCGGCTCGCTGCTCCTTGACGCGGGTGTTCTCGGCGCGCACCGCGGCCTGCGTCGCACGCTCGCGGACGAGCCACTCGGGCATCTCCTGCAGGAGCGCCTTGATCTCGGCCGTCGTCAGCGCGTCGTCGACACCCGCGCGCGCGAGTCCCGAGACCGACACGCCGAGCTTCGCGGCGACGACCGGCCGGGGGTGCGGACCCTCGCGCCGGAGCTCCGCGAGCCACTCCGGCGGCTCGGCCTGCAGCGCCTCGAACGTGGAGCGCGACACCGGCGCCGAGCGGAACGACTCGGGCGCCGCGGACACCAGGATGCCGAGCTTCTTCGCGGCCGTCTCCGGCTTCATCGTCTGTTCCTGCGCCATGCCCACCAGGGTACGGGACCCGCCCCGGTCCTATGCTCGACGCATGCCCGGAACCCTCACCGTCGCGTTCGTCCCGGGCGTCTCCCCCGCACGGTGGGCACGGGTGTGGCGGGAGCGGATGCCGGACGTCGAACTCGTGCTCCGCGCGGTCGGCGCCGACGAGGTCGACCGGGCGCTCGACGGCGACGCCGACATGTGCTTCGCCCGGCTCCCCGTGACCGAGGGGCTGCGCGCGATCCCGCTGTGGACGGAGACGCCGGTCGTCGCCGCTCCGAAGGACTCCGAGTTCGCCGAGGTCGACAGCGTCACCGAGCGCGACCTCGTCGGGATGACCCTGCTCGGCGGCGGCCCGGTTCCGGACGACCTCGACGGCACGCTCGATCTCGTCGCCGCGGGCGTCGGACTCGCTGTGCTGCCCCAGTCCCTGTTCCGTGCGGCGAGCCGCCGCGACCTCGTCGCCCGTCCGCTCGTCGACGTCGAGGGGACGCGCGTCGCGCTCGTCTGGCGCGACGCGGACGCCTCGCCGGTGACGGACGAGTTCATCGGCATCGTCCGAGGGCGCACCGCGAACAGCTCCCGCGGGCGGGACGCCGCGGACGTGCGTGACGCGGACGGCACGGACGGCCGGCAGACCCGCGGTCGCGTCAGCAGCGACGGCCGGGAGGCCCGCGGTCGCCCCGGTGCCGACGGCCGGGAGGCGCGGCGCGGCTCCGGCAACGAGTCCAACGGCCGCCCCGGCACGGCCGGCGGCCGCGGCCGGACCGCCCGCCCGACACGCGGACGTCCGAGACGAGGGCGCTGAACGGTCAGGCCGGCCAGACACCGGAGCTGCCGCGACGGTGGCTGCCCACGAGGTGGGTGTCGACGACCCCGACGGCCTCCATGAGCGCGAACATCGTCGTGGGACCGACGAACGCGAAGCCCCGCTTCCGCAGGGCCTTCGCGAGCGCGACCGACTCCGGGCTCGTGGTCGGGACCTCGGCGACGCTCCGGGGCGCGGGTGTCGTCTCGGGCCGGAAGGACCAGACGAACTCGGCCAGGCCGCCCTCGTCGCGGAGGGCGATCGTCGCGTTCGCGTTCGTGATCGTCGCGAGCACCTTCGCGCGGTTCCGGACGATGCCCACGTCGGCCATGCAGCGGGCGACGTCGGCCTCGCCGAAGGACGCCACGACGTCCGGGTCGAAATCGGCGAATGCACGTCGGAACGCCGGTCGCTTCGCCAGGACCGTGCGCCAGCTCAGGCCGGACTGGAACGCCTCGAGGCTCAACCGTTCGTAGAGGCCGCGCTCGTCCCGGACGGGCATCCCCCACTCGGTGTCGTAGTACTCGCGCAGCAGCGGATCGGTCGCCGCCCATCGGGGGCGTGCACGGCCGTCCTGGCCGCGGACGAGGTCGGGAACGGCGCTCCGCGCATCGGGCACCGGATGAGCAGGCACCGGATCAGCAGGCGGATCGGCAGGCACCGGATCGGCAGGCGTCGGATCGGCGGGCACGGGCACGGGCACGGGCACGGGCACGGGGTCGGCGGGCGTCGGGTCGGTCATGTGCCGATCCTCCCGGCCCCCACCGACAGGTGCCCGGCGCCGACCGGGGGCTGGCCCTCGGCAGCGGAGGACGCGAGGAGCGGGTCGGTGCGGCGCGTGGCGGTTCCGCGCCGCGCCTCCCGGCCGGGACACGACGGACGGGAGGGCCGTACCGGTGCCGGTACGACCCTCCCGTCGGGCCTGTGCGCGCGTCAGGCCAGCTCGTGGCCCTCGCCCGCGGCCTTCTCGACGTCCTCGCGCTCGAGGTTGCCGACGATGTCCTCCTCGGGCACCGGCGCCAGCCGGTCCCACAGGAAGAAGAGCAGCCCGAGGACGAGCATCGAGATGCCCGTCCACAGGTTGATCTGGATGCCGCCGGTCTTCTGACCGTCGGTCGCGTGGTGCGCGATGCCCGTCAGCGTGACGATGATCCCGTACAGGACGAACAGGCCCCCGAGGATGCGGCGCAGGTCGAACCGACGGGTGGACGTGACGTACTCGCGCTTCTCGGCGTCCGTCATCGGAGCGCCCTCGCCGCCGGGAGCGGTGCCCGGCTTGTTGGTCTCACTCATGGTGATCTCCTTGTCGAATCAGGACGGTCTACAGGAACGGCAGGTACAGGAGCACGCACAGGACGAGCGCAGCCGTCCCGAGCAGTGCCGGCGACCGGTACCAGGCGGTGTCCGTCGCGACCGAGTCGCCGTGCAGGTCGATCTTGCCGATGCCGTACACCAGCCCACCGAGCTCACGCTCGTCCCGCGGCTTCGTGAACATGCTGATGAGGAACCCGAACACGAGCACCGTGACGAACGAGATGATCGCGCCGTAGAGGGTCTCGGCGGTGCCCGTCGCGAAGAGCTTCGGGTTGACGAGGTAGGCGATCCACGTGACGGTCGGCGCGATGATGCCCGCGATGTACGACCACAGCGCCGCCGAGGTCGTCATGCGCTTCCACAGCAGGCCGAGGATGAACACGGCGAACAGCGGCGCGTTGAAGAACGAGAACAGCGTCTGCATGTACGTCATGATGTTCTGCGCCTGCGCGGCCAGGAACGCCGTCGCGATGCCGATGAGCACACCGACGATCGTCACCCAGCGCCCGGTCTTGAGGTAGTGCACGTCCGGCATGTTCGGCTTGATGTAGCGCTGCCAGATGTCGTAGGTGAAGACCGTGTTGAAGCTCGACACGTTCGCCGCCATGCCGGCCATGAAGCTCGCGAGCAGCCCGGTCACCGCGACGCCGAGCACGCCCGTCGGCAGGTACATCTGGATGAGCTTCGGGATCGCGTCGTTGTAGCTCAGTCCGGAGTGGTGCGCACCGGCGAGCTGGTTCCCGAGCGTCGCCGCGGCGATCAGACCCGGGATGACGACGATGAACGGGATGAACAGCTTCGGGAACGCCGCGATGAGCGGGGTCCGACGGGCGGCCGACATGTTCTTCGCCGAGAACGCGCGCTGCACCTCGGTGAAGTTCGTGGTCCAGTACCCGAAGCTCAGCACGAAGCCGAGGCCGAGCACGATGGCGAGCCAGTTCGCCCCGATCGGGTTCGTCGTGTGCCCGATCGCCGTGCCCGCCCAGGTGGACAGGTGCCGCGCGCCGTCGGTGTGCTCGACCGCTTTGGTGAGCCCGGACCAGCCACCGACACGGTGCAGGCCCACGATCGTCAGCGGGATGAGCCCGGCGATGATCACGAAGAACTGCATGACCTCGTTGTAGATCGCGCTCGAGAGCCCGCCGAGGGTGATGTACACGAGCACGAAGCCCGCGCTGACGATGATCGCGAGCCACTCGGGCCAGCCGAGCATCGCCTCGATGACGATCGCCATCGCGTAGAGGTTGATGCCCGCGATGAGGACGTTCGACACCGCGAACGCCAGGGCGTTGACGAGGTGCGGGGCCTTGCCGAACCGGCGGAGCATGAACTCCGGCACCGATCGCACCTTCGAGCCGTAGTAGAAGGGCATCATCACGAGGCCGAGGAACACCATCGCCGGCACCGCGCCGATGAGGTAGTAGTGCAGGGTCGCCATGCCGATCTGCGCGCCGTTCGCGGCCATGCCGAGGATCTCGGTGGCACCGAGGTTCGCGGAGACGAACGCCAGACCGGTGATCCAGGCGGGCATCGACCGGCCCGACAGGAAGAAGTCCATGCTCGTCCGGACCCGGCGACGGGCCGTGAAACCGATGCCGATGACCACCGCGAAGTACACGATGATCATCACGTAGTCGACCCAACTCAGATCGAGTTGGATCCCGTTCTGTCCTGCAGCGAGAACCATGTCAACTCCTCGTCGAAGTGCTTGCGGGGCGGGGCCCGGGGACGGGCTCGGGAGACGCACTCGATCGTGTCGGCGTGCCTCCGTGTGGGGGCGGGAGCGGCTCGGAGCCGATCCGACCAGGAACGTTACACCTCAGGGAACCGGGTGGAACTTCTCCGCCGACTCTCGGTTTCGTCGCGTGTGACCGTTCACATCCGGTGAGGCGCACAGGATGGGCTCGGTCGTTATCCTCGGAGGATGCCCGCGCCCCGCATCCTGGTCCTCAACGGTCCGAACCTCGACATCCTGGGACGCCGTGATCCCGCGCAGTACGGCACGGTCACGCTGCAGGAGCTCGAGGACCTGGTGCGGACGACCGCGGAGCCGCTCGGACTCGAGGTCGCCTTCCGACAGAGCAACCACGAGGGCGAGCTCGTCACGTGGCTCCACGAGGCGCTCGACGACCACGCCGGCGTCGTCATCAACCCCGCTGCCTACGCCCACACGTCGGTCGCGCTGCACGACGCGGTCGAGGCCCTGACGGTGCCCGTCGTCGAGGTCCACCTGTCGAACGTCTTCAAGCGCGAGCCGTTCCGCCACGTCGACCACGTCGCGACCGCGGCCACCGCCGTGATCGAGGGCGCCGGGGCCGACGGCTACCGGCTGGCGGTGCTCCACCTGGCGACCCTGCTCGGCTGATCACGTCGGGACCGCGCGCGCTGCCGGTCGACAACGCAGGAAACCGCCGCTGGGAGGGACGGCGCAAGCCCGCACCGCGCCTCCCGTCCTGCGTTCTCATCCGAGCCGCGGCAGGCGGCAGGCGGCAGGACCGACCCGCGTCGACACCGCAGGAACCCGCAGCCAGGAGGCACGGGACACGCCCGCACCGCGCCTCCCGTCCTGAGTTGTCGCCCCCGAGTCGCGGCGGGACGCGCGCGCGGGCGGTCGACACCGCAGGAACCCGCAGCCAGGAGGGGCGGGGCGCGGCCGCACCGCGCCTCCCGTCCTGAGTTGTCGCCCCCGAGTCGCGGCGGGACGCGCGCGCGGGCGGTCGACACCGCAGGAACCCGCAGGCAGGAGGCACGGGGCACGCCCGCACCGCGCCTCCCGGCCGTCGGCCGTCCGCGGTCGGCCGCCGACCTACGTCGCGGGGTCCATGGCGAACGGGGCGCTCGTCATCGTGTCGTCGGCCGTGTCGCGGTCGGCGTCGTCGGAGACGCCGGTCGCGATCGACACCACGACGCTGTTGTACGCGAACCGCTCGACACCGACCGGCCGGACGTCGAGGGCGACGGTGAAGCCGAACGCGGCCCCGGCGGGGATCGGGACGGCCACGACGAAGTCCTCCGCGAATCCCTCCTCCGGGGACACGGGACGTGGGGTGACGGTCGCGGCGCTCATCCCCAGCGCGGTGGCCGTCGCGCTGAAGGCGACGATGCGAGCCGCCGAGACCAAGGCGCCACCGGCGGGCAGCACGTCCGGCACGACCACCCGGACGACCGCGCCGGCGGGGGCGTCCGGTCCCGTGTTGCTGAAGGCCGTCGTCACGGAGTACGTCCTCCCGCTCTGCCAGAGCCACTGCTGGTGCTCGTCCAGGTACTCGAGCGGCCGCTCGACGAACGGCTGCCAGCCGCTCCCGGCAGCGTTCCCCACGTCGGTCACCGCGAGGTCCAGCACCGGCGTGGTCGTCACCTGCGCCACCGCGGGCGGCAGTCCCGCGACCGACGCGGTGAGCACGATGACCCCGGGGTCGAGCGATGCGACGAGGCCGGTCGCGGTGGCCTGGCCCGCCGCGTCCGTCACCGCCGTCGCCGTGGTGGTCCCCGGCGTGCCGAAGAACGCCGGTCCGGACACGCTGAAGACGACGGTCTCCCCTGGCGACGGGGTTCCGCTCCCGGAGAGCACCGTCAACGTCGCGTCGGACAGCGCGCCGCCCGCGGGGCGCACCGATGCGCCGGTGAAGGCGAGGGTCGCAGTCGCTTCCGCACTCGCGGCAGCCGCCGGGGTCGCCACCACCACGCCGAGCGCAGGGACGGTCCACGCAGCCGCCGCGACCACCGCCCGCCGCGGTAACGAGGACGGCGGAACCAGCGCCTCCCGTCCGGTGCCGTCGTCGTCCGTGCTGCCCTGTCCCACCGTGGCGTCCCTCCTGCGGGCCGCGACCGACCCGACGACCGGACCATAGGCTCGCCAACCGTCCTGGCGGCGCTTCGGGACCCCCGTTCCACCACCGACGTCACCCCATGCCTCGAGGGAGGTCACCCGCAGGCCCGTCGACAACGCAGGAAACCGCCGCCGGGAGGCACCGCACCGGCCTGCACCGCACCTCCCGTTCCTGCATTGCCGACCGCACCAGCCACAGGAACGGCCCACGTCGACAACGCAGGAAACCGCCGCCGGGAGGGACCGCACCCGCCCACACCGCACCTCCCGTCCTGAATCACCGACCGCACCAGCCACAGGAACGGCCTACGTCGACAACGCAGGAACCCGCCGCCGGGAGGGACCGCACCCGCCCGCACCGCACCTCCCGTTCCTGAATCACCGACACCAGCCACAGGACCGGCCCACGTCGACAACGCAGGAACCCGCCGCCGGGAGGGACCGCACCCGCCCGCACCGCACCTCCCGTTCCTGAATTGCCGACCACACCGGGCCCGGCGGCCGCGGCCGGCAGCGACCGCGCCGCCGCCAGCGGGCCCGATGGGCTGGGTCGACGCGACGCGTCGGAAGGCTGCGCAGCAGAACGCCGCCCAGCGGAACGCGGCGCGTCAGAACTCGGCGGGCCGCCGCACGTCCGCTCCGGCGAGCGCACCGAGGCGCCCGCTGCGGACGATCGGGAGCGCCCGCTGCACGGCCTGGTCGATGCGCAACTCGAGCTCGACGCTGCGCAGCTCGTACGACCCCTCGTGCTTGACGAAGTCCCGCTCGTTCCCGAACACCCCGATCGGCAGCGTCGTCGACTGGAAGAACCCGAACAACGGCCGCATCTGGTGCTCCACGAGCAGCGCGTGCCGATCGCTGCCGCCGGTGGCCGTGAGCAGCACCGGGGTGTCGACGAGCTCGTACTGCCCGACCCAGTCGAAGAACAGTTTGAACGCTCCCGAGTACGCCGCTCGGAAGGCCGGGCTCCCGACGACGAGGACGTCGGCGGTCTCGACCGCCTCCAACGCAGCTCGTGTCGCCGCTGCCATGCTGTCGCGGGTGGGCGCGGCGCCGAGGTCGGCGAGCACGGGTCCGATCTCGACGACCGTGGTGCGGGCGTCCTCGAACTCGGCGGCGAACCGGTCCACGGTCGCGCGCACGAGCGTCGACGTCCGGGACGGGTCCGAGGGACTCCCGCTCACGCCGACGATCCGGGGGCTGCTGCTCGTCATGCGCCGATGCTCACACGCCCGGCCATGGACGAGCCGCGATGTGACGACATGTGTCGAGGAACGGTGACCGGCACGGCGCCGGATCGGACCGCCGCCAGCCCGATCGCGACAGGCGGTCCGGCCCCACTCCCGGTCCCCACCGACCGCTCGCGCGTAGCGTCGGTCGCGGTTCGGCGCGCCCCGGACCGCACCCACGACCGGGAGGCACGACCGCGGCATGCAGACCTTCCTGCCCTATCCGGACTTCCGTGCCTCGGCGGAGTCGCTCGACGACAAACGCCTCGGGAAGCAGCGCGTGGAGACCCTGCAGGTGATGCGGGCGTTGACGTTGCCCGGGTACGGCTGGCAGCACCACCCGGTGGTCGCGATGTGGCGGGGTTTCCGACCAGCGCTCATGGCCTACCAGGACGCGACGTGCACGGTCTGGCTCGAACGGGGCTACACCGACACGTGCCTCGGCAAGACGCTGATCGACCTCGGCCGGGTCGAGGAGGACCTGGAGGCGTACGAGCACGGCGACGTGACCATGCCGCCGTGGTTCGGGGACGAGGCCGTCCACCGATCGCACCGCTCGAAGCTCGTGCAGAAGGCGCCGGAGTTCTACCGGGAGCGGTTCCCGGACGTGCCGGACGACCTGCCGTACACGTGGCCGGGCGAGACGGTCCGCGCGGAGGCGGCGCACACGCCCGAGGCCGATCTCGACTGACGCCGCTCCGCGGGCGGAGTACGCGCGGTCCGACGCCCGGGAACGGCAGAGCCGGCCCCGCCACGGTTCAGGGGGGTGTCGTCGTAGGGTCAGGGGTTCGTACGACGACGCCGTGGCGGAGCCGGCTGCCTGAGCGCGACCACGTGGGCCGTGCTCCCCGCCGGGCGCTCAGGGTGCGTCCGGCGGAACGCGTCGATGACCGATCAGGGGGTGGTCACCGGCGCGGGTCCGAGGTGTCAGGAAGTGCGGCGATCGCCTCCGAGGGGGTGGCGGGCCGGTTCGGCGGACATCGGGAGGACGGCGCTGCCGACCGTCGCCAGGATCCCGGCGACCGCGACGACCGCGAGCGGCACGAGTGTCAGCCCGTGCGCCGCACCGAAGCCGAGCGCGAGGATCGTCGCGGGGGCCGGCAGGAGCTGCACCGCGTGGAACCGGGAGGTCCGGGTCGCGGGGCGCAGCGCCGGACTCGCCAGTCGCTGCTCGCTCGTGTCCGTCATGTCCTCCATTGTGCGGACCCCGGGCTGTCCGCGGAAGGGGGGACACGCCCCCCGAGATGGAGTAGACCGTCTAGTACACCCCTCCGGGTCAGACGGCGAGGGCGCGGACCGTGTGGACGGCTGCCGCGATGGCGTCCACCACGGCGGCCGCGCCATCCGGCCCGAGGTGCTCGTCGAACGTGAACCGCACGGCGGTGCGAGCGACCTCCTCCGGCAGCCCAAGCGCCGCGAGCACGTGCGACGTCTCCGTGCTGCCGGCCGCGCACGCGCTGCCCGCCGACGCCAGGATCCCCTGCTGCTCCAGCTCGAGCAGGACCGTCTCGCCGTTCGTGCCCGGCAGGCAGAACGACGCGTGGCCCGGGAGGCGGTGCTCGCGCGACCCGGTCAGCACCGCGTCCGGTACGCGGTCCAGGACACCCGCGACGAGGACGTCCCGCGCCGACTCGGCGACCGCGGCAGCGTGCGCACGTCGCTCGAGCGCGAGTTCGAACGCCCGGGCCAGACCGACGGCACCGGCGACGTCCTCGGTGCCCGAGCGGACGCCACGTTCCTGCCCACCGCCGTGCAGGAGCGGCTCGATCGGGACGCCCCGACGCACCGCGAGCGCGCCGATCCCCTTCGGCGTGCCGAGCTTGTGTCCGGACACGCTGACCGCGTCCGCGCCGAGCACGTCGAGCCCGACGGGCAGCCACGGGGCGGACTGCACGGCATCGCTGTGCAAGGGTACGCCGACGGCGTGCGCGACCGCGGCGAGCGCCGGGATGTCCTGCACCGTGCCGATCTCGTTGTTCGCGTGCGCGACGCTGACCAGCGTGGTGTCCGGCGTGAGCGCGGCGGCCAGGTCGGCCGGGTCGAGCCTCCCGTCCGACCCCACCGGCAGGAGGTCGACGGTGAAGCCGTGGTGCCGTACCAGGTGGTCGCAGCTCGCGAGGACGGCGTCGTGCTCGGTCGGGAGGGTGAGCACCCGGCGACCGCGCGGCGCGGCGAGCGCGATGCCCTTGACCGCGGTGTTGTCGGACTCGGTACCGCCGCTCGTGAACACGACCTCGGCCGGTCGGCAGCCGAGCGCGCCGGCGACCACCGCCCGCGCCGCGGCGAGGCCCTGCGCGGCCCGGGCACCGACCTCGTGGGCGGACGAGGGGTTGCCGAAGTCGCCCGTGAGCCAGGGCCACATCGCCTCGAGGACCTCGCGGCGGACGGGCGCGGTCGCGGCGTGGTCGAGGTACACGGCCGTCCTAGCGATCGCGCGGGGCCGTGGCGACGTCGGGCTCGACGACGACGTCGAGCCCGAGGTCGAGCGCCCGGGCCGAGTGCGTGAGCGCTCCGACGGACACGATGTCCACGCCGGTCGCCGCGATGGCCGCGACGGACTCGAGCGTCACGCCACCCGACGCCTCGACGAGGGCGCGACCGCCGACGAGCGCCACGCCCGCACGGAGCATGTCCGGCGTGAAGTTGTCGAGCATGATCGTGTCGACGCCGGCGCCGACCACGGGTTCGATCTGGTCGATGCGGTCGACCTCGACCTCGAGGTGGACGGTGTGCCCGAGCCGCTCCCGCGCTGCGCGGATGGCCTCCTCGGTCGGGACGCCCCGGGCTGCGAGCACCGCCAGGTGGTTGTCCTTGGCGAGCACCGCGTCGGACAGCGACGTCCGGTGGTTGTGTCCGCCCCCGCAGCGGACCGCGTGTCGCTCCAGCGCGCGGAGGCCGGGCGTCGTCTTGCGGGTGTCGACGATGCGAGCACGGGTGTCGGCCACCGCCGCGACGTAGCGCGCGGTGACCGTGGCGATGCCGGACATCCGCTGCACGAGGTTGAGGGCGACGCGTTCCGCGCGGAGCACCGACCGCGCGGCACCGGAGACGATCGCGAGCGTGTCGCCGGCCGCGAACGTGGCGCCGTCCGCACGCTCGAGTGTGACGACGATGCCGGGGTCGACCGCGGCCATGACGGCGGCGAACACGGCACCGCCGCTGAGCACGCCCGGCTCGCGCGCGGCCAGGGTGGCGGTGGCCGTGGCGTCGGCGGGCACGAACGCCTCGCTCGTCACGTCGCCCCAGGGGGCGTCCTCCTCGAGCGCGGTCTCGATGACGCGACGCAGCGCATGCGGCGGGATCGCCCCGACTGCGGTGGGGGTCGTGGGCGCGGCGGCAGTGGCACCGGTCGTGATGTCGGTCATGCAGGAACTCCCTGTCGTGGTGCGGTGGTGGGGACCGTGAGGGACACGGTCCCCTGCGTCGTCGACACCCAGGCGAGGGGCCGCGCCTGCGCGGGGTCGGTGCCGGGGTGGTCGGTGCGGGCGTGGGCGCCGCGGGACTCGGTGCGGGCCGCCGCCGCGTGGGTGACGAGGCGGGCGAGGGTCAGGAGGTTGCGGTCCTCGAGTGCGCCGACGCTCGGCGTCGGGGCGGCGACCTCGAGCGCCGCGAGGTCCCGCGCGGCGTCGGCCAGTCCGTCGGCGTCGCGGAGCAACCCGACCCGGTCCTCCATGACGGCTTGGAGCGCCGGACGCACGCGAGCCTCGTCGACCGGTGCCGGGCCTCCCGGCCGGGAGGCCCGGTCCGGGTCCGCCACGGACGTGACCGCGAGTGCGTGCGGACCCCGCAGGCGCGGCCGTGCCGGCCGCGGGACGTCGAGGGCGTCGGCGGCGCGCACGCCGAAGACGAGCCCCTCGAGCAGGGAGTTCGACGCCAGGCGGTTCGCGCCGTGGACGCCGGTGCAGGCCGCCTCGCCGACCGCGGACAGGCCCGGGAGGCTCGCCCGGCCCTCGACGTCGGTCGCGATCCCGCCCATCGCGTAGTGCGCCGCCGGCGCGACGGGCACGGGTTCGCGCGTCCAGTCGAACCCCGCCGCCCGCGTGGCCCGGGTCAGCCCCGGGAACCGGATCGGGAGCGTGGCACCGAGCGCGGTGGCGTCGAGCATCACGGGATCCCCGCCCTGCGCGCGCATCGCGGCCGCGATGCCGCGAGCGACGACGTCACGGGGTGCGAGCTCCGCGTCGGGGTGCACGGCCGTCATGAAGCGGCGCCCCGCCTGGTCGCGGAGGACCGCGCCCTCCCCGCGCACTGCCTCGGAGACCAGGCCGCCGCCGGGGACCGCGAGGCGGGTCGGGTGGAACTGCACGAACTCGAGGTCCGCGAGGACGGCACCGGCACGCCACGCGGCCGCCACGCCGTCCCCCGTCGCCACGAGCGGGTTCGTGGTGTGTCGGTAGAGGTGCCCGGCCCCACCCGTCGCGAGGACGACCGCGTCGGCGGCGATGCGCAGCGGTTCGCCGAGGAGGTCGAGGACGTCCACGCCGCGGACGGCGCCCTCGTGCACGACCAGGTCGACGAGGAACGTCCGCTCGAGGATCGTGACGTGGCGGTCGAGCAGCGCGCGGACGAGCGCTCGTTCGATCGCCGCGCCGGTCGCGTCGCCGTCCGCGTGCAGGATGCGACGGCGGCCGTGGGCGGCCTCGACACCGCGCGTCAGGTCGTCGCCGTGCACCTCCTGGCTCGCCGGGTCGCGGGTCCGGTCGAACGCGATGCCGATCGCGAGGAGGTCCCGGACGCGAGCCGGTCCGTCGGCGCAGAGGACCTCGATCGCGTGCTGGTCCCCGGCTCCCGCACCGGCTGCGACGGTGTCCGCGACGTGGGCGCCGACCGAGTCGTCCGCGCCGAGCGCGACCGCGATGCCGCCCTGTGCGTACGCGGTCGCCGCGTCGGTGAGGGCGCCCTTCGTCACGAGGGTGACGTCGTGTCGTCCGCTGGCACGGACGGCGGTGGTGAGGCCCGCGATGCCGGAGCCGACGACGACGACGTGCATCAGGCCTCCCGGCCTGCGTCGAGGGGACGGGCGGGGGCGAGGGGACGGGCGGGGGCGAGGGGGCGGGGGCGAGCGGCGAGCATGCGCTCGAGCGCGACCCGCGCGTCGGCCGCGATGTCGTCCGGGACGCGGACCTCGTTGAGGACCTCGCCGCGGACCAGCGCCTCGAGCACCCATGCGAGGTAGCCCGGGTGGATCCGGTACATCGTCGAGCACGGGCACACCACGGGGTCGAGGCAGGAGATGTCGTGCTGCGGGAACTCGGCCGCCAGCCGGTTCACCATGTTGATCTCGGTGCCGATCGCGAAGGTCGTGGGCTCCTCGGCCGCGGCGACGACCTTGCGGATGAGGTCGGTGCTGCCGGCGACGTCCGCGGCGTCGACGACCTCCATCGGGCACTCGGGGTGCACGACCACGACGACGTCGGGATCGGCGGCGCGCGCCTGCTCGATCTGCTCGACGGTGAACCGGCGGTGCACGGAACAGAACCCGTGCCACAGGACGACCTGGGCCGCCTGGAGCGTTGCGGCGTCGTTGCCGCCGAGCGGCTTCCGGGGGTTCCACATCGGCATGCGGTCGGTGCTGATCCCCATCGCCTTCGCGGTGTTCCGCCCGAGGTGCTGGTCCGGGAAGAACAGGACGCGCTGGCCGCGCTCGAACGCCCACTCGAGGACGGTCGCGGCGTTCGAGGACGTGCAGACGATGCCGCCGTGACGACCGCAGAACGCCTTGAGGTCCGCCGCCGAGTTCATGTAGGTGACCGGGATCACCGGCACGCGGCCGTCGGCGTCAGGCTCGGTGCCGTACAGGAGTTCGAGCTGCTCCCAGGCCGCCTCGACGCTGTCGATGTCGGCCATGTCCGCCATCGAGCACCCGGCGGCGAGGTTCGGCAGGATGACGTGCTGCTCGGGGCGGGCGAGGACGTCCGCGGTCTCGGCCATGAAGTGGACGCCGCAGAACACGATCGCCTCGGCGTCGGGACGGGTGAGCGCGGCGTTCGCGAGCTGGAAGGAGTCGCCGAGGAAGTCCGCGTGTCGCACGACCTCGTCGCGCTGGTAGAAGTGCCCGAGCACGACGACCCGATCGCCGAGGGTGGCCTTGGCGGCCTCGATCCGGGCGTGCAGCTCGGCCTCCGGCGCGGTCCGGTACTCCTCCGGGATCACGCCCTGGCGCGGCGCCGAGGTGGGGATGAGGTCGGACATCGAGGACCCGGGACCGTAGCCGGGCCGGGCATCGAAGGTCCAGGTGGGGGCGGCGAGGTCCGGCGTGCAGGTGCTGCCGGCCGCGCGACCGTTCGAGATGAGGTCGATGGTGGTTGCGATGGACATCAGGTTCCCGTCGGTGGTGCTGGGGGCCGGTCGGATCCGAGGGGCCCGTTGTCGGCGAAGGCGAGGAGGGGGTTGGAGCGGTACAGGCGCGCCGGTCGGTGACGGCCTCCCGACGACACCTCGTCGGTCGCGACGATCGCGTCCGACTGGGCCACCTGCCGGCGGAAGTTCGCCGGGTCCAGGCGACGGCCGAGGATCGCCTCGTGGACGCTGCGGAGCTCGGCGAGCGTGAAGCGGTCGCCGAGGAACGCCTGGGCGATCCGCGAGTAGCCGACCTTGTTCCGCAGGCGCCACAGCGCGTAGTCGACGATGCGGTCGTGGTCGAAGGCGAGTCGTGGCAGGTGCTCGGCGAAGAACCAACGGACGTTCCAGTCGTCGGGCACACCGGGCGTCTCGTCGCCGCGGACGAGCGCCCAGTAGACGATCGAGACCACCCGGTCCGGCGATCGGTCGACGTCGCCGAAGGCGTACAGCTGCTCGAGGTACCGGGGCTGCACGCGGGTGGTCTCGAACAGCCGGGTGGCCGCGGACTCCTCGAGGCCCTCGTCGACGCCGACCCATCCACCGGGCAGCGCCCAGGACCCCTCGAACGGCTCGGTCACGCGGCGGACCAGGGGCATCGCCAGCGCGAGTTCGCCCGTCTCAGGGTGCCGTCGGAGCGCCACGATGACCGTCGACACGGCGACGCGGATGCCGTGCTCCGGTGTGGTCATCATGATCCTGGTCCATCGGGTTCTGGTCGGAGTGACCCGAACTGATGAGGTCAGTATGACCCCATCCCTCCGCCGACGCGAATCGGCAGAGGTGCGGCCGGATCGTCACCGCGACGAGGACGGGCCGTGACGGCCATGGAACGCACCGCTCCTACAGTGGGCGGCATGACACCGATCACGAGGATGCACGCCGTCGTGTCCGGATCGGTCCAGGGGGTCGGATTCCGCTACTGGACCGCACGGAAGGCGGACGGGCTCGAGCTCGCCGGGTACGCACGCAACCTGTTCGACGGGACGGTCGAGGTGGAGGCCGAGGGACCGGAGACGGCCGTCGACACCCTCATGGAGCTCCTCCACGTCGGGCCGCCGTCGGCCACCGTCACCGACGTCGCGGTGCGCTCGGTCGCGCCCCACGCCGACGGCGGGTCGTTCGACATCCTGCACTGACGCCGCCGAGTACGGTCGGACGGGTGCCCGGACTCGTCGCCGCCGTCTACGTCTTCACCGCCGTCATGATGGGGACGACCATCCCGACGCCCCTCTACCCGACCTACGAGGCGCACTTCGGGTTCGGCAGCGCCGCGACGACCGTGCTGTTCGCGGTCTACGCCGGCGGCGTGATCCTCGCGCTCGTGGTCGTCGGGCGTCTGTCGGACACGATCGGTCGTCGACCCGCGCTCCTCGTCGGCATCGTGTTGTCCCTGCTCTCGGCGGGGCTGTTCACGGTCGGGACCCCCGAGTGGCTCCTCTACGCGGGGCGGGTGCTCTCGGGGTTCTCCGCGGGCATCTTCACGTCCACCGCCACGGTCGCGGTGCTCGAGGCCGCCCCCCGGGGCCGCGAGAAGCTCGCCGGAGCGCTCGCCACCGCGGGGAACATCGGCGGGCTCGGACTCGGCATGCTCATGGCGGGCGTGGTCGCGACCGTCACCCCGTGGCCCCTCCGCGCGCCGTACGTGGTGCACGCCGGACTGCTCGTCATCGCGGGGGTCGCCCTGCTCGCGATGCGCGAGACCGCCGGCGAGCGGACGCCGTTCCGGCTGCAACCGCCGCGCGTCCCGTCGGAGACCCGGTCGGTCTTCGGCGCGGCCGCCATCGGGGCGGTCACGGGGTTCGCGGTGTGCGGGCTGTTCTCGTCGATCGCGCCGAACTTCGTCGGCACGGTCATCGGGGTGCACTCGCCCGCGGTCGTCGGGACCGTGACCTTCCTGCTGTTCGGCGCCTCCGCGGCGGCGCAGGTGTCGCTCCGTCCCCTCTCGAACAGGGCACTCGTCCTCGTCGGGACCGTCGGCCTCGTCGTCGGCATGGCGGTGCTCGTCGTCGCTCTGCTCGCCGCGTCGCTGCCCACCCTCATCGCGTCCGCAGTGCTCGCCGGGGCCGGGCAGGGCCTCCTGTTCATGGCGGGCCTCCGGACCGTCACGGGCGCCACGGCGGCAGCGGACCGCACCGCCACGACGACCACGTACTTCGTGGTGGCGTACCTGGCGATCGCCGTCCCCGCCGTCGCGGCGGGGCTGCTCAGCCATGCCGTCGGACTGACCGCGACGGGCGTGGTGTTCGCCGCCGCGGTCGTCGTCGGGACGCTGCTCGGGTTGTTCCGGCTGCGGTCGTTCGACGCGGTCGCGCGCTGAGCGTCGCCGCGCTGGCCCCGGGCTCCCCGGACGTCCAGCTGACCCTGTCCGATGTCACAGGAGGCCGCTAGCCTCGGTGCATGGCCGATCCCGACGCCGCCACCGTCATCACCAGCGCTCGTTCCGAGCCGGCTGGGCCGTCGTCGACGTCCCCGGCGACCGCGCGCCTGGTCATCGGACTCCTGCTCGTCTCCGCGTTCGTCGTCATCCTGAACGAGACGATCATGGGCGTGGCCCTCCCGCGGCTCATGACGGACCTGGACATCAGCGCGACGACGGGGCAATGGCTCACCACCGGGTTCATGTTGACCATGGCGGTCGTGATCCCGATCACCGGGTTCCTGCTCGAGCAGTTCCCGACGCGGCCCGTGTTCACATGGGCGATGAGCCTGTTCTCGGCGGGCACCGTGATCGCCCTGCTCGCGCCGGGGTTCCCGGTGTTGCTCGTCGGCCGGGTCGTGCAGGCGAGCGGAACGGCGATCATGATGCCCCTGCTCATGACGACCGTGCTGACACTCGTCGAGCCGCAACGCCGTGGCCGCGTGATGGGCAACATCTCGATCGTGATCTCGGTGGCGCCGGCGATCGGGCCCACGATTTCGGGGCTCATCCTGCAGTCGTTCACGTGGCGGTCCATGTTCGGTTTCGTCCTCCCGATCGCGCTCGCGGCCCTGGTCATCGGGCTCCTCAAGGTGCGGAACGTCTCCACGCCACGACGCGTCCCACTCGACGTCGGTTCCGTCATCGTGTCCGCCTTCGCCTTCGGCGGGATCGTGTACGGCCTGTCCAGCATCGCGACGATCGGCATCGGGGGCATCTGGACTCCCGTCGTCGCGCTCACGGTCGGACTCGTCGCACTCGTGGGGTTCATCGCGCGGCAACGGTCCCTGCAGCGACGGGACCGCGCGCTGCTCGACCTGCGGACGTTCCGGGTGCGGACGTTCACCATCGCGATCGTCGCCATGTGCATCGCGATGATCGCCATGTTCGGCACGCTGATCCTGCTGCCGATCTACCTCGAGACCGTGCTCGGGCTGCCCGTCCTGCAGGTCGGTCTGCTGCTCCTGCCCGGCGGGCTCGTCATGGGTCTGCTCTCGCCGGTGGTCGGGCGGCTGTACGACCAGCACGGCGCGCAGGTGCTCGCGGTGCCGGGCGCAGTCCTCGTGAGCGTCGTGCTGTGGATGTTCACGATGCTCAGTCCGACGACGAGCGTGTGGTTCGTGCTCGCGGCGCACGTGCTCCTCAGCATCGGGCTCGCGCTCACCTTCACGCCGTTGTTCACTGCGGGACTCGGTGGACTCACGCCCGACCTGTACTCGCACGGGTCGGCGCTGCTCGGAACGGCTCAGCAGCTGGCGGGGGCTGCGGGGACTGCCCTCTTCGTCACCCTCATGGCGATCGGCACCGCTGCCGCGGGTGGGGGCGCGAGCTCGGCGGTCTCGGTCGATGCGACCGCAGCCGGCGTCCGGACGGCGTTCCTCGTCGGCGCGATCATCTCGCTGTTCGGCATCGCCGCCTCCGCGATGGTCCGCAAGCCGGAGCTCGCGCCGGGCCTCGTGCCGTCGCCCACGCACTGACCCTCGGTGCGACCGACCGACCGACCGACCGACCGACGCGCTGCGCTGCGCTGCGCTGCGCTGCGACCGAGACGCGACCGACACGACCCGTCTGTCCGTCTGACCGACGGGTCGGAAGCACCGACGCCTCCCCGTCGCATGAGAGGGTGACCCCCATGGGCGCGATGACGAGCGAGCTGAACTGGGCGGGCACCTACACGTACACCGCCGAGCGCATCGAACGCCCCACCTCGATCGAGGCCGTGCAGGAACTCGTGTCGGGAGCCGAACGGGTGCGCGGCATCGGCACCCGTCACTCGTTCAACGACGTCGCCGACGGACCGGGCGTGCTCGTGGACGTCACGGCGATCCCCCCCGACCTGGAGATCGCGCCGGACCGCCGGACGGTGACGCTCGGCGCCGGCACGCGGTACGGCGACGTCGCTCCCGCGCTCGACGCCGCGGGTCTCGCGCTCCACAACATGGGCTCGCTGCCGCACATCTCGGTCGGAGGCGCCACCGCCACCGGAACGCACGGCTCCGGCACCCGCCTCGGGTCGTTGTCGTCAGCGGTCGCCGGTCTCGAGTTCGTCGGCGGGGACGGGACCCTGCACCGGATCGTCCGAGGCGACCCGGAGCACGCGGGCGCGGTGCTCCACCTGGGCCTCCTCGGGGTCGTCACCCGGATCACACTGGACGTCGAGCCCACCTACCGGATGCGCCAGGACGCATACGGCGCGATCCCCTGGACGGCGTTCCTCGGGTCCGTGCGCGAGGTCTTCGCCGCCGGGACGAGCGTGTGCTGCTTCACGAACTGGGACGGCACGGTGCGCGAGGTCCTCGTGAAGACGCGGATCCCCGACGGCGCCGACGACGTCGCCGTGCCCGAGGCCATCGTCGGCGCACATCGCCTGCCGCCGCTACCGGGTGACGACCACCGCACGGCCCGCGACGGGACACCCGGACCATGGTGGGACCGCCTCCCCCACTTCACCGTGGGCACGGTGCCGTCGGTCGGGTCCGAGATCCAGAGTGAGCACTTCGTGCCGCTCGACCGGGCCGCCGAGGCACTCGACGCCGTCCACGCGCTCGGCGACCGCATCCGCCCACACCTCCACGTCGCGGAGCTCCGGACCACCGCTCCTGACGACCTGTGGCTCAGCCCCGGTCAGGGATCCGCGACGCTGTGCATCGCGTTCACCTGGCGCCGTCACGTCGACGAGGTCGCCGCGCTGCTGCCGGACATCGAGGCCGCGCTCGTCCCGTTCGAAGCACGGCCCCACTGGGGCAAGATGTCGTCCCTCGGATCGGATGCCATCGCGGCGCTCTACCCACGGCTCCCCGCGTTCCGGTCCCTCGTCGCCCGGATGGACCCGGAACGGCGGTTCGCGTCCGCGTTCGGCGAGCGCGTCCTCGGGGTCTGAGGCGCCTCCCGGCCCGGCCTCGGTGGCCGGGCCGCAACCGTCGTCGCGGCGTCACGTGCCGCTCATCGGCGCCGCGCCTCCTGTCCGGTCGCGCCCGCCGCACCTCCGGTCGCGCCGCGCCTCCGGTCCGGTCGCGCCGCGCCTCCGGTCCGGTCGCGCCGCCCGTGCCGCGCCTCCCGCCCTGCCGGCACCGCGCCTCCCGTCCGGAGGCGCCGCGCCTCCCACCCTGCCCAGTCCCGTCCCGTCCCGTCCCGTCCCGTCCCATCCCATCCCATCCCATCCCGACCGTCGATGAATCAGGAAATCGGCGCGAATGGCGAAGCGCCCCTCAACGGCGACGCCGTCTTCCTGCGTTCTCGACACGACAGCGGAGCGAACCGTGCGCAGCGCACGGGCGCAGCGCACGATCGCAGCGGACGATGGAAGCGCCCAGGAGGAACGGCACCCGCCTCAGGGCCGCAGCGACCCGTCGACAACGCAGGAACCCAAGCCCGGAGCAGAGCCCTCGCCCCACCAGCGACGCTGTCGTCCTGCGTTCTCGACACGACAGCGGAGCGAACCGTGCGCAGCGCACGATCGCAGCGAGCGGCCACAGCGAACGGTGGAAACGACCCGGAGGAACGGCACCCGCCTCGGGGCGGCAGCGGCCCGTCGACGACTCAGGAAAATGGTGCCGCTGCAGGGACCCGACCCCCGAGTGAACGCGGTCTTCCTGCGTTGTCCACGTGGCAGCGGAGCGAACGGGAGAAGCCAACGGACGGGACGGCCGGACGGGGTGGGCGGACGGAACGGACCGGAGCAACAGCAGCTGCCTCGAACCCCGAGCGCCCCGTCGACAACGCAGGAACGCAGGTCCGGAGCGGAGGCCCGACCCCGCCGGAGACGCCCTCTTCCTGCGTTGTCGACACACGCGTTCACGCGGTCACGCGGCCACGCGGTCGCGCGGTCGCGCGGTCGCGCGGTCACGCGGTCACGCGGCAGCGCGGTCGCGCGGCCGCGCCTCACACACCGGTGAGGGGCGTCACCACCCGCTCGTCCCCGTCCCAGAACCGGACGCCGGCGACCGCGCCGAACTCGGGCACGGGGACCGCCGCGAGCGCGGAGACCGCTGCGGGGAGCGCCTCGGGCGGCAGGCGTCGCGCGATGGTGACGTGTGGCGACCAGGCGTCCGGCAGGCTCGTCGGGAGGCCCCCGGGTACGACCTCGTGGACGCGGCGGTGGAACGCGCCGAGTGCCTCGGACACGACGACGGCGCGCACGAGCACGAACCGCCCACGGGCGGCCGGGAACAGGGTGAGGCCGCCGAACCGCACCTCGGCAGGGTGGGTGGCGGCGACGCCCGGGAGGGACGGCACCGGTTCCAGCGTCGGCCCGGCCACCAGGGTCACGTGCGGCCGGTTCGACGGGCTGTCGTGGAGCGCGAGGCTCGGGAGCCCCGCGTCGACCAGGGCCCGCCATCCGGCACGGAGGGCGCCGTCGGTGGCGTCGTCGAAGACGAGCTCGATGCTGCGCACGGTGCGGGGGCCCCTCAGGCGTCGGCGGCGCGGCGCACGCGGTCGAGGTGTGCGCGGACCGCGGCGGCGACGGCGATGGGGTCCTCACGCTGGACGAAGTGGCCCACGCCGGGGAGCTCGACGAGGTCGCGTCCGCTCGCGAAGGACGCCTCGTTGCCCCGGGCTGCGGGCAGGGTCTCGGACCCGTCGGCCGTGCCGATGAGGAAGGTCGTCGGCACCGTGATCGCCGGCCACGTGTCGAGGAGCGCCTGGGTCGAGGCGTACCGGGGCGAGCCGGGCGCCTCGCCCGCACCGTGTCGGTAGTAGTGCACGACGTCGGCGGCGAACTCGTCCGTGTCGAACGCGCCGAGCATGGCCTGCTCCTCGGTGGGGTCGAGCCGGAGCGAGGGGGACCAGTTGGCCCAGGCCCACCGGACGAGCGCGGTGGGGTCGGTGCGGAAGGCCCGCGCGCCGGCCTCGGTGCAGAGCCAGTACCGGTACCAGGCGACCGCGGCGTCGTCGAGTCGTTCCGCGGCGCTCAGGTGTCCCCGGTCCCCGTACGGCGTCGCGATCGTGACGAGTCCGGTGAGTCGCTCGGGAGCGAGCACGGCGACGGCGTGTGCGGCCCTGGCGCCCCAGTCGTGCCCGACGAGCAGGAACCGGTCGAGTCGGAGCGCGTCGGCCAGGTCGAGGACGTCGGCGGCGAGCGCGGCGACCTGACCGGACCGGGCGTCGGCGGCGTCGTCACGAACCCGGCTCGCACCCACCCCGCGGAGCATCGGCCGGATCGCCCGGACGTCGTCGGGCAGGAGCGCGAGCACACCGTCCCAGGTCGCGGGCGTGTCGGGGAACCCGTGGAGCAGCAGGACCGGGGTGCCGTCGGCCGGTCCGTCGTCGTGGTACTCGAGGTCGGCGACGGGGGTCGACACGATGGGCATGCCCCGAGCCAACCACGATCGTCAGGCTCGGGAATCCACCTGGATCCAGTCGATGACCATCCGTGACGTCGTGGGGGTGGACGCGTCCGGCGGACCGGGCCAGTTCCCGCCGACGGCGAGGCTGAACAGGACGTCCATCGGCTGGTCGAACACCCAGCGCATGGTCGGCGGAGCGGTGGAGCGGGTGATGCGCATCGCAGTGTGACCGTCGATGGCGGTCGTGATGCTGTCGGCGGTGCGCGACACCGAGTACACGTGGAAGCCGTCGCTCAGCGGTGTGCTGTGGTGGACGGTCGTGCTCGACGCGACGTCCTGGGTGTCCGAGGTGGTGCTCGGCGCGTGGACCGTGTGCACCGAGTCCGCGGTGGTGTTCGGCGTCTCGACGATGTCCACCTCACCGGCCGCGGGCCATCCGACGTGGTCGACGTCCGAGCCGAGCAACCAGAACGCGGGCAGGAGCCCCTGGCCGTCGGGCAGCTCGATCCGGGCGGACAGCGTGCCGGTGGTGAACGAGAACTTGCCCGCGGTGGTCAGCCGGGCCGAGGTGTAGGTCGGCGTGGCGGGGGTGCCCCCGACGTGCGCGGTGAGCACGAGGTGCCCGCTGCCGTCGAGCACGCCGTTCGCCGCCTGGTAGGTCTGCAGTTCGCCGTTGCCCCAGCCACCGGCCCCGGTCTGTGCGGTCCAGACGGACGGGTCGGGCGGAGACCCCGCGGTGCCGTCGAAGTCGTCGCGCACGACGCCGGACGGGCTCGGGGTCGAGGACGGTGTCCCGTTCGGGGTCGGCGCGGGCTGGGTCACCGGGTCTCCTCCTCGCGGCCGGACGGCCCAGGCGACGACGAGCGCCACGACGACCACCCCGGCGAGCACGACGATCCACAGCAGGGGGCGACGCCGCCGTGGGACCGGGATCGTGCGCCCGCCGTCCGAGGCACGCGCGAGCGCCGAACCCCCGTGCCGAGCCGTCCCGCCGTGTCGCGTGGTGCGGTCGTGGAGGGGCACGCCGCCGTGCTCGACGATCCGGGCGACGGGGAACGCGTCAGGTGTCGGGGTCGGCACGAGTGTCCTCCCACCGCCGCTCGGTGGCGGGAGCGCCCACGCGGACGGCCGTCGGTGTCGGCAGCGCGGGGTCCGGACGACGCGCGATCGCGGTCACGAGGTCGTCCCCGTCAGCCGGTACAGCACCACGCCGGGCGCCGACACGACCGTGGTCCAGCGCGGGTCCGCAGCGATCTGTCCGCTGAGCCGCTGCAGCGCGCCGTGGGGGTACGTGCCATTGTACTCGGCCCAGTCGACCATCTGGTCCGTGATGAGCATGTACACCGGGCGCCCGCCGCCCCGGAGGGCCGTGGTGAGCTTCTGCTCGACGGCCGGGTCCCGGAAGGACTGTCCGGCCCACCCCGCCCAGGTCGTCATGCTCGCGTCGAACTGCGGGTCCACGCGCGCCTGGTCGACGTACTGCTCCGTCATCCGCCCGGGTCCGGCGGCGGCCGGCGCGAGGAGCTGGGACGGCACGGGCGCGGTCTCGAGCAGCTGCGTGCTGACGCTGAGTTCGGCCGGCGTCACGAGGTTGGAGAACCAGGCACCGTAGACCGCCTGCCCCGATGCGAGCGACGCCACGACGACGGCGACCGCCGTCCCCGTCAGGGCGAGGCGACCGGCGAGCACGGCGCTCCTCGATCGACGTGCGTGGACCGCGCCTCCCGTCCGGATGTCGACGCGGCCCCGGACGCCCGCGCGGATGCACCGGACGAGCACCGGCGCGATGAGGACGGCGCAGCCGGGGACGGAGTACAGGAACACGCGGTAGATGGCCTCGCCGCCGTAGCTCTGCCCGGCGAGGAGCGCGAACGGCGCGAAGGCGACCACCGCCAGCCGGAGGGTGCTCCAGCGGCGGAGCCGTGTGCCGCCGAAGCGGTCGGGACGGAGCCCGGCCAGGACGAGCAACCCGGCCGATCCCCAGACGCCGAGGGACACCGCCCGCGCCGCGAGTGCCGTCACCGTCATGCCGATGCTGCCGGCACCGGTCGACGCGGTCTGCGCGTTCGCGAGCGGGTCGAACGCCTGCCCCGTCGTGTACTCCTGCACGAGGTGCCAGTTGAGCAGCACCATGAGGCCGGCGAGGATCCCGAACGGGACGACGATCGTCCGCGGCCGGACCGTGCCGAGCACGCCGAACGCGGCCGCGACGACGAGCAGCCAGTACGGCGTCAACTGGTGGGACACCGCGATCGCGGCGAACAGGGGCAGGGTCAGCCATCCGAGCACCGGACGCGTGCGGCTGCGGACCAGGAGTGTGACGATGACGATCCCGAGGAGGAACGACACGGCCTGCGGAGACAGGTAGTCCTGGCCGACCCAGTTCGCGACGCCGACGATGAACGCGGCGGTGACGGCGCTCAGTCGCGACGTCCCGAGGGACCGTGCGAGGGCGCCGACGGCGCCGACGAGGGCGATGTCCGCGCCGACCTCGAACCACTGCGCGATCGACACCGGCGAGATCCCCGTGGCGGTCGAGAACCACGCGATCGCCGCGAACACACCGGGCCACCCCGCGTAGATGTCGACCCCCGTGGCGACGTGCCCGTGGTGCTGGATCCAGTCGACGACCCCGAGGTGCTTGTAGGTCCAGCTGTAGATCGGAGCGCCGGCCCCGAGGGCGATCGGGAGGCGCATGCACAGCACCGACACGACGGTCGCCACCCACGCGTCCACGACGGAGCCCGACCGGACCGCGAGCACGAACCCGAGGCCGGACAGGCCGATCGCGATCGGCACGCCGGGCACGCCGGCGAACAGCAGCCCGAGGGTGGTGTGCGTCGCGGACGGGATCGCGGGGATCGACACCACCGCCACCACGAGTGCCGCCACGACGACGAGCCGGGTCGCCACGACGACGTGCGCGCGCGACCGCGGAACGGTGACGCTGGCGGACCGGAACCCGGTGGCCCGCAGGCCCGCGAGGAGGAGGGTCGGTGTCGTCACGACGAGGCTCCCTCCTCGGCGCGTCCGTGGCGGCGCATGGGACGCAGGCGGCCACGGACGACGGTGGCCCGTTCGGTGAGCCAGCGTTCGAACCGCGGGACCCTCGACCGATGGGCGGTGCGGCGTTCGGGTCGCCGTCCCGCGAGGACCCACCGGTCGAGGCCGCCGGCGGCGGTCAGGAGTGCGATCACGACGAGCGCCCCGTCCACGCCCCAGATGCCCGTGGCCGCCATGGCAGCGGTGAGGAGGATCGTGACCGCGATGCCCGTCGCGGGCACCACCACGAGGGTCGTCGAGGGCCGCATGTCGATCCAGGTCCGCAGGGCCGCGCCCGGTCCGACGAGCACGAGGGCGCCGACGGCGATGCCGCGCCACCACTCCGCGGTGTCGGGCACGAGTGCGGTCAGCCCGACGAGGGCGACGAGCGCCGCGACGATGCCCCAGGGGGTGGGGTGTCGGATCGGCATGGTGGAGGCCGTGGCCGGCGCGCCGGCGTCGGTCACCGCGGTGCGCGACGCGGGGTCGAGGACGGTCGCTCCGTCCCACCGCTGCCGGAGGAACCGGGCGGGACCGAGCAGGACGCTCGCGAGTTCGAGCCGGCCGACGCGGCGGACCTCGCGCGCGAGCTCCTCGTGCGTCGGGGTCGCGGCGAGCGCCGTGGGGTCGGTCAGGGCCGTCGCGGCGGTGGTCGGAACGGCCGCGGCGGTCGAGCCCATCAACATCGCGGTCACACTGCCGGCGGGAGCGGACCCCACCGTCGGCGGCGGACTCGGGTCCGTGCCGCCGACGGCGTGTTCGGGTCCCTCCGCCAGCCCGCCGGCGCCTTTGCCGACGAGCCGGACGAAGGCCTGGGGCGCACGACGGGCCGCGCGGGCCGCCATGCGGGGCTCGAGGGCCACCTTCGTGAGCCACGCGCCGAGCCCGACGCCGTAGCCCTTCGCCTGCGACCGGAGCGCCGCCAGGTCGGAGCGGTGGCGGTGCCACACGAGCGCGGACGGGTCGACGACGAGCGCCCCGCCGGCGAACAGCACCCGGGTGAACACGTCGAGGTCCTCGCCGCCGCCCGTGCGGGTCCCGGCGCCGAACGCCGTGTCGAACCCGCCGAGCTCCAGGGCGGTGCGCCGACGGAGGGCGAAGTTCGCGCCCGTGCCGAACTCGCCGACCGAGAACGGGAACATCGGCAGGTCGGCGGGCTGCTCGGCGAGCCGGAACTCGCGGCGACGCAGGTTCCGGGACCAGGACACGCGGTCGTCGAAGTACCGCTGCACCGGCGTCCTGAGTTCGCCGCTCGGCACGAGTCCCGACACGCACTCGACGTCCGGCGCGCTCGCGAATGCACGGGTGATCGCCGTCAACCAACCCGGATCGACCACGACGTCGTCGTCCGTGAACGCGACGACGTCGCCCGTCGCGTGCCGGAGGCCCGTGTTCCGTGCGCTCGACAGCCCCGGGAGCGCCTCGTGCACGAGGCGCACACGCGGGTCCGTGAACTCGTTCGCGATGAGGTCCGCAGTGGCCGTCGTCGCGCTCGCGTTGTCCACCACGACGACGTCGAACGCCGGATGGTCGACCGCGAGCACGCTCCGCAGGGCGTCCCGGAGCTGGTCGGCCCGGTCGCGGGTGCAGATCACGACGGTCACGGTCGTCGCGGTGGTGTCCGGCGCCGAGGACTCGGCGCGTTCCGCGGCACCCCGGTCGAACCGTGCGGCCGCGTCGGCGAGCACCGGGATCGCGAGGCCCCCGGCCACGACCGGGACCTCGACGAAGCCGAGCACCGTGTCGCCGCGACGGACGAGGAGCCGGGCACCCCGGTAGCCCTCGGCGCCGTCGAGCCGCAGCACCTCGGTGTCCCGGGCGACGGCGTCGTCGAGCTCGCGGACGTCGAGGTCGCCGACCCAGAGTGCGCCGGCCCACACGGGAGGAACGGGGCTCGCCATGGGACGGTGCAGCACGCGGTCGGTTCCGATGGTCACGCGGCGCCTCCCGCGATCGGGGCGGGCGAGGCGACGGCGCTGTGTCGGCCCGTGCCCGGCGCGCGTCGGGCGCGGAGGAGCCCGACGAACCCCACCGCGGCGAGGCCGACCGTGGTGACGACCATCGCGATGGCCCCGCCGAGCGCGCCCCAGGCGCCGATGCACAGGATCGCGACGGGCACGAGGACGACGGTCGACGACGCGCTCACGACGAGGACCGCGGTGGTGCGGTGCAGCGATCGCTGCATGGACCCCCACACCTCGTACGCCGTCCGCAGCACGGAGCCGATCGCGAGCGTGCTGAGCACCGCCACGCCGCCGGCGGCGACGTAGTAGTGCCCGAGGAGACCGAGGACGAACGGCGCGAGCGCGACGAGGGCGACCACCCCGAGCCCGACGATGGTCACCACGGCGACCCAGGTGCGGAACGCGAGCGCGCCCGCCTCGCTGCGGTTCGTGGACGCGTGGGTCGCCATGGAGGTGCCGATCGCGATGACGACGAGGTCGAGCACCTGCCCGATCTGGAAGCACAGCGCGAACAGGGCGCCCTGCGCGCTGCCCGCGACGGTCGTCACGAGGAACGGCATGATGAGCACCCCACCGAGGTACAGGCCGTTCGCGACGCCGACCCGGCCCGCGAAGGCCGCGAACCGGCGGAACGGCCGCTCCTCGTCGGTGGACGCGGGAGCGACCTCCGGGCCCGGCTCCGCGGCGTTCCCGACGACCGGGACGAACGTGCGCATCCTCCGGGGGATCAGGATCCCGTAGGCGACGACGAGCGCCCCGGCCGCCGGGAGGACCGCGGCGACGAGCACGGGGTTGCCGACCGCGCCGACCAGCGCGACGAGCACCGGGATGAGCGCGAGCTTGGCGAGGTTGACCGGACCGTTCATCGTCAGGTTGAGCCGGGCCCCACCGAGCGAGGTGAGCACCGGGTCCTTGAGGACGAACAGCGTCCACACGACGCTCGAGAGCGTGACGCCGAGCACGACCGACCACGCGGGGGCGGCGGGGTCGACGAACCGGACGACGAGCACGCCCGCGACGACCCCGGCGGCCGTCGCGACGAGCACCGCGGTCAGGACGCCGACGCGGTAGAGCGGTCGGCGCCAGCGACGCAGCCCCGGCAACATGACGAGCAGGGCGTCCCCGATCCCGGACGCCGCGACCTGCGCCGCGGCCGTGAAGATCGAGAAGATCGCGGTGTCGACGCCGAGCTTCCCCGGCGGGATGATCCGCGCCGCGACCACCCAGAACACGAACCCGGAGGCGCTCGTCACGGCGTAGCCGGCGAGGATCCAGATCGAGTCGAGCGTCACGCGACGACCGATGGTCGTGCGTGCCGGCGTCGACACGGCGGGCGTGAGGACCTGGTCGCTCACCCGGACACCACCTCGCCGCGGAGCTGCGAGGCGGACGGGTGTCGCGCCTCCAGACCGACGGACGGGAGGGCCGGAACGGATGACGCGGGTCCGGTCACCATGGGGACGGACGGGAGGACCGTGGCGGCACCGAGCGTCGGCGTCGCCCGTGCCGCGCGCAGGTACCCCGCGATCGTCGCCGCCGCCATGAGGGCGATCGCAGCGATGCGGCGCGCACCACCTCGTCCGACCTGGCCGAGTTCGCGGACGAGGGCTGCCGGGAGCACGTGCGCGGCGTAGGCGGTCTCGCTGGACAGGGCGTCCTCGCGGCCGAGCTTGCGGCTCAGGATCGCCTTCGAGATGCCCTCGTGGTAGCTCCGGCTGCGGATGTACGACCACGTGGCGCGGTCGGCGCTCACCCGGTGGTGCACGACGGCACGGGGGTCGAGCAGGATCCGCGCCTCCGGGTCCTGCTGTCGGAGGCGGATGCAGAGCTCCGTCTCCTCCCCGCCGAGCGGCACGGTGCCGACACGACCGGTGTCGGTGTCGAAGCCGCCCGCGGCCAGCGCCGGACGACGCCGGAACGCCATCGAGCAGCCGAGGACGTTGCGGACCTCGGCGAGCTCCTCGGGGAGGCCGCGGTGGCTGCAACCGACGATCCAGAGGAGTTCGTCGGGGTACATCGCCGAACGGGCACCCGCGGGCCAGACCGGCTCCGCCCGCCCGCCGACCGCGATCACCTTCGGGTCGGTGAACGGGGCGACGAGATGACGGAGCCAGTCCTCGGCCGCGGTGGCATCGTCGTCGAGGAACGCGACGACGTCTCCGTACGCGACGTGCATGCCGGTGTTCCGAGCACCGGACAGACCCTGGGGACCACGGTTCGCCACGACCGTGAGGTGCGGCCAGCGCGTCTGCGCCATGCGGAGGAGCTCCGGCTCGTGGTCGATGACGACGACGACCTCGGTGGCCTCCGGCTGGAGGAGCGCGGAGTCGACGGCGTCCTGGAGGTCACCCCACCGTCGCTGCGTGTACGCGCAGACGACGACGCTGACGGCGGGGTTCCACACCGTCACGCGACGTCCCGACGCTGACGCGCCGGCACCGCGATCGCGCCCCCGGCGGGGTGCACCGATCTGGTCCTCGCGGCGGTCCGGGCGACGCGGCGAGCGGCCAGGCCGCGCGTGCGCTCGTCGAGGATCGTCTTGAGCACGCGGAAACCGTCCGACACGGCGTTGAGGTTGCTCTCGCCGTGGATCCGCAGTCGTTCGACGCTCGGGACCTCGACGACGGCCAGGTCGGCGAACGCGATCCGGCAGTTGATGATCGTCTCGATCTCGAACCCGTCACCCCAGAGCATCCGGCCGTCGGCCGCGGGCGCGGCGTCGACGGCGGGCAGGTCGAGGTGCGGGAGCACGGACCGCCGGAACGCGTTGAAGCCGTAGCACAGGTCCGTGTAGTCGGTGCCGAGCAGCAGGTTCGTCAGGACGTTGAGCCCGGCGTTCCCCACGCGACGGACGCCGGTGATGTCCTCGCTGCCACCGCCGAGGCGGAAGCGCGAGCCCTTGGCGACGTCGGCCCCGGCCACCAGCGCCTCGACGAAGCGCGGGATCTCGGTGGGGTCGGCGGAACCGTCGGCGTCGAACATGACGATGACGTCACCCGTCGCCACGGCGAAACCACAGGCGAGGGCGTTGCCCTTGCCGCGCCGGGTCTGGGACACGACGCGGATGTCGGGCATGACGGCCTTCGCGGTCGCGGCGGTGCCGTCGATCGAGTCGCCGTCCACGAGGATGACCTCGTGCACCGGCGGCAGGGTGGGCAGGACGAGCGCCAGGTTCTTCGCCTCGTTCCGTGCCGGGATGACGATGCTGATCGTCGGTTCCGCCGGGATCGGGGCGTTGAGGGGCGCAGGCAAGTTCGGGTTCATGCTGTGTCCACTTTTCGGGTTCGGGTGACGACCGGCCTCGGGAGCCGGTCTGGACCCCTCCACGATCGACCCGCACCGACGGGTCGGTACGGCCGGCCAGGGAAGGGTCGGCGAGGGCAGCCTTCTGCCCTCGTGGTGCAGCGTGGATCAACGTCGACACGGTCGGCGGTTCGGGTTCGGGTTCTCGGGTGAGCAACCGACCGGCCGGAGCTGATCCTCGCCACCCTCGGGTAAGGGTGGTGGTGAGCAGGAACATACGCTCCCCGCCCCCGAGGGACAAGAGCCCTCTGTCCACCCTGCGCGGTCGGGGTACACGCGGGTCGGCGTCCGCGGCGCCGGGCCGGAGTCCTGGAGGACGGGCGCGGTCCGGGCTCCTCACGGACGGGGAGCGACCGTTCTCCGGGAACCCCCCTGAGCACCCGAGTTGTCCCCCGATCGCCCCCCGATGAGGGGCGAGTCCGGCGGATAGGATCGACAACGGCCGACCTGGTCGAACCATCCGCCCCGCCCAGTTCCATCCACGCCCGGAGGACCCGATGGCACGTCGCGACGTCGACCCCCGCGAGCGGTGCGTCTGCGGACACGAGCGGCAGGCCCACGAGCACTACCGGCGCGGGACCGACTGCGCGCTGTGCGGCGCGGCGACCTGTGGCCGGTTCCGTGGCACGGGCGTCATCGTGGTCGCGATCGACGGACCCTGACCTCCGACCGCTCCGGCTTTGTACCCCGTTCGGGGCGCTTCCGAACTCGTCCTGCACCCCTCGGCAGCGTCCGGAGGACGTGCGTTCTCCGGGAGCCGGGGGACGCGCTCGAGCCGGTCCGGGCCTCCCCGTCGCGTGCCCCGTTCTGGGGTCGTCTCCCTGGGTCCGTTCACATGCTCGTTACCCGGGATGCGGGCCCGCCCGTGGTGCGGCCGCGCGCGGCGTGGGCGCACGGGCGCGCGGGCCGTGGGCCGTGGGCCGTGGGCCGTGGGCGCGCGAAGCGTGGCCAGCCCCCGTCGCTGGTCGACGAATCAGGAGGATCGTGCGGAACCCGCGCCGCGCCTCCCGGCCGGGAGGCCCGGACCTGATTCGTCGACAGGCACCGGTGTGCAGGCGCACCCGCGCGCAGCCGCCCGAACCGGCGCTGGAGGGCCCTCGCCGCGACGGCACCGGCCCGCGCCGACCCCGCCCAGCCCCCGTCGCTGGTCGACGAATCAGGAGGATCGTGCGAAACCCGCGCCGCGCCTCCCGGCCCGGAGGCCCGATCCTGAATCGTCGACAGGCACCGGTGTGCAGGCGCGCACCAGCGCGCACCCACCCCGGACCGGCGCTGGCCGGTGCTCGCCGCGGCGGCACCGGCCCGCGCCGACCCCGGCCCGCGCCTCCTCGGTCGACGAATCAGGAGGATCGTGCGGAACCCGCGCCGCGGCTCCCGACCGGGAGGCCCGATCCTGAGTTGTCGACCGATGCCGCGTGCAGGCGCGCACCCGCGCGCAGCCGCCCGAACCGGCGCTGGAGGGCCCTCGCCGCAACGGCACCGGCCCGCGCCGACCCCGGCCCGGCCCGCCTCGGTCGACGAATCAGGAGGATCGTGCGGAACCTCCGCCGCGCCTCCCGGCCCGGAGGCCCGGTCCTGAGTTGCCGACCGATGCCGACGGGCGCGGACGGAACACGCCGCACCAGCCCGCTGCGGCCAGGCAGCCCGCTGCGGCCAGGCAGCCCGCTGCGGTCAGGCGGCCCGCTGCGGTCAGGCGGCGGACGCGGTGGCGACGGACGGGACGGACCGCGCGGGGCGGACGTGCGTGAACGCCGCCCAGATCGCGGCGACGTCGGCAGTGCGCTCGAAGTCCTGCGTCGCGTGGTACTCGCGTCGCACGAAGTCGACGAAGGCGGTGGTGGTCGTCGGGTCAGCGGCGCGCGCGGAAGCGGCAGCGACGAGCTGGGTGCGGAACGGTTCCGTGAGGGTGGGGACGAACGGCATCGGTCTTCTCCGGTGTGGGCCCGAGGGACGGGCGGGGGCGGTGGGCTGGATCATCGTGCACCGCCGTCGCGGGCCGGCCAAGTCCCCCGTTCGTGGAGCGCTCGCCCGAGGGACACCGCCCACCCCGCGCTCGCCCGAGGGACTCCGCCGTAACACGACGGAACGCGAGTGGACCCTCCCCACGGGCGCCTGCACAGTGGAGCCACGTTCTGCCGCAGCACCGGCCGGAACGCAGCAGCACGACGCACCACCGCACACCGAGCACCAGGAGCACCGATGTCCGCCGCACCGACCCTTCCCGACCGCCCCGCCGCCGACGCCCCCTCGGCTGGATCATCGCCGCGATCGTCGTCGTCGTCGCGATCATCGTCGCGATCGTCGTCGCCGCCACCCGGGGCGGGGACGACACCGCGTCGTCGGGCTCGTCCTCCGCGGCGCCGAGGACCGTCACGATCGGCGTGGCCGACAAGTCCCTGCCCTACTGGGCGACGTACACCAAGCTCGCGAGATCGCGACTCGACGTGACGGTCAAGCTCGTCAACTTCTCGGACTACAGCCTCCCGAACCCGGCGCTCAAGCAGGGGCAGGTCGACCTCAACCAGTTCCAGCACATCCAGTACCTGGCGAACTACGACGTGACGGCGCACGACACGCTGCAGCCGGTCGGCGCGACCGCCGTGTACCCGCTGCCGCTCTACTCGACGACGGTCAGCAAGCCGTCGGGGTTCAGCGACGGCGCGAAGATCGCGATCCCGAACGACGCCATCAACGAGGCCCGGGCGTTGCTCGTGCTGCAGTCCGCCCACCTGCTGGAGCTCCGGGACGGCGGGAGCGCGTTCTCGACGACTGCCGACATCACGTCGCACAAGGTCGACGTCACGACGGTCGACGCCTCGCAGACGGCGAACGCGCTGCAGAACGGCTCGGTGGACGGTGCCGTCGTGAACAACAACTACGCGACCGCTGCGGGCCTGTCGAAGCACGACGCGATCTACCAGGACGACCCGTCGAGCACCTCGGCGGCCCCGTACGTGAACGTGTTCGCGGCGCGCAAGGCGGACGTCCACGACGCGACGTACCTCGCGTTGGCCAAGCTGTTCCACGACAGCGCCGTGCAGAAGGTGTTCCTGAAGGACTACCCGGACGCGGTCGTGCGCTCCACGTCGGCGGCCGAACTGCAGCACGAGTTGCGGTCCGTCGAGCAGGACGCGAAGGCCGCACTGGGCTGACCCGTCGGCCCTCCCGCCCACCAGCCGGGAGGCCCGCCCCACCCCGGACGCGCACGGTCACGAGCCGTGCGCGTCCGCCCGTCCCCACCGGAAGGACCCATGCCCGCGCTCGTCCGCCTCGAGGCCGTCTCGAAACGCTACGTCCGCCGCGACCACGACGACCCCGTGGTCGCGGTCGACGACGTCACCCTCGACGTGGAGGAGGGCGAGGTCCTCGGCATCATCGGCTACTCGGGTGCGGGCAAGTCCACGCTCGTGCGGCTCGTCAACGCGCTCGAGCTGCCGACGTCGGGACGGGTCACCGTCGCCGGTCAGGAGCTCACGAGCCTGCCGGAACGCGACCGGCGTCAGGCCCGACGCCGCATCGGCATGATCTTCCAGCAGTTCAACCTGTTCCGCTCGCGCACGGTCGCGGGCAACGTCGCCTACCCCCTGCGCGTCGCCGGGGTCCCCCGCGAGGAACGGGACCGCCGGGTGGCGGAGCTCCTCGACTTCGTCGGTCTGCTCGACCGCGCGCACGCCTACCCCGAGCAGCTGTCGGGCGGGCAGAAGCAGCGGGTCGGCATCGCCCGGGCGCTCGCCACGAACCCACCGCTGCTCCTCGCCGACGAGGCCACGAGCGCGCTCGACCCCGAGACCACCACCGAGGTCCTGTCGTTGCTCCGCCGCGTGAACCGCGAGCTCGGGGTGACGATCATGGTCATCACCCACGAGATGGACGCAGTCCGGCAGATCGCCGATCGCGTCGCCGTGATGGAGCGCGGCCGCGTCGTCGAGGTCGGCGACGTGTACGACGTCTTCTCGGCGCCGCGCACCGAGGCCGCGCGTCGATTCGTCCGATCGGCGCTGCACGATCGGCCCTCCGCGGCGACCCTCACCCGGCTCCGCGACCGCCACCCCGGCCGGCTCGTGACCGTGCGGATCACGGACGAGCACGGCCTCCAGGCGCGGATCGACGCGGTGTTCGCCGTGGCCGGCGTCGGAGCGGAGCTCGTGTACGGCGGCGTCAGCGAGATCCGCGAGCGCCGCATCGGCGCGCTCACCTACGAGCTCTCCGGCGCGGACGCCGCGGTCGATGGCGCACTCGCGGCACTCCGGCAAGCAGGGGTCACCGCGGACGAGGAACGACCGACCGCCCCGACACCGGACATCGCCGACGGCCCGACAACGGAGGAGGCCCGCTCATGACCACCGGACTGCAGGGGTTCCTGACGACGATCGACGTGTACCTGTCCTCGATCCGGGACACCCTGGTCATGTCGCTCGTCTCGTTGGTCGTCGCGGGCGTCATCGGGCTCGCGCTCGGCCTGGCCCTGTACGCCACTCGACCGGGCAACCTGCTCGGACACCGCGGCGTCTTCACGGTCCTCAACGTCGTCGTGAACATCGTCCGGCCGATCCCGTTCGTGATCTTCCTGGCCGCCGTCGCACCGTTGTCCCGAGGCGTCGTCGACACCACGATCGGGGTGCCCGCGGTGACGTTCGCGATCTCCCTCGCGGCGGCGTTCGCCGTGGCCCGGATCGTCGAGCAGAGCCTCGTGTCCCTCGACCCGGGCGTCGTCGAGGCCGCGCGGTCGTCCGGCGCGCACCCGCTGGCGATCGTGCTGACGGTGCTCATCCCCGAGGGACTCGGGCCGCTCGTGCTCGGCTACACCTTCATCTTCGTCGGCATCGTCGACATGACCGCGCAAGGCGCCCTGGTCGGTGGGGGCGGCCTCGGCGAGTACGCGATCACCTACGGGTCGCAGCGCTACGACTGGTGGATCGTGTACATCTCGGTCGCGACGATCGTCGTCATCGTGCAGCTCGGCCAGTTCGTCGGGAACCGGTTGGCGCGGGCGACGCTCCGGCGCTGACGGCGGACGGGAGGGCCGGGACCGGCCCGCACCGCGCCTCCGGGCCCGGCGCTGACGGTGGACGGGAGGGCCGGGGCCGGCCCGCACCGCGCCTCCCGGCCCGGCGTCGACGGACGGGAGGTGCGGGACCGGCCCGCACCACGCCTCCCGTCCGGCGCGACGGACGGGAGGGCCGGGACCGGCCCGCACCGCGCCTCCCGGCCCGGCGGGTGGCGCGGGTCAGGCCGCCGGCTCGGCGACCGACGACGGAGCGCCGCTGATCGCGGGGGCCTCGTAGTGGGCGGTGACGAGGATCGGACGGTGATCCGATATGCCCGCGGGGAGCGTCTCGACGCCCGCGATGTGCAGACCGACGCTCGTCGCGAAGTCGAAGTGGCCCGTGAACCGGCGGTACCGCAGGTAGGTCGGCTGGTCGCTCAACGAGAGGGCGAAGCCGTGCTCCTCGATCTTCTTGCGGAGGTTCGTCTGGAACCAGGGGTAGTTGAAGTCCCCCACCATGATCGCCGGTGCCTCGCTCGACAGGTCACGGACGAACTGGTGCGCGGCCTCGATCTGCTTGCGCCGCAGGCTGTTCGTCGCCGTCAGGGGCGAGGCGTGGAAGGACGCCACGATGACCTCCGCGTCCGCCTCGTGGTCCTCGAGGTGCATCGCGATGAGCCGCTCGTGCGCGGGCGCGAGGACGCGGTCGTGCAGGGACTTCTGCAGCGAGTGGATCGTGAAGTCGCGCACGTCGAACCGGTCGTCGCGCTTGTAGATCGCGAGCCCGAGCCGATTCGCGCTCGTCGACGCCGCGAGGGTGAGCCCCCCGACCTCGGGCGCCAGGTCGTTGCTGTCGCACTCCTGCACGCACAGCACGTCGGCCTGGGACGCCTCCGCCAGTGCGGCCAGCTCCCCGTTCGCGGTGTGCTCGCGCAGGTTGTAGCTCACCACTCGGATGGCTCGCTGCTCTCCGCCCTGCATGTCGCCTCGCATCCTGCCGTTCGTCGTTCGTCCGACCTGGTGGTCGCGCGCCAGGGCAGGGCCCCGGCGCCGCCTCCGGACCGTACCCCCGGTACGCAAGCGCTCGCTGTGACTGTATCGCCGCGAGGCGCCCGAGGGTACGGGGCACCTGGACCCCGGCCGTGAATGACGGACGGCCGAGCGGCCTGGCCCTACCGTTCGGTTCATGAGCTACAGCCAGCCTGACCCTGCCGAAGAGTCCACCACGCCCGAGGCGCCCGAGCAGCCGGACACCGACGCGCCCGACGAACGCCAGCAGTCCGCCGAGGACATGCCCGACGGCCTGCACGGGACGAACGACCACGCCGACCTCGGCGACGACGTCGACTCGGGCAGCCCCGAGCAGTGAGACCATGGAGGACCCGCTCGCGTGGCGGGTCCTCCACGCATCGCCCGGTGGTGCGGATCCTCCCGCGGCGCGCACCACTCGGGGGCGCGCCACTCGTCGTGCCTCCGCTCAGCGGGCGGCCGCGCGGCGAGCCGGACGCACCGCTGACCCGGCGTCGCGGCTCATGAGCACGCCCTCGAGGCACGCTGCCGCGAGCAGCACCGTGACGACGACGAACGCCGCGTCGTAGGGCACGGAGGACCCCGGGCCGCCGAGCGGTGCCGCAGCGCGGAGCACCACCGCGGCCACGGCCACGCCGAACCCGGCGGCCACCTGCTGCAGCGTCGACGAGAGCGTGTTCGCCGGGGTCATCGCCGTGGACTCGACGTCCGCGAACGCGATCGTGTTGTACGCCGTGAACCCCACAGAACGTGCGGCACCGCTCACCACGAGCAGGACCGCGAGCACCCAGAACGGCGTCGTCGGCGTCAGGAACGTCATGAGCACGACGGACACCGCGGCCGTCGCCGTCGAGCCGATGACGACGGGCCGATACCCGAACGCGCGGAGGAGCGGCGTCGTCGTCGGCTTGATCCCGAGGTTGCCGACGAACACGAACAACACCGCGGACCCCGCCGCGACCGCGGACCAGCCCCAGGCATCCTGGAACAACAGCGGCAGGACGAACGGCACCGCCGACACACCGAGCCGGAACAGCGAGCCCCCGGCATGCGACACCCGGAAGGTCTCGAGCCGCAGTGCGTCGAGCCCGAGGATCGGGTGGTCCGCCCGGCGGAGGTGTCGCACCGCGAGCCAGCAGCAGACCGCCCCGACGACGCCCGCGACCGTCGCCGCGACCACCGGCACGTGGGTGAGGGACAGCAGCGACGCCATCACCACGAGGCCGCCCAGCCCGAGACACGCGAGCACCGCGCCCACCCAGTCGAAGGGCACGCGCTCGGCGCCACGCTCCTGCGGCACGAGGACGGCCGCGGCGACGAGTGCGACCGCGCCGAACGGCAGGTTCACGAGGAAGATCCAGTGCCAGGACAGCGCGTCCACGAGCACCCCGCCGAGGAACGGCGCGACGATCGGTGCGGCCAACGCCGGCCACGTGAGGATCGCGATGGCGGTCACGAGGCGGTCGCGGCCCGCGCTCCGGAGCACCACGAGCCTCCCGACCGGCACCATGAGCGCGCCACCGAGACCCTGGACGACCCGCCATGCCGTCAGGGTCGCGAGCGAGTCCGCCGCGGCGCACAACCCCGACGCGGCGGTGAAGACGACGATCGCGCCGAGGAACACCGTGCGCGACCCCACCCGGTCCGTCACCCATCCGCTCACGGGGATGAGGACCGCCAGGGTCACGAGGTACGCCGTGATCGCGATGCCGACCGCCGCCGAGTCGACGCCGAGGTCCCGCCCGATCGCCGGCGCCGCCGTGCTGACGATCGTGCCGTCGAGCAGCTCCATGAAGTACGTGCCCGCGACGAGGACGGCCAGCGCCGTCGCGCTCCGTCGCCGTCGTCCGGTCTGCGCCTGCGTCGTCGCCTCGCTCATCTCCGTTCGAGCGTAGTCCGACGCGCGTGCCCCGGCGGTCCCCCCAGGAACGCCGTCTATCGTGGCGGCGTGAGGTCTGCTCGGAGGGTGCCACCCGCCCGCGGTGAGGTGGCTGCATGAGGGGCCCCGACGAACTCGAGCGCCCCGCTCGGCCCGCCGCCGTCTCGGTCGTCGCCCGTCCCTCCCGGAACCGCCTCGCCGACCTCGCCGTCAGCACACCCGCATGGGCGGCGATCCTCGTCCTGTTCGCGGCGTCGCGGATGCTGTCGACCACGTGGCTCGCCCTGGTGTACCCGCTCATCGTGCGGGCGCAGCCAGCGAACGCCATCCGCGGCAACGACCACGGGTTCCTGACGTTCCTGACGAGCTGGGACGGCCAGTACTACGAGGACATCTCCCTGCACGGGTACCCGTCCGTGCTCCCGACAGACGCCCTCGGGCACGTCATGCAGAACAACTGGGCGTTCCTGCCGGCGTTCCCGTTCACGATCCGGATGCTGACGGCCTCCACGGGCCTCCCGTTCCGGATCGGCGCGCCGCTCATCGCCACCATCGCCGGCCTCGTCGCCGCATACCTGCTGCACGCGCTCGTCCGCGAGCGCGCCGGCGGCACCGCCGCGTTGTGGGCCGTGTTCTTCTTCTGCCTCGGGCCGCTCTCGTTCCTGCTCGAGGTCGGGTACGCCGAGAGCATGTTCCTGGCACTCGTGTTCGGTGCCCTCCTCGCCATGCAGCGGCGGCGGTACCTGCCACTCACCCTGCTCTCGGTGGTGGCGGCGTTCACCCGTCCCGGCGAGCTGGCGATCCCCCTCACACTCGGGGTGGTCGCCCTCGTCCGGTACGTCCGCGACCGCGGGTCGTTCCCCGTGCGCGAGCGACTCACCGTCATCGGGACCGGACTCGTCACCGCCGCCGCAGGTGTCGCGTGGCCGGTCATCGCGTCGCATGCCACCGGCCGGCCGAACGCGTACCTCGACACCGAGATGTCGTGGTGGGTCAACTTCATCGGTCGGGTGCACTTCGTGCCGCTCTCGCCCTGGTTCCTCACCGCGGCCCGCTGGGTCGGTGTCGGCGGGGTGCTGCTCGTCATCGCCATGGCCGTCGCGTACGGCGTGTGGTTGTCCCGGCGGTCCACGCGCGAGCTCGGGCTCGTCACCGTCGTGTTCGCGGCCGCGTACGCGCTGTACGTGTTCGCCGTGTCGATCCCCATGGCCTCGACCCCGCGGCTCCTCATGCCGCTCGCGCCGCTGACGGGGTCGCCCGAACTCGTCGCGCGGCCGTGGGCACGATGGATCATGGTCAGCGGGGCGCTCGTCGGGCAGCCGGTGCTCATCGCGGTGCTGTGGCTGATGGGGCCGCCGTAGCCAGAGGCGGACGCGGACCGGCCCGCTGGCGGTGGTCCACCGACTCGGGGATCTGGGCCCGGTCGACGGCGTCGGGAGTACGGTCCCGGCCATGACCGGTCCGCACGATGACGACCCGACCCTGGTCCGGAACCAGCCGGCCCTGACGACCTCGGACGGCACGATCTGGGTCGTGGTCGGCGCCATCACCGCGATCGTCGTCGGGCTCGTGATGTGGCTCATGGGGCTGCTCGTGCCCGCCGTGGGATGGACCGGCCTCGTGCTCGTGCTCGCGCTGTTCGTCGCCATGCTCGTCGTGCGGTTCGCCGTCCGGCACGTGCGGCACCGGCTCGCGACGCTCGCGGCTCTCGAGGGCGCGATGGTCCTCGTCGGCCTCGTGGTGGTGTTGGTCGTGCTCGTCGGGCAGGCGCGCGCGGTCGGTTGACGGGGTGGCTGCCCGGACCCCCGCCGGCGCGGCTCGCGGCTCGCGGCTCCGCGGGGTGCGGCTCGCGGTGAATCGCCCCGGGTCTGGTGGAGGGTCTGAATCCCCGAGAGGATCGGACCATGCCAGCACCGAGGAAGTATCCGCAAGAACTGCGGGAGCGTGCGATGCGGCTCGTGCAAGAGGTGCAGAAGGAAGACTCTTCGCTGTCGTTGAACGCGGCCGTGATCCGGATCGGGTCGCGCACGGGGGTGAACCCCGACACGTTGCGCGGCTGGTGCAAGCAGGCCGCGATCGATGCCGGTGAGCGTCCCGGGACCACGAGCACCGACGCGGCGCGGATCAAAGCGCTCGAGGCGGAGAACCGGGAACTCAAGCGCGCGAACGAGATCTTGTTGGCGGCGTCCTCGTTCTTCGCGCGGGAGCTCGACCCGCGACTGCCGTGGTGACCCAGTTCATCGACGAACACCGGAACCGGTTTGGGGTCGAGCCGATCTGTCGCGTGCTCACCGAGCACGGCGTCATGATCGCCCCGTCCGGCTACTACGCGTTCAAGACCCGGGCCCGCTCTGCCCGGTCTATCGCGGACGAGGCGCTGCTGGCGGAGATCGAGCGGGTGTTCTGGGACCGGGACCTTGGCCGTGGCATCAGTGGCGCGCGGAAGATCTGGCGGCTGCTGCGCCGCGAGGGCATCACCGTCGCCCGCTGCACCGTGGAGCGCCTGATGCGCAAGCAAGGACTGCGTGGTGTTCGGCGGGGCAAGCAGTTCGTCACCACTCGAGCGGACGAGCGCGCGGTGCGGCCGCCGGATCACGTGCAGCGTTGTTTCCGCGCGGATCGGCCGAACGAACTCTGGGTGGTCGACTTCACCTACGTGCCGACCTGGTCGGGGATGGCGTTCACCGCATTCGTCACGGACGTGTTCTCCCGCCGGATCGTGGGGTGGCGGACGATGAACCGGATGCCGACCGACCTGCCGCTCGACGCGCTCGAGATGGCGCTGTGGGTCCGCGATCGCGCCGGCGAGGACATCACGGGCGTCGTGCAACATTCGGATGCCGGGTCGCAGTACACGGCGCTGCGCTACTCCGACCGTCTCGCCGAGGTTGGCGCGGTCGCATCGATCGGGACCGTGGGCGATTCGTATGACAACGCCCTCGCCGAGACCGTCGTCGGGCTCTACAAGAACGAGTGCGTGAAGATCGACGGCCCGTTCCGCGGCGCCGACGACCTCGAGTTGGCGACACTGTCCTGGGTGCACTGGTTCAACGAGAACCGACTGCACTCCTCGATCGGATACATCACCCCCATCGAGAAAGAGAACCAGTACTACCGTGAAATCAACAGCCGACGACAGTCGTCGCCGGGACAACTCGCCCTCCACTGAACCCGGGGCGATTCAGGGGTGTCACCGGCGGAGTTTCCCGGGACCTCCCGGGCGTGCGGCGAGTCAGTCGGTCCCCACGCCCGGCCCGCGGATCACGGTCTCGACGTCGACGACCTGGGGCGTGGCGGGCATGGAGGCGAAGCCGAACCGGACCGGCGGGTCGAGCGGTGTCAGGGTGCCGAGGTCAGCGCCGTCCCACGTGCCCGTCACTGCGGTCACCGCATGAGCGCCGGTCACGCCGTAGTACTCCCGCCGACCTCCCCCGGCAGAACCCGCGGTCCCCGCCCCGCGCACCAGCAGGCGCGCGACCGGATCGACGATCGCGAGCCATCGGGGATCGGTGGCGATCCTCCGCGGAACGAGCCGGAGCAACCGGCCGAGGAGTGTGATCGCGCCGACGGTGACCTCGAGGTGGAGCGGTCCGGCGTCGAACTCCAGGCCACGTGTGGTTCGAACGAGGTGCACATCGACGACCCGGGTCGCGTCGAACCGGTAGGTGCTCGACACGTACCGCTCGACGAGTTCGTCCGGCGCCAGGAGCAGGCTGCTGCCGTCGGGCAACTCGACGAACACGTCGGTGAAGTGCCGGAACGGGGAGTCCTGCCACATCCCGACGACGATGCGGTGCCCGGACGTGGTCCCGACGCCGAGGATCCGTCCGCGGAACCGCTCCTCGCGCGCTGAGCGGTCTCGTCGGCTGGACGTGTGGGCCATCGCTGGATGCTACCGGGGCGCGGCCGGACGGACGCACGAGGGTCACCGCCGTCGCGTTGTCACATCCGCCGTACGGGAGGAGGCGCACCGGACCCGAGTTCGGGTCATCGGATCCGGTGCACGCGGGCACGAGCGGACGGCCGTCTGCATGACACAGCTCGACGCGGCTCGCCCCTTGTTTGTGTTCGGTGCCCTCCGCCTCCGGGTTTGGTCACGGATCACCATTTCAGGGAGGCCCGTGGCGCCTCGGTCAGACCGCGGGGACCTCCTCAGCGAGCATCTCCTCGACGAGCGGCTTGACCTTCGTGCCGTACAGCTCGATCGACCGCATCATGTGTTCGTGCGGGAGTCGACCGGTGCTGTAACGGAGATCGAAGCGCGAGACCCCGAGGATGCGCATGTTTCGCGCGATCTTCTTCGCGACCGTCTCGGGCGATCCCACGTAGAGGGAACCGCCCGCCGACAGGCCAGCGCGGTACTGCGACTCGTCGAAGGGCGGCCACCCGCGCTCGCGTCCGAGCCGATCCGTGACGTCCTTGTGGTACGGGTAGAACAGCTCGGCCGCCTCGTCGTCCGTCGCTGCGACGAACCCTGGCGAGTGCATGGCGATCGGCTGCTGCGGGAGCTCGAACTGGTCGAGCGCCTGTCGGTAGAGGCGCGAGAACGGTGCGAACTGAGCGGGCTGACCGCCGATGATCGCGAGGAACAGCGGGAACCCGTAGCTCGCCGCCCGGATCACGGACTGCGGCGAACCCCCGACTCCGATCCACGTCGGGATGCGGCCGTGTTCGGTCTTCGGCCAGACCTCTTGCTCGTGGAGCGGGGCGCGCTTCGTGCCGGACCAGCTGACCGGTCCCTCTTTGAGGACCTCGGCGAAGAGCTCGAGCTTCTCCTCGAAGAGGGTCTCGTAGTCTGCGAGGTCGAATCCGAAGAGCGGGAACGACTCGGTGAAGGACCCGCGGCCGAGCACGACCTCGGCGCGCCCGTTGGACAGCGCGTCGACGGTCGCGAACCGCTCGTAGACCCGCACCGGGTCGTCTGAGCTCAGCACCGTGACCGCGGAACCCATGTGGATCCGTTCGGTGCGCGCGGCGATGGCCGCCAGGACGACCTCGGGTGCGCTGACGGCGAAGTCGACGCGGTGGTGTTCACCGACCCCGATGAAGTCAATGCCCACCTGGTCGGCGAGGACCGCCTGCTCAACCACGTTGCGGATGCTCTGGGCCTGGGTCAGACGGACACCCGCGGTCGTCTCGGTCACGTCACCGAACGTGTCGAGCCCGAGCTGGACCGCTCCGACCCGGTCCGGCGCCGCGGGCGGGACGTCGACCGGACGCCCGGGTCCCGCGCCACCACCGCTGATGTTGCCGAATGCGCTGCCACCCATGAAGTCCTCCAGACGGATCAATGCGTTTGCATGATCCTACAACCGGTTCAGTACGCCAGAATTCCGCGATGCGACGGGAAGGCGCGGGAGCATCAGGAACGCGTGCCGAGCCTCCCGGGCGTCGCCAACCGCGCGTGCTCGAGGACCACGCCGGACGGTCCGACGGCCGCGGCGACGACCGACAGGGTCGCGAATCGGCCGTCGGCACGGAGATCGTCACGGAGGATCGCGTCCGGTCGGTCCGGCGCGACGTCGGCACCCGAACGGAGCACGGCGAACCAGTCCTCCCAATCGGCCCCGAGCCCCGTCGTCGGCGCCTCCACCGCGAGGAGTGGCTCGATCGACGGTGGCGGTCCGACCGGAGCCGATGCGTGGCGGAAGGGATCGAGCCACCGAGCGATCCGTGGGAGCGCGACGTCGTCCGGAGCGCCTTCCGTCACGACGTGGACGCCCGGTCCGAGTCCTCGCGTGAGGACCCGCGCACCATCCCACGACGTCACGCGCACCCCCTGCGGCGTGGCGTGGACCAGGTTGTAGGAGCGCTCGGTCGGCCGCTCGCTCGCCCGGGTGGCCCCCGTGACGGCGTCGAGCGGAAGCCACCCCCGCGTCGCCCAACCGCCGTCCGTCGCGGGCACGGGCTCGGCGCGGTTGAGGACGACCGCGAGGGCTCGGCGAGGAGCGGACGCTGCGAGCCACGCGCCCCCTGCCGTCCGATCCCGGACACCGACCACGTCGTCGCCGCGGTCCTGCCACCAGGCGCGTGGGGGGTCCCAGGGACGGGACGGGTCCTCGTCTCGCAGTGCGAGCAGGGTGACCGGCCACGCGGTGTCGGGTTCGACCCGGACGACGACGGTGCACATGCGTCGATCATCGCACCCGCCCCACGACGTCCAGGGCTCGCCTGGCCACCTGTGGAGTCGCCTCGACGTCGAACAGCATGTGGACGCGATGGCGCCCGAACGCCCCTGCCCAGGCTCAGCGGACGCGTGACACAGCGCGCACTGTGGAGAGAGCGATGCGTTGTGGAGGACGGCCTGCCGCTCCCTGCCCGCTGGTACCGTCGGCCGGGCGGGGATCGGCCCCGCCAGAGCGGAGGTCGACCGTGTCACAGTCCGAGCAGCGCCGGACGATCGTCGTGGGCATCACCGGCGGCATCGCGGCGTACAAGGCCGTCGGAGTCGTGCGGGCGTTCGTACGGCTCGGACACGACGTCCACGTGGTCCCGACCGAAGGAGCACTGCGCTTCGTCGGACTGCCCACACTCGAGGCCATCAGCCGTAACCCCGTGTCGACGAGCGTGTTCGAGGAGGTCGCGGAGGTCCGCCACGTCGCGCTCGGGCGCCGCGCGGACCTCGTCGTCGTCGCACCGGCCACGGCCGACTTCCTGGCACGGACCGCGGCGGGACTGGCCGGAGACCTGCTCGGAACGACCCTGCTCGCGACGACAGCACCGGTCGTCGTGGCGCCAGCGATGCACCCGCAGATGTGGGACCACCCCGCAACCCGCGCGTCCGTCGCCACCCTGCGGGAGCGGGGCGTCCACGTCGTCGGTCCGGAGGACGGGCCGCTCACCGGCGAGGACTCGGGGATCGGGCGCATGAGCGAGCCCGACGACATCGTCGCGGCAGCGCTCGCCGTCCTGCCCGCGAGCGGAACGGGTGGACGCGACGAGCCGTCCGCTGCGACGACGGTCACCACCGCGGCCGACAGCCGGGAGGCCCGCCACGGGTGGACACCGACCGCTCCCGTCCCCCACGTCGACGAGTCGCCCACCGCGCCCGAGACCGCGGTGCACCCCGACGCTCGACGCGGGGACCTGTCGGGCAACCACGTCGTGGTGAGTGCGGGCGGCACTCGTGAGCCGGTTGACCCCGTGCGGTACATCGGCAACCGCTCGAGCGGGCGGCAGGGAGTCGCGATCGCGGCCGAGGCAGCCCGCCGGGGAGCCGTCGTGACCCTCGTGGCGGCGAACATCGAGGACGCGGTGCTCGCTGCCATGGACGACGCGCCCGATGCACTCCCGGTCGAGGTCATCCGGGTGGGCACCGCGCTCGAGCTCGCCGATGCCGTCCACGCCGCCGCGGTGGCCGCTGACGTCGTCGTGATGACGGCGGCCGTCGCAGACTTCCGTCCGGCCGAGGTCCGACCATCGAAGCTCAAGAAAGAGGACGCGGGCGACCACCTGACGCTCGAACTCGTCCGGAACCCCGACGTCCTCGCCGACCTCGTGGCGGCGCGCCGTGCGGGCCAGCTCGTCGTCGGGTTCGCGGCCGAGACCGAGCCCGACCGGGCCGCTCGCCTGGACCTGGCCCGCGACAAGCTGGCCCGCAAGCCCGCCGACCTGCTCGTGGTGAACCGGGTCGGCTGGGACCACGGGTTCGAGCGTGGCCACAACGCCGTCGAGGTCCTGGCTGCCGGAGGCGACGTGGTGCGCGAGGCGTCAGGATCGAAGGCCGAGATCGCCCATGTGGTGCTCGACCTCGTGGCGACAGCGCTGACGTGACCTGCGCAGCGGAATCCGGGCCTCCCGGGCGCCGCGGCGGCTCCGGCCGCCCCGCTCGCTCGGGCCGATTCGAATGCCGATGCAGCACAGCCGACCGGTCCAGGATGGCCTGATGCGACGAACACGACGCGCGCGCCGCGCGGCCACGACGGCTCGCGGACTCGCGATCCTGCTCGCCGGGGCCGGCGTGACCCACTTCCTCCGTCCCCGTGTGTACGACGGGATCGTGCCGGAGGCCTTGCCGACTCGTGCGACGACGATCGGTTCGGGCGTCGCCGAGGTGGCGGTGGCGGCGGCGCTGGCGGTGCCACGCACCCGGCGGATCGGCGGATTCGCGGCTGCCGCGCTCTTCGTCGCGGTCTTCCCCGCGAACCTCAAGATGGCGCGTGACCTGCTCGACGACCCGCGCTCGCAGCGACGGATGCGCGTGGCGGCCCTGCTGCGCCTCCCGCTGCAGGTGCCCCTCGTGCGGTGGGGCCTCCGCGTCGGGATGGACACCAGGCCATGACGAACGGACCCCAGGAGCTCGACGCCCTCGCCGACATCCTCGTGGCGCAGACGGCCGCGCCGCTCCCGCACCGAGCCGTCACCGCGCACCGCTGGGCGGACGTGGTGTTCGCGTCCTGGCGGATGGACGCGGACACGGTGGCCAGCCTCGTGCCACCGCGGACCGAGCCGGACCGGATCGACGGGAGCGCATGGGTGTCACTGACGGCGTACGAGTTCCGCCGGACCACCGTGCCGCCGCTGCCGCCGCCCGGGCCGCTCGGTCGCCTGACGGAGATCACCGTCGAGGTGCCCACCGTCGACGACGCCGGTCGACACGGAACGACCTACCTGACCGTGGACACGCAACACGTGCCGGCCGTGCTCGCAGCGCGCATCGGGATCGGCGTGCCCTACACGGCAGCGCGAGCGGGATCACGGCGCGACGGGGACGTCCTCGCCCACCGCACCCGCCGACGGCACGGCGGCGCGTCAGCGTCGGTCCGGGTCCGTGCTGCCGGAGGGGTCACGCCGGACGCGCTGTCGGTCGCTCTCACGCACCGCCCGGGTGTCCACGCCCGCCACCTCGGCGTCACGTCGTGGTGGCGGCGCTCGCACGCTCCCTGGCAGCTGCGTGCCGCCCGGGCAGAGGAACTCCGCGGCGACCTGCCCGACGTCGTCGGGTTCCCCCGTCTGCTCGACCGCGTGCCCGACCGTCTGCTCGTCGGGGACGGCGTCGACGTCGAGTACGCATGGGGAGGCCTCGTCCGATGAGCACCACCGACGAGGATGCCGACCCCTTCGACCTCGAGCGCTTCAGGCGCGCGCAGGCCGGCGTCTTCGAGCAGGCGCTCGCCGAACTCCGCGCGGGCCGCAAGCGCTCGCACTGGATGTGGTTCGTGTTCCCGCAGATCGCTGGCCTCGGCAAGAGCGCGACGGCCGTGCGGTTCGCCATCGGTTCGCAGCGGGAGGCACGGGCCTACCTCACGCATGCCGTCCTCGGTCCACGCCTGCGCACCGCGGCGACCGTCGTCGCAGAAGCGCCTGCCCGCGACGCGATCGCGCTGCTCGGTGAGATCGACGCGGTGAAGCTCCGGTCCTCGATGACGCTGTTCGCGCACGTGGCGGAGGACGCGGCACCGTTCCGCGCCGTGCTGGACCGTTGGTACGGCGGCGAGGAGGACCGGGTGACGCTGGACCTGCTCGGCGGGTGACATCAGCATCCGCCACGTCACATATCAGGTAGCATCGCGGTACTCGAACCCGACGAGGGAGATCCGCCATGCCCGTTCCCGTGACGCCGCCCGCGCATCACCGGCTCCTCCGCGACACCGTCCGCGACCGCATCCACGAGGCCATCATGGACGGCACTCTCGAGCCGGGCGAGCGCCTGAACGACGAGGACCTGATCGCCTGGCTCGGTGTGTCCCGCACCCCCATCCGGGAGGCCCTGAGTCAGCTCGCTCGCGCCGGTCTCGTCGAGATGGCGCCGAACCGCTACACCCGCGTGACGCGGCCGGATCCCACCCAGGTGATCGAGGCCCTCCAAACCTTGGGGGTGCTCCTCGGTGGTGTGGTGCGTCTCGCGGTGCCACGTCTGTCCGGCGAGGAACGTGCTCGGGTGCTCGCCGCCCTCGACACCACGATCGTCGAGATGGCGAACCACGACGTCCTCGGGGCGAACCGTGACGCGCTGGCCCTGTTCGGGATGTTCGTCGACGCCTGCGGCAACGCCTCGCTGGTGCGGGTCTGTCGCGACACGATGGACGGACTGGCCTTCCGCCTCCGCTTACGGGACCTCGATCGGCTCGTGGACTGGGCGGGGATGACGGAGCAGTTGCGCGCTCTCCGGGCGGCGACGGCCGCAGAAGACGCGATCGCGGCCGAACTCGCGACCGAGGCGGTGCATCTGCTCCCTGTGTGACGGTTGCTCGAGGTGACGTCGCCTCGGGGGCCGACCCGGTCCTCCCGGCCGTATGATTGGTTCACATCAGCTAACCAATCGTGTCGGAGGCAGCACGTTGACCACAGCCCGCCCGGCCCTGTTCACCAAGGACCACCCCCACTACAAGTGGATCGCGCTGAGCAACACCACGCTCGGCATGCTCATGGCGACCATCAACTCGTCGATCGTGATCATCTCGCTGCCCGCGATCTTCAAGGGCATCCGGTTGAACCCGCTCGGCGCGGGGAACGTGAGTTACCTGCTCTGGATGCTCATGGGCTACATGCTCGTGACCGCCGTCCTCGTGGTCGGATTCGGACGACTCGGCGACATGCTGGGCCGGGTCCGCATCTACAACCTCGGGTTCGTCGTGTTCTCGCTCGGGTCCGTGGCATTGGCGCTCGACCCCTGGACCGGCGGATCCGGAGCCATGTGGCTCATCATCTGGCGACTCGTGCAGGGTGTGGGCGGTGCGATGCTGTTCGCCAACTCGACGGCGATCATCACCGACGCGTTCCCGGCGCACCGGCGCGGCATGGCGCTCGGCATCAACCAGGTGGCGGCGATCGCAGGGTCGTTCATCGGCCTCATCGTCGGCGGTCTGCTCGCCGTGGTCGACTGGCGGGCGGTCTTCTTCGTGAGCGTCCCGATCGGCATCATCGGCACCATCTGGTCCTACAAGTCGCTGCACGAGGTGGGGACGAAGAGCCCCGGGCGACTGGACATCCCGGGCAACCTCACGTTCGCCGCCGGACTCACCGCGGTCCTCGCGGGCATCACGTACGGGATCCAGCCCTACGGGAACAGCGCGACCGGGTGGACCAACCCCTGGGTCGACGGAGCGATCGGTCTCGGCGTGCTCATGCTCATCGCGTTCGTCGTCATCGAGCTCCGATCCGCCCAGCCGATGTTCGACCTCGGGCTGTTCCGCATCCGCGCGTTCGCGATGGCGAACCTCGCTGGTCTGCTCGCCTCGGTCGGTCGCGGCGGCCTGCAGTTCATGCTCATCATCTGGCTGCAGGGCATCTGGCTGCCGCTGCACGGCTACTCCTACGAGGACACGCCGCTCTGGGCCGGCATCTACATGCTGCCGATCACCATCGGCTTCCTCATCGCGGGGCCGATCTCGGGGACCCTGTCCGACCGGTTCGGCGCACGTGCCTTCGCCACCACCGGACTCGTCGTGGTCGCCGGGACCTTCGTCGCGCTCCTGCTCATCCCGGTCGACTTCCCCTACTGGCTCTTCGCGATCATCACCGGTCTGAGCGGATTGGGCTCGGGCATGTTCGGCGCCCCGAACCGCAGCGCGATCATGAACAGCGTGCCGAAGCACCAGCGCGGTGCGGCGTCCGGCATGGCGGGCACCGTGCAGAACGCCGGGACCTCGCTGTCCATCGGCATCTTCTTCTCGCTCATGATCGCCGGACTGTCGACCACGCTGCCGGGGACGCTCACGCGGGGCCTCAGCGCCCACGGCGTGCCCTCGACGGTGGCGGAGCAGATCGGCCAGACCCCGCCCGTGGGCTCGCTGTTCGCTGCGTTCCTCGGGTACAACCCGATCGGCAACCTGCTCGGGCCGTCCGGGGTGCTGCATCGTCCGGGCGTCGACGCCGCGACCCTCACGGGCAAGGAGTTCTTCCCGCAGCTCATCTCCGGGCCGTTCCACCACGGACTCGTCGTGGTCTTCGCCGCCGCCGCGATCATGTCCGTCGTGGCCGCCGTCGCCTCGCTCATCCGAGGCAAGCGATACGTGCACGCCGACGGCGACACCGGTACCATCGCCACGACCAAGGACCCGGTGACCGACGGAGCGCGTGCATGACCGAGACCCCGATCAACCGCGGCGACGTCGCCGCGCGCCTGGCCGTGGCGGTCGGACGCATCAATCGGAGGGCACGGCCCGGCACCGGCGCGTTGAGCTACGGCCTGGTGTCGGCGCTGTCGACGATCGTGCGGCTCGGTCCGCTGCGGCCCGGCGATCTCGCCCGACACGAAGTCGTCACGAAGCCGACGATGACGCGGGTGCTCAGCGACCTCGACGCGCGCGGGCTCATCGAACGGGTCACGGATCCACTCGACGGCCGCGCGTCCGTCATCACGGCCACCCCCGCGGGTGTCGCAGCCGTGCACGAGGCACGCCACGAACGCGCGGGCATCGTGTCGCAGCTGCTCGCTGATCTCGACGACGGCGACCTGCGTGCCATCGCGGGGGCACTCGACGCGCTCGAGCGGGTCGCACAGGTCGAGCCCCTGCCCGCGCCCTCCGGTCGTTCCGCCGCGCCAACTGGGTCGGTGCACTCCGCGCCCTCCGCGCACGCAGCCAGCGACGGGGCCGCGAGCGGCGGGGCCGGCGGCGGGACCGCGAGCGGCCGGGCTGGCGGCGGGGCCTTGAGTGACACCGTCTCCGGCGAGGCGCTCGCCGCAGTGCCGGCGGCGACCTCCCGGGCTTGACGCGAGCCGGTCCTCCTGGCGGGCGGATGTTACGGCGCTCCCTCCACAGGTCGTCGCCGTGCCGCGGTGTCCACGGCGGCACGTTCCGCCACCCCTGCACCGCCCCCGGCGCTGCCACTATGACACCGTGACGATCCCGAACAGCCCGACGCGACGGTGGCCTGCCGCCGGCCTGCGGCGGATGGTGCCCCGTGACCCGGCCGAAGCCCACCGAGCAGCCAGTCCGCTGGAGCTGTTCTTCGACCTCGTGTTCGTCGTCGCGGTGTCCTTCGCGGCGACAGACCTGCATCACCTCGAGGTGCGTGGTCACCTCGCGGACGCAGTCGCCGGCTACGTCCTCGTGTTCTTCGCGATCTGGTGGGCCTGGGTCAACTTCACGTGGTTCGCCACGTCGTTCGACACGGACGACTGGCTCTACCGCGTCACCACGTTCGTGCAGATGGCCGGCGTGCTCGTCCTGGCGGCCGGCATCGGACCGGCGATCGAGCACGGTGACGACTTCGTCGCCACCATGGGCTACGTGGTGATGCGCCTCGCCATGGTGAGTCAGTGGCTCCGGGCGGCGACGGCGCACACGCGGTACCGCCGCACCGCGCTCGAGTACGCCGTCGGGATCACCGTGGTGCAGGTGCTCTGGGTCCTCCGCGTCACGGTGTTGGCCGATCTCGCGTCGACCCTGACGTTCCTCCTGCTCGTCGTCGCCGAGCTCGCCGTCCCCGTCGTCGCGGAGCGCACGGACACCACCCCGTGGCACACCCGGCACATCGCGGAGCGATACAGCCTCTTCACGCTCATCGTCCTGGGCGAGGGCCTGGTCGCGAGCGCCAATGCGGTGATCGGGGCCTTGGCGGCGTCGGAGCGCATCGGGCCCCTGCTGGCCCTGGCCGGCGCGGGTCTCGTCATCGTGGCGGCGATGTGGTGGATCTCCTTCGCGCGCAGCCAGCACGACCGGATCACCTCACTGCCGAGGGCTCTGGCCTTCGGCTACGGTCACTACGTCGTGTTCGCTGCCGCCGCCGCGATGCCAGCCGGGATCGAGGTCGCGATCGCCGCCAGCGAAGGCACTGCGCGCCTCGCTCCAGCTGCGGCCGCCGCGACCATCTCGGTGCCGGTCGCCGCGTTCGTGCTCGCCGTCTGGGCGCTCGCGCTCCGGCCGACGCTCGGGAGGCCCACCAGCGCCCTCGTGGTCGTCCTCACCCTGGCAGCCGGGTTCAGCGCGTTCCTCCCGCAGCTCTCGCTGGTGCTGACCGCCATCCTGTTGGCGGCGATCGTCGTGACGCTCGAGGTCGCGGACCGGAATCGGGGCCGCGGCACGAGCGGGGTCCGGAGCCGGGGTCGGGCGCGAGCGGTCGCTCCGGCGTCCAGTCGAGTCAGCTGACCGGAGCGCGGGCCGCGTGCGCGGCGGAGACGCCTTCCCTGCCGACTGCAACCGCCACAGCCACAGCCACAGCCACGCCCGCTCTGTCCGCGGCGTGGGTAACGCCTGCTCTGCCGGCGGCGTCGGCAACGCCGTGAGGTTGATCGTGAGCCCGGATGGCGGAACGATGGCGACATGCCCTTCGTCACGGCCGTCTGCCGCGTGCACCAGCTCATCCCGGACTCCGGGACGGTCGGGGTGACCGCGATCGACAAGCGGCCGGTGACCGATCCGTTGCGGGTGCGTCCACTCGGCCTCCACGGCGACGTCCAGGCGAACCGCAAGCACCACGGCGGCGAAGACCAGGCCGTCTACGCCTACGCGGACGAGGACGCGGCCTACTTCAGTACGGTGCTCGGGCGTCCGGTGGAGCCTGGCCTGTTCGGTGAGAACCTCCGGACGAGCGGGATCGAGGTCAGCACCGCCGTGGTCGGCGAGCGCTGGCGGGTCGGCAACGGTCTCGTGCTCGAGGTGACGCTGCCGCGGGTCCCGTGCGCGACGTTCGCTCGCCGCATGAAGGTGGACAAGTGGGTGCGGACCTTCACGGACGCCAACCGCACCGGCGCCTACCTGCGCGTGGTCCGGTCCGGAGCCGTCCAAGTCGGTGATCGGATCGAGCGCTTCGACCGGCCTGCACACGGCATCACGGTCGCGGGTGTGTTCGCCGGCCTCGGGCGGGATCAAGCGGTCGTGCTCCTCGAGGGCGGCCGCGGGCTCCCGCACAAGATCGAGGCGGTCGCCCGGAAGGTGCTCTCGGGGGTCCCGGCCTCGCTCTGACGTGCGGTCACGACGGCACGGTCACGACGGCACGGTCACGAACGCACGGAGGACCCGCCCGCCCGATCGGGAGCCGCCGCCCGACGCGACTCGCTTCATCCCGCGTTGTCGGGAGCTGGCCGCAGGTCCCCGACGTCCCCGCGGCGCCAGGGGTCCAGCGGCCGCCGATGCCGAGGCAACCCGACGACCACGAGGTCGTACGAGTTGCCGACCAGATCCTCCACCAGGACCTCGTCGACGCCCGCACCCGGCGCGACCGTGATCCAGTGCTGCTTGTTCAGGTGGTACCCGGGCGTGATCTCCGGATGATCCCGAACGAGCGCCGCTGCGTGTGGCGGCCGGCATTTCAGGGAGACGATCGGAGTGCCGCGGAGCTCGCTGACGATGGCGAACACCTTGCCGACGACCTTGAAGACCTCAGCTCCCTCGCCGAACGGCTGCCCCTGCGTCACGGCCGGCAGCCCCGCGGCGACGCGCAATGCCGTCGCGTGCAGTCCGGGCCCGTCCATGCCCCGACCCTGCCGCACACCACCGACGCTGGCCCGGCCCTTCGCGACGTTCCTCCATCGCTCACCCGCGCTCTGGAGTCGCACGCCCCGCCTGCTCGCGCCGTCTCCCGCCGGACCGGCCGACACCCGCGGACACTGTGCCCGCCCGTCACACCGTCCCCGCGTGCCCGCACAACGGCCGCCACCACCCGGCCCCGCCGCCATCGCCGCTCGCCCCGCCGCCATCGCCGCTCGCCCGGCCGGGCGGCCCGGCCGGGCCGCGAGTCAGCCGGCCAGCCGGCCAACCGACCAGCCGACCAGCCGGCCACCCGGCCACCCGGCCACCCGATCAGCCCATCTCATCGTCGACAAGTCAGGAAAACGGCCTCCAGACCGCCAGAACCGCCGGAACCGGGAGACCCGTTCCTGAGCGAGCCACGAAGCCCGCGCTCTGTGCCCCCTCCACAGCGTGGTCGACACGGCGGTCATCCCCGGGTTCCTCCGGGAGCGAGCACGAAGCCGAGGCGACCCGGCACCATCGACGAGATGAACCACGTCCAACACCTCGTCTCCGCGGCGGGCGGGCTCCTGCACCGACGCGACCTGGTCGGCGCAGGAGTGCGCGACCGACAGTTGACCGCTGCCGTCAGGACCGGCACCGTCCGCCGCCCGCGCCGCGGGTGGTACTCGACCTGGGCGCCCGAGGACCCACGGTTCGTCGCCGTCCGCGTCGGGGGCCGGCTCACCGGCTTCATCGCACTGGCCCCGCTGCTGCCATGGAGCGCTGACGGGCGCCGCACACCGGCGCCGATCACGGTCTCCGTTCCGCGGAACGCCGCCCGTCTCCGGCCCCGACGTGGCGTCCGCGTCGTGTACGACCCGCCGCGGGTGCAGGACCGCGGCTCGGAGTGGGCAGTCCATCCTCGTGACGCACTCGCCCGCGCGATCGTGGACGCACCGTTCGACGAGGCCGTCGCACTGCTCGACTGGGCCATGCACTCCGGCGCACTGACGCGCGGCGACGTCCTGGCCGCGGTCGGCTCGCTCCCGGAAGACGCTCGCGGCGTCCTCGACTGGGCGGATCCCCGCTGCGAAAGTTACCCGGAGAGCATCGCCAGGACCAGACTCCGCCGAGCGGGCCACGCCGTCCGTCCCCAACTCCCTCTCCCGACCGGCGAACGCGTCGACCTCCTCGTCAACGGTGCTGTCGCACTCGAGATCGACGGTCGTGCCTTCCACGAGGCCACGTTCGAGCGAGACCGGCGGAAGGACCTCACGATCGCCGCGTCAGGTCTGGTCCCGCTTCGGGTGTCCGCGCGGATGATCGCGACGCTCTGGCCGCAAGTGGTCGCCGCCGTCGAGCGAGCCTCGAGGACGCGCTCGCACGGGCGCCGTTCAGCATGGGTGCGCGCGGTGCGGGAGACGCCCGGTGCTCGGCGACGGTGGCGCCTCCGCCGCAGCGGTCCCCTCCCCGCACCCACCTGGTAGCCGCGATACCGAGCCCCGTACACGGAGGGCCGGCACGATCCGGTGCGCGCGAGGCACCGTGTGAGCGTGTTCGCCGCCTCACGGCCCCTCCCGTCGCTCACGCAGCCCTTCCCTCGCCAGCTGCACTGCAATCACCTGCCGCTGAGCGGAACCGGCTCCCGGCCGCGAGCAGCCAGCCCGTCAGCGCCGACGCGGACGCGCGACGCCGGGTTGGCCCGTGACCAGCGAGCCGGGAGGCACGTCATGCGTCACGACCGTTCCCGCTCCCACCACCGAATCAGACCCGACGGTGATCGAACCGAGGACCACCGCGCCCGCACCGAGCATCACTCGGTCGCCGATGCGCGGGTGCCGTTGCCCCTGGCCGCCGCCCTTCCCGCCGAGGGTGACGCCGTGGTACATCAGTACATCGTCGCCGATGACCGCCGTCTCGCCGATCACCACTCCCATCCCGTGGTCGATGAAGAACCGCCGACCGATGCGCGCGCCCGGATGGATCTCGATCCCGGTGGCCGTTCGCACCATCTGCGACAGCACCCGGGCCCCGAAACGCGATCCGGGCAGACCGCGAGCTCGCCACAGGCGCCGCGCGATCCGGTACCCCCACACGGCGTGGAGGCCCGAGTACAGCACCGCGACCTCACCGTCGGCGCGCGCCGCGGGGTCGTTGCGCCGGGCGGTGGCCACGTCCTCGCGCAGACGATTCAGGATGCCGACGCGGGTCCGAGAGCCGGAGGCCCGGGGAAGCACCCCGTTTCCTGAATCGTCAACGGCGACGCCCGGGGTCTCCGCCGCTGCCTCGGGCGCCGGGACCTCGGACCGGTGCCGCGCACCGGAAGCCGCAGCACCGGAAGCACCCGCACCCGCAGCGCCCGCAGCACCAGCGCCCGCACCCGCAGCGCCCGCACCCGCAGCACCAGCACCAGCAGCACCAGCACCCGCACCAGCACCCGCACCCGCACCCGCAGCACCAACCGCAGACGCACCCCGAGCCACGGACCCGCCGCGCCGAACGACGCCTCCGGGACGGTCAGTCACGCAACCAGGTCCTGGAACAGCACGGTCGACAGGTACCGCTCGCCGGTGTCGCACACCATCGCGACGATGCGCTTGCCGGCGTTCTCGGGCCGGGCGGCGATCTCGATCGCAGCGTGGATGATGGCGCCGGACGAGATGCCCGCGAGGATGCCCTCATCCGTGGCGAGGGCGCGGGCGACCCGGAGGGCGTCGTCGAGCTCGACGTCGAACACCTCGTCGATCACGGAGCGGTCGAGCACCTCGGGGATGAAGTTCGCGCCCATCCCCTGGATCTTGTGCGGTCCCGCGGTCCCCTTGGTGAGCAGTGGGGAGTCCGCCGGCTCGACGGCGACGATCTGCACGCCCGGCACCTGCTCCTTGAGCACGTTCCCGACCCCGGTGATCGTCCCGCCGGTGCCGACGCCCGCGACGAAGACGTCGACCTTGCCGTCGGTGTCGCGGAGGACCTCCTGTGCGGTGGTCCGCCGGTGGATCGCGGCGTTCGCGGCCGTCTCGAACTGGTGCGCGAGGACGGCTCCCGGGGTCTCGTCGACGATCTGGGCGGCGCGAGCGACGGCGCCCTTCATGCCCTCCGACCCGGGCGTGAGCACGATCTCGGCTCCGTAGGCACGCATGACGGCGCGACGCTCGATGCTCATGGTGTCCGGCATCGTGATGACGACCCGGTAGCCGCGCGCTGCTCCGATGAGTGCGAGGGCGATGCCGGTGTTGCCGCTCGACCCCTCGACGATCGTGCCGCCGGGCTGCAGGTCGCCGGCTTCCTCGGCAGCGTCGATGATCGCCACACCGAGTCGGTCCTTGATGCTCGCACCGGGGTTGTAGAACTCGAGCTTCGCGAGCACCTCGGCGCTGCCGGGACGGGGCAACCGGTTGAGGCGGACCAGGGGCGTGTTGCCGAACGCCTGGGTGATGTCGTCGTGGATCGTGCCCGTCATTGCCAGTCCCGTCGTGGTCGTGCTCGTCGCCGCATCCCTCGCAGGCGCGGGCCGAGGCCGATTCTATGCGCGTGGCCCGGCCGGATGACGGGCGCGACCCGCAGGCGGTGGTTCGCCGGGCCTCCCGTGTGTACTACAATCGGTGAGCCGCGTTCCACGCCCCGGACGCGACATGGTGGGTATAGCTCAGCTGGTAGAGCGCCTGGTTGTGGTCTAGGAGGTCGCGGGTTCGAGCCCCGTTACTCACCCCGAGAACGAAGCGGATGGCCGCGGTGGTCCACACCGGTCATCCGCTTCGTCGTTGGAGGACCGTGGTCGCGTGAGCGGACCGGGCAGCGGTACGCGACGGACGTCGCGGAACCGGCGCAGCCGCCCCAGTTCTGGGCCTGGCGGCGACCGCGCGGAGGCGGTCGAATGGGAGCACGAGCGGAGCCGTCCGGAGGCGTCCGCCCGGTGACACCGCGAGGAGCCCGTGACCGACATCCAGAGCCACCTGCACCTGCCGCTCGGGACGCTGCGTAGCAAGACGCACGACACCGACGAGTTCGGCACGGACGAACCCGGCAGCCGCGGCACCGACCAGCACACGGCCTCCGACGCCGCGCAGGCCGACCGGCAGATCGCCGCCGACTCGCGGGTCCAGATCATCGACGGCATGATCCGCGTCCTCCAGACGACGGCCTTCCACGAGGTGACGGCCGAGGCGGTCGCCGCCGAGGCGGGCCTGACGCTCGAGGCGCTGCGCCACCACTTCCCGTCCTGGGACGGTCTGGTCCTGGCCACGCTCGACCGGTGGAACAGCGCACGGATGACCCCGCTCCTCCCGACCGCGCGGTCGCACGGCACGATCCGGCTCGTGCGGGCGATCATGGCGGACAACGCGGCGGAGCCGTCGCTCATGCGGTTCCTCGTCGCGCTCCTCAGCATCGCGGCGACGCCGGGCCACGCGCTCGCGCCGATGCTGCAGCACCGCTACCGGAAGTTCCACCTGGTGATCCAGCAGAGCCTCGTGGACGACATCGAGGCGGGCCGTGAACCGCAGACGATGCAGCCGGCTCGCGGCGCGGAGCAGCTCATCGCGCTCTACGAGGGCCTGCAGCTCCAGGCCATGGTCCGCCCGAGCATCGACCTGCTCGGCGCGTTCGACCGCGCGATCACCCGCATGCGCGACGGGTGGGGACGACGGTACGTCGCACCCGTCTGGGAGGCGTGACCGCGCGTCCCCGACGCATGCACGGTCCTGGTCCCCGTGCGACGATCGTGCCGTGATGGAGATGTCGCCCGAGCGGTTCGAGGACCTCGTCGTCGACGAGCTCGACCGGCTCCCCGACGAGATGGTGGACGGGCTGGAGAACGTGGCGTTCGTCGTCGAGGACGCCGCCGAGGACGGGGAGGACCTCCTCGGCCGCTACGACGGGGTCGCGGTGACCGAGCGGGACCGGTACGGGTTCGGGGAGCTCCCGGACCGGGTCGTCGTGTTCCGGCTCGCGCATCTGGCGTCCTGCGACACCGAGCAGCAGCTCCGCGACGAGGTGCACACGACCCTCGTCCACGAGATCGCGCACTGCTACGGCATCGACGACGATCGGCTGCACGAGCTCGGCTGGGACTGAGGCGCGTCAGGCTCGGCGATCCGGAGCACGACGTCAGCGTGCTCCCGTGGCTGCTCCTCGGCGATGAACGCGGCCTCCTGCGCGGCCCACCGGTCCCACTCCCGCGCGAAGACCGGGCCGTCGCGGTCGAGTGCCCGACGGCGGCGCGCGTCGTCCTCGCCGTCCAGCCAGATCCGGAACGTCGCCATGCCCGACGCGGCCCGGGACAGCGCGCCGCACCCCTCGACGACGAGGTCCTGGTCGGGTGCGACCGACACCCATCCGGCTGGGAGGCCCGCCGCCCAGTCCCACCGCCGCCATCCCGGGCGTCCGGTCGCGTCCGGCGGCGCGAGCACGTCCCGCACCACGGCGTCGGCGGCGGCCCGGAGTCCGTCCCAGCCGGGGTAGACGTCGTCGAGGTGGACGACCTGCGCGGGCACGGCTGCGGCGAGCTGGTCCGCCAGCGTCGTCTTGCCGGTGCCGGACCGTCCGTCGACGAGGACGACCACGCGCGGTGCCGGAGCCGTGCGCCCGGCACTCGCGCGGGTGGCACCGGTGGCGACACCGCTGCCTGCGGCACGGATGCGGTCGGCGAGGGCGCGGACGTCCACCGGGCGCCCCTCGGCGTCGACGAAGCGAGCGGTCGCCGGGACCCCGGCACCCGGCGCGGGCCACGCGGCACCGGCACCCAGCGGCGCGCGGGCGTCCCGGCCCTCACACACGGTGCCAGGTCCCCGCCACGACGGCGGCGGCGATCGCGACGAGGCCGACCGCGGTGCACACGAGGACCATCGCCCACTCCGCTCCCCCGAACCGGACCGGCCGGGCCCAGGTGCGCCGGACGGGGGCACCGAAGCCGCGCGACTCCATGGCGACGGCGAGCGTCGTCGCACGGCGCAGGGCGAGCACGAGCAGGGCGAACGCCATCGACGCGCCACGCCGCACCCGGCCGCGGTCGGCGATGCCCCGGGCACGTCGGGCCATGGCGAGTTGCCGCCAGTCCTCGCGCATCAGGGTCGTCATCCGCACGGCGGCGAGCGCGCCGAGCACGAACCGCGCGGGCAGGTGCAGGACCTGCCCCAGGCCGTCGGCGAGGTCCGTCGGGTCGACGCGTGCGAACAGCGCGACCGCGGGCAGCCCGATGGCGAGCAGCCGCAGCACGGTGGCGATCGCCAGCACCAGCGAGCCGTCCGTGACGTGGGCGAACCCGAGGTCGAACCAGGTGCGGCCCGATGCGCGTCCGTAGAGCGCGATGCTCACCCCGGCCACGGGTGCCGCGACGAGGACCGGTGCGGCGCGGAGGAGCAGCGACCGCACGGGCACCCGGACGATCGGCAGGAGCACGAGTTCGAGGCCGAGCGCCACCGCGGCCGACACGACGTCGAGGGTCGTCACGAGGCACACGGCCAGGGCGACGCCCCCGAGCAGCGAGGCCACGGGGGCGACGCGGTCGAGGGGCCCCCGGCCGTGCCGCTCGGCGGTCGGCGGTCCGTCGAGCGCGATCACGCGGCACCCGCTTCCACGCGCGCCGGTGCGAGCCGGAGTTCGTCGGCGCCGAGGGCACCGAGCAGCGCCACGTCGTGGGTCACGGCGACGATGCCGGACCCGGCGTCCGCCAGCTCCGTGAGCCGGTCGACGATCGCCTGCCAGGTCGCGCGGTCCTGGCCGGACGTCGGTTCGTCGAGGACGACGACGGGCGGCCGCGCCACGATCGCGGTACCGATCGCGAGTCGGCGCTGCTCGCCTCCCGAGAGCGTGAACGGGTTCGCGTCCGCGAGGGCGTCGAGGCCGAACGCCGCGAGCACCGCGTCGACGCGCTCGTCGGCGGTGTGGCGGTCGAGCCCGGTGGCGACCGGTCCGACGGCGAGTTCCTCGCGGACGCTGCGGGCCACGAACTGGTGGCCGGGGTCCTGGAGGACCGTCCCCACCCGGGCGGCGAGGTCGCGGCTCGACCACCGGGAGGGCACCGGCCCCGCACCGGCCGCGAGTGCGTCGGACGCCGCGAGGACGCCGCCGGCCGGCGGGAACAGCCCCGCGAGCGTCAGGCCGAGGGTGGACTTGCCGACACCGTTCGGTCCGGTCACCCCGAGCACGCGGCCGGTGCGGACCTCGGTGTCGATGTCGTGGCCGACGGGGCTGCGACGCCCTCGAGCCGTCGCGAGCCCCGAGGCCCGGAGCAGCAGCTCCCCACCGGTCCGGAGCGGACGTGGGTCGGGTTCCGCGCCCGGCACCCAGACGCCCGCTGCGGTGAGCGCCGTGCCGTGCCGGGCGAGCACCTCCTCCGGCGCCCCGTCGGCCGCGATCCCACCGCCGGGCGTGAGCAGCACGAGCCGGTCGACGAGGTCGAGCCAGGTGCCGATGCGGTGCTCCACGACGAGGAGGGTGGCCCCGGTGGCCACGAGGACGTCGCGAACGGCGTCGTGGACCTGCCGCACGCCGTCGGGGTCGAGGTTCGCGCAGGGTTCGTCGAGCACGAGTGCCCCGGGCCGCATCGCGAGGACCCCGGCGAGGGCGAGGCGCTGCCGCTGCCCGCCGGACATCGCCGAGGTCGAGCGGTCGAGCGGGAGGTCGAGTCCGACGAGCGCGAGCGCCTCGCGGACGCGCAGACCGATCTCGGCTCGCGGGACGCCGAGGTTCTCGGGGCCGAACGCGACGTCGTCGCCGATGCGCGACATCACCGTGTGCGCCTCGGGGTCCTGCATGACGAACCCGACGCGGCCCCGCACGCGGCGCGGGTCCTGCCCGTCGACGAGGACGCCGCCCTCCTCGACGCCCGCGCCGACGTCACCCGGCTGCGTGCCGTCCGCGTCGTCGTCACCGAGGACCCCCGCGACGGCCCGGAGGAGCGTCGACTTGCCCGAGCCGGACGCGCCGACCACGGCGACGCGTTCCCCGGGCCGGACGTCGAGGTCGACGCCGCGCACGGCCCAGACGTCACGGTCGGGGTACCGACGCCCCCAGCCAAGGAACCGGACCGCCGCGGGGCGCGTCCGTCCGTCGGTGGCGGCGGTGGGCATCAGGACCGGGAGGGGCGCTGCGGGCGGCGACGGGCCTCCCGGCCGGCAGCGAACGCACTGAGCACGCCCGTGCGGGCGAGCGCGCGGACGAGCAGCCACGATCCGCCACCGGCGATGACGCCACCCGAGATGATCGCGCAGACGATGTAGACGACCTTGAACGCGAGTGCGTACGCCGGGTACCAGAGCACCGAGTCGTTGATCCCGAGGGCGAGCCCGGCAGCGGCGCCCGCGAGGACGACGACCGGCGCTCGGTACACGCGGTAGAGGAACAGCGCGAGGACGATCTCGGCGCCGAGGCCCTGGACGAGCCCGGACACGAGCGTGAGCCAGCCGCCCCACTCGTTGCCGACGAGCGCTTCGACGCTCGCGGCGACGACCTCGCCGTAGAGCGCCGCGCCCGGCTTCCGGACGACGACGCCGACGAGCACGCCAGCGAACAGCCAGACGCCGCCGACCAGGGACTGCGACCCGGGGAGGACCAGACCGAGTCCGACGCTGATCGGGGAGTAGCCGAGGTCCCACAGTGTGAAGACGAGACCCGCCGCGACTCCGAGGACGCTCGCGACGACGATGTCGACCACGCGCCACCGGAAACGGCGACGGGAGGGCTGCCGGGCTCCGTCGGTGACAGCGGCGCTGCCGGTCTGGAGGGCCGGGTCGGCTGGCCGGTCGGCGGGGCCGGTCGCGGCGGGGCCGGTCGCGGTGGGCATGGGCGTGGACGCGCGCTCGCGCATGGTGACTCCTCCCTGCGCCGGCATGACCCGGATCAGGTTCGACGGTCGGAGCGCCGTTCGCTCCCTCTCAGCCCGCAGGTCGCGGACTCCCGTGTGTGTGGCCCCGAGTATAGGCGCGGTGGGCCACGTCCCCACGCATGGATCCGTGGCCGGGCAGGAGGCCCGGTCCCGCGCCTCCCGTCCGCTACTTCTTGAGGGCGCGCACCAGCTTGCGCAGGACCGTGCCGACGGTCCACGCGAACGGCGTCGCGACCGCGAGCAGGGCGATGATGTTCGGCTCGAACACGAGCGCACGACCGGGGCGGCGGACGTACGCACCGACGGGGATCGACGCGCTGCCGCCCCCGCCACCGCCGTTCTCGTCCTGGTCACCGCCGGCGCCGAAGCCGTACCACCCGATCGACACGGGCACGATGGTGGCGTCACCGACCTCGATCGGGTCGCCGTAGTTCGTGGCGACCCCGAGCGGGCGGACCTTGTCGGCGAGCTGCGCCGCGATGTTCGTCATGCGCGCGAGGCTACTCCCGAGCATCGGCGGGAGCACGGGCACCCCGGCCGTCCACAGGGGAACGGGACCGCCGACCGTCCACAGGCGTGGCTGCGCTCCGGACATCGCCGAGCGGTGCCGATAGGTTGGGCCGGTCATCGACCAGGAGGTCCCGCTTTTGCAGACTTGGCCCGGCAACCCCTACCCCCTCGGTGCGACGTACGACGGCAGCGGCACGAACTTCGCGATCTTCAGCGAGGCCGCCGAACGCGTCGAGCTCTGCCTCTTCGACGACGACGGCACCGAGACCCGCATCGACCTGATCGAGGTCGATGCCTACGTCTGGCACGCCTACCTGCCGAACGTCGGTCCGGGGCAGGAGTACGGATTCCGCGTGCACGGCGAGTACGCCCCGGAGCGCGGGCATCGAGCCAACCCGAACAAGCTCCTGCTCGACCCCTACGCCAAGGCGACCAGTGGAGACATCGACTGGGACCAGTCCTTGTTCTCGTACACCTTCGGTGCGCCAGACAGCCGGAACGACGAGGACTCGGCGTCGCACATGGTGAAGGGCGTGGTCATCAACCCGTTCTTCGACTGGCAGGGCGATCGACACCCGAAGGTCCCCTACGGCGAGACCGTGATCTACGAGGCCCACGTCAAGGGCCTGACGAAGACCCACCCGGACATCCCCGAGGAGCAACGGGGCACCTACGCGGGCGTCGCGCATCCAGCGGTCATCGGGCACCTCAAGCGGCTCGGGGTCACCACGCTCGAACTGATGCCCGTGCACCAGTACGTGAACGACTCGATCCTGCAGCAGAAGGGCCTCAGCAACTACTGGGGGTACAACACGATCGGGTTCTTCGCCCCGCACTCGCACTACTCCGCCAGCGGGGACCGTGGGCAGCAGGTGCAGGAGTTCAAGGCGATGGTCCGGACCCTGCACGACGCCGGGATCGAGGTCGTGCTCGACGTCGTGTACAACCACACGGCCGAGGGCAACCACCTCGGACCCACCTTGTCGTTGAAGGGCATCGACAACGCGGCGTACTACCGCCTGATGGACGACGACCAGCGGTACTACCGCGACTACACGGGAACGGGGAACTCGCTCAACGTCCGGCACCCGCACTCGCTCCAGCTCATCATGGACTCGCTCCGGTACTGGGTGACCGAGATGCACGTGGACGGCTTCCGGTTCGACCTCGCCGCCGCGCTCGCCCGCGAGTTCTACGAGGTCGACCGCCTGGCGACGTTCTTCGAACTCGTGCAACAGGACCCGATCGTGTCGCAGGTCAAGCTCATCGCGGAGCCGTGGGACGTCGGGCCCGGCGGATACCAGGTCGGGAACTTCCCGCCGCAGTGGACCGAGTGGAACGGGCGGTACCGCGACACCGTGCGCGACTTCTGGCGAGGCGAGCCGTCGACGCTCGGTGAGTTCGCGTCGCGCATCTCCGGATCCGCCGACCTGTACGAGCACGACGGGCGCCGCCCGGTGGCCAGCATCAACTTCATCACCGCCCACGACGGCTTCACGCTGCTCGACCTGGTCTCCTACAACGACAAGCACAACCAGGCCAACGGCGAGGACAACAACGACGGCGAGAGCCACAACCGATCCTGGAACTCCGGGGTCGAGGGCCCCACCGACGACCCGGAGATCACGGCGCTCCGGCTCCAGCGACGCCGGAACTTCCTCGCGACGCTCCTGCTCAGCCAGGGCGTGCCGATGATCCTGCACGGCGATGAACTCGGGCGCACGCAGCTCGGCAACAACAACGTGTACGCGCAGGACTCGGAACTGAGCTGGATCGACTGGGCGCACGCCGACCAGGAGCTCATCGACTTCGTCGGCGAGGTCGTCCGCCTCCGGCGCCACCACCCGACGTTCCGACGGACCCGGTACTTCAACGGCCGACCCGTGCGCCGCGGGCAGGACGAGCCGCTGCCGGACATCGTCTGGCTCACCCCGGAAGGCGACGCGATGCAGCCGGAGGAGTGGGACTCCGGCTTCGGCAAGAGCGTCGGGGTGTTCCTCAACGGCGACGGCATCCGCGGCCGTGACTCCCGCGGCGGACGCGTCACCGACGTCAACTTCCTCATGTACTTCAACGCCCACTCCGAGACCGTCACGTTCACGGTGCCGTCCGACGAGTACGCCCACGCGTGGAAGATCCGGATCGACACGGCCGACCCGGGCGAGAAGGGCGACATCGTCGCCGCCGGAGAGCCGCTCGACGTGCCGGCGCGCTCGATGCTCGTGCTCCGCGCGGAACCCCCGCAGGAGCCGACGAGTACACCGGTGTCGACGACCACCACGAGCGCTCCGACCGCGACCCCGACCGCCCCCGACGGCGTCGACACCGCGACGGAGGCCATGACCGCCACCCCGCCGGGCACCCCGCGCCCGGCACCGACCGCCGATGCCGGCAAGGGAGACCCGACGTGACCTCGACCCACAACGAGCAGGCAGCGGTGCCCGCTCGCCGTCCGGGAGGCGCGCGTCGCGTCCCGGACTCCACCTACCGCCTCCAGGTGACCGCCGACTTCGACCTGACGGCCGCCGCCGAGGTCGTCGACTACATCGCCGCGCTCGGTGCCGACTGGGTCTACCTGTCCCCGGTCCTCCAAGCCGAAGCGGGGTCGAGCCACGGCTACGACGTCGTCGACCACTCCCGGATCGACGTGTCCCGCGGCGGCGACGACGCGTTCCGCGCACTGACGACCGCTGCGCACGCGGCCGGGCTCGGGGTCCTCGTCGACATCGTGCCGAACCACATGGGCGTCGCGGACCCGGCGTCGAACCCCTGGTGGGAAGACCTGCTGACCCACGGGCGGGACTCCGCCGTGGCCGACGCGTTCGACGTCGACTGGGCCGCGGGTGGCGGACGCATCCGCGTGCCCGTGCTCGACTACGACCTCGAGAGCGGCACCGAGGACGGCCTGGACGCCATCACGCTCGAGGGCGACAAGCTCATGGTCGGGACGACCGCCTACCCGACCGCCCCGGGGACCGTGAACCCGGGCGACGACGTGCGCACCGTCCACGACCGCCAGCACTACGAGTTCGTGCACTGGCGTCGCGCCGACCACGACCTCAACTACCGCCGGTTCTTCGCCGTGAACACCCTCGCCGCGATCCGGGTCGAGGAGCCCGAGGTGTTCACCGCCTCGCACGGCCTCATCGGGCAGTGGTTCCGCGACGGTCAGGTCGACGGTCTCCGCATCGACCACCCGGACGGCCTGTACGACCCGGCGGGGTACCTCGACGACCTGGCCGAGTTGACCGGCGGGGCGTACACCCTCGTCGAGAAGATCCTCGAGCCCGGCGAGGAGCTGCCCGCCTCGTGGCCCGTCGACGGCACGACGGGCTACGACGCCCTCGGGTACGTCGACCGCCTGTTCGTCGACCCGGCCGGCGCGGAGCCGCTCGGCGCGCTCGACTCGCGGCTGCGCGGCGAACGGGACGCCTTCCGGTGGGACCTCCTGACGCACGGCACCCGGCGCGACGTGACCGACGGCATCCTCGGCAGCGAGGTCGCCCGACTGACCCGTCTCCTGGCGCCCGAGGTGCCCGACGTCGACCCTCGTGTCATCGAGGACGCCGTCGCCGAGGTCACCGCGTCGTTCGGCGTCTACCGGACCTACCTTCCGGAGGGCGCACACGACCTCGTCGAGGCCCTGGAGACCGCGTGCGAGCGCCGTCCCGACCTCGACCCCGTGATCGACCGGATCGCCCCGTTCCTCGCCGACCCCGAGCACCCGGCGGCGATCCGCCTGCAGCAGACGTCGGGGATGGTCATGGCGAAGGGCGTCGAGGACTCGGCGTTCTACCGCTACTCGCGCCTGACGAGCCTGAGCGAGGTGGGAACGGACCCGAGCGTGTTCTCCATCACGCCGACCGAGTTCCACCGCGCGCAAGAGGGTCGCCTGGCCGCCTGGCCGCACGCCATGACCACGCTCACGACCCACGACACGAAGCGGAGCGAGGACACCCGCGCCCGCATCGCGACGCTCGCCGAGCTGGGTGACGAGTGGGTCGCCGCGTTCGAGCGTCTGAACGCCCTCGCACCGCTCGAGGACGGCGTGCTCGCGAACCTCCTCTGGCAGGCGATCGTCGGCGCGCGGCCCGCCTCACGCGAGCGGCTGCACGCCTACGCCGAGAAGGCCTCGCGTGAGGCCGGGAACACCACGACCTGGACCGCCCCGAACGAGCCCTTCGAGGAGCGTATGCACGCGCTCGTCGACGCCGCGTTCGACGATCCGGAGGTGGTCGCGGAGCTCGACGCGATCGACCGTCGCATCGAAGCCGCCGGCTGGTCGAACGGCCTCGGCATGAAGCTCGTGCAGCTCGCTGGCCCCGGCGTCCCGGACGTCTACCAGGGCACCGAGCTGTGGGACCGCTCCCTCGTCGACCCGGACAACCGACGACCCGTGGACTACGCCGAGCGACGACGTCTCCTGGTCGCCGTGGAGGAGGGCGCACTGCCCCCGGTCGACGCCTCCGGCGCGGCGAAGCTCCTCGTGACCTCGGCCGCCCTGCACCTGCGCCGCGACCGGCCCGAGCTCTTCACGCGGTACCTGCCGGTGCCGGCTTCGGGCGTCACCGCGGACCACGTCGTCGCGTTCGACCGCGGCGGTGCCGTGGTCGTGGCCACGCGCCTCCCGATCGGACTCGAACGGACCGGCGGCTGGGCGGACACGATGATCCACCCCGTGCCGGAGGACCGCATCGACGTCCTCACCGGCCGGACGTTCCGGGCGGGACGCGGTATCGCCGTGGCCGACCTGCTCAGCACCTACCCCGTCGCGCTCCTGGCGCCGGCGGCCAACACGACGGACGAGCCCTCGGGCGTCACGATGGAAGGCCACGCATGATCCCCGAACCGCCCGCCGGAACCGTCCGCACCGGCTCCTCGTTCCGCTCCGGACCGATCCGTGCCGGCCGGTACGAGGTGTGGGCCCCCGACGCCGACCGCGTGCGGTTGGTCGTCGATGGCACGGACCACGAACTGACCCGCGACGACCACGACTGGTGGAGCACGGATGCCGTCACGCCCGTCGTCGGCGCCCGGTACGGGTTCCGACTCGGCGACGACGACGCGGTGGTCCCCGATCCGCGCACGCTGTCGCAGCCCGACGGCGTTCACGGGCTGTCGGAGGTGATCGACCTCGACGCCTTCTCCTGGAGCGACGAGGGCTGGACCGGGCGTCCGGCCCGGGGCGCCGTGATCTACGAGATGCACGTCGGCACCTTCACCCCCGAGGGCACGCTCGACGCCGCTGCCGCCCGCCTCGAGCACCTGGTCGCGCTCGGCGTCGACCTGGTCGAGGTGCTGCCCGTCAACGCGGTGAACGGCATCTGGAACTGGGGGTACGACGGCGTCGACTGGTTCGCCGTGCACGCTCCGTACGGGGGCGCCGCCGCGTACCAGCGGTTCGTCGACCGGGCGCACGCACTCGGTCTCGGCGTGGTGCAGGACGTCGTCTACAACCACCTCGGGCCGAGCGGGAACTACCTGCCGCTGTTCGGGCCGTACCTGCTCGCCGGGCTCGGCAACACCTGGGGCGACTCGGTGAACGTCGAGCAGCCCGAGGTCCGGGCGTTCGTCCTCGACAACGTCCGCATGTGGTTCCGGGACTTCCACGTCGACGGGCTCCGGCTCGACGCCGTGCACGCGATCCGCGACACCACCCGGCCGCACGTCCTGGCACAGATGGCCTCGGAGACCGACGCGTTCGCGCAGTGGATCCGGAAGCCGCTGTCCCTCATCGCCGAATCCGACCTCAACGACCCGATCATGTTCCGCCCGCGCGAGGCCCACGGCTACGGGCTGACCGGGCAGTGGTCGGACGACTTCCACCACGGTCTCCACGTCGCGCTCACGGGTGAGACCACCGGGTACTACGCCGACTTCGCACCACTCGCCGCGTTGGCGAAGGTGCTCGAGCGCGGGTTCCTGCACGACGGCACGTGGTCGTCGTTCCGAGGACGTCGACACGGGCAGCCGATCGACACCAAGACCGCGCCCACCACGGCGCTGGTCGTCGCGAACCAGAACCACGACCAGATCGGCAACCGCGCCACGGGCGACCGCCTGGCGGAGCACCTCGACGAGGCCGGTCTGGTGGTCGCCGCCGCCGTGACCCTGCTCGGGCCGTTCACGCCGATGCTGTTCATGGGCGAGGAGTTCGCGGCGTCGACGCCGTGGCAGTTCTTCACGTCGCACCCCGAGCCGGACCTCGGCATCGCGACGGCGAAGGGTCGCATCGAGGAGTTCGAGCAGATGGGGTGGGACCCGGACATCGTCCCCGACCCCCAGGACCCCGAGACGTTCCGACGGTCGAAGCTCCGGTGGGAGGAGACCCTCGAGGGGCGTGGCCGTCGCGTCCTCGATGCCTACCGAGCGTTGATCGCGCTCCGCCGCCGTGAAGAGGCCCTGGTCGACTGGCGCTTCTCGTCGAACAGCGTCCGGTTCTCCGAGGACGACCGCTGGCTGGTCCTGACGCGCTCGGACATCCACATCGTGGTGCACTTCGGGGACGCCGCTGCCTCGGTGCCCGTTGTAACCGGCGCCGAGGTGCTCTTCGCCACGGAAGGTGCCACCGCCTCGGCCGACGGCGTGGAGTTCACCGGCCGGGGCGTCGTCGTCCTGCGCTGACCCGTCCATTCCGCGGGGTGGGGCGGGGCGGGGCGGGTACGCCCCACCCCTGCTCTGCCCGTCCGCACGTGGGGCCGGGTGCCGCCCCGTCCCCGCACCGCGCTCGGGGACGAGCACCCGGCCGCCCTGCGCCGCCCCGCTCTGCCCCTCGACGCGTCACCCGGTCCGCACGCGCTCGCTGCCGGCGGCGCCTGCCTCCTTGCTGGCCGCCCGGCCGCCCGGCCGCCTGGCCGCCTGGCCGCCTCCCCGCCTGGCCGCCTCGCCCGCCTCCCCGCCTCGCCGCCCGGCCGCCTGGCCGCCTGGCCGCCTCCCCGCCTGGCCGCCTCGCCGCCTCGCCGCCTCGCCGCCTCGCCCCCTCCCCGCCTGGCCGCCTCGCCGCCTCGCCGCCTCGCCGCCTCGCCGCCGCCTGGCCGCCTGGCCGCCTGCTTGACTACCCGCTCTGGTGCGCCTTCCCCCTGCGCCCGCCCCACGGACCCGCCTGCGCCCCCACCCTCGGCTCCGCGTCGACAACGCAGGAAAGCGACGCCGGGATCGAGCCCCACCGGACGCACCGCGACGGGATCTCCTGACTTGTCGCCTCCCGGGCGTGCCCTCACCTGCGCCGCTCCGCTCCCCCATGGGCGCCGCCGCGTCGGCAACTCAGGTGATCGACGCCGGAACCGGCCCGCACCGGGGGCAGCGCAACGAATTTCCTGAGTTGTCACCTCCGGGGCTCCGGATCGCCCCCACTCGCGAGATTCGCCGCCTCGTTGCTCGCGCTTCCGCGCCGCTCGCCCTCGCCCGCCTCCCGCAAGCGGACAACTCAGGAAATCAATGCCGGTCGCGGCCCACACGGCGGGCAGCGCAACAGTCCTCCTGAATCGTCGGCTGCGCGGCGGCGGGCGGCGGACGGAGGACGGAGGACGGAGGACGGAGGATCTCGCGTGCACCACCAGGTGCGCGCGGACGCCGCGGCATCGCCCGCACGTCCACGTCCACGTCCACGTCCACAACGCAGGAGAACCCACGAGCCCACGGGAACGCGGCGGAGCGCGCGACCGATCCTCCTGAGTTGTCGCGTCTCGCGCGCCGGCGGCCCCGGATCCGGATCGGCCGCCCGCGGCCCGGACCGACAGTGGGACCGCGCCCGCTCACGTCGACAGCGCAGGAAGCGGCGCACGCCACGGCGACGCCCGGGAGGCCCGGCACCGGTCCTCCTGCATCGTCACCAGAGGAGGGGGACGCTGGCACGGTGCCCACGCTCGGCGGGCCCGACCGGCGTCCCACGCCGTCCTCGCTCACGTCGACAACGCAGGAAGCAGCGCACCCCACGGCGACGGCCGGGAGGCCCGGCACCGGTCCTCCTGAGTTCTCGCCAGAGGAGGGCGACGGTGAGCGGGGCGGCGCCGCGCCACGCCCGAGCCACGACGCGACGCGCCGCGCCCGACCTACGCCGCACGCGCGCCCGACCTCCGCCGCGCGCGGGCGAGAGCTACGCCGCGACGTGCGCGTTCGCGCGCACCGACGGCAGCCGCCGCCGGTGCAGCACGAGCGACTTCACCTCACGGATCCTGCGGTCGACGCCCCACTTCGTCACGAGGGTGAGCGACTCGCGGACGATGTTCCCGCTCATCTTGGACACGCCGAACTCGCGCTCGGTGAACGTGATGGGCGTCTCGACGACGCGGAGCCCGGCTTCGAGCGCACGCCAGCACAGGTCGACCTGGAAGCAGTACCCGCGCGACGCGATCCCGGTCAGGTCGATGCGCCGGAGCGCGGGGGCGGTGAACACACGGAACCCGCCGGTGGCGTCGTGTACCGCGATGCCGAGGGCGAGGCGGGAGTACAGGTTGCCACCGCGCGAGAGCAGCGACCGGTGCCAAGGCCAGTTCTCGACCTCGCCGCCGGGGACCCAGCGGGAGCCGAGCACGAGGTCGTTCGTCTCGGACAGCTCGAGCATGTGCGGCAGGTACTCGGGGTGGTGCGAGCCGTCGGCGTCCATCTCCACGAGGCGCTCGTACCCGCGCTCGAGCCCCCAGGCGAAGCCGGCGAGGTAGGCGCCGCCGAGACCGTTCTTCTCGGCCCGGTGCAGCACCCGTACTCGCGGGTCCGCAGCGGCGAGCTCGTCGGCGATGGCGCCGGTGCCGTCGGGCGAGTTGTCGTCCACGACGAGGACGTCGACACGGTCCGATGCCCGCAGCGTGCGTGCGACGATGGCCCGCACGTTGTCCTTCTCGTTGTACGTGGGGATGACGACGAGGGCGTCGTTCATGCGTGATGTCTCCTCGGTGGGCACGAACGGACGATACCGTTCACGCACCGCTCAGTCGTTCGCGAGGTCTGCGAACACGATCAGGTTGTCGACGTAGTGGCCGGTCGCGCGGTCGAACGCGCCGTCGCAGGTGATGAGCCGCAGCTCGGGCGTCGGGGTGGGGCCGTAGACGTCGTTCGTCGGGAACGCGGTCTTCGGCGCTCGTTCGGTGCCGGTGACCGTGAAGTGGATCGTGGTGCCGTCCGACATGCCGACCGCGATGTCGTCTCCGGGGGCAAGTTCGTCGAGTTTGAAGAACACGGCTGCGCTCGTGATCGAGTCGACGTGCCCCGCGATGACCGCCGGTCCGGTGTGCCCGGGGACGACGCCGTCGCTGAACCACCCCGCGTCCATCCACTGGGTCGGCGGTTGCAGCGCGCCGGTGGCGTCCTTGTGCAGGTGCTCGAGCGATGCGTCGACACCGATGGACGGGACCTCGACCCGCGTCGGTGTCGCGTCTGCCGCGGTCGTGGGGGCGCGGTTCGCGGTCGGGTCCTGGAGGCCCGAGGCCGCGTTGGTCCCACCGCCGCCGGACGAGCGCGACGAGCCCGACGACCCGGACGAGCCCGACGCCCCGGACGAGCCAGCGGGCCGCGGCGCACCGGAGGCACCCGCGGCGTGCGCGCCCGCCGCAGCCGACGTACCGGTGGCGCTCGGAGCCTCCCGGCCGGCCGCCACCGCGGTGGCGACCCCGGCACTCCCACCGACCACCACGAGCGCGGCGGCGCCGGTCACCCACATCCAGCGGGGCAGGCGGATCACGACGCGCCGCCCGAGCTCGTCGCGCAGCCGCCGAGGACGTCGGAGGTGAGCATCGTCGCGCCGAGCGCGGCCCACGCGTCGCCGTAGTACGTGTGCGTCGTGGCCGCGGTGCGGTCGGCGCGGAGCAGGTCGCGCGACGCCGCGGTGGTCGACCCGGTGGCCTGCTCGCTGGCGGCGCGAGCCGCGTAGGCAAGCGCGCTCGTCGAGTCGGTGACCGCGGTGCCGCCGAGGTCGAGCTGCGCGGCGAGCTGGGTGTTCCGCTGGAGGGTCGGTGCGATCGAGCCGGCGAGCGCCCGGTCCGACGCGGTGCACGACTCGGCGTACCGGAGCGGCATGCGCATCGCGTCCCACCCGTAGACCACGGGGCCGCCGGTGCCGTTCGCGGACGGCATGGGGTCGACGGTGCCGTCCTGGTGGACCTGCGACCAGTCGCTCGGCAACGCCGCGTTCGCCAGGATCGTCCCGGTGACGGCGTGCGAGCCGCGTTCGAGCTGCTCCCATCGCGGGTCGCCGGTCGCCTTCGCGAGGACTGCGAACGCGACGGGTGACGCGTACGACGCGTCGTAGGCGTACGGCTGGCCCGTCGCGGCCCACGGGCCGGGCAGGAGGATCCGCCCGACGTCGGTCTGGGCGGTCTCGCGATCGAGGATCGCCGACGCCATCTGCTTCCCGGCGGTCGTGTACGCCGGCTGGTCGAACCGCTTGCCGGCGAGCACGAGGGCGCGTGCGGCGTCGAGGTCGGCGTCGCTCGCCGACTGCTCGTCCGCGGTCCCGCCCTCCGTCGTCCACCGCCAGGCGAGCAGGTGGTCGTCGCCCTGGAGGTGCTGCCTCGTCCACGACCAGATGCTGCGGAACCGCCGCTGGTCACCCGATGCGAGCGCGACGAGCATGCCGTACGCCTGCCCCTCGCTCACGGTGTCGCCGCCCTGGTCGGTCCGGACGACGCGGCCGCCCCGCACGTACCGGTCGAGGAAGTCCTCGCGGAGCGTCGCGGCCGATCGCCGTCCGCCGCCCGGGGCCGAGCCGGACGTTGCGGTGGAGGCCGGTTGCGCCGCGCGCTCGGTGTCCGTCGATCGGCCCGGGGCCGTCGCGACGATCGCGATGCCGATGGTCAACGCGACCGCGACGACGGCCACGAGGGCCGAGGTCATCCACTGTCTCCTCGTCATGCGGTCAGTGGGCCAGCCCGTGGAGGAACCGGATCACCGCGTGTTCGAAGCGCGTGAACGGCCCCTCGGCGGCGGTGCCACCCCCACCGGTCTGGACCCCGCCGACCGGGGCCGAGGCCGTCGCGGCGCTGTCGACGACGGGCACCACCGTGAGCTTGCCGGCGCTGTTGTCGAGGACGAACAGCGTCGAGACGGTGCCGCTGCCGAGGTCGACCGAGGCCGTTCCCCGCTGGCCTCCGCCGGACACGTTGAGGGTCCACTTGCCGGCGTCGACGGTGGCGTACTGCGTCGCGGTGCCGAACCGGGCGTCCTGGGCGACCGTCGTGCCGGTGGAGGTCTTCACGTCGATCTCCTTGGCGTTCGTCGCGGCCTGCACGAGTCGGAGTCGCGCCTGGCCGTCCCCCGGCTTCGTGAGGTCGTCGGCGAACGCCGTGGTGCGCAGCCGCTTGTTCTTGCCGTAGGCGACGACGGTGGTCGGCGAGCCGGCCTTGACGGTGACGTCGGTGGAGATCACCGGCGTCGAGTCCGGCGAGTCCGCCGCCCGCATCGACAGTACGTACGTCCCGGCGGGGAGCTCCTTGTAGGGGCTCACCTGGCCGTACTCGACGTCGTCGAGCTCGAACACCTTGGCCCCGCCGGACAGGTTCGACAGCTGCACGTCGACCCCCTTCGTGTCGGGCGACAGGTGTCCGACGCGGAGCCAGCCGTCGGGCTGGGCGGCGGCGTTCGCGGGGGCGCCGACGCCGACGGTGGCGGCGACGACGACACCGGCGACGGCGCCGGCGACGGCGAGGCGCCGGGCGCGGAGCGTTCGGGTGGGCGTCGTGGTGGTTCGGGTGGACATGAGGGCTCCTCCTGCGGAATCGGGTCCGCGTCGGTTGTCGGCGTCGTGGTGGTGCGGGGGCCAGGGAAGCCCCCGCACCGTCACGGCGTCGAGGTGACGACCGTGGTCGCCGGGTCGATCGCCGAGAAGGTGATCGTCAGGGTGTCGCCGGAACGCAGGACGCGCTTCGGTTGGAACGTGCCGGTCATGGCCTGCAGCGTCTTCTGCATGCGCACGGTGGCAGCGGTCGAGGTGCCGTGGACGACGAGTCGGCGGAAGGTCTGGCCGGTCTCGCCGGGGAGCGGCGTGAACGTGTCGAGGCGCACGGTCTGCGCGGCGAGCAGCTGACCGAGCACGAGGATCGCCCGTTGGTCGACCTGGCCCGCGCGCAGCTGACTCGCGGCCTCGTCGGTGGCGTGCAGGCCCGGGTTCCGCGCGAGCTGCGTGCCGAGCGTCTTCCGGACGTCCGCGGCGCGGGTGATCTCCGTCCGTGCTGCAGTGTGGCCCTCGGAGTGGATGCGGCGCACGTCGACCTCTTGGTCGCCGGTGCCGAACGAGGCGACGATGCTCGAGTTCGCGATGGCGGCGTGGACGTCCTTCGAGCTCGTGCCGCCGGTGCGCATCGAGTCCGTCGTGACGACGTAGTCCGAGTCGCGCCACCCGTCTGGCGACTGCCGCTCGACCGCGCCGTCGGTGTCGAGCTTGTAGTACCAGATGACGTTGTCGCGGGCGAAGCCGTCGTGGACGAGGTCCACCCACATCGCGTCGTCGACGAGCAGCCGCGAGCTCTTCGGCACGTTGCCGCCGACCCAGTTCTCGGCCTGCTGCATCGGCTTGTCCAGGTCGGCGAGGAAGAACCCGCGGAGCTGCACGGTCCACAGCGGGACGGCCACCACGAGGGCGGCGGCGCACGCGACGAGCCAGGTGAGCCCGACAGCCCGACGAGCGCGGACCCGACGGCGTCCGAGACCCATGACGGCGATCACCGCACGCTCGGCGGTGTACGCCACGAGGACCGCACCGATCGGGATGAGCATGATGACGTACGGGACCGGCAGGTAGCCGTTCGGTCGGAACATCATCGCGAGCAGGAACACCAGGAGCGCGGCGATCGGCCGGACCCGGCGCAGGAACAGCCCGACGACCGCTGCGGCCGAGCCGAACACGATGAACACGGGGTCGAGGTCCCACCACTGGGACACCGCCTTCGACGCCAGGCTCGACGGGTCGAAGATCGATCCGCTCGCGTTCCTGGAGCCGAGCTGGTACGTGATGCCGTCGAGCAGGCTGACCTGACCGGAGCGCGGCAGGAGTTCGCCCTTGACCGCGGCGAGCATGATGTACCCGCCGCCGATGATGGCGAGCACGGCGCCGGCGACGCTCAGTGCGTACCGCCGTGTCGAGGGGTCGGCGCGGCGGATCGCGATCCAGGCGACGAACGGCAACGCGAGCAGGTAGGTCTCCTTGCTCAGCACCGCGACCCCGAGGCACGCGGCCGCCGCGGTGAAACCGGCGAGCTGCTGTCGTCGGCTCAGGGCGAACACGAACGCGGCGATGAGCCACGGCGTCGCGACGTTGTCGATGTACACCGTGCGGTGGTACTGCACGGCGAGCGGGGACAGCGCGAAGAGCAGCCCGGCGACGGTGGCGCCCGCCCGCGACAGCCCGAGCTTGCGTCCGAGGACGAACAGGAGCGCGGCGGACACCACGGCGAAGAACACCATGGCCTCGCGAGCGGCGTCGACCGCGTACGGGTAGCGCAGCCACGCTCCGGTCAGCTGCGTGTACCCGGCGATCTGGATCCAGCCGAGCGGCGGGTGGTCGTACCAGTACGTGTAGTGCGTCAGTTCGCCGAGGTGGCCGATGGCCCAGGCCTGCGCCGTGTAGGTGCCCTCGTCGTCGATGCGCTGCGGGGTCCCGGTCATGTTCCACGCCTGCACCACTGCGGTGATCGCCAGGAGTGGGGCGACCCAGACGAGACTCGCGCCGTGCCGGGCGACCCACGTCGCGATGAGCGACTGGTCACGGAGGGCACGACCGGTCCCGATGTTGCCGGCCGCCGGGGTGTGTGTCGCGCTCGCGGTCATCGGTCGCCTCCTCGGGTGGTGTCCGCGCCGGCCATCGCCAGGACGCCGTGCGAGCTGGTCGGTGCCGCCACGTCCTGGGTCACCGCGGATGCGAAGCCCTGGACGGCGGCGGGACGGTGCTGGTTCGTGTGCTCGGTCTTCTCCCAGGCGTTGAGACCCTGCAGGTGCCGGACGACCGCCCGGACGGCGGCGGCGGCGAGGAAGATCTGGTACGGCACGAGGCCGACGACGAGCTTGACGTAGTCGCGGATGCGGACCTTCTCCTGGTAGATGCGGCCGAACTCGTTGAGCCCGACCACCTCGACGGCCAGGAGCATCAGGGTGGGCGCGACGGGGATGAAGCTGATGAGCGCGATGACCGTCGGCACCTTGACGAACACGATCATGAGGACGCTCAGCGGGATGAGGAGCCCCGTCGCCGCCTGGATGAACGGCATGGTGAGCAGGTACCGGGCGAAGAACCGCTGCTTCGCGCTCGGGAGCTGCTTCCACTCCCCCTTGCCGAGCACCTGCAGGAACCCCTGGTTCCAGCGCGTGCGCTGCTTGAGGAGGGACGCGAAGGTCGGCGGGGTCTCCTCGCGGGTGACCGCCTCCGGGCTGTAGGCGACGACCACCTTGGCGCCGTCGGCGGAGAGCCGCACGCCGAGCTCGCAGTCCTCGGCGAGGCAGCCGGCGTCCCAGCCGTTCGACCAGTCGAGACGTTCCTTCGTGACGAACACGGTGTTGCCGCCGAGGGGGATGAACTTCGACTCGGCGTGGAAGTGCAGGCGGGACCGGAACCAGAAGTAGTACTCGAGGACGTTCCGCAGGCTCCACCAGCTCGACCGGAAGTTCATGAGCTGCACGCCGCCCTGCACGACGTCGGCGCCGGTCTCCTGGAACCGGGAGTCGACGAGCGTGAGCAGGTGGGGGTACACCTCGTCCTCCGCGTCGAACACGCCCACGACGTCGCCGGTCGCGTGCTGCAGGGCGAGGTTCATCGCCTTCGGCTTGTTCTTCGGGGCGGTGTCGTCGACCACGACCCGGATGAGGTCCGGGTGGCGTCGGGCGGCGGCCCGGACGACGGCGTCGGTCTCGGGGTCGTCCTCGCCGACGATCGCGATGATCTCGAAATCGGGGTGGTCCTGCCGGGCGAGCTGGTCGAGCGTCTCGCCCACGACGTCCTGTTCGTGCCGTCCGGGCACCAGGAGCGTGAACCGGTGGGCCGCGGGACGAGGGCTCTGGCTGAAGCTGGTCTGCCGCAGCGCCTCGCGCGACCGCCACGCGTGCAGCATCCACCAGAGGGTCGACAGCGCCACCACGGTCAGGAGGATCGACACGGCGATGAGCGCCGAGTACCCGATCCACTCCCCCAGGCTCCACACCGCGTGGTGGGTGGACCCGGAACCGCCGGTCGGCACGGACGTGGTGCCGCGGTTCGGGGTGTCGGTCGCGGGCGCGTCGTGACTCGGCTTCAACAGCGGGCCCGCCGCCGTGATGCGCGAGATCGACGCGAGCGCCGCGACTGCTGTGTCATTCATCAACCGGTGCCTCCTTGATGCGGAAAACGACTGCCTTGTAGGCGACGAAGCGGAAGATCGTGCCGAGCACGAGGCCGACTCCGTTGCCGGCGACGTTGTCGGCGAGGGTCGAGGTGAAACCGAGCAGGTAGTGGGACACGAAGAGGCACCCGGTCGCGATGCCGAGCCCGATGAGGTTCGACAGGACGAACAGGGCACCTTCGCGAGCCGTCTCCCGACGGTTCGCGGTCCGCTGGGACCGGAACGTCAGGAACCGGTTGCCGAGCCACGCGACGAGGGTCGCGACGGCGACGGAGACGATCTTGGCGCCGACGGGCTTGTCGTCGAGCACCGTGGCGCGGAGCAGGTTGTAGACGCCCACGTCGACCACGAAGGACACGCCACCGACCGCTCCGAACGACGCGAGCTCCCGGACGGCCGCGGCCTTCGGGAGGCGCCGACGAACCGAGGGCAGGGGGCGCCGACGCACGGCCGGCGGGAGGCGCACCGCACGGGGACGGGACCGTGGGACGACGGGTACGCCTCCGGTCACCGCCTCCACGAGGACGTCCGCCGTCCCCTGAACGGGTCGCCCCTGGACGGGGGTGGTTGCTCGGGTCATGACACCCATTCGAGGGTGGTCCCCGCGACGGTTTGGGCCGGGTACAGACATGTGCAGGCCATTGCCAGGGCCGCGTCACCCGACGTTCACATCCCCGACACACGCCGGCAGGTCGGCCGGGAGGCCCGGGGCGCCCTCCCGAGCGCCGGATCGGTACCGTTCCGGTAGCGTCCGGAGCATGGAATTCCGATACCTCGGCAACAGCGGACTGAAGATCTCCGAGATCACCTACGGCAACTGGCTCACCCACGGGTCGCAGGTCGAGAACGACGTCGCGACGCAGTGTGTGCGCGCTGCCCTCGACGCCGGCATCACCACGTTCGACACGGCGGACACGTACGCGAACACAGCCGCCGAGACCGTCCTCGGCGAGGCGCTCAAGGGTGAGCGGCGACAGTCCCTCGAGGTCTTCACGAAGGTGTACTGGCCGACCGGCCCGAAGGGGCACAACGACGTCGGCCTCTCGCGCAAGCACGTCCTCGAGTCGATCGACGGTTCGCTGCAGCGCCTCCAGACCGACTACGTCGACCTCTACCAGGCGCACCGTTACGACCACGAGACGCCCCTCGAGGAGACCATGCAGGCCTTCGCCGACGTGGTGCGGCAGGGCAAGGCGCTCTACATCGGTGTCTCCGAGTGGACCGCGGACCAGATCCGCGCCGGACACGAGCTCGCCCAGCAGCTCGGGTTCCAGCTCATCGCGAACCAGCCGCAGTACTCGATGCTCTGGCGCGTGATCGAGGGCGAGGTCATCCCGACCTCGAAGCAGCTCGGGCTGTCGCAGATCGTGTTCTCCCCGATCGCCCAGGGTGTGCTGACGGGCAAGTACAAGCCGGGTCAGCCGCTCCCCGAGGGCTCCCGCGCGACGGACGAGAAGGGCGGCGCGCAGATGATCTCGCGCTGGATGCGCGACGACGTGCTCGAGCGCGTCCAGGCCCTGCAGCCGATCGCGGACGACCTCGGCCTGTCGATGGCGCAGCTGTCGATCGCGTGGGTCCTGCAGAACGACAACGTCGCGTCGGCCATCATCGGGGCCTCCCGGCCGCAGCAGGTCGTCGACAACGTCGTCGCGGCGGGGGTGACCCTCGACGCCGAGGCGATGCAGCGCATCGACGACGCCATCGGCTCGATCGCGGAGCGCGACGCGTCGAAGTCGGTCTCCCCGACCTCCCGTCCGGCCTGATCCACGCGGTCAGGTCGCACGGCGACACGCCCGTCCCGACCATTTAGTAGTCGCTACAACCTTTTTCGGCGATCCCGGGTTAGACTGCCGATCGATGCGCTTGCATCGACCAGCGGTCACCGGGCCGCGACGAACGTCCCAGCACCACGAGGAGAACTCCATGGCCATCACCGCCGCCGCCATCCCCGGCTACATCGCCGGCACCTGGAAGCTCGACCCGACCCACTCCGAGGTCAGCTTCTCCGTCCGCCACCTCGCCATCAGCAAGGTCAAGGGCACGTTCCAGACCTTCGACGTGACCGCCGTCACCGCCGAGAACCCGCTCGAGTCGACCATCGAGGCGACCATCGACATCGCCAGCGTCAAGACCGGCCAGGAGGCCCGCGACCAGCACCTCGCGACGAGCGACTTCTTCGCCGCGGACGAGCACCCGCAGATGGTGTTCCGCTCGACGGGCATCCGGGAGCACGGCGACGACCTCCTCATCGACGGCGAGCTCACCCTCCGCGGCGTCACCAAGCCCGTCACCCTGAAGACCGAGCTCGGCGGCATCACCACCGACGGCTACGGCCAGACCAAGCTCGGCGCCGAGGCCACCACGAAGATCGACCGCACCGAGTTCGGCGTGAACTGGAACGCGGCGCTCGAGGCCGGCGGGTTCACCCTCGGCAACGACGTCACGATCACCCTCGACATCCAGCTCGTCCTCCAGGCGGCCTGAGTCACCTCCCTCGGGGCCGCAGGCCCACCGGGACACGGAGCCCCGACGCGTGCGCGCGCCGGGGCTCCGCCGCGTCCGGGTCCGGGTCCGGGCCGGGGTCCGGGCCGGGTTCGGGTCCGTTCCAGATCCGGGTCCGAGTCCGTTCCGGGTCCGTTCCGGGTCCAGGTGCGTTCCGGGTCCAGGTCCGGCGACGTGCAGGACGGGAGGCTCGCGGCGGCCCTGCTGCGTCCCTCCGAGCAGCGCACGCCTGGACCGTCGACGCAACGGGCGCCGCCCCCACCCCGCCGCGGATGCGGGCCCCGCTCCGCCGCCGACAACTCAGGACGGAAGGCAGGAGACGGAGCCCCCACGCCCCTCCCGGCCGAGGATTCCTGAGTCGTCGACGCAAGGGTGCGCCGCCGCCCTCCCATCGCAACGCCCCCGTCCCGCTGGCCCCGTCCGCCTCCGCCCCACCCCTCCACCCCGCTCCGCCGCCGACAACTCAGGACGGAAGGCAGGAGACGGAGCCCCCACCCCTCCCGGCCGAGGATTCCTGAGTCGTCGACCCAAGGGTGCGCCGCCGCCCTCCCATCGCAACGCCGCCCCGTCCCGCTGGGCCCGTCCGCCTCCGGCCCCGCCCCTCCACGCCGCTCCGCCGGCGACAACTCAGGACGGCAGGCAGGAGACGGAGCCGCCACGCCCCTCCCGGCCGGGAATTCCTGAGTCGTCATCGGACGGGGATCTGCTGGACACGCTCTCGCTGCACCGCCGCCCACCCGCGCGCGCACGCTGCACCTCCTCCGAACCGTCGGCGGCACCCCGCGGCCCTCCCCCACCGGCATGCGGGCAGCCTGGTGACAACGCAGGACAGGAGGTCCGCGGCAGCCCTGACCCGTCCCTCCCGACCGCGTGTTCCTGATCTGTCGACGCGACATGGCCGGCAGCCCGCGTCGCGCACGCGCGTGCGAGGCGCGCACGAGCACACCAGCGCACCAGCGCACCAGCGCGCGAGCGAGCGCACCAGCGCACCAGCGCCCCGGCTCGCCGGCGCCCATGGCGAACCACCGACGCCACCGCATCCGCGCACACCCACCGCGCCCGCGCACACCCACCGCACCCACTGCACGAGTAGCGTGGTGACGCCCGACCAGCAGGACGCGCCCGGGCCGAGACCGCGGGGAACACGCCGCCCGCCGGGCACGTTGCCCCGCAGGCACCGCATCCCGCACCAGGACCCGAGACAGGAGCCCGACCATGGCCTTCGACTGGATCACCCTGCAGGCGCTCGCGGCGGCCGAGTTCGGCCGTCGCCTCGAGCAGGTCACCGACTGGGACGCCCCGACGCCCGACACCGAGTGGTCGACGCGCGACCTCGTCACCCACGTCATCGACGAGCAGCGGTGGATCCCACACCTGCTCGCCGGCCACGACCACGAACAGGCGCACGACGAGCTCGAGCCGATCGGCGAGGACCTCGTCGCCGCGTGGACCCGGTTCTCCGCCGCCGCGACGGAGGCCTGGCGGAACGCGCCCAACGACACCCCCGTACACCTGGCGACGGACACGGTGCCCGCCGCGGAGTACCTCGCCGAGCAGACCTCCGACATCACGATCCACACGTGGGACCTCGCCCGCGCCACGCATTCGGACGAGCACCTGCCGCTCGAACTCGTCCAGGCCGTGTGGACCGTCTTCGAACCCCAGATCGACTCGCTCGCCGCGAGCGGTCTCTACGACGCACCAATCCAGGTCGACGACGACGCCCCGCTGCAGACGCGGCTGCTCGCCGTCACCGGCCGCGACGAGAGGATCACCGCATGAAGACCGTCCGACTGGGCAACTCGGGACTCGAGATCAGCGCCGTCGTGCTCGGCATGATGAGCTACGGGGACCCCGGCAGGGGTTCGCACGAGTGGAGCGTCGGCCTCGACGACGCCCGCCCGTTCATCCGCCGCGCGTACGAAGCGGGCATCACGACGTTCGACACCGCGAACGTGTACTCCCTCGGCTCGAGCGAGGAGATCACGGGCACCGTCCTCAAGGAGCTCGCTCCGCGCGAGGAGGTCGTGATCGCCACCAAGGTGTTCAACCGCATGCGCGAGGGCCGCAACGGCGCCGGCCTGAGCCGGGTGTCGATCATGCACGAGATCGACGCGTCGCTGCAGCGGCTCGGCACCGACTACGTCGACCTCTACCAGATCCACCGCTTCGACCCGAACACGCCGATCGAGGAGACGATGGAGGCCCTGCACGACGTCGTCAAGTCCGGCAAGGCACGGTACATCGGCGCCTCGAGCATGTGGGCGTGGCAGTTCGCCGAGATGCAGCACGTCGCCGAGCGGCACGGCTGGACGAAGTTCGTGTCGATGCAGGACCAGGTGAACCTGCTCGAGCGCGAGGAGGAGCGCGAGATGCTCCCCTTCTGCGAGGCCACCGGCGTCGGCGTGATCCCGTGGAGCCCCCTGGCCCGCGGCAAGGTCACCCGCCCCTGGGGTGAGGGCGGCACGAAGCGCGAGGGCACGGACGAGTTCGGCAAGACGCTCTACAAGCAGGGCGAGGAGTCGAACAAGGCGATCGTCGACGCGGTCGCCGCGATCGCGTCGGAGCGCGGGGTCACCATGGCGCAGGTCGCGCTCGCCTGGGTGGCCGGCAAGTCCTCGATCACGGCCCCGATCATCGGTGCGACCAAGGAACACCACATCGACGACGCCGTCGCGGGCGTGGAGCTCGAGCTCACCACCGACGAGATCGCTCGGCTCGAGGAGCCCTACACGCCCCGGTACCCCTCCGGGTTCTGAGCGTCCGTCGCGGTCGTGGGCCGCGCCTCCAGGCCGTCCGGTCGGGAGGCGCGGCCCGCGTCCGTCAGGCCGACCCGCGCCTCCAGGCCGTCCGGTCGGGAGGCGCGGCCCACGTCCGTCAGGCCGCCTGCTGTTCCGCGCGGAGCCGGTCGACGCGTGCCAGGGCGACCCGCTCGGTACCGCTCCGCCCACCGAGCACCCTGCCGATGCCGTCGAGCACGAGCCGCGTCGAGGCGATCGCCGGTGCGGGCAGCGGTCCGACGCCCGGCGCCCGGAGGCCGAGGAGCTTCCGGTGCCGCGGGTCGAGCGACGCCACCGCGCCGTCGAACAGCACGCGGTACCCGGGCCGGAGCATCCGGGACAGGGGCGGGTTCCGGATGAACGAGACGACCTCGTGCGTGCGGTCCGTGACGGCGAGGTCCCCGCGGTCGAGGTACCCGTCGAGCTGGGCGCGCAGTTCCTCGTCGGACTCCGGCGGCCCGTCCACGCGCATGAGTCGCCCTGCCGTCGCCCACTCGCGCACGTAGGCGTCGGCGCCGCCGGGGATGCGCTCGCCCCAGAGCTCGGCCGTCCGCAGGAACGAGTCCGCGAACGCCAGGTGCACCCAGCGGAGGAGGTCCGGGTCGTTCGCGCTGTAGGGACGGGTGACGCCGTGGGCGTCCGTGAACTCGCCCCGGACCCGCTCGTGCAGCCGGAGGACCCACTCGCTCGCGGCCGTCGCCGTCGCGGTGTCGCCGTGCGAGACGGTGTAGATCCAGCGGATGGTGCCCGCGAGCCGGCCGAAGGGGTCCTCGCGGTAGCGGGAGTGGTCGGCGACCCCGGCGAGCGCCCCCGGGTGCAGCGCCTGCACGAGGAGCGCCCGCACGCCCGCGACGATGGTGGACATGCCGCCGTGCACCGCCCACGTCGCGGAGTCGGGGCCGAAGAAGCCCTCGTCGGTGCCGTGCTCGAGATCGCCGATCCACTGGGGCCGCTCGGTGGCGCTGCCCGTGAACGTGGCGTTGAGGCGATCGCGCATCGCCGTGGCCAGGGAAACCATGCAGGGATCGTCCCTCGCACGCCGGGGAGTCGCCTGAGCGCGGGCATCGGGCCGCCTCTAGGGTGAACGGGTGAGCACCGACACGCCACCGCCTTGGCAGCGCAGCTACGCCCCTGGAGTCCCGTTCGACATCGACGAGCCCACCGGGTCGTTGCTCGACCTCGTCGAGGGCTCCGCGGCCCGCTACCCGCGCAACGTCGCCCTCGAGTTCTTCGGCGCGACGACGACCTACCGGGAACTGCAGGCGCAGATCGAGCGCGCGGCCCACGGACTGCAGCAGCTCGGGGTCGGAGCGGGCGACCGCGTCGCCATCGTCCTGCCGAACTGCCCGCAGCACGTCGTCGCGTTCTACGCGGTGCTCCGGCTCGGCGCGATCGTCGTGGAGCACAACCCGCTCTACACGCCACGGGAACTCCGGCACCAGTTCGAGGACCACGGCGCCAAGGTGGCGATCGCGTGGGACAAGTCGGTGGCGACGCTCCAGGACTTCCCGATCGACCTGGCGCTCGACGCGATCGTCTCGGTCGACATGACGCGTGCGATGCCCCGGTCCACCCGGGCGGCGCTCGCGCTCCCCGTCGCGAAGGCGCGCGAGTCCCGTGCGAAGCTGACGACGAAGGTCCGCGGGACGACGCGCTGGGAGTCGCTCGTCGACGGCCGCCGGCTCTCCCGGAGGCACCCCCGCCCGGCGACCACCGACACGGCGCTCATCCAGTACACGTCCGGCACGATGGGGAACCCGAAGGGCGCGGTCCTGACGCACCGGAACCTCCTGGCGAACGCGGCGCAGGCGCGGGCGTGGATCCCCCAGATCAAGCCCGGTGACAGCGTCGTCTACGCGATCCTGCCGATGTTCCACGCCTACGGCCTGACGCTCTGCCTGACGTTCGCGATGAGCATGGCGTCGCGGCTCGTGCTGTTCCCCGCGTTCGATCCGCAGCTCGTGCTCGCCGCGATGAAGCGCCATCCGCCGACGTTCCTGCCCGCGGTACCGCCGATCTACGCCCGACTCGAGCACGCCGCTGGCAAGAAGGTCTCGCTGCGGGGCATCGAGATCGGCATCTCGGGTGCCATGCCGCTCTCGCAGGCCGTCATCGAGCCGTGGGAGGCCAAGACCGGCGGCGTCCTGGTCGAGGGCTACGGCCTGTCCGAGACGTCCCCCGTCATCATGGCGAACCCGGTCTCCGACGCTCGGCGTCTCGGCACGATCGGCCTCCCGTTCCCGTCGACCGACATCCGCGTCGGCGACCCGGACGACCCCTCGAAGGACGTCCCGGTCGGGCAGCCGGGCGAGCTACTCGTCAAGGGTCCGCAGGTGTTCCAGGGCTACTGGGGGCGCGCAGACGCCACGGACGAGGCGTTCACGGCCGACGGCTGGTTCCGTACGGGTGACATCGTCTCGATCGACGAGGACGGCTTCGTGTCGATCGTCGACCGCCTCAAGGAACTCATCATCACGGGCGGCTTCAACGTCTCGCCGTCCGAGGTCGAGGACACGCTCATCCGCTCCCCCCTGGTCCGCGAGGTCGCCGTCGTCGGCATCACCACGGGCGGCAACGAGCAGGTCGTGGCGGCGGTCGTGCCCACCGACCCCGCCACGTTCTCGGCCGACGCGCTCCGTGAGTACGCCCGGGAGCACCTCGCCCCGTACAAGGTGCCGCGTCGCGTCGTGGTGGTCGAGGACCTGCCCCGCTCGATGATCGGCAAGGTGCTCCGGCGCAAGGTGCGGGACCGCATCACCGGCGCGGACGCGTAGCGGCGGCGGCGCGCGGCCCGGCGGCGCTGCGTAGCGGCGGCGTCGCGCGGTCCATTGGCGCTGCCCGTGGTACGGCCGTCGCGCGCGGATTCCGGGAGCCAGCAGCTGCCAGGCAGACAATTCAGGAAAACGACGCCGGGAGGGACGCCACAGGCCCGCCACCCTACCTGTTCTCCTGAGTTGTCCGCCTCCGGCGACGAGACGTACCGCGCCCTGCGCGTCCACGACGTACCGGGCGCACGCCGCACCTCCCGACGGCTGGCGGACGACGAATCAGGAACCGGACGCCGGGAGGGACGCCACGGGCCCGCCACCCGACCCGCTTTCCTGAACCGACGTCCCCGCGCGGTAGCCGCTGCTGCCGCCGCCGGCGACAAGTCAGGAAGTGGGCATCGCGAGGGGCGCTGCGGAGCCACCAACGGGCTCGCATTCCTGATTTGGCCACACCATGGCGACGGACGCGCCGGGCCCGCCACGTCCCCACCTCCCGACCTGCGCCGACCTGCCCAGCCCGCGCCGCGCCGCGCCGCGCCGCGGACGACGGATCAGGAACACGACACCGGGAGGGACGCCGCGGCACCGCCGGCCGCTCGCGTTCCTGAATCGGCCACCCATGACGACGGCCGCACCGCGCCCGCCTCACCCCCATCGACGGCGCGCGCCGACCAGCCGACCCCGACCCGCGCCTCCCGGCTCCGGCACCAGCCCTGGCCGCGGCACCTCCCGGCTCCGGCACCAGCCCTGGCCGCGGCACAGCCCGGCCCTGGCCGCGGCACTGCCCGGCGCCGGCCGCGGCACAGCCCGGCACCGGCACCAGCCCTGGCCGCGGCACTGCCCGGCGCCGGCCGCGGCGCACCCGCGGCCCGCCGCGGCCCGCCCCGGCCTGCCGCGGCCTCCGCCCCAGCACAGCGCCGGCAGGTGACAGATCAGGAACACGGACCCGGGAGGCACGCGGCGAGCGCGCCACCGGGCCCACTTTCCTGAGTTGCGCACCGCGGGCGATGGTGAGCACCCGCGCTGCGCCTCAGGACACGTGGACGACGGGACGGCGGGCAACGTCCGGCTCGGCCTCGCGGAGCACCTCGCGCGTGACCGGTGCGACCTCGCCTGCGCCGGTGAACAGGAAGCGCACCATGTTGCGGATGGGGCTGCCCTCGGTCCACGCGAAGTAGATGCTCGGCACGACGCCGGTGAGGTCGCGGACGGCGAGGAGCGTCGACGCGATCGTGTTGGGGACGGTGCCCGAACGCACGCGGAGGATCCGGAAGCCGTGCTTGACGACGCCCTCGATCTTGAGGTCCTCCTCGAAGTCCGACGAGTCCGCCGGGTACACCTCGAGGAAGATCGTCGGGACGCGCGCGGGGATGCCGCTCGACCGACGCTCGATCTTGCCCTTGGTCCGGTACTCCTCGGCGCTCCCGTCGTCCGGCTCGTTCGCGATGATGCACACCTGCCCGAACTGGTCGGCATCGGCCACGACGAACTGCTGCGCGACGGCGTCGAGCTCGATCGACGATGCCCGGAGCTCGAACGACCGGCGCACCCGCGAGAGCAGCGACACGACGACGATCGCCAGGATGAACACCGCCGCGATCCGCACGCCGTCGGGGCGTTCGATGACGTTCGCCACGGTGGTGTAGCCGAACACGAGCGTGATGACGCCGAACGCGATGGTCCGGCCCCGCTGCCGCTTCCGCCGTGCCGACAGGGTCACGGCGACCGATGCACTCGTGATGAGCACGAGCACCCCCGTGGCGTAGGCACCACCCTGGGCGTCGACGTCCGCGTTGAAGATCAGGGTGATGGCGAACGCGATGAGCGTGAAGATGAGCACGAGCGGCCGGACGGCTCGCGCCCATTGCGGTGCCATCCCGTAGCGCGGCAGGAACCGCGGAACGAGGTTGAGCAGGCCCGCCATCGCGCTCGCGCCCGCGAACCACAGGATCGCGATGGTGGAGGCGTCGTACACGCTCCCGAAGACGCTCCCGAGGTACTCGTGGGCCAGGAAGGCGAGCGCTCGGCCGTTGGCCTCACCGCCCGGCTGGAACTCCTTCTGCGGGATGAGGAACGTGGTGACGACGCTCGACAGGATGAGGAACGAGCTCATGATGAGCGCGGCAGTGGTGAGGAGGCGCCGGGTCCCCCGGATCCGCCCCTCCGGGCGCTTCCCCGGCACGTCACCGTTCCCGCCGTCGACCTGCGGCATGACCGACACCCCGGTCTCGAACCCGGACAGACCGAGCGCGAGCTTCGGGAACACGAGCAACGCGATCCCGATCATCGCGAGTGGATCGGCGTGCTGTGCGGTCAGTCCCGACCACCAGTCCGTGGCCAGGGAGGGACGGCTCAGCACGTGCACGAGCGCCACGGCGACCACGACGAGGTTGAGGACGAGGTACACGGACACGAGCACCACGGCGATGCCGATCGCCTCGCGGAACCCGCGGAGGAACACGACGCCGAGCAGGGCGATGAGTGCGAGCGTCAGGGGCACGGGGATGTCGGTGAACCAGTGCGGCGTGTACGGGTTCTCGGCGAGGTGCGCCGTGGCGTCCGCCGCCGACAGCGTGATCGTGATCATGAAGTCCGTCACGGCGAACCCGAGCAGGACGAGCACGAGGAGCTTGCCCGCCCACCACGGCAGGAGCTTCTCGAGCATGGCGATCGACCCGGCTCCGCGGAAGCTGTCCTGCGCGACCCGTCGGTACACCGGGAGCGCGCCGAACAGCGTGACGAGCACGAGCACCACCGTCGCGATCGGCGACAGGAGGCCCGCGGCGAGCGCCGCGATGGCCGGCTGGTACCCCAGGGTGGAGAAGTAGTCGACGCCCGTGAGGCACATCACGCGCCACCACGAGTGGGTGCGCTCCACCTCGACCTGGTGCGGGCCCTCGTGGGCGCCCGAGCTCTCGGTGCCCTGCAACATCCAGCGCCGCAGGCGGGTGCTCCGGTCGAGCCGCGGCTCGGTGGCGTCGCGGTCCGCTGCTCCGGGACCCGGCAGGGAGGGGCGGGGGTCGGTCGTCGTCATGGCGCGAGCAGCCTATTCTGCGGGCGGCGTCCCCGCCTGGGGAAGCGCAGCGACCTACCGCTTGCTGATCGAGGCGTACTTCCGCACGCTCCAGGGGACGAACACGACGAGCAGCACCACGATGCCGACGAGCACCGTGGCGACCGGGTGCTGCATGGTCCAGACGTCGGGGACGGGACTGCTCCCCACGTTGCCGAACAGTTGCCGGACGGCCTGCACGAGCGACGACACCGGGTTCCACTCGGCGAACACCCGCAGCACCAGCGGCAGGGTGTCGCTCGGCACGAACGCGTTCGAGATGAACGTGATGGGGAACAGGATCATGAAGGAGGCGTTGTTGATCACCTCGGGCGACCGGACGCTCATGCCGAGCAGCGCCATCACCCAGCTGAACGCGTAGCTGAACGCGAGGAGCAGGACGAGGCCGGCGACGAACTCCCCCGGCGACGAGTGCACCCGCCAGCCGACCGCCAGGCCCGTGAGCATCATGATCAAGACCGAGATCCCGTTGAGGACGAGGTCCCCGTTGGTCCGCCCGACGAGCACGGCGGACGGACTCATCGGCAGGGTCCGGAACCGGTCGATGATCCCCTCCGTCAGGTCCTGGGCCATGCTGTAGCCCGAGAACGTGGCGCCGAACACCACGGTCTGCGCGAAGATCCCGGCCATGAGGAACTGCGTGTAGTCGGTACCACGCACGGCGATCGCCCCGCCGTACACCTGGCTGAACAGCAACACGAACATGATCGGCTGCAGCACCGCGAACACGAGCATGTCCGGGGAGCGGCGGATCTTGAGGAGGTTGCGCCGGGTCACGGTCCAGCCGTCGTTGCACCATCCCGCGACGCGACGGTCGCGCACGACGGGGAGCTGCGCGGTCGCGGTCATCGCCGTGCCGTCCCCGACGAGGCCGGGATCTCCGGCGTCGACGCCGCACGGTCCTCCGGCCTGGGAGGCCCGGTCACCGTGGTCGCGTCCGTCGCGGTGGTCGGGTCCCCGGCGTCGGCATCGGGTTCCGTCGTCGCGGCGTGCCCGGTGAGGCGCAGGAACACGTCGTCGAGCGTGGGGCGTCGCATCCCGGCGTCGTGGAGGTCCACCTCCGCCTCGGCGAGCTCGGCCAGGGCCGCGCGGAGCGCCGACGGGCCCGACCGGACGGCGACCGAGAGGGTCCGGCCGTCCCCACCGACCTCGACGGATCCGTCCCCGTGCCGCTCGAGCACTGCCGCCGCGGCCGCCCGGTCGTCCGCCGACACGAGCGTGACCACCACGCGGTGCCCGCCCACACGGCTCTTCAACTCGTCCGCCGTCCCGTGGGCGATCACCCGGCCGCCGTCGATCACGGCGATGTCGTCGGCGAGCCGGTCCGCTTCCTCCAAGTACTGCGTCGTCAGGAGCACCGTGGTGCCCTCGGCGACGAGGCCCTCGATGACGTCCCAGAGCCCGAGGCGGCTCCGCGGGTCGAGGCCGGTCGTCGGCTCGTCGAGGAACAGCACCGGGGGCTTCGCCACGAGCGCGCCGGCGAGGTCGATCCGCCGGCGCATCCCGCCCGAGAACCCCTTGACGGGCCGGTCGCCCGCCTCGGTCAACCCGAACGCCTCGATGAGGTCCCGCGCACGACGACGCGAAGCCGACCGCCCCAGGTGGTACAGCCGCCCGATCATGTCGAGGTTCTCGAACCCCGTCAGGTTCTCGTCCACGGCCGCGTACTGACCCGACACCCCGATGCGCCGTCGGATGCGCTGGGGCTCCGCGACGACATCGGTCCCGGCGATGGTCGCGCGTCCCGAGTCCGGGCGCGTGAGGGTCGTCAGGACCTTGACGGCGGTCGTCTTGCCCGCGCCGTTCGGGCCGAGCAACGCGGTGACGCTGCCCTCGGGCACGGCGAGGTCGAGCCCCGCCAGGGCATGGACCGGCCCGGTCTTCGCGCGGTAGGTCTTCGTCAGCCCGACGGCTTCGATGAACGGCACGGCGACTCCTTCGACGCGTGTTCCCGGTGTTCCTCGTGTGCGGCCGCGCGACCGGTGCGGCCGATGACCTCAGACGTCGAACCCGCCGAGGTCCTGGTCGAATCCTCCACCCCAGTCGGACCCCGCGTCGAGGCCCGATCCGGAGTCCCAGCCCGCGGCCTCGTAGCCACCGCCGTCCGCGCCGACGTCGGTGCCGTCCGCCCCGCTGCCGTCATCCCCGCTGCCGTCGCCCCCGCCGCCACCGTCGTCACCACTGCCGTCACCCCCGTCGTCCGCCCCACTCGCGTCGACCGGCTCACCGAACATGCCGGGCTCGGGCAGGAAGGCGCTCATGATCGTCGACCCGATGACGTAGCCCGCGACGGAGCCGAGGAGCGAGGCACCGAGCATGCTCCCGAAACCGGACCCGGACCTCCCGTACCCGCCGAACCCGCCGCCGAACGCGCTCGCACCGCCGTACGCGCCGCGACCCCCGTACCCGCCGCCCCAACCGCCGAGCGACCGCTCGAGGGTCCCCGGTTGCCGGATCTCCGACCGCGTCGCGGCCTGCGCGAGCGAGCGGGGGTCGTCGGCGCGAGGAGCCTCATCGGCGGGCGCGGTGCGCGACAACTCGTCGAACACCATGCGTCGCTGCTCGGGTGTCAACCGGGCGAAGGCCTCGGCGTGGACGTCCTCGATGCGTTCGGGCGGCGCCGTACGCAGGAGGTAGCGGTAGCGCTCCACCGCGAGTTCGTCCTCGCTCGGGGGCGTCGACGATCCCGCGGAGGCGGTACGCGCAGCATCCGGCGGCACGTCGTACGACTGTTGACCGTAGCGGTAGCCCGCAGCGGACTGCTGCCCGTACGGGTCGGCGTTCGTCGGCCATGCCTGGCGGCCATCGCCCGGCTGCGATCGGTCCTCGCGCCCGAGCAGTCGATCGAGGAATCCCATGGTGTGCCTTCCGTTCGTTTGACCGCCGAGCAGAGCTCGTCGGGGCATCCGACACTACGGCGACGGCCGCCGCGTCCGCTGTACACGTGCTCAGAGTCGACCGAAGAGCACTGGGAGCATGCTGGGAACCGGCGACGGCCTCGCGCCGCCGTGTAAAGAGCGTGTGACGAACCGGCCATCACGACCCCGGCCGGCCGCGGGCGCTCGTAGGCTTCCTCAGTGACCACCACTGCACCGTCCCCCGTGCACGCCCGCCCGAGCCGCGTCGAACCCGGCGGCATCGAGGCCATCCCCGCTTCCGCCCGTCACGGCTCCCCGTGGCAGCTCGCGGCCACATGGACCGCGCCGAACCTCGAGTTCGCCACGATCTACGTCGGCGTCATCGCGGTGCTGTTCTTCGGGCTCGACTTCCGCTGGGCGATGATCGCCCTCATCATCGGCAACGCACTCGGGTCGATCACACAGGGCATCCTGTCGACGTGGGGGCCGCGTGAGGGTCTCGCACAGCTCGTGCTGAGCCGGACCGCGTTCGGGTTCCTCGGCAACATCCTGCCGGCGGGCATCAACACGATCATGGCCGGCCTGGGCTGGTTCGCCACGAACTCGGTCTCCGGCGCGCTGGCGCTGTCGACCCTCACCGGCATGAGCACGTGGCTCGCGCTGATCATCGTCGTGGTGCTCGAGGTCGCCGTGGCGTTCGTCGGCCACGACCTCGTCCAGGTGTTCGAGCGCTACGCGTCGTACATCCTCGGGATCATCTTCCTCATCGCGACGATCGTGATCTTCTCCCACGCCCACCTCGAGTACACCCCGAAGGGCGGGGGCTACTCCTTCGCCGGCTTCACCCTCACCGTGAGCGCGGCGTTCGGTTACGCCGCCGGCTGGAACCCCTACGCGTCCGACTACACCCGGTACCTGCCCGCCAGCGCGTCCCGCCGCACCGCCGGCTGGGCCGCGGGCATCGGCGACTTCGTGTCGTGCACCGTCCTCATGGCGGCGGGCGCGGCAGCCGTCACCATCGGTGGGTTCGACCCGGGCGACCCGACCGGGTCGTTCACGTCGAGCCTCCCGGTCGTGATCCGCGACCTGACGCTCATCGCGATCGCAGTGGGCGCCATCGCCGCCAACTCGCTCAACATCTACTCCGGCGCGATGTCGTTCCTCGCCGCGGGCGTTCGCATCCGGTTCGGGCTGCGTCGGGCCATCGTCGCCGTCGGGTTCGGCATCATCGGGTTCTTCGTCGCGCTCTGGGCCCTGCCCGACGCCGGCGAGAAGTACGAGAACTTCCTCCTCGTCATCGCCTACTGGATCGCGCCATGGCTCGGGGTCGTGTTCGCGGACCGGATCCTGCGTCGCGGCACGTCCATCGCGCAGTTCATCCCCGACCGCGTCCGGTACCGCAACTGGGCGGGCATCACCGCGTTCCTCATCGGCGGCGTGCTGTCCGTGTGGTTGTTCTCGAACCAGACGTTCTACGAAGGTCCCGTCGCCAAGGCGACCCCGGTCGGCGACCTCACCCCGCTCGTCGGGTTCGTCGTCGCGTTCGTGGCGTACTTCCTGCTATTCCGCGTCGCGAAGCCGGCCGTCGGCGGTCCGCTCGCCGAGGCCCCCGACACCGTCATCGGCGTCGACGGCGCGGACGACGTCGCATGACCGACGTCGAGGAGCCGGCCGAGCCGCGGGAGCCGGCCGAGCCGCAGGAGCCGACCGTCCGGCATCCCGGTGGTGATCCCAGGGACCCGGTGACGGGCCTCCCGGCCGAGGGAGCGAGCGGCGACGCGGCCCCGTCGGCGGTCCCCGGTGGATCGGTGCAGGACGCGGCAGCGGCGTCCGGCCTCGGTGCCGTGGCGGATGACCCGGCCACCGCGGCGGGCCCGGAACCGGTCGGCGCCGGGCCGCGCTTCACGACCGCCGAGGAGCAGCTGGCCGTCGCCCGCGCCGAGGCGGAGCAGGGGCTCGTCGAGGGTGGGATCCCGATCGGCGCCGCGCTGTTCGCCGCCGACGGCACCCTGCTCGGCAGCGGCCACAACCGGCGCGTGCAGGACGACGACGCGTCGATGCACGCCGAGACGAACGCGTTCCGCAACGCCGGACGGCAGCCCGGCTACTCGGGCACGACGATGGTCACGACGCTGTCGCCCTGCTGGTACTGCTCGGGCCTCGTCAAGCAGTTCGGCATCTCCCGCGTCGTGATCGGTGAGGCGGAGACGTTCTCCGGCGGTCACGACTGGCTGCGGGAGCAGGGCGTCGAGGTCACGATCCTGGATGACCCGGACCTCGTCGCCATGATGCGCACGTTCATCGCCGAGGAGCCGACGCTCTGGAACGAGGACATCGGGGTCGAGTAGCGGAGCGCGCGGACGCGGGCGTTGTCGCGCCCCGACGTGGGCGCGGCGGGCGAGCGCGTGGGCGGCGGGCGCGGGTACGCGGTCCCGAGAGGACGGCTTGCGTCCCCCCGTCCGTTCCAGGCCGCACCGGTGTCCCCCGCTCTGCCCGTACCGCCGCGGTCGACAACGCAGGAACACCGAGCCGGGAGGCACGGCACACCCCCGCCGCGCACCAGGACTCCTGAGTTGTCACCCCCGCCCTGGAGGCCCCACCTCCGCCGCCAGGGCCGCACAGCCGCGAGTCCCAGCTCCGGCCCAGAACCTCGCGGCCGAGGCCGCGCCGCGCCGCGCCTCGCCTGAAGGTCGCGCCTCGCGCACGGAGTCCACCTCGCCCCGCGTCAGACCCCACCGGTCGACAACGCAGGAACACCGAGCCGGGAGGCACGGCACACCCCCGCCGCGCACCAGGACTCCTGAATTGTCACCCCCGCCCTGGAGGCCCCACCTCCGCCGCCAGGGCCGCACAGCCGCGAGTCCCAGCTCCGGCCCAGAACCTCGCGGCCGAGGCCGCGCCTCGCCTGAAGGTCGCGCCTCGCGCACGGAGTCCACCTCGCCCCGCGTCAGACCCCATCGGTCGACAACGCAGGAACACCGAGCCGGGAGGCACGGCACACCCCCACCGCGCACCAGGACTCCTGAATTGTCACCGCTGGTCACTCGTCACCGCGCTGGTTCGGGGCGCCGCTGCTTCGGGGCGCCGCTGGTTCTGGGCGCCGCTGCTTCGGGGCGCCGCTGGTCAGCGCTCACCGCTGGTGCGGGGCGCGGCGCCGCTGGTGCGGGGCGCGGCGCCGCTGGTGCGGGGCGCGGCGGGCGGACCGCCGCGCCGCGCCCCGCACCGCGGACAGCTCACGCTGCGAGCCGCCGCCGACGCGCCGTGAATCGCCGCTCAGGCGTGCGCGACGGCCGCGCCACGGCGCTCGCCCCGCCGCACGATCGGCCCGACGATCGCGCGCCAGCCGAGCAGGAACACCCCGAGGACCACACTGGCCACGATGAAGAACGACACGGGCAACGGATTCCCGTGCTCGACGCCCTGCCCCGCGGTGACCCGGATCGCCATGCCGACGAGCACGGTGAGGATCCAGGCCACGACACCGGTCGGCCACAGCGCCAGCGGCCGGGACCACGCCCCGCTCGTGACGTAGGCGATCGCCCAGCCCGCGAGGAACGGGTAGGCCGTGATCCACAGCGTCACGGGCGTGGCCCCCTCGCCGTGCGAGAGCCGTCCGATGAGCGCGAAGACGACGACGAGGACGACGTCGATCACGGCCGCGAGCCAGCCGAAGGTGCGTGTGGTCACGAAGCCATTGTCGCGCACCGACTCGTGGACCGACACCGAGCGGCGGTCGGCACCCCGATCCGGGCTGGCCCGATGACAGCCACGATCAGAACAGGCCGCCGCGCGGGGGCGTGCCCGGCACGTCGAGCCCGCGGAACATGTCGGACACCAGGGCCTCGATCTGCGGTTCCACCAGGCGCTCGATGGCCTCGGCGATGCGGTCGCGGTGTTCCACGAGCGCGAGGCACACCGCCGTCCCGGTGGCCCGAGCGCACTCGTCCGACAGCGCGATCTCGTGGTGCAACGCGGCCTTGGCCTCGTCCGACAGCGGTTCCCGTGGCGAGGTCGCCTGGGCTCCGGTGCCGGTGAGTTCGGCGAGCGTGAACAGGAACGGCGAGCCGGGCTCGGGCTCCGGGTCGACGTCGAGACCCTGGAACTCCGGCGACAGTCCGTCGGCCGGCTGGTACCCCGCGGACCGCTTCCGTGCGTCGGAGCGGTCGAGTTCACGCTTGAGCAGCGGCAGGTTCTTGGCCGTGTAGTCGTCCACGGCGTCGTCGATGATGGTCGAGACCCGACCGATCAGCGCGTGCTGGACCGGATGCGGCACGTCCGGACCGAACCCCGCCGCGGTCGCGATCGGGGACCCCACGCAGCGCCGGCAGATGCGCGTCCGGGGCCGGGCCGACCCGATCTGCCACCGCGGCAACCAGCGGAGCCAGACGTCGACCGCGGTCCGCACGCGCCCGTCGATCCCGTCCACCCCTCAAGGGTACGGTCGGGAGGCCCGGTGCGCCCCCGTCCCGCACCGAACGGTGCAGAACCCATCTCTGTGCAGGACCGCAGCGCGAGCCTGCGAGCCCGCAGGATCAAGCTGCTTCGGTGACGAAGTCGATCAACTCCTCGACCCGGCCGAGCAACGCCGGCTCCAGGTCGGCGTACGTCCGCACCTGCCCGAGGATCCGCTGCCACGCGTGCGCGATGTCGGCCTGGGACTCGTGGGGCCACCCGAGCGCGTCGCAGATGCCGTGCTTCCACTCGATCGACCGCGGGATCGTCGGCCACTCGCGCAGTCCGAGTCGCGCCGGCTTCACCGACTGCCACACGTCCACGTAGGGGTGCCCCACCACGAGGACGTGCCGACCCCACTTGCCCCGCATCACGGCATCGGCGAACCGAGACTCCTTCGACCCGGGCACGAGGTGGTCGACGAGGACCCCGACGCGGCGTCCACGCTCGGGCCGGAACTCCTCGAGGACGTCGGCGAGGTTGTCCACCCCCGACAGGTACTCGACGACGACGCCCTCGACGCGGAGGTCCGCGCCCCACACCTTCTCGACGAGTTCCGCGTCGTGGCGGCCCTCCACCATGATCCGGGAGGGCAGGGCGACCCGCGCCCGCTGTGGTCCCACCGCGAAGCTGCCGGACGCGGTGCGTGCCCGGCCGGTGGCGGTCCCGGTGCCGGGCGCCGCGCCTCCCGGCCGGTTCGCGGCGCGCCCGCCGATCGGCGCGGCGGGACGCCCGAGCCGCACGAGCTCCCCCTCGAGCAGGAACTGCCCCGTCGCGGGGAACGAGCGCGTGCGCCCCTTCCAGTCCTCGAGCTCGACGAGACCGGCCTCGAGCCGGACGACCGCGCCCGCCCACCCCGACGCGGGGTCCTCGAGCACCATGTCCCGTTCGAGCGGGACCTCCCGCACCGTCTTCCGTCCCTGTGCTCGCCAGTCCCCGGCGAGCACGTCGGAGCCGTAGCGGTCGTCGCCGGATCCCGATTGCACCCGCCGAGGGTAACGTCGAGGCATCCCCTCCCCGGCCCGGCGGCGCGGTGCGTCGTGGTGCCGGGAGCATCCACCCCACCCCGAGAGGCCACCCCATGCGTGCCACCGTCATCCACGCCGCCCGCGACATCCGCGTCGAGGACCGCGACGACCCCACCATCATCGAGCCGGGCGACGTCGTCGTCCGGGTCGTCGCCGCCTGCGTCTGCGGCTCCGACCTGTGGCCGTACCGCGGCGTCCGCCCGGTCGAGCCGCACACGATCGGCCACGAGTTCGTGGGCACCGTCACCGAGGTCGGCGACGCGGTCACGACCATCGCCCCCGGCGACTTCGTCATCGCGCCGTTCACGACGAACGACGGGACCTGCCAGGCGTGCCGCCACGGCATCACGTCGAGCTGCGAACACGGTTCGGTGTTCGGCGGCAAGCAGGACCCCTACGGCCACCCGATGGGTGGCGCCCAGGCCGAGATCGTGCGGGTCCCCGACGCGGAGGCGACCCTCGTGGTCGTCCCCGGCCCCGTCGACGACGCACTCGTGCCCTCGCTCCTCACCCTCTCGGACGTCTTCTCGACCGGGCACCACGCCGCGGTCTCCGCTGGGGTCGGCCCCGGCAAGACGGTCGTGGTGGTCGGCGACGGCGCGGTCGGCCTGTGCGCCGTGCTCGCGGCCGCCCGGCTCGGCGCCGACCGCATCATCGCGATGAGCCGCCACGAGGATCGCCAGCGGATCGCGCGCGAGTTCGGTGCGACGGACATCGTCGCCACCCGCGGTGACGAGGGCATCGACGAGGTCCGCGCCCTGCTCGGCGGCGAGCTCGCCGACTGCGCCCTGGAGGCCGTGGGCACCAAGGAGAGCATGGACCAGGCGCTGCGCGTGGTGCGGCCCGGCGGCGCCGTCGGGTACGTCGGCGTTCCCGCGGGTGGCCCGGAGCTCCCGATGTCGTTCCTGTTCGGCAAGAACATCACCGTCGCCGGTGGGGTCGCCCCGGTGCGCGCCTACCTGCCGGAGCTGCTGCCCGACGTGCTCTCGCGCGCCGTCGACCCGGGGCGCGTGTTCGACCTGGAACTGCCCCTCGAGGAGGCCGCCGAGGCCTACGCGGCGATGGACGAGCGCCGCGCCGTCAAGGTGCTGCTCCGCCCGTAGCGGCGGTGCGTGGGCCGGGAGCGCGGGCGGTGGTCAGCCACCCGGCCCACGCGACGCGGCGGTGACGCCGACGCCGCGCTCATCGCGTTCCGCCGCTCGTCGCGCTCATCGCGTTCCGCCGCTCGTCGCGCTCGTCGCTCGTCGCTCGTCGCTCTCGTCGCGCTCGTCGCGCTCAGGCGTCGTGCACGGCGAGCAGGCGATGGGGTGCCGCTTCAACCACGTGCCACGGCGTCCCCTCGGGCAGGACGCCGCGCAACTCGCCCGCGGTGTAGCTCCGACGGATCGAGCGCAGCCCGTCGACGCGGACGAAGGTCCCGGCGGCCACCGGTACGACCCCGAGCGCGTACGCGCGGTAGGCCGCCGCCGAGCGTCGGATGTCGCTGTGCACGACCCGGCGCGTCGCGAGCGTCACCGAGTCCGCGAGGAACGCCGCCCGTGCCGCGTCGTCGAGGTGGTGCAGGACGTGGTTCGACACCACCACGTCGAACCGCTCCCCCGCCGCGACGAGGTCCTCGCTCGACGCCCGCCGGAAGACCACGCCGTCGGTGGTCGTCCGCTCCGCCGCCCGGATCGCCCGGGGGTCGGGGTCGATGCCGACGACCTCGACGCGATGTCCGGAGGCGTGCGCCCACCTCGCGATCGAGCGCGCCACGTCGCCGCCGCCGCATCCGAGGTCGAGCACGCGCGCGGGCCGCTCGACCGGGAGGACCGGCCGCACGAACCGCCGCCAGACCCCGCGCCAGCCGCCGACGAGCGGATTGACGATCGCGAAGCGCCGGAAGGTCCGGTCGAGGGCACGAGGGTCGCACGCGGGGTCGTCCATGACCTCGGCGAGGTCCGTCGCTCGGACGCTGAGGTCCGGACGCAGGGGCTCGCCGAAGACGCGCGCGCCCCGCCGGTGCTGCAGATCCGGGCCTGTCCCGACCGCCGCGTTCACGCTCGCACGACCTCGAGCGCTGCCGTCTCCACCGTCAGTCCCGGGCCGAACGCGAGGGCGACGACGCGGCTGCCGGGCTCCGCCCCGTCCTGCAGGATGCGGTCGAGCACGAACAAGACGGTGCCGCTCGACATGTTCCCGTGCTCGGCCAGCACGCGACGGGAGGCGTCGATCGCCATCGCGGGCAGCTGCAGTTCGTCCTCGACCCGGTCGAGGATGGCCCGGCCGCCCGGATGCACCGCCCAGAGCGGTACCGACGTCGCGTCGTCACACTCGATCGCCGCGAGGACCGGCGCCACGGCCTCTGCCACGTGCTGCTCGATGAGGTGGGGCACGGCCGAGGACAACACCATCTCGAAGCCCTCGTCGCCGATGTTCCACGCCATGTCGCCGGCTCCCTCCGGGATCACCGACGACGCGAACGCGTCGAGCCGCAGGGCCAGGGGCGCGTCGGGGTCCGGCTCCGCGGTGAACCGCGCGTCCGGGAGGTCCGGTGTCACGACCGCCGCGGCCGCTCCGTCACCGAACACGCTGTTGGCGACGATCTGGTCCGGGTCGTCGGAGGCCCGGATGTGCAGGGTGCACAGCTCCGCGCACACGACGAGCACGACGGCGTCGGGGTCCTCGGCGCAGAACGCCGCCGCGGTCCGGAGTGCCGGGAACGCGGCGTAGCAGCCCATGAACCCGATGTGGTGGCGGAACACCCCCGGTCGCATGCCGAGTTCCGTCGCCACGGCGAGGTCCGGGCCCGGCTGCGTGAACCCCGTGCAGGACACCGTGACGACGTGGGTGACCTGGTCGGCCGCGATGTCCGCCTTCGAGAGCGCGTCGGCGGCAGCGGCGACGAACAACGGGAGCGCGGTCTCGCGGTAGCGGTCGTTGCGGAACCGGGTCGACGGTGAGCGGATGACGCCGTGCTCATCGACGAAGTCGCTCGCGCCCTCGTGGAGGAGTTCGGAGAGCACGGTGTGCCGCTGGTCGACCGCCGAGGCACCGAACGCAGCCCCGACGATGCGCTGTCCGAGCCGACTCAACGCCGGCTGCGCCGCGAACAGCCCCTGCACCGCCCGCTGGTCGAGGGTGGTGGGCGGGACGGCCGTACCGACGGCGCGGATGATTGCGGGCACGATTCATCCTGCCACCGGCCCCCGCGCGCCGCCCAGGCGCGATGCACCCCGTGGTCGTCATGCGATCCGGGAACGTCGGATCGGGGCCGACCACGGGGTCACGCCTCGTGGCGGCGGGACGACGATCTCGGCCGTACCGCCGGGCAGCGCGAGGTCAGGCCTGCGCGCGCTCCAACACCAGCTCACGGACACGGGCGGCGTCCGCCTGACCCTTCATCGCCTTCATGACGGCGCCGATGATCGCACCGGCGGCCTGCACCTTGCCGTCGCGGATCTTGCCCAGGACGTCCGGCTGGGCACCGAGCGCCTGGTCGATCGCGGCGATGAGCGCGGTGTCGTCCGACACGACCTTCAGGCCGCGGGACTCGACGACCTCGGCCGGCGACCCCTCGCCGGCGATGACGCCCTCGAGCACCTGACGGGCGAGCCGGTCCGTGAGGTCCCCGGTGTCGACGAGCGCGATGAGTTCGGCCACCTGTGTGGGCGACACGAGATCGGCCGGAGCGGCGTCCTGGGCGTTGGCGATGCGGCTGATCTCGCCCGTCCACCACTTCCGGGCGGACTGCGGTTGCGCGCCGGCGGCGACGGTCTCCTCGACCTCGACGAGCAGACCGCCGTTCACGACGTCCTGGAACTCCAGGTCCGCGAACCCCCATTCGGCCTTGAGACGACGACGGCGCGCCGCCGGGGCTTCCGGAAGGGCCGCGCGGAGTTCCTCGATGAGCTCGGGCGCGGGCACCACGGGCAGCAGATCGGGCTCGGGGAAGTAGCGGTAGTCGTCAGCGTCGGACTTCGGACGCCCCGCCGAGGTACGGCCGGTGTCCTCGTGCCAGTGGCGGGTCTCTTGCGTGATCGTCCCGCCGTTGGCGAGGATCGCGGCCTGCCGCTGGATCTCGTAACGCACCGCACGCTCGACCGCGCGGAACGAGTTGACGTTCTTCGTCTCGGTGCGCGTCCCCAGGCGCTCCTGCCCGCGAGGGCGCAGCGACACGTTCGCGTCGCACCGCAGGTTCCCGCGCTCCATCCGCGCCTCGGACACCCCGAGCGCCCGGACGACGTCGCGGATGGTCTGCACGTAGGCGGCACCGAGCTCGGGCGCGCGGTGCTCCGCCCCGAAGATGGGACGCGTGACGATCTCGACGAGCGGCACGCCCGCTCGGTTGTAGTCGACCAGGGAGTACTCGGCGCCCTGGATGCGGCCCGTGGCCCCACCGACGTGCGTCAGCTTGCCGGCGTCCTCTTCCATGTGGGCACGCTCGATCGGCACCGTGAACATGGTGCCGTCGGCGAGCTCGACCTCGACCGACCCGTCGAACGCGATGGGCTCGTCGTACTGGGAGATCTGGTAGTTCTTCGCCAGGTCCGGGTAGAAGTAGTTCTTCCGGGCGAAGCGCGAGGACTCGGCGATCGAGCAGCCGAGCGCCAGACCGAGGCTGATCGAGTAGCGGATCGCCTGCTCGTTCACGACCGGGAGCGACCCGGGCAGCCCGAGGTCGACCGGCGTGATGTTGGTGTTCGGCTCGCCGCCGAAGAAGTTCGGCGCGTCGGAGAACATCTTGGTCTTCGTCGCGAGCTCGACGTGGACCTCGAACCCGAGCACGGGCTCGAAGCGCTCGATCGCCTCGTCGAAGTCCATGAGTGCGTCCTTGGCCATCAGATCACGCCTTCTTCCGCTGCCGACTGCTGAGTCTCGTCGAGGTCGGGGACCTGCGAGATGAGGGTGCGCCCCCACGAGTCCTCGAGCAGACGCTCGAGCGCCGCGCCGTACCGGTAGAGGCGGGCGTCCTGACGCGCGGGTGCCATGAGCTGCACGCCCGTGGGCAGGCCGTCCTCGGGTGCCAACCCCATGGGGATGCTCATGCCCGGGATCCCGGCGAGGTTCGCGGGGATCGTCGTGAGGTCGTTGAGGTACATCGCGAGCGGGTCGTCGATCTTCTCGCCGAGGGGGAACGCCGTGGTGGGCGCACTGGGGCTGACGAGCAGGTCGACCTGTTCGAAGGCGCGGTCGAAGTCACGCTGCACGAGCGTGCGGACCTTCTGCGCGCTGCCGTAGTACGCGTCGTAGTAGCCGGCGCTCAGGGCGTACGTGCCGAGGATGATGCGGCGCTTGACCTCCGGACCGAAGCCGGCCTCGCGCGTCGCCGCCATGACGTCCTCGACCGTGCCACCGGCCGCGGGCGTGACGCGCATGCCGAACCGGACCGAGTCGAACTTGGCGAGGTTCGACGAGGCCTCGGCCGGGAGGATCAGGTAGTACGCGCTGATCGCGTACGCGAAGCTCGGCGCGTCGATCTCGACCACCGTGGCCCCGGCCGACTCGAGCAGGGCGACGGTCTCGGTGAAGCGCTGCGTGACGCCGGCCTGGAAGCCGTCGCCACCGAGCTCCTTCACGACGCCGATACGGACCCCGGCCAGGGTGCCGTCCTGGAGACCGGAGCGAGCGGCGTCCGCGAAGGACGGCCAGGCGTCGGTGAGGGACGTCGAGTCGCGCGGGTCGTGTCCGCCGATGACGTCGTGCACGAGCGCGGCGTCGAGCACCGTCCGTGACACGGGCCCCACCTGGTCCAGTGAGGACGCGAGCGCGATCGCACCGTAGCGGCTCACGCCGCCGTACGTCGGCTTGACACCGACCGTTCCGGTCACCGCACCCGGCTGGCGGATCGATCCACCCGTGTCGCTGCCGAGCGCGACCGGTGCCTCGTACGCGGCGACGGCCGCTGCGGAGCCGCCCCCCGAGCCTCCCGGGATGCGGTCGAGGTCCCACGGGTTGCGCGTGGGACCGTACGCCGAGAACTCGGTCGACGATCCCATGGCGAACTCGTCCATGTTGGTCTTGCCGAGCGGGACCATGCCCGCCTGGCGGAGCCGGGCGACGACCGTGGCGTCGTACGGCGGCACCCAGCCTTCGAGGATCCGCGAGCCGGAGGTCGTGGGCATGTCCTGCGTGCAGAGGACGTCCTTGATGGCGATGGGCACCCCGGCGAGCGGGCCGAGGACGTCACCCGCGGCGCGTCGAGCGTCCACGGCCTGGGCCACGGCGAGCGCGGACTCGTTGACGTGGAGGAACGCGTGCACGTCGGTGTCGACGGCGGCGATGCGGTCCAGGTGGGCCTGGGTGACCTCGACGCTCGACAGGTCGCGGGAGACGAGCGCGTCGGCGAGCGCCGCCGCGGTCATCCCGGTGATCTCGGCGCTCACTGTTCCTCTCCCAGGATCGCGGTGACCCGGAACCGGGAGCCGTCAGAGTCCGGCGCACCCGCGAGGGCCTGCTCCTGCGTCAGCGTCTGGCCGACCTCGTCCGGTCGGAACACGTTCTGCAGCGGGATCGGGTGACTGGTCGAGGGCACGTCGGGCGTTGCGACCTCGCTCACCTTGGCGACGCTCTCGACGATCTGCGAGAGCTCCCCGGTCAGGCGGCTGATCTCGTCCGGCGTGAGTGCGATGCGGGCGAGGTGCGCCAGATGCGCGACCTGCTCGCTCGTGATGTCAGGCATGGTGCTCCGTCGATCGGTTCGTGGGATGCCGACCAGTCTAGAGCGGCGGCGTCCGCCAACCGGGCCGCCGGGTCACTTGCCGGTGGACGGGGCCGGGATCGTCGCCGTGGTGGAGGACGAGCCGGACCGGGCGGTCGACTTCGGGGAGGTCGACCCGACCATCGTGGGGTCGGGCGTCGGCAGGGCATCGCCGCCGTACTTCTGGTCGAGCGTCGTCATCATGGTCCGACCGACGCCGAACTTGGCGCTGTAGCCGGTGGTCCCTGCGAGCATCGGGACGTTCGCGAGCCCGACCGCCCCCTTCACGTTGCCGATCCAGGTCGCGTTCGTGTACTTCGTCGTCGAGGTGACGAGCCAGTTCTGCACGTCGGCGTCGGTCGTGCCGGTCTTGGCGAACTTCGGGGTGCTGTCGCCGGGGTTCGCCGAGGCCGCGGTGCCGCTGCCCTGCAGGACGCCCTGCAACGCGTAGTCGACCGTGGCGGCGACCTGCGCGGAGACACCGCGGGTGCACGTCGTCGGGGTCGGCGCGATCGACTTGCCGTTCGCCTGCGTCACCTTGTCGATCGCGACCGGCGTGCAGAACACCCCGCCGTTCGCGAACCCGGCGTAGGCGCTCGCCAGGGTGAGCGGCGAGAGCTCGTTGACGCCGAGGATCATCGACGGCCCCTCGAACAGTCCGCTCGCACCGTTCGCCTTGTGGATGCCCATCGCCTCGGCGAGCTTCGCGATCTGGCACAGGTCGAGCTGCTTGCCCATCGCGGCGAACGCGGTGTTGATCGACTCCGCCGTCGCGAGCATGACGCTCATCGACGCCGGGACCGCCTCGGCGTTCGCGACGGGCCAGGGGGCACCCGCGATGTTCTCGCACGTGTTCGTGAACTCCGCGGTCGGGTAGGTGTGCTCCGTCGTGTTCACGTACTGGTTCAAGGTGTGCCCGGACGCGAGCCACTCGGCGAGCGTGAACACCTTGAACGTGGAGCCCGTCTGGAACCCGGTGGAACCGCCGTACGCCTGGTCGGTGCTGTAGTTCACCGAGGTCGAGCCCGGAGGCGCCGCATCCGACTGGTTGAAGCTCGTGTTCTGCACCATCGACAGCACGCGACCGGTCCCGGGCTGGATGGTGACGTTCGAACCACCGATGTGGACGTAGGTCATCGTCGACGGCACGTAGGTCGAGAGCGCGGACTGCGCCGTCGCCTGCAGATCCAGGTCGAGCGACGTGTAGATCTTCAGGCCCTTGGTGTCGAGGGTGGTGATCCGGTCGGCCTCGGTGGTGCCGAAGGCGCTGTCGTGGAGCACGACGTTCCGCACGTAGTCGCAGAAGTACCCGGCGTCGTACTGCACCGCTGCGGCGCACCCGTTCGTCGTCGCGGTGATCTTCGGCGTGATCGGGGCCGCGATCGCCGCGTCGCGCTGCTGCTTCGTGATGTCGTGGTGCACGTACATGCGCTTGAGCACGTAGTCGCGGCGCGCCTTGGTGAGCGCGTACCCGTTCGCCGAGCCGTTGTCCGTGTCGGCCGGTTCGTCGATCCGGAGGTTCGCCGGGTTGTTGAGGATCGCGACGAGCGTCGCCGACTGCTCCAGGTTCAACTGCGCGGCCGTGACCCCGAAGTAGTACTCGGCACCGGCCTCCACGCCGTACACACGACCGCCGAGCCCGACGATGTTGAGGTACCCGGTGAGGATCTGTGACTTCGAGTACTTCTTGTTCACGGCGATCGCGTACCGCATCTCCTGCAGCTTCCGCTGCGGGGACACCTCGGTGACGTGCTGGTAGCAGGAGTCGATCTTCGACTGCGTCCCGAGCTGCTCGCACTGCTGGACGAGGACGTTCTTGACGTACTGCTGGGTGATCGACGACCCGCCCTGGACGTCCTTGCCGAGGGCGGTCGACGCCGCACCGCGGAGCGTGCCGACGACGTCGATCCCGCCCTCGGTGGCGAACCGCGGGTCTTCGGTGTCGATCGCGGCCTGCTTCACCGTGGTGGCGATCGCCGAGTCCTTGACGATCACGCGGTTCTCCGCGAAGAACGACGCGATCGCGACGTCCTGGCCGCCCTTCTTGGCGTAGATCGTCGAGACCTGCTGCGGCGTCGAGATGTCGAGGTAGCTCGGCAGGTCCTCGAAGAACTCAGCGGCGGACGACACCCCCTGCCCGGCGAGCGCGACGCCCGGCGTGACCGCGACGGCGACGAGGACGCCCGCCACGACCGCCATGACGACGAAGAGGAGGAACGCTCCAGGCCACCGCACGACACGCATGTGATGACGGTACGGACTACCGCTGTACCCGGGCCGCTGCGACTCGCCCCGAATCTGCGTGGATGCTCAGGCCCAGCGGGTCAATCGCGCAGCTGGACGTCCTGCGGACGCACGAGCAGCAGGTCGGGGGACTCCGGCCCGCCACCACCACCACCACCGCCGCTCCCGCTGCCGTCCGCAGCGGTGCCAGCGACCGCACCTTCCGCGGTCAGCACGGTCCGCCCCGACGGGTCCGTGCCCGTGACGAGGTCGGAGCGGCCGACCGCGATGAGCGCGACGTCGTGGATGGATGCCGTCCCGGGCACGAGGTACTCGTTGTGGCCGTACGGGCGCCGGAACACCTCCTCGTCCTCACGGTGATCGACCCCGCCGCGCAGGTCGAGCACGGTCGACCCGAACCCGGGGGCCGCCGGATCGGTGCCGAAGTACCCGGTTCCCGCCACCGGATCCCAGTGTGCGGCGCCGACGAACACCTGCCCCGCCGGCACGGCCAGCTCGGACGCGCGGGTGACCGCGCTGCCCGGCGACCCGAGCACGGTCAGGCTGTCGACGTGGATGCGCCCCGACGACAAGGCCAGCAGGGCGGTCGTCGACCCGTACGAGTGCGCGACGACGGACACCCGCACCGGATCCGCCGTCCTGGTCGCGTCGATGCCCTCCACCACCCGCTCGAGACGCACGGCCCCGGCCCGGGCCAGTCCCACCGACAACACGTTCGTCAGGTCCGGCGTGCGGTAGCCGAGCCACGCGACGACCGCCACACCGCCCCGGCCACCACGAGCGAGGGGTGTCAGGGTCGCCTGCTCGCGGTACAGGTCCGCGCCCGTCGCGGTCCAGTCGGTGAACTGCCCGGAGACGGTGAAGAACATCCCGGGCACCATCACCGTCACGTCCGAAGCGGTCGTGAGGTCGCCCATCGCGATCGCCGCCCGCCCGGACCCCCGAGGATCGAGGGTCAGGAGCTGCTTCGGCGGGTCCTCCGGCCCCCGTACGAGCGCGGTCCGCACCTGCTCGAGCATCCGGAGGCGGGACGCCGACCCGGAGTCCGGGGCACGCGCGCTCCGGAGGTCCTCCCCCAGCACCCGCCGGTTCGCCCGGTCACGCACCGGGTACGGGACGCCCTCGAGGTTCCCCACCGCCTGCGGGGCGGACGTGACCAACCGGTGTCGGGCCTCCCGGCCGAGTCCGGACCACCACCGCGCGACGTCGCCGGCGTCCGGCGGGGCGTCGAGCACCGTTCGCATGACCGGCCCCGCCAGGCGGGCGGCGTGCCGCAGCGTCGCGTCCGACGCCGACGACAGTCCCGTCAGCAGCGCACGGCCGTGCAGGTCGTCGAGCCGCTCCGCCCGGGAGGCCCGGTGCACGCCCGTCGCGTCCGGCGCCGCCGCCTCCCGCGGGGCCGTCGCGACGACCACCTCCGCAGCTGGGCTCGACGCGGCCGCGGGCAGCGGCGTGGCCTCGATCACTCCGAGTGAGTGCACCGAGGCGGTGAGCAGTGCTGCGACGAGGAACAGCAGAGCGGTCTCCCCTGGGAAGGCCTGCCCGTCGCCGCCCTGTCGACGACGGGTGATGCACGCACCATCCTACGGACGTCCTCGTCGTCCGGTCCGGGCGACGTGTGTCGCTCTCGCTCCGGACGATCACGCGTCCGGATGATCAGGCGTCGCCGAACCGGTTTCGCCGATGCTGCGTCACTCGCTCGGGGTCGCCTCCGTCGCCGGAGCGCTCTCCTCCGTCGCCGGAGCGCTCTCCTCCGTCGCCGGAGCGATGTCGGCCGCCGCGATGTCCTCCGGGTCGCCTGCCGTGACGTCGTCTTGGTCGCCGTCCACAGAGCGCTCGTCCGGCTCCAGCGCCGCGGGGCCCTCACGCACGAGCACCGCGAACTGGGCCGCGTCGATGATCCGCAGTCCGAGCTGTTCCGCCTTCGTCAGCTTCGAGCCGGCGCCGGGCCCAGCAGCCACGAAGTCGGTCTTCTTGCTCACGCTCGACGCCGCCTTGCCGCCCGCGGCGATGATCGCCTCCTGGGCGCCCTCGCGCGTGAACCCCTCGAGCGAGCCCGTCGCGACCACCGTGATGCCGGACAGCACGCCGCCCTCCACCGCCGCGCCGCCGGGGCCCGGGTGGTCGGGCGTCGTGAACTGCACGCCGGCCGCCGTCCAGCGCTCGATGATCTCGCGGTGCCAGTCGACCTCGAACCACTCGAGGAGCGCGTCCGCGATGATCCCGCCGACGCCGTCCACGGCCGCGAGCTCGTCGCGCGACGCCGACCGGATGGCGTCGAGGGACCCGAAGTGTGACGCGAGCGCTCGGGCCGCGACCGGACCCACGTGGCGGATGCTCAGCCCCACGAGGATGCGCCAGAGCGGCTTCGTCTTCGCCGCGTCGATGTTCCGCAGCATCTCGAACGCGTTCTTCGACGGGTACCGCCCCGGCTCTCCCCGGTAGTCCGCTCCGCGAGCCTCCGGGTCGAACGGCGGATCGGTCTTCTTGCGCGCGCGACTGAAGGGCGTCACTCGCTTCGGCACGGCCTGGCCGGTGGCATCGGTGTCGTCCTCGAGTCGCACCATGCCCGTTTCGGCGTCGCGCACGATGACCTCGATCGGGACGATGTCCTCCATCGTCAGGTCGAACAGCCCCGCTTCGGTCACCAACGGCGGTGTCTCGGGGAACAGGGGCTGCGTCAGCGCCGCCGCCGCGACTTCGCCGAGCCCCTCGATGTCGAGCGAACCCCGCGATGCGATGTGCTCCACACGACCGCGGACCTGCGCCGGGCAGCTCCGCGCGTTCGGGCAACGGAGGTCGATGTCGCCCTCCTTCGCCGGCCGGAGCTCCGTGCCGCACTCCGGGCACCGCGTCGGCATGACGAACTCGCGTTCGGAGCCGTCGCGGAGCTCGACGACGGGCCCGAGGACCTCGGGGATGACGTCGCCGGCCTTCCGCAGCACGACGGTGTCCCCGATGAGGACGCCCTTCGCCTTCACCACCTGCTGGTTGTGCAGCGTCGCCTGCCGGACCACCGACCCGGCGACCTCGGCCGGCGCCATCGCGGCGAACGGCGTGGCACGGCCGGTGCGTCCGACACTCACGACGATGTCGAGCAGCTTCGTGTGGACCTCTTCCGGCGGGTACTTGTAGGCGGTCGCCCACCGGGGCGCGCGCGAGGTCGCCCCGAGCTCCTCGTGCAGCGCGAGGTCGTCGACCTTGACGACGATGCCGTCGATCTGGTGCTCGACGCTCGCGCGGCGCTCCCCGTAGTCCCGCACGAACCCGATGACCTCGTCGATCGTGTCGAACACGCGGTAGTGGCTGCTCGTCGGCAGCCCCCAGCCGCGGAGCAGGTCGTAGACCTCGGACTGCGCCCGCACTTCGGTGTCGCGCTCGAGCTCCCGGACCGGCCAGGCGCCGATCCCGTGCACGAGCATCCGCAGCCGCCGGAGGCGGTCGACCATGAGCGCCCGCTTCGCCGGGGACTTGCCCTCTTCCTTCTGACGGAGCGAACCGGCCGCTGCGTTCCGCGGGTTGGCGAACACGCGCTCGCCGGCCTCGCGCTGCCGCGCGTTGAGCTCGTCGAACTCGGCGACGGGGAAGAAGATCTCGCCTCGGACCTCCACAATCGGTGGATGTCCGGACCCCGCGAGGCGCTTGGGGATGGTGCCCATCGTCAGGACGTTGCCGGTGACGTCCTCGCCCACCACGCCGTCGCCCCGGGTCGCCGCCGTGACGAGTCGGCCGTGTTCGTACCGGAGGTTGATCGCGAGCCCGTCGATCTTCAGCTCGGTGAGGAACCGGACCCGCTCGGCACCGGCGTCACGCTCCACCTTGACGGCCCACTCGGTCAGTTCCTCCGGGCTGAAGACGTTGTCGAGGCTCAGCATGCGCTCGGCGTGCTCGACGGGCGCGAACTGCGTCGTCTCAGCCCGGCCGCCGACCGTCTGGGTGGGGCTGTCCGCCGTCAGGAGTTCGGGGAACCGCTGTTCGATCGCGTCGAGACGCCGGACCATCGCGTCGTACTCGGCGTCCGTGACGGTCGAGGCGTTCTGCTCGTAGTACGCGTCCCGGAGCTCCGCGATCCGGGTCCGGAGGCGGTCGGTCTCCTCACGCGCCTGATGGCCGTCGAGGTCCCCGACGTCGATGGTCTCGAACGTCTCCTCGACGGCGGGTGCGGCGTCCGCGGGCTCGGTGCTCATGGTCCAGTTCTACCGGTCGCCACCGACGCGGGGACGCCCGGCGGGGCCTCCCTCCGGGCGGCGTCGAGTCCCCGGGCTGCGACGCCTGCCGCGCTCGTCACCCCTCCATCCGTCGGCCCCTCCACGCCGCCGACCCCGTCGACAACGCAGGACGATCCAGCCGGGAGGCCCCCCGCACCCCGCCACGCAACCGACCCTCCTGAGTTGTCCGCCGCGACCGCACCCCTTCCGCCCCGTCACCCGGTCCCACCGGCCTCCCAGCCGCGCGACGGCCCGCGCGTCAGCCCGCGCGTCCGCCCCGTCCACAACTCAGGACGACCCAGCCGGGAGGCCCCACTCGACCACGCCACACAGCTGACATTCCTGAGTTGCCAACGGAACAGGGCCGACGGTCCACCCGGCCCCGAGCCCGACCCCGACCGCGCCAGACCGCCGCCCGCCCGCCGGTGCCGCACCGGGCCTCCCGGCCGCTGCGGCTGCCCCGCTCGTCAGCCCCGTCGACAACTCAGGACAAGCCGGCCAGGAGGGCTCACGCGGCCCCGCCACACAACCTCGTTCCTGAATTGCCAACAGGGCTGAACAAGCCGGGCTGCGCCGGCCCGCCGGTGCCGCACCGGGCCTCCCGGCCGCAGCAGCTGCCCCGCTCGTCAGCCCCGTCGACAACAACGCAGGACGATCCCGCCGGGAGGACCCACCCGACGCCGCCCCACGACCAACGATCCTGAATTCCCAACGCAGCGGCCCCGGCGGCCGGACGGCCCGCGCCGACTGCCGGCCGGGTACGGCCGCGCGCTCCGCGCGCTGACGGCCCCGCGGCCAGCGCCGGACCACGCCCCCGACGCGCCGCCTCAGCGGACCGCAGGCACCGCCGAGACCGTGCGGTCGATCGTGCACTGCCCGAGGACGCGCGTGCCGACGTACACGACGGCGGTCTGCCCGGGGGCGACGCCGACGATCGGCTCCGCCGGTGTGACGACGAGTTCCGTCCCACCGGTCGGCGTGGCGGCGACCCGAGCCACCGCCGGCACGGGGTCGGCGTGGGCGCGGATCTGGACCTCGCAGTCGAACGGGAGGGTCGGGTCGGCCGGTGCCGCACCGGCCCACGTGAAGCGCGCACCCGCGAGCTCCGCGATCGCCAGGGCCTCCTTCGGCCCGACCACGACGGTGTTGTCCTTCGGCCGCACCTCGAGCACGAACCGCGGCCGCCCGTCCGGTGCGGGGTGACCGATGGCGAGCCCCCGCCGCTGCCCGACCGTGTACGGGTGGGCGCCCTCGTGCGAGCCGACCACGGTGCCGTCGCGCTCGACGATGTCGCCGGTCGCCGTGCCGACGCGGTCCGCGAGCCACCCACGGGTGTCCCCGTCCGGGATGAAGCAGATGTCGTGGCTGTCGGGCTTCTGGGCGACGGTCAGGCCACGTGCTGCGGCCTCGGCCCGGACCTCGGCCTTCGACGGCGTCGCGCCGAGCGGGAACATCGCGTGCGCGAGCTGCTCCGCCGTCAGGACCCCGAGCACGTAGGACTGGTCCTTCGCCCAGGCCGCGGCACGGTGGAGTTCGCGGGAACCGTCGGCACCCGTGACGATCGAGGCGTAGTGCCCGGTGGCGACGGCGTCGAACCCGAGCGCCAGGGCCTTCTCGAGCAGCGCCGCGAACTTGATCCGCTCGTTGCACCGCATGCACGGGTTCGGAGTGCGTCCGGCGGAGTACTCGGCGACGAAGTCGTCGACGACGTCCTCGGCGAACCGCTCGGAGAAGTCCCACACGTAGTACGGGATCCCGATCGCGGCTGCCGCGCGCTGGGCGTCCATCGAGTCCTCGATCGTGCAGCAGCCACGGCTGCCCGTCCGGAGCGTCCCCGGCATGCGACTCAGCGCGAGGTGGACCCCGACGACGTCGTGTCCGGCGTCGACGGCCCGGGCCGCGGCCACGGCCGAGTCGACGCCACCACTCATCGCTGCCAGCACCCTCATCCCTCAAGCGTACGTCGTCGGGCGTACCGTGGAGGGGCCATGAGCTCGCGCGACGCCACCTTCGACCTCCGCGCCGTCGCGTTGTCCGCGTTCCTGCCCGCGACGCTCTTCGCCATCGGCGAGGGCGCGATCATCCCGATCATCCCGATCGCGGCGCACTCGCTCGGGGCGACGCTCGCGTTCGCGGGGTTCGTCGCGTCGCTCATCCTGGTGGGCGAGCTCATCGGCGACGTGCCGAGCGGCTGGGTCGTGGCGGCGATCGGCGAGCGCACCGCCATGATCGGCGCGGCGCTCGTGAGCATCGTCGGCCTCCTCGTCGCGGTGTGGTCCCCGAACGCGGTCGTGCTCGCGGTCGGGGTGTTCCTGGTCGGGGTCTCCACGGCGGTGTTCGCCCTCGCGCGGCACGCGTACATGACGACCTCGGTGCCGATCGCGATCCGGGCCCGGGCGCTCTCGACCCTCGGCGGCGTGTTCCGCTTCGGGTACTTCGTCGGTCCGTTCCTGTCCGCGGGCCTGACGCACGTGACCGGCTCGACGCAGAGCGCGTTCTGGATCCACGTCGTCTGCTGTCTGGGGGCCGCCGGGGTCCTCCTCGTCGTACGCGACCCGGTCGACGGCGCACGCGGCCTCCGGATCCGGCCCCGGGCCTCCCGGCCGTCGCCCGCACGTCCCGCTGCCGCGTCCGCGGACCCGGGCGGTGAGGCCGCCCGAGAGGGCGCCGAGGGCCTGTTCGGCACGATCCGCCGACACCGCGCGGTGCTCCTGCGGTTGGGCAGCGGCGCGGGCCTCATCGGCGCGATGCGGGCGGGGCGTCAGGTGATCCTGCCGCTGTGGGCGGTGAGCGTCGGCATGGACGACTCGACCGCCGCGCTCGTGATCGGGATCGCCGGCGCGATCGACTTCGCGCTGTTCTACACGAGTGGTCAGATCATGGACCGGTTCGGCCGGCTCGCGAGCGCGCTGCCGTGCCTCGGGGGCCTGAGCCTGTGCTACTTCCTCCTGGCGTGGAGCGACCACCTCGACACCCGGGTGGTCTGGTTCGTCGGGGTCGCGATGCTGATGTCGCTCGCGAACGGCGTCGGATCGGGCATCCTCATGACCCTCGGCGCCGACCTCGCGCCGCGCACGGCGCCCGCGCCGTTCCTCGGTGCGTGGCGGTTCACGGGCGACTTCGGAAGCGCGGCAGCACCCCTCGTCATCTCGGGCGTCACGGCGGTCGCCTCCATCGCCGTCGCGAGCGGCGTGATGGGGGTGCTCGGGATCGTCGGCGTCGGCGTGCTGCTCCGGTACGTGCCGCGGTACCTCCCGCGCCCGCTGCGCTGACCGGCACCGCGGGTCCTGTCCGCACCCGCTGGCTACACTGACCGTGCCGGCGGGAGTGGTGAAACTGGCAGACACGCAGGATTTAGGTTCCTGTGCCCTAGGCGTGAGGGTTCGAGTCCCTTCTCCCGCACGGAGCCGGCACTAAGCAGACGTGTGGACCGGCTCATGACCGTCCCACTGGTCGAGGCCGCGGAACCGCTACCCTCGTGGTGCGGGCGCCCGCCCCGCGAGCCGCCGTGCCGCCGCTGGCTGCGCAGCCAGCCGAGCGCCCGACGACCGGAAGAGAGTCATGACGACCGTCGCACTTGCCCTGATCCCGTGGCTGGATCCGACCTACATCCTCCACCACTTCGGATCCATCGCGGTCCTCGTGCTGTGCGCGATCATCTTCGCCGAGACCGGCCTGCTCATCGGGTTCATCTTCCCCGGTGACACCCTGCTCGTGATCGCCGGACTCACGGCGTTCGACCAGCACGGGCACCTCGGCGGCCTGCCGATCTGGCTCATCGCCCTCTGCGTCGGCGCTGCCGCGTTCCTCGGTGGCGAGGTCGGGTACTTCATCGGTCGCAAGGTCGGTCCCCCGATCTTCGAGCGACGCGAGAGCGGTCTGTTCTCGAAGTCGAACGTCGACCGGACCTACGCGTTCTTCGACCGGTTCGGTGCACTCGCGGTCATCGTGGCCCGCTTCGTGCCGGTCGTCCGGACCTTCGCGCCGATCGCCGCCGGCGTCGGCCGCATGTCCTACCGCCGGTACTCGCTGTACAACGCGATCGGCGCGCTCCTCTGGGGCACCGGGGTGACGTTCCTCGGGTACGTCCTCGGCTACATCCCGCCGGTCGCGCACTTCGTGCGCAACTACATCGACGTCATCCTGCTCGCAGCGGTCGTCGTCACGGTCGTCCCGGCCGCGCTGACCTACGTGCGGAACGCGCGCAAGGCGAAGCGCGAGTCGGACGAGCACGGGACCGCGGGCGAGTCGACCGCCCGCTGACCCGGCCGGAGGCCCGCTGGCGGCCCGCCAGGTCGGGCCGACCCCGCGCGCCCTTCCTCGCTCCGCCGTCCGGGAGGCCCGTCAGCAGCCCGACGGACCGGGGCCGATCCATCCGGCGCCGGTGTCAGACGCCGAAGTACTCGCGGACGATCGGCGCGATCGCACGGAACGCCTTCGACCGGTGGCTGAGGGCGTCCTTCTCCGCCGCGGACAGCTCGGCGGCCGAGACCCAGGCGTCGTCCGGTCGGAACACCGGGTCGTACCCGAAGCCGCCGGACCCCGCGGGGGCCTCGAGCACCTCGCCGTTCCACACGGCTTCCTCGACGTGCTCCCACTCGGCCGACGTCGCGGGGTCGGACGACGGCACGACGAACGCCGCGGCGCACACGAACGCCGCAGTTCGCTGCACCACGCCGGCCATGTTCGCGAGCAGCAGTCGCAGGTTGTCCCCGTCGTCGCGGGTCCCGGCGTAGCGCGCCGAGTGGATGCCGGGCGCCCCGCCGAGGGCGTCGACGGCGATGCCCGAGTCGTCGGCCAGGGCCGGCAGTCCGGTGTGCGCCGCGCACGCCCGCGCCTTGATCAGCGCGTTCGCGCCGAAGGTGTCGCCGTCCTCGACCGGCTCGGGCCCGTCGTAGGCGACGAGGCGGATGCCCGCGAGTGCGTCGCCGAGGATCCTCTGCAGCTCCTGGACCTTGTGCGCGTTGTGCGTTGCGAGGACGACGACGCGGTCGCGCGCCGCCCCGGCGTCGGCGTCGGCCCCGGCGGCGGCGTCGGCCCCCGCCTCGACGTGCTCCCACTCGGCGGACGACTCGGGCATCGCCGTCGCCGCCTCGGCGAGGACCGCACGCTGGATCGCCGCGAGCGAGGCCGTTCCGGCGAGCCCGAGGTCGAGCAGCGTGTCGAGCTCGGCCCGGTCGAACGGAGCGTGCTCGGCGGTGCCCTGCACCTCGACGAAGGTCCCGGCGCCCGTCGTGACGATGTTCATGTCGGTGTCCGCGCGCGAGTCCTCCTCGTACGCCAGGTCGAGCATCGGCACGCCGCCGACGATCCCGACGGAGATCGCGGCGACGCTGTCCGTGAGCGGCGTCGCCTTCTTGCCGACGAACCCGCGCTCGCGGCCCCAGGCGATCGCGTCGGCGAGGGCGACGTACGCGCCCGTGATGGACGCCGTCCTGGTCCCGCCGTCGGCCTGCAGGACGTCGCAGTCGAGCACGATGGTGTTCTCGCCGAGTCCCTTCATGTCGACGACGGCACGGAGCGACCGGCCGATCAGCCGCGAGATCTCGTGCGTCCGCCCGCCGACCTTGCCCTTGATCGACTCGCGCTGCATGCGCTCGTTCGTGGAGCGCGGGAGCATCGAGTACTCCGCGGTCACCCACCCGGTGCCCTTGCCCGCCATCCAGCGCGGGACGCCGTTCGTGAAGGACGCCGTGCAGAGCACTTTTGTGCCGCCGAAGGCGATGAGCGCGCTGCCCTCCGCCTGGGCGCTCCAGCCGCGCTCGATGGTCACGGGACGGTGGTCGGTGGCGGTGCGTCCGTCGATGCGGGTGCCGTCGTCGGTCATGGTGTCCTTCCGGTGGTGGCTGGGATGCGTGGCAGGTCGATCGCGCCGGTCTCGAGATGACCGACGCGGGAGACCTCCGGTCCGAGGAACCGGCGGGCGAGCCGGATGAAGCCGGCGCGGTCGGTCCCGGTGGTGTCGAACGCGTACGTCGGCGGCGTCGTCGCCGTCCGCTCGATGCCGTGCTCGACGAGTCGACGGTAGACGTCGTTCGCGGTCTCCTCGGCGCTCGAGACGAGGGTGACGTCCGGACCCATGACGTACTGGATCGCGGCGGACATGAGCGGGTAGTGGGTGCAGCCCAGCACGAGCGTGTCGACGTCGGCGGCGCGGATCGGCGCGAGGTACTGCTCGGCCACGGCGCGGAGCGCGGGCGAGGCGGTGTCCCCGGCCTCCACGAACTCGACGAACCGGGGACAGGCGGCGAGGGTCAGCGTGACGTCCGAGGCCGCCGCGAAGGCGTCCTCGTAGGACCGCGAACCGATGGTGCCGATCGTGCCGATGACGCCGATCCGGCGCGTCCTGCTCTGCTTGACCGCGGCGCGCACGGCGGGCTGGATCACCTCGACGACCGGGATCCCGTAGGCCTGCTCGTAGCGCTCCCGGGCGTCCCGGAGCACGGCGGAGCTCGCCGTGTTGCAGGCGATGACGAGCGCCTTGACCCCTTGGTCCACCAGGTCGTCCATGACCTCGAGCGCGTACCGGCGGACGTCGGCGATCCGCTTCGGGCCGTACGGCGAGTGCGCGGTGTCCCCGACGTAGCGCATCGACTCGCGCGGCAGCTGGTCGATGATCGCGCGGGCGACGGTGAGGCCGCCGACACCGCTGTCGAAGACTCCGATGGGCGCGTCCGTCACGGCCCCCAGCGTACCCGCGCGGCTCGGCCGGGAGGCCCGACACCCGTCCGGCGGTCACGCCCGCCCATCCCGCGGCCGCTCCGACGCGCGGCCGCTCCGACGGCGCGCCGGTCCGGCGCGCGGCCGCTCCGACGGCCCGCCGTTCCGGCGCGCGGCAGGTCGGCAGCACGACGGCAGCACGACGGCCCGGACTACGCTCGGGCGGGTGACCACGGCCCTCCTCACCGACCAGTACGAGCTCACGATGGTGGACGCCGCCCTCAAGGACGGCACCGCGGACCGCCGCTGCGTGTTCGAGGTGTTCGCACGGCGCCTGCCCGACGGCCGCCGGTACGGGGTGTCCGCGGGACTGGGACGGTTCCTCGCCCTGCTCGACGAGTTCCGCTTCGACGACGACGACATCGCGTTCCTCCGCGACCGACGCATCGTCGCCCCCGGCACCGCGGACTGGCTCGCGGGCTACCGGTTCCGTGGCGACGTCCGGGCGTACCGGGAAGGCGAGGTGTACTTCCCGAACTCGCCGATCCTCCAGATCGAGGGCACGTTCGCCGAGGCGGTCGTGCTCGAGACACTCGCGCTCAGCGTGCTCAACGCCGACTCGGCGGTCGCGTCCGCCGCGGCGCGCATGGTGTCGGCGGCCGACCGCCGCCCCCTCGCCGAGATGGGGTCGCGCCGGACCGGGGAACGCAGCGCGGTCGCCGCCGCCCGGGCGGCCTACGTGGCTGGGTTCGGGGCGACGAGCAACCTCGAGGCCGGCCGCGTCTTCGGCATCCCGACGATGGGCACGGCCGCACACGCCTTCACGCTCCTCCACGACTCCGAAGAAGCCGCGTTCCGCTCACAGCTCGCGGCACTCGGTGACGGCACGACCCTGCTCGTGGACACCTTCGACATCGAGCGCGCGGTCGAGACGGCGGTCCGACTGACCGACGGACACCTCGGTGCGGTCCGCATCGACAGCGGCGACCTGCCGAGCGTCGTCGCGACCGTGCGCGCGCAGCTCGACCGTCTGGGAGCGACGTCGACGAAGATCACGGTGACGAACGACCTCGACGAGTACACGATCGCCGCGCTCCGGGCAGCCCCCGTCGACTCGTACGGCGTCGGCACGAGCGTCGTGTCCGGCAGCGGTCACCCGGCGGCGGGCATGGTGTTCAAGCTCGTTGCACACGAGGACGCCTCGGGAGCGTGGGTGCCGGTCGCCAAGAAGTCCGCCGACAAGGCGACGGTCGGTGGTGCGAAGACCGCGGGGCGCCGACTGCAGGACGGTGTCGCGGTCGCCGAGGTCCTGCGCGTGGGCGGTGCTCCCGCGGACGACGAACGGCCCCTGCTCGTGCCGGTCGTGACGCACGGCGAGGTCGACGACGCGTTCCTCGGCGTGCACGGGGTCGATGCTGCGCGCCGGCATCACCGCCGGGCGAAGGCCGAGCTCCCGGCGGACGCCGAACGGATCGGTCGCGGCGAACCGGCCGTCCCCACGCTGTACGCGTGAGGACGGGACGGGCTACTCGTCGCGCATGCGCTCGTAGATCTCCTTGCAGGTGGGGCAGACCGGGAACTTCTCCGGGTCACGTCCCGGCGTCCACTTCTTGCCGCACAGCGCCTTGACGGGCTTGCCCGTCATCGCGGACTCGAGGATCTTCTCCTTCTTCACGTAGTGCGAGAAGCGCTCGTGGTCCCCGGGCTCGACGCCCTCGTCCTCGAGGAGCTGCTCGAGCTCGCGGTCCATCACGTCGAGGCCGCCACCACCCGGTTCCATCGTGCTCATGGACCCAGGGTACGTCGCCGTCCGGTGGACCGGATGTGCGCTCCGCCCGATCAGTTCCGCTGCGCCGCAGCGAGGATGTCCGGCCCGGAGCGCTCGAAGAGCCGGCCGCCGACGAACACGCCGATCACGAGCACCACGACCCCGATGGCGATGCCCGAGCCGAGCGTGGCGAGCCCCCAGGGGTGCAGACCGTCACGGAACGCGCGCACGGCGAACCATCCGGCGGGCAGGGTCAGCAGCACGGTCACGACGATCGTCGCGGACTGCGCGGTGACGGCGAGCGCGCCCGTGGCCTGCGGCTGCCGGAACGGGTGGTCGCCCGGTCGGACCGCCGGGTACGGCAGGAGCGCGGACGCGATGCTCGACAGCCCGAGGCCCGTGAGCAGTGCGCACCCGGCCACGCCGAGCACCACCGGCAGCAGCGACGGGTCGCCGTAGAGCCAGACGGACACCACCGCGCCGATCACCAGGGCGGGTACGCCGACGACGAGCACGGGCACCAGCCGACCGAGCCGATCGCTCCACCCCGGTGCCCCCGACGCGACGTGGAGCCACACCGCGGTGTTGTCGTACGAGGCGTCGTTGTGGGGCAGGAACCCGGCGATGAGCGCCATGATCGGCAGCGGCACGAGCGCGGTCCAGTGCCACGGCATGCCCGCGACGCCGAGCGGCAGCACCACGATGGGCACGAACAGGAGCACGAGGTACGACGACCGGTAGCGCGGGTCGCGGCTCCAGTAGGTCAAGCTCCGCGCGGCCACGGCGCCGACCGGGTGCGCCGGGAGCTGGTCGAACCAGCCGAGCGTCCGGTACCGCCGAGTGCGACGACCCGCGTCGACGTGTTCCAGCAGCGTGCCGACGAGTGCCCACCACGCCCACCCGAGCACGCCGACGACGGCGAGGGCGACGACGAGCTGCCCCACGGCGGCCCCCACGTGCCCGCCCGCGGCGGCCGCGGGGAACGACCACGCCGCACCCCACGGGGTCCAACCGGCGGCCCGTGCCGCGTGCCGGACGCTCGCCGACACGGGGTCGTGTCGGGCCGCCATGACCACGAGCGAGAGCGCCGGCAGGCCGAGGACCACCACCACGAGTGCGACGAGCCAGCCGGCGTCGCGGGTGCGGTGCGCGGCGAACAACCAGGCGCCGAGCGTCGCCGTCACCCGTGCGAGGAGCGCGCAGGTGAGCACGACGAGGACCGCGGACAGCAGCGCGAGCAGTGTCGTGCCGACGCCCCGGCTCCAGGCGACCACCTGCGCCACGGCGACGACGGCCACGGCCACGGTCGGCACCCCGACGAGTCCGGCGACGCCGAGCCCGAGGGTGAGGTCACGACGGCCGATACCGAACGTGGCGAAGCGCCGTGGGTCGAGCTGGTCCCCCTCCCCGAGCGCGAACGGGACGAGCGTGAAGCCGAGCGCCACGAGTGCGCCGACCGGCACGACGAGGGCCGCAGCCGTGGACGCGGTGTCATCGCGGAGCCCGGCCACGGCGGCGGCGGCGCATGCGGCTGCGACGAACGCGGCCAGCGCGGCGACCACGACGAGGACGGAGCGGGACGCGGACCGGCGGAGCGCGCCGCCCAGCGAGTCGAGTCTCAGTCGGAGGAGTTGTGCAACCATTCCATGCTCTCTCCGACGACCCGGCCACCGGCGAGTTCGACGAACTTGTCCTCGAGGCTCTTGCGCCCGCGGACCTGGGCCATCGTGCCCGACGCGAGCACCTGCCCACCGACGATGATCGCGACCGAGTCGCACGTGCGCTGCACCAGTTCCATGGAGTGGCTCGACAGCACCACGGTGCCACCGCCCGCGGCGTACCGGCGCAGGATGTCGGTGATCGTGACGGCACTGACCGGGTCGACCGACTCGAACGGCTCGTCGAGCACGAGGAGCCGCGGCGAGTGGATCAGTGTCGCGGCGAGGGCGATCTTCTTCGCCATGCCGACGGAGTAGTCCGCGACCTGCCGACCGAGGGCCTCGCCGAGGTCGAACGCCTGCGCCAGGTCCGCGCTCCGCGAGCGTGCCGTGGCCCGGTCGAGGCCGTGCAGCGTCGCCGAGTAGAAGAGCAGCTGTGCGCCCGTCAGGCGGTCGAACAGGCGGAGTCGGTCCGGGAGCACCCCCATCGCGCGCTTGGCCGCGGTCGGGTCGGACCAGACGTCGTGGTCGAGGACGGTCACGCTGCCCGCGTCGGGGCGGAGGAGCCCGGTCAGCATCGAGAGCGTGGTCGTCTTGCCGGCACCGTTCGGACCGACGACGCCGAACACCGAGCCCTTGCGGATCTCCAGGTCGATGTGGTCGGCGGCGACCGTCTGGCCGTACCGCTTGACGAGTCCGGAGGCCGCCAGGACGACCGGTTGCTGCGGCCGGGGCGAGGTGCGCTTCGTCACGGGTCGGGCGGCCCGCTTCTTGCCGGTCCGGGCGGTGCCGGGCGCGGCGGCCGTGGTGCGTTGTCCCCGGGCGTCCCGGGGGGCGTCGTCCTGCTCGGCCGGAACCGCGGGCGCCGTGGCCCCGACGGGCGGAGCGTCCGTGGACGTCACGACCGCATCGTCGTCACCGACAGCGGGAGGCAGGCCACCGACGTCCTCGAGCGGGAACTCCGACAGGTCCGCCGTCGCGTCCATGGTCGCGTAGGGCGAGGACTCGTCCGCAGCGGGGCCGGCGGCCGCGGTCGCCTCCTCGGCGCCACGGGCACCGCGGGCAGCGCCGGCGCGACCGCGCGGTGCACCCGGACGTGCAGCGCCGGAACGACCGGCACCCGTCCGCGGTGCCGCCGGTCGCTTGACCCGGGGCTTCGGCGTCGTGCTCTTCGGGACGGCGGCGGGCAGCGCGCCGCCCTCGCCGTCGGTCCGCTCGCCGTCGGTCACGTCGTCCCCCGTACCGCGCCGTTCGTCGACGCCATCCATGTTCCGGGTGGCAGCACCGACGGCGTCGTCCGCATCGTCGGTCACAGCTCCCACCGCCCCACCGTACCAACGCCAGGGATGACGCGAGCCCGGCTCCGCACGATCACGAATCGGACACGAAATGCGCGGTGCCCGGCCGCTCCGCGCACGAGGGCGCCTAGGATTCACCGAGACACAACGGTGTGTTCACGAATCAGCAACCTGCCGCGCTCGTCCGTCCCCGGGGTACCGATGTTCTCGGGCATCTCAGAGACGTCTCGGGCAGCATCGATCAGCCCGACCGCGCAACGGCGCCCGGGCGGACCCCGAGGAGACCAGCATGACCACGCAGATCGTGATCCTCGCCGCGGGCATGGGCAGCCGGCTCGGTCGCTCGCTCCCGAAGCCCCTCACCGAGCTGGCGGACGGCCGGACCATCATGCAGCAGCAGTTCGACAACATCCGCGCCGCGTTCGGGTCCTCCGCACGCGTCACGATCGTCGTCGGCTACAAGTCGGAGTACATCGTCGAGGCCTTCCCCGAGGCCTCCTTCGTCTACAACGAGTCCTACGACTCCACGAACACCTCGAAGAGCCTCCTCCGTGCGCTCGGCGCGTCCGGCAAGGGCGGAGTCCTCTGGATGAACGGCGACGTCGTGTTCGACCCGCGTGCGCTCGTGCGCGCTACGGACATGATGGACCAGGACCGCTCGTTCGTCAGCGTCAACACCGAGAAGGTCTCGGACGAAGAGGTCAAGTACACCGTCGACGCCGAGGGCTTCATCGACAAGCTCTCGAAGCGGGTCGTCGGTGGGCTCGGTGAGGCCGTCGGCATCAACTACGTCTCCTCGTCCGACAAGCAGGCGCTCATCCGTCAGCTCGGTCGCGTCGACGACCAGGAGTACTTCGAGGGCGGCATCGAGGCAGCCATCGCCGAGGACGGGCTACGCTGGTCGCCCGTAGACATCTCCGACCTCTACGCGGTCGAGATCGACTTCGCCGAGGACCTCGAGCGCGCGAACGACCTGTTCGTCTGATCCGTTCCGTCCGGGTCGCCTCGGCTCGATGCCGAGGGAACGCATGACCACGACGAGTGCGCCGGTGACCACGCCGACCGCCCCGGCGGCCTCACGGACCGCGAGCACCCGGTACCGTCACGCACTCTGGCTCCTGACGATGCGGGACCTCCGGGTCCGGTACTCGACCTCCGCGCTCGGGTACCTGTGGTCGATCCTCGATCCGCTCGTCATGTCGGGCATCTACTGGTTCGTCTTCACGCGGGTGTTCCACCGCGACGTCGGCGAAGAACCGTACATCGTGTTCCTGCTCACGGCCCTGCTGCCGTGGATGTGGTTCACCGGCGCCGTCTCCGACTCGACGCGGGCGTTCATCAAGGAGACCAAGCTCATCCGCTCGACGACGATCCCGCGGAGCATCTGGGTGGCGCGGGTCGATCTGTCGAAGGGCATCGAGTTCCTCTTCAGCATCCCGGTCCTCGCGCTGTTCGCCGTGGTCTCCGGAGCGCCCGTGCACTGGCAGATCGTCTGGTTCCCCGTCGCGATCGTCGAGCAGCTCGTGCTCGTCTACGGCATCGGCATGATCGTCGCCCCCCTCGTCGTGTTCTTCCGCGACCTCGAGCGCGCGACGAAGCTCGTCCTCCGCTTCGCCTTCTACGCGTCGCCGATCATCTACTCGCCCCTCAACCTGCCGAAGGCCCTGCACGGCTGGTCGTCGTTCAACCCGCTGACGGGCATCTTCAGCATGTACCGGTCGGGGTTCTTCCCCAACCAGTTCAACGAGCGGGCGATCGTGGTCGGCGCGGTCGTCACCCTCGTCGTGCTCGGCGTCGGCCTGCTCGTGTTCCGCGCGAGTGAGCGCCGCGTCCTGAAGGAGCTCTGATGACCGCACCCGTCGCCACCGTCGACGTCCGCACGACCCCGGTGATCGCGGTCGAGGACGCGGGCATCCGGTTCCGTCGCAACCGCCGCTCGCACCGGAGCTTCAAGGACCTCTTCGCGGGGCGGAGCCGACGACGACGCCCCGACGAGTTCTGGGCCCTCCGACACGTCTCGTTCACGGTGCAGCCGGGCGAGTCGATCGGCGTGGTCGGGCGCAACGGCCAGGGCAAGTCGACGCTGCTCAAGCTCGTGGCGCAGGTGATGCTGCCCGACGAGGGCCGGGTCCACGTCGGCGCCGGGGTCGCGCCGCTCATCGAGATCACCGGTGGCTTCGTCGGCGACCTGACCGTGCGCGACAACGTCTTCCTCACCGCCGGCCTCCACGGCATGTCGAAGGCCGAGATCCAGGCGGCCTTCGACGACATCATCGCCTTCGCCGAGATCGGTGACTTCGTCGACACCCCCTACAAGCACCTGTCGAGCGGCATGAAGGTCCGGATCGCGTTCGCGGTGATCGCACGCCTCGAGGAGCCGATCATCCTGGTCGACGAGGTCCTCGCCGTGGGCGACAGGGCGTTCCGCGAGAAGTGCTACCGCCGCATCGACGAGATGCTCGCCGGTGGTCGCACGCTGTTCTTCGTGTCCCACAACGACAAGGACCTGCGCCGCTTCTGCACGCGCGGCCTCTACCTGGACAAGGGAGCACTCGTGCTCGACGGCACGATCGACGAGGCGCTCGACCGCTACGCGGCGGACAGCGCCGGCGCCTGACCCGCGCTCGCTCCCGCTCCACAACCGGAGCCGCACCGCCCCGCTCCACAACCCCCGTCGGCCCACGGGTCCGCCCGGCCCCCACCGTCGGCCGCTCCCCCTAGCGTCGGCCCCATGCTCCACACCGAGACCGCGTACCCCGTCCCCTTCCAGCTCGAACGATCCGACAGCCCGCACCGCTACGACCTCCGGAACCGGAGCGACGAACCACTCGACGGCCTCACCCTCACGCATCTCGGCACCGGGTACGCTCCCCCGCTCCGCATCCGCCGGCTCGATCCCGGTCAGGCACTCGGCATCGCCGTGTTCGGTGGGGCGCCGGAGGACGCCGGCGTGGTCGTCGTCCGGTGGCGCCGGCCCGACCGGCAGGAGTACCTCTGGCGGGTCGCCCTGTGAGGGCGCCCGGGCCGGAGCGCAGGTCAGGCGGTGGGCGCAGGCGCGGTGGGCGTGTCACCGCGCGCGTCATCGGCACCGCGTTCGCGCGCGACCTCGTGCCAGCGGGCGAGCAACCGCTCGACCGCGGCGTGGAACCGCGCCGTCGCCGCTCCGGGCGTCGTGTCCCCGAAGTACCGGCCCACCCAGTACTGGAGCCGCTCGGTCTGCGAGGCGTCGTGCAGCGCCGCGTCGACCCGGTCGAGCACGGCGGGGGCGTCCTCGACGTGGAGCCAGTCCGCAGCCGTCAGGTAGCCGCCCTCGTCGACCTCGGCGTCCGGATGGACGGGCCGCGTCACGATCAACGGGCGACCGACGGCGAGCCGGTCGTAGATCATCGCGCTGATGTCCGTGATCGCGACGTCGGCGTCGGCGAGCTGCCACCCGAGCACCGGACCGTCGTCGTACACGTGATGAGCGGCCGGATCAGCGGCGTTCGCGGCGGTGATGGCGGCGACGATGCGCTGGTGGGCCTCCCGGTAGTCGGCGTCGCGGACGCCGCTGCGGGGGTGTGGCCGGTAGACCAGCCGGTGCTGAGGCGACGCGAGCACGCGCTCGGTGAGCGCGACGCCGTGCGTGGCGATGGAGCCGTACGCGGCTGCTGGCCGGTCGCCCTCCCAGGTCGGCGCGTAGAGCACCACGGTGCGACCGTCGGACGGGTACGGCACCGCGCCGGCGAAGTGATCGGCCTGCGGACGGCCGATGGCGATCGTCCGGCGATCGAGGTCGTAGTCCCACAGCGCCTTCGACAGCCGGTCGCGCGCGGCGTCCCCGGCGATCAGGGCGTAGTCGTACGCCTTGAACTGGTTCGTCGTCATGTACATCTTGTCGCTCTCGCCGTGGTTGACGAAGACGTGCCACATGCGCCCGTACCGCATCATCTGGAAGTTCCGGGCGTTCTGGTTGACGTACAGGACGATGCGCGGGCGCTGTTCGTCCACGAACCGCTCGAGGTCGACCACTTGCCGCGCGTACACGACCGGCACGGGTGCCTCCTCGAGCAGACTCAGCATGGTGCCGGGCGACCGCGCGATGATCGCCACCGGGTGCTCCTTGGCGAGCTTGGCCAGCGGCGCGTACCACTGCCGGATCTGGTACATGTTCACGGGTCCGTCGGCGAAGTACACGGCGACCTCGATCGAGCGGGGATCCGGGACGTCGACGGACGGGAGCCGTCGGTCGAGTTCGCGGCGGTTGCGGCGCGAGCGCACGAGGCGGGTGACCAGCCGGCGCGCGGTGCGGACGTCACGGAGGATCGGCAACGGTCCCTCCTTCCGGCCGTCCTGGGACGACCACTTCGATCTGGGCTAGACGACGGGCGGCCGACCAGCGGCGGTCATGCGCGCGATGGTGATGAGGCCGAGCGGTCGGCGGGGGCCGCAGTCGGTGGACCAGCCCTCGCGGAGACCGGCGAACCACACGAGCAGTCGTCGCGGGTGTCGACGCCACCGGATCAGCTGGACGAGGGCCCAGCTCGCCACGTACACCGGCTGCAGCACCGCCGGCAGGTTCCGGCGGGCGAGCCACACCCGGTTCCGGGCGTTGAGCCGGTAGTACTCGCGGTGCCGAGCCGGGTCGATCGCGGGGTGGTGCGCGACGAGGTCCCCCGCGTACCAGGCACGCCGACCGACGCCCCAGACGCGCCAGGCGAGCTCGATGCCCTCGTGCGCGTAGAAGTACACGTCCCCCCAGCCGCCCGTGGCGCGGAACACCTCGAACGGCAACATCGTCGCGCCCTCCCACACGCTGAACACCGGACCGGACCGCTGCGGGTCGCCCTTGCGGATCCGGGGCACCCAGCGGCGGGGGTTGGACGCCCCGCTCGGGTCGACGACCCGCGGCTGGATGAGTCCGAGCGTCGGATCTCCCTCGAAGGCACGCACGGCGTCCGCGAGGAACGACGGGGACGGGATCGCGGCGTCGTCGTCGAGGAAGAACACGTAGTCGCCCTCCACGACGGCTGCTCCGGCGTTCCGGCCCGCGGGGATCCCGACGTTCTCGGCGAGCGCGAGCGGTCGGACGCCCTCGGGCAGGCCGGTGGGGGTCCAGCCGTTGCCGACACACACGACGTCGAGCTCGACGCGCTCCTGTGCGAGCACGGACTCGAGCCCGCGCCGGAGGTCGTCCGGACGCGTGCCCTGTGTGAGGCTCACCACCGCGACCCGCGGACGGTCACGATGCGGCATCGCTCGGCGGCGCAGGGTCCCGGGCCCGGTCACGCCCGCACCCGCTTCGAGGCGATGATCGCGAGGAAGTGCCCGGCGAGCGCCAGGACCGACAGCGGCAGGAGCGCCCCGACGAGGATCCGGTCCGCCAGCGGGTGCCCCATGACGAGCCCGAGGAGCGCGAACACGAACGCGAGGATGGTGAGCTCGACGGAGTGGTACAGCCGGTGGAACGGCAGGAACCGCGCGACCTGGCGGAGGGACGCGAGGCGACGGCCGCTCGGCACCGTCGTGTGGTCGCGGCGGTCGACCAGTCGATCCAGCCCCGCGTTCGCCCGCGCCACGTGCACCATGTCGTTGAGCGCCTTGTTGAGCACGATCACGAGCGCCAGTGCGAACCCGATCGTCGTCCACGCGTAGTCGCCGCCGTGCACGGGCCAGGTCGCGGCTCGGACGCCGAGCGCAGCCGGGATCAGGCCCTCAGTCGTGTAGTGGCCGACCTTGTCGAGGAACACCCCCGCGGGCGACCGGGTCCCCCGCCACCGGGCGACCTCACCGTCGGAGCAGTCGACGAGCATCTGGAGCTGTCCGAGCACGAGCGCGAGCGCGGCCCCGAGGAGTCCGGGCACGAGCAACGCGGCCGCCGTGCTCCAGCCGACGAGGATCATGACGCCCGTCACCTGGTTCGCGCTGATCCGGGTGCGCAGCAGGAACCAGGTCAGGTACGGGGAGACGTCGCGCAGGTACAGCGACGCCGTCCAGTGTTCCGCATTCGCACGTGAGCGGACCTCGTCGGGCTGTGTCACCGCGCGGAGCTCGGCGATGGACCGCGGCCGGTCGTACGCGTGCTCGACGTGGTCGCCGAAGGGGCGGTCCTGAGGCAGGGACTCGTCGTCCGCTCCCGACTCGCCCGGGACGTGCTCGGGGATCTGGTCGTCGGTCATGTCACCTCCCGGTGTGGGTCGTGAGTTCGGAGGTGCGGGCGAGGAACCCGAGGACGAACCCGATCCCCCACCCGATGTGGATGCACGGCAGCACGACGACGAGCCACGCCCGCGTCACCGGGTCACTGCGGCGTGCGACGACCGATGCGCCGACCACCACGAACGCCAGGTACGCGCCCGGGACGACGAACCCGAGCATCGCCCAGGAGAGGGCCGACTGGAGGATCGCCCCGACGACGCCGACGATGCCGGCGATGACACCGCCGGACACCGCCACGACCATGACCGGGGGGACGAAGTACCGCAGACCGTTGCCCGTCGGGAAGCGCCGTGCGAGCTCGCCGCGCCACAGACCGGTCGCCACGAACTGCCGCACGAGGCGACGCAGGCTCGGCCGGGGCCGGTACGTCACCACGAGTTCGGGGGTGAACCACACCGTCCCGCCCGTCATCCGCAGACGACGGTTCAGCTCCCAGTCCTGGCCGCGCTTGATGCCCTCGTCGAACAGACCGACCTCGACGAGCCGCTCGCGTCGGAACACGCCGAGGTACGCGGTCTCGGCCGGACCGGCCTGACCGCCCACGTGGTGCGGGGTGCCACCGAGCCCGACCCGACTGCCGTACGCGAGCGCGACCGCGCGCTCGAACGGGGTGCGTCCCTCGGCCCGCATGATGCCGCCGACGTTGTCGGCGCCGGACTCGAGCAGCACGCGGACCGCGACCCGCGTGTACTCCGGCGGCAGCACCGAGTGGGCGTCGACGCGGACGACGACCGGGTGCACCGAATGCCGGATGGCGACGTTGAGCCCCGCGGGCGTGGAGCCGACCGGGTTCGGGACGGCGCGGATGCGGGGATCGGCGCGGCTCATCTCCTCGACCAGCTCGTTGGTGCCGTCGATGGAGGGGCCGAGCGCCAGGATGATCTCGATCGGTCCGTCGTAGTCCTGGTCGAGCAGGCTCCCGACCGCCGCACGGACCTCGGTGACCTCGTTGAGGACCGGCATCACGTACGAGACCCCCGGCAGGGGCTGGCCGTCTGGCTGCATTCGATCAGTACCTCGTGGTCCTCGCGGAACGGAGCCGTGGCCCACCGGGGACCGCCCCGTAGAGCGTGCACGAGCCTAGCAGCGCCGTCGACCGCGCCCCTGCGCCCGGCCGGGATGGCGGGAGGCCCGGCCCGCCTCGTCGAGGTGGGCCGGGCCTCCCGGTCGGCCGCCCGGCGTCAGCTGGCCTTGTAGGTGCCCAGCGTGACGTCGGCGGTGTGGCTCTGCCCGTTCCGGACGTACGTGACCGTGGTCTTCGCACCGCCCGCGAGGTACCGCACCTGTGCGGTGAGGTCGGTACCGTCGGTGACCTGGACGCCACCGAGCGCCGTCACGACGTCGCCCTTCTGCAGCCCGGCCGACGCCGCGGCGCCACCGCTCGTCACCGACTTGATGACCGCGCCCACCTGCGTGGCGCTCGTGTCGTCGGTCGCGTCGCCGACCGTGGCGCCGAGGAGACCGTGGCTGGCGGAACCGCTGTCGATGATCTCACCCGCCACGCGCTTGGCGAGGTTCGCCGGGATGGCGAAGCCGACGCCGATGCTGCCCGACTGGGAGTCGGACGACGACGAGGAGCTGCCGGCGCTCGCGATCGCGACGTTGATCCCGATGAGACGCCCCTTGGAGTCGAGCAGCGCGCCACCCGAGTTGCCCGGGTTGATCGCCGCGTCGGTCTGGATCACGGGCAGCGACACGACGTCCGACGTGGACGCGCTGCCGTTGTCGCCGTTGCCCCAGAAGTCGTACGGGCCCTGGCCGTTGTTGCCGCCGCCGTCGTTCGAGTCACCGGAACCGCTGCTCGGCGCGCTCGACGTGACCTGGATGCTCCGGTTCAGGGTCGAGACGATGCCGTCGGTGACGGTGTTCGACAGCCCGAGCGGCGCGCCGATCGCCACGGCGGTGTCGCCGACGTTGAGCTTCTCCGAGTTGGCGAAGTCCATCGGGGTCAGGCCGCTCGCGTCGATCTTGACGACCGCCAGGTCGACCGTGGGGTCGGTGCCGACGAGCGTGCCCTTGTAGATCTTGCCGTCCGAGGTCGTGACCTGGATCGTGCCCTTCGAGCTGTCACCGTCGAGCGTCACCACGTGGGTGTTCGTGACGATGTAGCCGTCCTTGTCGAGCACGACGCCGGATCCGGTGCCGGCCTCACCGCCCGCGGTCACGTTGATGGTGACGACCGAGGGCGTGGCCTTCGCCGCGACCGCGGTGACCACGGTCGCGGAGTTGTAGTCGTTCACCGTGAGGTGCCCGTTCGAGGTGGTGCCCGACGAGGTCGTCGTGGTCGTCCCGCCGTCGTGGTCGGCCGCGGCGTACACGGTCGCCCCGCCCAGCCCGCCGATGACCGCGCCGATGACGAGCATCCCGATGAGCGGCAACGCGCCACGACGTCGGGCGTCGCGCGGCTGACCGCTGTCGCCGCCCTCGAAGTACGTCCCGTTCCGCCGGTCGGCGCCGTCCACGTCGCCGAACGCGCTCGTCGGCGCCTGCGAGGAACCCGGAGCGGTGGTCTGGTGCGCACCCGGTCCGTAGCCGATCGGGTGTCCGTACTGGTCGGTCGCTCCCTGGCCGCCGGCGGACGGAACGCCGTACGCCGAGCCGCCGTGCGACTGCCCGTAGGGCGACTGCTGGCCGTACTGGCCGCCCTCCTGGTGGCCCTGACCGTACTGACCGTACTGACCGTACTGGCCGCTGTCCTGGCCCTGCTGGCCGTACTGCCCCTGCTGGCCGTACTGCCCCTGACCGTACTGCCCCTGCTGGCCGTACTGCCCCTGGCCGCCGCCGTACTGCCCGGAGTGGCCCTGATCGCCGTAGCGACCCTGCTCGCCCGAGGCGCCCTGGCCGCCCGCGTCGCGGGGGTAGGGGGCCGTGAAGCGATCGGTCTGCTGCGCGTCCTGCGCTCGACCGTCGGAGCCGTACCCCGGCAGTCGCTCGCCGTACCGCGGCTGGTCCGCGTCCCCCGTGTCGGCCCCGGTCGTGCGGGCCTCGTCGTCGTCGGCCGTCATCGGCGTGCTCCAGTTCTCATCGCGGTCGGCTCGTCGGCGCCCCGCTCCATGGCGGCCGCTCGACGGTCGTCGTTCCCGGTCGGGGTGGTGTCGGTCATGCTCGGCGTGCTCCCTTCCAGCGCAGAGCAGTCTCGCCCACCCACCTGAACGGTCGTCCTGCCACCCCTGGCAGGACCCTAGGTCGAGCATAAGCACCACCTGAACGTCGTGGTCGTCACGCCCGGACACATCGGTCGCCGGGTGCGCCCCGGCCGTTAGGTTGGACCAACCAGCCCAGAGACGGGAGCAGCATGCGAACCACCGGACCCTGGCTCCGCGCCGCCGAGGGAGCGATGCTGCTCGCCCCGGACGGACGACCCGCCCCGACCGTGTTCGCCGAGATGAGCGCGCTCGCGGCGGCCACCGGCGCCATCAACCTGGGCCAGGGGTTCCCGGACCAGGACGGGCCTGCCGCGGTGGTCGAGGCCGCGGCCGCCGCCGTGCTCGCCGGGGTCAACCAGTACCCGCCGGGCCGCGGCATCCCGGACCTCCGCGCCGCCATCGCCGAGCACCAGCGGCGGTTCCACGGGATCGACCTCGACCCGGAGCGCGAGGTCCTCGTGACGGCCGGGGCGACCGAGGCGCTCGCGGCCACCCTGCTCGCCCTCGTCGACACCGGGGACGAGGTCGTCACCTTCGAGCCGTTCTACGACGCGTACGGCGCACTCATCCGCCTCGCGGGCGGGACGCACGTCACCGTCCCCCTGGTCGCACCGGACTTCCTGCCCGACGAGGCCGCACTCCGCGCCGCGGTCACCGACCGGACCCGGGTGATCCTCGTCAACACGCCGCACAACCCCACCGGTCGGGTCCTGCCGCGCGAGGTCCTCGCGACCATCGTGGAACTCGCCGAGCGGCACGACGCGGTGATCCTCACCGACGAGGTCTACGAGCACCTCACGTTCGGCGTCCCGCACGTCCCCATCGCGACCCTGCCCGGCGCCTGGGAACGCACCGTCACGGTCTCGAGCGCCGGCAAGACCTTCAGCACCACCGGGTGGAAGATCGGCTGGTTGAGCGGCCCGGCCGCGCTCGTGGAGGCGGCGCTCGCGGTCAAGCAGTTCCTCACCTTCGTGAACGGCGCGCCGTTCCAACCCGCGGTGGCGGTCGGCCTCCGGTTGCCGGACGCCGTGTTCCAGGGTGTGGCCGACGACCTGCGCGTCAAGCGCGACCTGCTGGCGGCCGGCCTCACCGCCGCCGGCTTCGACGTCATGCTGCCGGACGCCACGTACTTCGTCATCGCGGACGCGGCCCCCCTCGGCGCTCCGGACGCCCGCGCGCTCTGCCTGGACCTCCCGCGCCTCGCCGGGGTCGTCGGAGTTCCCGTGACCGCATTCGTCCGACCCGACCACGCGGCCGGCTACCGCTCCCTCGTCCGCTTCGCCTTCTGCAAGCGCCGCGAGGTGCTCGAGGAGGCCGCCGGCCGGCTCGCGGCACTCCGCGCTACCGCGGTGTGACCGCGTAACGGCGCAACGCCAGCGACGGGTTGACCGCCCGCACGCGTTCGACGGTCGCGGTCTCGATCGTCGCGGCCAGGAGGCCCGGATCCGCTCCGAGCCCGGCGACGACGACGCCCGACGGGTCGAGCACCACCGAGTGGCCGACGCCGACCGGGGGTGTCTGCCCGGCACCGACCACGTACACGGTGTTCTCGATCGCCCGAGCCGCCAGCAGCGTCCGCCAGTGGTGCTCCTTGCCCGGCCCCCGGACCCACTCCGCCGGCACGAGCAGGACGTCCGCGCCAGCGACCGCGAGCCGACGGCTGACCTCGGGGAACCGGAGGTCGTAACACGTCTCGACGCCGATCCGTACGCCGCCGCGCTCGAACACGGGCTCCTGCTCCGGATCCCCCGGCTCGATCCACTCCGACTCCCGAGCGCCGAACGCGTCGTAGAGGTGCACCTTGCGGTAGGCGAGCACGACCTCACCGTCGGCGCCGACCGCCACGACCGTGTTGCGGAACCGGTCGGCGTCCGTACCGCGTTCGCTCATGCCCGCGACGATGGTGAGGCCCGTCCTCCTCGCGTGCTGCGCGAGCCCCGAGACGAACGGGCCGTCCAGCGGCTCTGCGGCATCGACGTACGAACGGCCGAGCTCGGGCTCGAAGAACGAGCTGTACTCCGGTGCGACGAGGACGTCGGCACCACGGCCGGAGGCGCCGACCGCCGCCGCACCGATGGTCGCCACGTTCGCGGCGACGTCGGCGACCGGCGCGAACTGGGCGACGGCGATGGTCAGGGTGGCGGGCACGGTCACGAGCGTAGACACCGGCCGGGAGGCACGCGACCCCACCGACGCGCCGTGTCTGCTCCGCCCTCGACCGGGAACGCACCAACGGGGAACACCGGAGCGGGAACGCAGAAGGCCCGGTCCTGACGGACCGGGCCTTCATCTTGTTGCGGGGGCAGGATTTGAACCTACGACCTCTGGGTTATGAGCCCAGCGAGCTACCGAACTGCTCCACCCCGCGGCACGGTTCAGAAGCCTAACACGACCGCGACGAGGACGCGAATCGGGGCCGACCGCGCACGCGAGGGCCCCGATCCGGATCACTTGCTGGACGAACTCGTCGAGCTGCTCGACCCCGTGGTCGCACCGTTCGACTCGGCCTGGAGCGCGTCCTGCACCGCCTGCTGCAGTCGCCTGTCGGCCTCGGCCGCCGCCACGAGGTCGTTGTCGGCGTAGGCCTGCTGACGGTCCTGGAGCGCCTGGCTCGCGTCCTGGAGCGCCTGCTGGAGGGCGGCGTTCGCGCTGACCGATCCCGCGCCGCTCGATCCACCGGAACCGCTCGCGCCCGAGTCGGAACCCGTGTCGCTCGAGCCGGATCCGCTGGATCCGCTGGTACCCGAACCGGTACCGCTCGAGCCCGTCGACGCGCCCTGGTCACCCGCCGCGGCACCGGAGTTCCCACCGAACAGCGAGTTGAGCGCGTCGTTGAGGGTGTCCTCGAACGCGATCTTGTCCCCGAAGGCGACGAGGACCTTCTGCAGTAGTGGGTACGACGTGTTCGAGGTCGACTGCACGTACACCGGCTGGACGTACAGGAAGCCGCCGCCGATCGGCAGCGTCAGCAGGTTGCCGCGCTTGATCGTCGTGTCACCCCGCTTCAGGATGTTCAGCTCGGTGGAGACGTCGGTGTCCGCGTTGAACGACGACTGGACCTGACCCGGACCGGGCACGCTGTCGGTCTTCGGGATCGTCAGGAGCGACAGACGCCCGTACGCCTTCGAGCGCTTGCCCTTGCCGCGGCCGCCGGCGTCCGAGTCGACCGACAGGTACCCCGTCAGCACGTTCCGCGCGTTCGACCCCGACTGCTGCGGGATGTAGGTCGAGTAGAGCGTGTAGGCCGTCTGCTCCCCCGGGACCTTCATCGTGAGGTAGTACGGGTCCTGCAGGTCGGCGCTCGAGGTCGTCGTGGTGGTGCCGAGTGCGCTGGTGACCCTCGACGTGGACGAACTCGACGAGCTCGACGACGGGTCCTGCGGCGTGACCCAGGCGTCGTCACCGGAGTAGAACGAGTTCGCGTTCGTGACGTGGTAGGTCCCGAGGATGGTCCGCTGCACCTTGAACAGGTCGGTCGGGTACCGCACGTGGTCGAGCAGCTCGGCACTCATCGACGACATCGGCTGGACGGTCGCGGGGAAGATCTTCTTCCACGTCGTCAGCAGCGGGTCCTTCGCGTCCCAGGAGTACAGGGTGACCTTGCCCGTGTAGGCGTCCACCGTCGCCTTGACCGAGTTCCGGATGTAGTTCACCTGGTCGGTGTTGTACCCGGACGAGGTGGTGCCGTTGATGCTGTCCGACAGGCTCGCGCTCTGGGAGTACGGGTACGCGTCGGTCGTCGTGTAGCCGTCGACGATCCAGACGATCCGGTGGTTGACGATCGCCGGGTAGACGTCCTTGTCGAGCGTCAGGTACGGCGCGACCTTCTGCACCCGCTGGAGCGGATCGCGGTCGTACAGGATCTGCGAATCCGCGTTCACCGCGTTCGACAGCAGGATCTGCTCCGACCCGAACTTGGCCGCGTAGACGAGACGGTTGAACACGTTGCCGATGCTCGGTCCGCCGTTCGCCTGGTACGTGGTCGTCGCGTTGCTCGCCGCAGCGTCCTCGGCGCCCGAGGGGTAGTCGAGCTCGATCTTCTTCGTCCCCTTGGCCGCCCCGACGATCGAGTACGCGGGCGAGCTCTCGCCGAAGTACACGCGCGGCTGGTAGTCCCCGAGGTCGCCCGTCGAGGGGATGCCGGACTCGAGGAACACGGGCTTGCCGTCGCTCGTGCGCTGGTTGCCGTACGCGGCGACGACCCCGTACCCGTGTGTGTACACGAACGTGCGGTTGTACTGCGTCGCCGAGGAGCCGAGGCCCTCCACATCGATGTCGCGCACGGCGATCACGGTGTCCTCGGAGGTGCCGTCGATGTCGTAGCGGTCGACGTCGAGGGTGGAGGGGAACTTGTAGTACTGGCGGTACTGCTGCAGCTGGCTGAACGACTCCGACACGATCGACGGGTCGATGATGCGGATGTTCGCCGTGGTCTGCGCGTCCGACGCGAGCGCTCCGGTCTGCGTGTCGGTCCTGGCGTCGTACGAACGCTCCTTCACTCCCGCGACGTCGTACGCGGACCGGGTCGCGTCGATGTTGCGCTGGATGAACGCCGACTCGTAGCTGCGCTCGCTCGGTGCCACCTGCAGGCGCTGGACGACCCAGGGGTAGATCCCGCCGACGACGATGGCCGACACGAGCAGCAGCGCGGTGCCCACGACCGAGATCCGCCAACGGCCGATGACCGCCGTCACGACGAACAGGAGCGCGACGACGGCGGCGATGCCCGCGAGGATCTCGCGCCCGGGGATGGTCGCGTTGACCTCGGTGTACTGCGCACCCGTGATGAGCGAGTTGTCCTTCGAGAGGGTCGCGTACTGGTCGAGCCAGAGGCTGACGGCCTGCAGGGCCACGTACAGGGCCGCGGTGACGGCCAACTGGACCCGAGCGGTCCGCGAGATCCGGACCTCCCGACTGCCGAAGCGGAGCGCGCCGTACAGGTAGCTGGCGGCGACGGCGGCGAGTCCGGCGATGAGCACGACAGCGGAGGCGAAGGCGACGAGCGCACGCCAGAACGGCAGGTCGAACACGTAGAACGCGATGTCGAGGTGGAACTGGGGGTCGACGCGGCCGAACGGCGTGCGGTTGAAGTAGGCGAGCACGAGGCTCCAGCGCGGCGCGGTCGCGAGGCCGGCGAACAGTCCGAGGACCGACGGCACGCCGAACATGACGGCGCGGCGGAGCGGTTCGATGACCTGCTGGTAGCGGTCGAGTTGCGCGTTGAGCTTGGCGTAGACCGGCCGGAACCGGTAGGCGACGGCGATGCTGACGTACACCGGCACCGCCATGCCGAGGAAACCGGCGAAGAACATCGCGGTGCCGGCGAGCCACCGGGTGGTGAGCACGCGTTGGAACCCGAGCTGCGCGAACCAGAGGTAGTCGGTGTACAGGCTCGCGAAGACGAAGAACGCGATCACCAACGCCGCCAGCACGATGATCGTGACGACGATCGGGATCCGCGGCGAGCGCCGCCGGACAGCGGACGATGTGTTCGTCACCAGGTGAGCTCCAGACGTGTCGACACGACGGCGTCGCAGCCGTCGGGACCCTGATCCTATGGGTTCGGGCTGACGATCACGCTGGGCGGAGCGCAGGCTGTGGAGCGTCGGTGGAACCGCCCGGAGCCGCCCCGGCGTGCCATGGACGGCGGCAGACCCCGGTCAGGATCCGCAGCGCGCCAGGTGGGCGGTGCTCGCGCCACTCCGGACGACGGACAGGTCGTGCACGGCCTGCCGGAGCGTCGACACCGCGTAGACGTCGAGCCCGTCGGGGACGTGTCCGGCGACCTCGTCGCAGTTGCTCTCCGGGGCCAGGAACACCGTCGCGCCCGCCGAGCGCGCACCGTAGAGCTTCTGCCGGATCCCACCGATGGCACCGACGTCGCCGTCGACGTCGATCGTGCCCGTCCCGGCCACGTGGGCTCCGCCGTTGAGGTGCCCGGGCGTCAGCTTGTCGATGGTCCCGAGCGCGAACATCATGCCGGCGCTCGGGCCACCGACGTCCTGCAGGCGGATCTTCACCGAGAACGGGAAGTCGTAGTGCTGGCTGACGCCGATGCCCAGGAGCACCGCACCGTCGGAGGCCTTCGGTGTGATCGAGACGGTCCGGGTGGCACCGTCGCGACGGACCACGAGGGTGGCGGCCGTCCCGGCGCCGTTCGCGGTCACGCGCGCGCGGAGGGTGCTGGCGTCGCTGTCGTGCGTCAACGACCTCCCGTTGATCGACTCGATGACGTCGCCCTCGCGCAGGACGCCATCGGCCGCCGACCCGGGTTCGACCGCCGAGACGGTGAGCGTGGAGCCGACCGTGAACCCCTGGTGGACGAGGGCCGCCGCGACCGCCGCCTGCTGGGAGTCCGCCATGTCGGCGGCGTCCTGCTTGTTCACCTGCTCCGTGGTCTCGCCGGTCGGGTAGATCGCCTCGGCGGGGACGACGGCCTCGGACTTCGTGAACAGCGCGCGGATGACGCTGAGCCACGACGGGCGTTCGGTCTGGGTGCCCTCGACGCTCACGGTGAGCATGTCGAGTGCGCCCGCCGTGGGGTAGGTCGGGTGTCCCGACACCTGGATGAGCTGCACCCGCTTCGGCTTCGCCGCGGTGCCCTGCTGCTGCGTGCCGATGGTGTTGAACACGGGGCCCGGCAGTTCGATGACGTACGGGCTCGGCAGCACGGTGGCGAGGAGGGCGAGGACGACCGCGGCGACGACGAGCACCCAGCCGACGGTGCGAGCGCGGGAACGCGGGCGGGCAGGAGCCGGGGCGAAGAGGGTCAACGAGGTCCTTCCGACGGGCCGGTGCTCCGCGCGTCCCGGTCACGGGAGCGCGTGTTCGCCCACGGCGCAGCGCGAACGGGCGTCCGAGGGGCACGTCCCAGGTCCGGGTGCAGGGCAGCGGTTAGCGTAGTGCGCATGGCTGATGATCCGCAGCGGCAACCGGACGACGAGTTCCAGGAGATGCTGCGCCGCCTCCTCTCCGGCGGTGCCGACATCGATCCGTCCCAGCTCGCGGGCGCCGCGGGGCTCCCGAACGACCCGGCCTTCGTCGCCCGGCTGATGGGGCAGTTGCAGGACGCCGTCCGGGCCGGCGGCGACGGCATCGACTTCTCGGCTGCCACGGAGCGCGCGGTCGCGATCGCTCGCGAGGGCGGCCAGGGCGTCGACCCGGCGACGAGCGCCGCGTTGACGCAGGCGTTCCAGGTCGCCGCACTGTGGCTGGACGACGTCACCTCGGTCGCCGAGCTCACCGCGGCGCCGCGCCTCATGACACGCGAGCAGTGGGCGTCCGCGACGATGCCGGTCTGGAGCCAGATCGCCGAGCCCGTCGCGACGAGCATCGCCGACGCCCTCACCGAGGTCATCGACCAGCAGGCGCCCGAGGAGCTCCGGAGCATGCTCAGCGGTGCCGGTCGCATCATGCGGAGCGTCGGCGGCGCCCTGTTCGCGGTGCAGCTCGGACAGGTCGTCGGGCAGCTCGCGACCGAGGTCGTGTCCGGCGGCGACGTCGGGGTCCCGCTCCTCGACGACCAGCAGGCCGCCCTGGTGCCGCAGAACGTCGCCGCCTTCGCCGAGGGCCTCGACGTCCCCGTCGACGAGGTCCGGATCTACCTGGCGGTCCGCGAGCTCGCGCACGCGCGCCTGTTCCGCTCGGCGCGGTGGCTGCGCCTCCACCTCATCTCCTCGATCACCGAGTTCGCACGTGGCATCCACGTCGACACCTCCGCGATCGAGGAACTCGCGAGCGGCTTCGACCCCTCGAACGCCGAGGAGCTGCGCGACGCCCTGTCGAGCGGCGCCCTCATCCCCCCGCGGACGCCCGAGCAGGACCAGGCGCTCGCGCGACTCGAGACCATGCTCGCGCTGATCGAGGGCTGGGTCGACGTCGTGACCGCGGCGGCGACCACGCGCCTGCCCCGGTCGGCCGCCATCGCCGAGATGGTGCGTCGACGTCGCGCCGCGGGCGGTCCCGCGGAGTCCGCGTTCGCCACGCTGGTCGGTCTCGAACTCCGGCCGCGGCGGCTACGCGAGGCCGCGGCGATGTGGCAGCGGGTCGTCGACGAGCTGGGCCCGGAGCAGCGCGACACGCTCTGGTCGCACCCGGACCTCGTCCCGACGTCCGCGGACATCGACGACCCCGACGCGCTCGTCGCGCGGCTGCGGGACCCGGGCACGGCCTCCGACGACATCGACCGCGCGCTCGAGGACCTGCTCAACGACACGACGGACGACCGTCCGCACGAGTCGCCGGACGGCACGGCGCGCGACGACGACTAGCGCTCGTCCACAGGTCCCGGTTCTCCACAGCTGCCGGGAGGTCCGGGAGCCGTCCGCCCCGGACCGGCGAGACTGCCGGACATGGGCATCCGCATCGATCCGTCGCTCGAGTTCGTCTGGCGCGACCTGCACACGGTGCAGATCGGGGTGGATCCGCCACGGGCTGTGGTCCCCGTCGCCTCCGTGGCGGAGGAGCGCTTCCTGACGTCCCTCCGGCGCGAGACGAGCCGTGAGGCCCTCCCCGCTCTCGCCGCCCAGGCCCGGTGCAGCCCGGCCGCGGCGGCCGGCGTGCTCGCGGCGGTCGCGCCCGTGCTGGTCGACCGGCCGGTCGCACGCCGACGGTGCGTCGAACTCCACGGATCCGGGCCGGTCGTCGACCTGCTGCAGGGGCACCTGCGCGGCGAGGGCGTGACGGTGGCCCAGCCCGATCCTCCAGCGGGGGAACCGCATGGACCGGCGACCCCGGAGGCCGACCTGGCTCTGGCGGTCGCGGACCACGTCCTCGATCCCGCCCTGCGGTCGGCGTGGCTGCTCCGCGACCTCCCGCAGCTCACCGTCGTCGTCGGCGACGGGCGCGTCCGGGTCGGCCCCGTCGTCGAGCCGGACCGCGGTCCGTGCCTGCACTGCGTCGAGCTCGCGCGGGTGGACGAGGACGATCACTGGCCCACGCTCGCGACACAACTGTGGGGGCGACGCGCCGCGCCGCTGTCACCCCACCGCGCGGCAGCGGTGGCCGCGATCGCGTGCCGCCTGGCGCTCGACCGGCTGGGCACCGGGACGGGCGCCGGACCGATCACGACCTCGGTCACCGACGGCGAGGGCGAGGGCGTCGGCGACGGCGACGGCGACACGTCCGCTGACCGGGACGCCACCACCGGTCACGCGGCTGGCGTGCAGGTGTTCGTCGACCGCGAGACGCTCGCGGTCACGAGCCGGACGGTGCTGCCGCATCCACGGTGCGCGTGCCGAGCGCTGCCAGGAAACGACTCGGCTGACGGTCTCCTCCGCGCCCCGATCCCCGCCGCGCCCACGTGACCGTCAACGAGGCCCGCGCCCGCGTGACCCCGACGTAGAACAGGCGGCGCTCCTCGTCGACCTCGGCGTCCGTCGTCGCGTACGAGATCGGCAAGAGGCCCTCCGACGCCCCGACGATCGTCACGTGCGGCCACTCGAGCCCCTTCGCCGAGTGGAGGGTGGAGAGCGTGACGGCCTCGACCTCGGGTTCGTGATGGGTCGCCTCGCGGTCGACGAGGTCCGCCGCGAAGCGCTGGAGGGTGGTGCCGGGCGCGGCCTGCTCAGCGAGGCCCATGATCGCCTGGAGCGCCTCCCACCGGTCGCGCACCGCACCCGCACCGGCGGCATCGGGCGGCGACGCGGCCCAGCCGAGGGACCGCAGGACGTCGGACACGGTCTTCGTCACCGGCTCGTCCGTGATGCTCATCGCCGCCCCCCGGAGGAGCAGCACGGCCTGGCGCACCTCCGGCCGGTCGAAGAACCGTGGGCCGCCCTGCACGCGCGTCGGGACACCCGCGCGCCCGAGTGCCGCCTCGAGCGCCGCGGACTGCGCTCCGATGCGGAACAGCACGGCGCACTCCGACGGCCGTGCCCCGCCGGCGATGCGATCGGCGACGCGGCGGGCGACCTCGCGCGCCTCGGCCGCGTCGTCGGCGACCGGGACGACCTCCGGTGGGTGCCCCGGCTCGTCCGTACGGGCCTCCAGGTCGAGCGCCCCCGGCTGCCCGCGCATGAGCGTGTTCGCGACGTGGACGACCTCCGTCGTCGACCGGTAGTTCCGCTCGAGGCGGACGACCGAGGCGCGGGGGAAGTCGGTGCCGAAACCGAGGAGGTACCGGCTCGACGCACCCGCGAACGAGTAGATCGTCTGCGAGGCGTCCCCGACGACGCACACGTCGTCGCGGTCACCGAGCCACGCTCGGAGCAGGTCGTGCTGCACCGGGGAGACGTCCTGGTACTCGTCGACGACGAAGAAGCGGTACTGCTGCCGGACGTACGACGCGACCCGCGGTTCCGACTCGACCATGCCGAGCGTCGCGAGCAGGACGTCCTCGAAGTCGAGCTGCCGACGATCGTCCTTGAGGTCCTCGTACGCACGCATGAGGTCGACGACCCGGCGCGGCGTCGTCCCGGTCGGGATCGCGCGATCGGCCGCGGCGGCCTCGTACTCCTCGAGCGTCAGGCGTTGCACCTTCCGCCACTCGACCTCGGCGGCCAGGTCGCGGAGGGCAGCGGTGTCCACACCCATGCCGATCGTGTCGGCCGCGTGCGCGATGAGGCGGCCCTTCGACTCGACGATGCGCGGCGCCGGACCCCCGATGGTGTCGGGCCAGAAGTAGCTCAGCTGGGACATGGCGGCCGCGTGGAAGGTGCGGGCGGCGACCTGACCGGCGCCGAGTGCTCGGAGGCGCGCGCGGAGCTCGCCGGCCGCGCGGGTCGTGAAGGTCAGCGCGAGCACGTGGCTCGGCGCGTACGTCCCCGTCGCCACGCCGTACGCGATGCGGTGTGTGATCGCACGGGTCTTGCCGGTCCCGGCACCCGCCAGGACGGCCACCGGTCCGAGCAGGCGCCGTGCGACGGTCCGTTGCTCCGGGTCGAGCGCCTCGAGCAGGCGTTCGGGGTCCATGGGCGATCTCCCCTCTCGTGCGGTTCGGTCCGGCTCGTCAGCGGGACGCCAGGACGCCAGGACGCCGGGACGCCGGGACGCCGGGACGATCGACGTCAGGGGACGTCGAGTTCGGCTCCGTACCAGTCCTCGATGATGGCGCGAGCGATCGAGGTCCGACCGGGCAGGTGGACCGAGCGTCCGGCGACCGCCGCGAGGTCCGCACGCGAGAACCAGCGGACGTCCATGATCTCGACACCGTCGGGCCGGATCGTCGAGGCGTCCCCGCCCACGGCGCGAGCGCGGAACCCGAGCATGAGCGACGCGGGGAACGGCCACGGCTGGGATCCGAGGTAGACCGGGTCCTCCACGTGGACGCCCGACTCCTCGAAGACCTCGCGGCGCACGGCGTCCTCGAGGCTCTCGCCCGGTTCGACGAAGCCCGCGAGGAGCGAGTACCGGCCGGGCTCCCAGGCGGCGTTCGAGCCGAGCAGCAGGCGGTCCTCGCCGTCGGTGACGCCCACGATGATCGCCGGGTCCGTCCGGGGGAAGTGCTCATGGCCCTCCGGGTCGCGCCGCACCCACCCGCCACGCTCGGTCGTCGTGGCGCTGCCGGTCCTCGGCGAGAACCCGTGCACCGCGTGCCAGTTCGCCATGGCCACTGCCTCGACCGCGATGCCGGAGTCACGGGCCGAGAGCTCGGTGCCGAACATCCGGAGGTTCTCCCACGCCGTGTCGTCCGGCTCGATCGCGGTGGCAGTGGCGTCGTCGACGAAGGCCGCGACGAACCGCGTACCGCGCGGTGCGTCCGGGGCGTCCGCGAGCGCGCGCCCCAGGTACAGCAGCGTGGTGCCCTCGGGGATCGCGGCCGCGTCGACGAACCGCAGGACACCGTCCGGCTCCCGCAGCAACGCGGCGCGGCGGACGGGCAGGAACCGCGTCTCGCGGTCGGCTCGGAGCAGCCGCTCGAGGTCCGGTGTCTCCCGGTACTCGCCGTCGCGGTCGAGCTCGTTCCGGGCGAGCGGCAGACGATCGACGAACTCCTGCGACACGATGCGGTCCTCTCTGCGATGCGCCCGGGCGGACGCCGAGACGGTGGGACGCCAGGCGGGACCGCCGCGTCGAGTGCGCGGCGATGATCGTCCGGGAGACAGCGTGGCGTCGGTTCGACACCAGGGCACCGACCTACCCTTGAGGACATGGCGGGTTCCCACTTCACTCTAGCGGCGTTGGCCACCACGGCCGTTCCGGGGCTCGTGGTCACCGGCACCCGGACGCTCGGTTCCGTGCAGGCCGGGGACTACGACTCGGCGGTCCTCCGTGACGCCGAGGGCGAGCAGCTCGTCATCCGACGTCCACGCAGCCAGCGAGCCGAGGGGCGTCAGTCGGCCGACCTCGTCGCCATCCGTGCGCTGAGCACCGGGATCCGGACGCGCCTCCCGTTCGCGGTGCCGGAGTACCGCGGACAGGCGCCCATCGGCCAGACCCGTGCGATCGTGACCACCTACGTGGACGGCACGCACGTCGACCTCGGCGCGCTCGTCGAGCGACCCGATCTGGCGACCGCGCTGGGCGGCGCGATCGCCGCGGTCCACGCGCTCCCCACGAGCTTCGTGACGGACGCGGGACTGCCGTCGCTGACACCGTTCGAGATCCTCCGCTCGGCGGTGTCGGTGATGGACCGGGCCGTCGCCACCGGGCTCGTGCCGGCGGCGCTCACGGAACGGTGGGAGGGCGCCGCGCGCGACCAACAGCTGTGGCAGTTCACCCCGACGGTGGTGCACGGCGGTCTCGCCGCGGATCGGGTGCTCGTCGTGGGCGACCACGTCAGCGGCGTCCTCGGCTGGGGCGAGCTGCGGCTGGGCGACCCGGCACGAGATCTCGCCTGGGTCCTCAGCGCACGGAACGCGTCCGCCTTCGAGACGGTCATGCACGCCTACACGGCCGGCGGCGGCGCCCGGGACCGGCAGGTGCCGCAACGGGCGCGGCTCTACCACGAGCTCGAGACCGCCCAGTGGCTCCTGCACGGCGTCCAGGTGAAGAGCACCGAGGTCGTGGACGACGCGGTCGCGATGATGCACCGCCTCGTCGACGTGGTGCACTCGCCCCTCGCCCAGCCGCTCCAGGCCGCGTCACCGGACACGATGGAGATCACCGAGGTGGAGCAGCTGCTGTCGTCGACGGAGCGTCGGCACGCCTGACGATCAGCCGATCGCACGCACCCACGCGCGCTCCAGACCGGCTCGGTCGAGCAGTTCCGCTGGACGCACCTCGAGGTCGTCCGCGACGAAGTAGAAGACCGCGTCGACGTCCTCGACCGGCCGTCCGGTGAACTCCGCGTACGCCACGCGGTAGAGCGCGAGTTGGAGCTGCCGCCGCTCCAGGTCCTCGGCCCCGGACGGCGCGCGCCCCGTCTTCCAGTCGACGATCTCGATCCGCCCGTCGATCTCGTACACGGCGTCGAGCTTGCACACGACGCTGTGCCCCAGGAACGGGATGTGGATCTCGCGCTCCACCTCGACCGGGGTGCGGTCGGCCCAGCGGGACCGTGCGAACGTGGCCTGGAACTCGGCGAGCCGCCGGGCGTCGTCGTCGGACGGGGCAGCGGCCGTGCCGCCGTGCTCGTCGACGTCGGCGTCGAGCTCGCCGTCCCAGGCGTCGAGGGTCTCGAGCGACCCCGACGGCCGGGCCCGGCGCTCGACCCACTGGTGGAACAGGGTCCCGAGGCGGGTCGCCCGGTAGGGCCGCTCCGGCATCGGGCGACGGAGCCGCTCCGCGACCGCGGCGGGTTCCGTCAGGTAGTCCTTGAACCCCGAGGCCGGGATCCGGTGGGGCACGGTCACGACGTGCCGGTCGCGGTGAGCGGCGCGTCGCTCGGCGAGCAGGAGGTCGAGGTCGGCCGCGTACCGTCCGGCGGCACCCGGGTGCGCTGCCCGCACCCGGTCGGCGGCCGCCAGGACACGCGCGCCCCGTTCGCCGAACGGCAGGTGGGGCCACGGCATGGTCGCGCCGGAGTCGGCGAGCGGGTTCTCGTCGAACTCGGTCCCCGCCGGGATCGCGTCCGGATCCACGACACCGGCGGCGACGAGGTCGGCGAGGTAGCGACTCGGCTCCGTCGGGCGCACGCCGGTCCCCCAGTACGAGCCGGTCACGAGCAGCGCCTGCCGTGCGCGGGTCAGCGCCACGTAGGTGAGCCGGCGCTCCTCGTCGAGGTTGCTGCGCCCGACGGCCTCCTTGAAGGTCACGATCGCGTCCGCGACCGCCTTCTGGGTCTCGGCACCCCGCCAGGCGAGATGCGGGAGCTCGTCGGCGTCGCCGCGGAACTCGTACGGCAGCCGCCCGAAGCCGAGCCAGCCGGTCGAGCCCTCCTGCGGACGGGCCGGCAGCGCGCCCTCCACCATCCGCGGGACCGCGACGGCGTCCCACTCGAGCCCCTTCGCCCCGTGGATGGTCAGGATCTGGACGGTGCCGGGTTCCGGCTCCTCGCTCCGCGGCCCCATGTCGTCGCGGCGCGCGGCCGCGTCGAGCCAGCCGATGAACGAGCCGAGATCGGCTCGGTCGTCCGTCGCCACGAACCCGGCGAGTTCGTCGAGGAAGGCGTCGAGGTGGTCGGACGCGCCCTGCTCGTGCGCCGCGACCTCGACGTCGAGCCGCATCTCCTGCACCACGAGCGTGACGAAGTCGACCAGGTCACCGCCGGCGCGTGCGCGGAGCGCCGAGAGGGCGGCACCGAGCGCCCGCATCCGGAGTCGCCCCTCGGCGCTGATGTCGGCGGTTGCCCCGTGCTCGTCGGGTGCGGTCGCGACGAAGTCGAGGGCGTCGACGAGCGACCCGTGCTCGCCGGCCGCGACCGAGCCTCGGAACGCGTCCGCGACCGCGGGGTCGAGACGCGCGTGCGTGTGGTCGCGCTCGAACAGCCACCGGCCGACGCGCTGCAGGGCGACGACGTCGGCGGGACCGATGCGCCAGCGTGCGCCCGTGAGCAGGCGGATGAGCTCGTTGCCGGCGGACGGGTCGTGCAGCACCCGCAGGCAGGCCACGAGGTCGACGATCTCCGGCCGCTGGAGCAGGCCGCCGGTGCCGAGCACGCGGTAGGGCACCTCGCGGTGGCCCAGCGCCGCGGTGAAGGCCGCAAGGTCCTTCCGGGCCCGGAGCAGCAGTGCCATCGACGTGCCGGGTCGCGCCGCCCGCCGGGCGGCGAACCAGTCAGCGACCGCAGCGGCTTCCTCCGGCAGGGTCTCGGGGAACCGTGCCTCGACCGTGCCGACCTCCGCACCCGGTCGGGGGCTGAGTTCCTCGACGCGGACGCGCGCGGCCTCGGTGAGCGGCGCCACGAGGGCGTTCGCCCCGACGAGCACCGACACGGGGTTCCGCCAGCTCGTCGAGAGCGCGTACGTCCTGGGCGACGCGTCGTCCGCGCCGAAGTCCCGGGGGAACCGTGCCAGGTTGGCCGCGCTCGCCCCGCGGAACCCGTAGATGGACTGGTGCGGGTCACCCACGGCCATGACGGGGTGCCCGCGGAACAGCCGCGCGAGGAACCGCGTCTGGACGACCGACGTGTCCTGGTACTCGTCCAGGAGCACGACCCGGTAGCGGGCGCGCAGGTCGTCCGCGACGCGCGGTGCCGCCTCGGCCGCGGCGAGGGCGAGGGCGATCTGGTCGGAGAACTCGACGAAGCCCCGCTCGGTCTTCTGGCGTCGGAACGTCTCGACCAGCTCCACCAGCGGCGCGAGTCCGCCGACGGCCGGCACCGTCCCGACCAGCGCGGCCGACGGCTTGCCCCGGGTGGCGGGGAGTTCGAGCAGCGCGGTGAACTGCTCCGCGAAGCGACGGAGCCGGTCCGGGTCGACCAGGTGCTCGCTCATCGCGCCGTTGAGGGCGACGAGCGCCGCGGTGACGGTGTCGACGTTCCGGCCCAGACCCGCCAGGCGGTCGTCCTGGGCGGCGACCACGACGCGTCGCGCGAGCTGCCAGGCCGACGGCTCCGTGAGGACCTGCGACTCGCCGTCACGCCCGACGAGCAGGGCGTTCTCGCGGAACACCGCGTTCGCGAAGGCGTTGTAGGTGGAGACCGTCGGGGCCTCGAAGGCGTCGGCGGGCTCGATCAGCCCGGCGCCCTCGAGCGCGGCGATCCGGTCGTTGATCCGCACGCCGAGCTCACCGGCGGCTTTGCGGGTGAAGGTCAGGCCGAGCACCTCGTCCGGGCGCACCGCGCCGTTCGCGAGCAGCCACACGACCCGGGAGGCCATGGTCTCGGTCTTCCCGCTCCCCGCGCCCGCCACGACGAGCGCCGGCGCGAGCGGCGACTCGATCACGGCGCGCTGCTGGTCGGTGGGGCGAGGCCGCCCGAGGGCGTCGGCGATCGCGTCCGCCGAGTACCGCGCCGCGGGGCGGGCCGCCGCGTGCATCGCAGCCGACGGGGCCGCCGCGTCCGCCGATGCCGTCGGCGCGACCTCGGCGTGCCGGTCCTGCTCCGCGGCGGGGGCGCCCGTCACCAGGTGACCTCCCCGACGACGTGGATCCGGCACTCGACACCGGTCCGGGCGCGCTCGCAGTGGTCGTCGACGTGGGCGACGAACACGCGTCCGGCCATGCCCTCGGCGACCGTGTGCAGGCGCTGCCGGTAGGACGCGCGGGCGTCGTCGTCGAACGCGGGCTGGACCCGTTCCGTGAACGCGTGCCCACCCTGCCCGCTCGCGACGAACACGAGCCGTGCGTCCGACACGGGGACGTCGGCCGGGAGGCCCTCCACCGCCCCGTCGGCGAGCGCGAGCTGGTACGCACCCAGCTGTGCGTGCTCCGGCATGGCGGACTTGCCCGGCATCGTCGTCCCCGTCTTCAGGTCGACGACGCTGACGGTGCCGTCGGGCGCTTCCTCGATCCGGTCGATGCTGCCGCGGAGGCGAGCGGGGCCGGTCACCAGCACGAACGACGCCTCGGCACCGAGGACGCGACGGCCGGCGGCGGCAGCGGTGCGGAGGTAGTCGCTGAGACCCTCGATCATCCGCCGCGTCCGAGCGCGTTCCCGCTCGGCGATCCAGTCGGACTCGAACACGAGCTCGGACCACCGGTCCTCGACGCTGCGCCAGAGCGACTCGACGTCGACGTCGGTCGCGTGCTCCATGGCGTCGTGGACGATCGTCCCGATGCCCATGGCCGGGCTCGGTGCGCCACCGCCGAAGGACTGGGCGAACCAGTGCAGCGGGCACTCCTCGAAGGTCCCGATGCGCGACGGCGACACGGCGACGGTCGGGGGCACGGCCACCCCGCCGTCCTCCGGCACCACCGGTTCCGCCGTCAGGTCGACGAGGGGTCGGTCGGTGCTCGGCTCGGCGATGCCGTACCACTCGTCCGGATCGGCCCCGGGGACGCCCTCCGCCGCCAGGCGTGCCAGGGCCGATGCGGCTTCCGGATCGCCGGTGGTCACGACCCGTCGGCGCAGGGACCCGGCCATGCCCCGGAGCGAGAGCGGGTGGGGGTTCGGCGTGCGGTCGGGTGGCACCGGGACGAGCCGGAGGAAGGGGCTCGGAGCCTCGTCGTCGTTGGCGATGCTGCCGAGCACCACCTGTGTCGTCGCGCGGGACACCGCCCTGGCGAACAGCCGCAGCTCGTCGGCGACCACGGCGGCGCGCTCGTCGGTCGGTGTGCGCTCGATCCCGGCGGCGGCCCGGACGAGGCCGTCGGGGTCGAGCAAGCTGCCACGGACGCGGGTGTTCGGCCACACGCCGTCCTGGAGTCCGAGCACCACCACGACGTCGCACTCCACCCCGATGGTCGCGAGCGACGTCACCACGCGGACCCGGCCGGCGGTCCGGTCGGGTCCGATCGTGTCCTCGGGCAGGTCGGCGCCGAGCAGGTCGTCCACGAACACACGCGCCGGGGCGTCCGGTGTGCGTTCGACGAACCGCTTCGCCGCCGTGAACAGACCGACCACCGCGTCGAGATGCCGGTCCGCCTCGGCCGCGCCGACACCGCCGGCGGCCGACTGCCCGCCCCACGTGCGGGCGAGTCCGCTGCGCTCCCACAGCCCCCAGAGCAGTTCCTCGATGCTGGCGCCCCCGGCGGCATCGCGGCGCGCCCGCTCGAGGCTCGCCGCGAGGCGTCCGGCTCGGCGCGCGAAGCCCGCGTCGATCGTCGTGAAGCGGTCCGGGCCGGAGAGCGCCTCGACCAGCAGGTCGTCCGCGGGACGCGTGCCCCCGGCGGCGAGCTCCTCGCGGCGCAGGGCGAGCCGCAGCCGCCGTACCGCGAGGGCGTCGAGGCCGCCCAGCGGCCCGGACACGAACGCGGTGGCGAGGGCGGGGTCGAGCGCGCGGACCCCGAGGGCGACCGCCGCCGCGTCGATGAGCGCCCGAGCGGCGACGTCGTCCCGCGGGCGCGCCGGAGCACTCGCGGCGGTGGCGGGGACCTCGGCAACGGCCAGGGCGCGGACGAGGTCCGGCACGGCTGCCCCGCTCCGCGTGACGACGACCATGCGCTCCCACGGCACGCCGTCGAACAGGTGGTGTTCCCGCAACCGACGGGCGACGGCGGCCACGAGGCCGGCGCGGCTCGGGGCCTCCAGGTGCACCACGGCGTCGGCCCGGTCGTCCGCACCCGCGGCGGCCGCCACCCGCTGCCGCCCCGCGGCCGCAGCACCGATCCGGGCGGTGACGGCGCTCACGAGCGCCCGGATCGCGGGCGGGTGTCGGTGGACGGTGTCGAGCACGACCTCGTGCACGGCCGGCACGCCGAGCCGGACCGCCAGGCGGCCGAGCACGTCGGGCTCGGCACCGCGGAACGCGCTCGAGGCGATGTCCGGATCGCCGAAGGCGACGATCCGCACGCCCCGTCGGGCGAGCGCACCGAGGAACGCGACCTCGCCCTCCACGAGTTCCTGGGCGTCGTCGACGAGGACGTGGCGGAGCGCGGCGACCGCGGGCGGCACCTCGCCCCGCGCCACGGCCGCGGTGGCGAACGCCACGAGTTCCGCCGCGTCGAGCGCGGTCTCGCGGTACGCCGTGACCGCCGCGCGGTACTCGTCGACGAGGTCCCCGACGGCCGCCCACTCCGGGCGCCCGTGGTCGCCTGCGAGTTCGCGCATGTCGTCGGGCTCGATGCCGGCGGCGACCGTGCGCATCATGACGTCGCGCAGCGCGGTCCGGAAGCCGGCACGTTCGCGGACGGCAGGGGTGATCGGATCGGGCCAGGCCGGGCCGGTGCCGTCGACGGCGTGCCCGGCGATGAGGTCGGCGAGGACCGCGTCCTGTTCCCCACCGGTCAGCAACGTCGGGGCCTCCTGCCCGACGAGCGCTGCGGCGTGCGTGACGACCTGGAAGGCGAGCGAGTTCACGGTCCGGGCGAGCGCGCCGGGCACCACGCGGTCCGCGGCCGCCGCCAGGCGGTCCCGCAGGGCGGTGGCGGCCGGACGCGACGACGTCAGGGTCAGGACGCTCGTGTACCCGTCGGCGCTGACGCCCCCGGGCTCGGACAGCAGGTGGGCGACGAGCTGCGCGAGCACCGTGGTCTTGCCCGTGCCCGGCGCACCGATCACGGCGGCGCACGTGTCGTGCGGCAGCGCGAGCACGGACCGCTGCGCGGGGTCCAGGAGGACCGGGGCGACGACCACCGCGGCACCCGCCCGCCCGCGACCGGTCAGCCCGGCGTCGCGCAGGACGGCACGGCGGGGCGCACTGGTCGTCGAGGTCGCGGTCGGCACGCCGTCACGCTACCGAGGGCCGCCGACACCACCGGGACGGCGCGCATGTGCGCTGTGGGTGAACGCCGGAGCCCGCCCCTGGGCCCTCGGATACGCTGTGCTCGTGGACATCAAGATCGGCATCACCAACAGCCCGCGTGAGATCGCCTTCGAGACCAAGCAGACGGCCGCCGACATCGAGCAGGCCGTGTCGGCCGCGCTCTCCTCGGGCGCCACGCACCTGTCGCTCCAGGACGACAAGGGCCGACGGTTCATCGTCCCGGTCGCGTCCCTCGCGTACGTCGAGGTCGGCTCCGAGGAGTCGCGCCGCATCGGTTTCGTCGCCTGACCCCTCGGTCCACATGGAACTCCTCTTCGCCGTGCTCGGCGGGATCCTGACCGGCCTGTTCGCGCAGATCGTCGTGCCGTGGCACGTGACGCGGGGCGTGTTCCTCGCCCCCGCCGTGGGCGGGGCCGTCGCGGCCGTGCTGTGGGAGGCCCTCACCTGGGCCGGGTGGTCGTACGGCGAACCCTGGATCTGGGTGGTCACGCTCGTGGTCGCCGGTGTCGTCGCGCTGGTGACGGCGTGGTCGGTCGGGCGCCGGCGGGAGCGCGCGGACGCCGCGTTCTTCGAGCGCCTCCGCACCGTCGGTACCGCTTCCTGACGCATCCGCCGGGAGGCCCGGTCGGCCGGGAGCACCACGGTCCGGAGCGGAGACCCGGACCGGGTCCGGGATCCGCACCGGGTCCGGTCACCCGGTTCGGCTCAGGCGGTCAGCCCGAGGGCGTCCATCCGCCGGGTGTGGGCCGCGATGAGTTCGGTGAACACCGGCTCGAGGCGCTCCTCGTCCTCACGGGCGTGCGAGGCGAGCGCCGACCGCGCCACGAGCAGCGTGTCACCGACGAGGCGCCGCCCCCACATGGCGAGGCGCGAGGCCACGAGCGGGTCGCGGGCGATGTCCGCCGTCAGTTCCTCGACGACCGCGGGCTCCTCGCGCGCGTCGAACACCCCACGCAAGCGGTTCCGGACGTCCGTCGGCAGCGACCGGGCGAGGTTCGCGAACAGGTCGTTGAGGATCCCGGCCGTCACGTAACCGGTGAGGATCGACTCCGCCCAGTCCGCACCGGCCGTCCGTCTGAGGAACGCGTCGATGGCCTCGCGGTGGGGCTCCATGAGTTCCGCCGGCTCGTGTCCGGACCGTTCGATCTCGGCCACGATGGCGCGGTGCCGATCGAGCGCGGTCGTGGCGAGCACGCCCGTGACGAGGCGCCCCGACATGGTCGGCGCCGAGGCACCGGCGCGCCCCATGGCCTCGTACAACGACAGCTGCAGGTACGCGGCCTGGCCCAGGTAGACGGTCAGTTCGGGCGAGACGTCGTCGAGTTGGAGCCGCTCGACGGACGCGGCCGCGCGGGGGTTCCGCGACGCCAGCCAGCTCGCCGCGAGACGCGCGCGTCTCCGGTTCCACCACGACACCACCGGACCAGCATAGGGGCCGCGCCCGAGCCCCATCCCCAGTCCGCCAGCGTCCCGAACTGCGGAAATGCGCAGAACGGTAGACTGAGCGGACTCCCCGACAACGAACAGGGTTGAACTCTTTGACTTTCTCAGATCTCGACATCGAGCAGGACATCGTCGACGCGCTCGCGGCCAAGGGCATCACGGAGCCCTTCCCGATCCAGCAGCAGACGATCCCGCTCGCACTCACCGGCCAGGACATCATCGGCCAGGCCAAGACCGGAACGGGCAAGACGCTCGGCTTCGGCCTCCCCCTCATCCAACGGCTCGGGCACGACCCCGAGCCGGCCGTCAAGGCGCTCGTCGTGGTCCCGACCCGCGAGCTCGCCGTCCAGGTGTTCGAGGACCTCGAGCTCGCCGCGTCGAACCGTCCGGTCAAACTGGCCGCGATCTACGGCGGCAAGGCGTACGAGGGCCAGATCGAACAGCTCAAGGACGGCGCGCAGATCGTCGTCGGCACGCCGGGTCGCCTCATCGACCTCCACCGGCAGCGGGTGCTCGACCTCGGCCACGTGCAGGAGATCGTCCTCGACGAGGCCGACAAGATGCTCGACCTCGGGTTCCTGTCGGACATCGAGCGCATCTTCCAGTCGGTCCCGGCGGTGCGCCACACCATGCTGTTCTCGGCGACCATGCCGGCCCCGATCGTGGCGCTGGCCCGGCGGTTCATGTCGAAGCCGATCCACATCCGCGCTTCCGACCCGGACGAGGGCCTGACCCAGGCGAACATCAAGCACCTCATCTACCGGGCGCACGCGCTCGACAAGGACGAGGTCATCGCCCGGATCCTCCAGGCCGACGGGCGCGGCAAGACCGTCGTCTTCACGCGGACCAAGCGCGCCGCGGCCCGGCTGATGGAAGAGCTCCAGGACCGCGGGTTCAACGCCGCGGCGGTGCACGGCGACCTGAACCAGGAGCAGCGGGAGCGCGCGATGGCCGCGTTCAAGGCCGGCAAGAGGGACGTGCTCATCGCCACCGACGTGGCAGCGCGCGGCATCGACGTCGACGACGTGACCCACGTCATCAACCACACGATCCCGGACGACCCGGACACCTACCTGCACCGGGCCGGGCGGACCGGCCGCGCGGGCAAGACCGGCATCGCGGTGACGTTCGTCGACTGGGACGACCTCCACAAGTGGTCGCTCATCAACAAGGCGCTCGACTTCGGGCAGCCGGAGCCGACCGAGACCTACTCGTCCAGTCCGCACCTGTACACCGACCTCGACATCCCGGCCGGCACCAAGGGCCGTCTGCCCGGTTCGTCCCCGCACGCGGCCGCGCCGGCCAAGCAGCGGTCCGAGGGCGGCCGCTCCGAGGGCGGACGGTCCGAGGGCGGCCGGTCCGGGTCCGGGTCCCGCTCGCGCACCCGGTCGGCAGGCCCGACCACGACGAGTGCGCCCGCCGCGGGCTCCGACGCGGTCGGCGCGGAGCCGGAGGCGGCGGAGACCACCGCCGGCACGACCGGTCCCGAGGGCAGCTCGCCGCGGCGTCGGCGTCGCCGCCGTCGTGGTGGCAGTGGTCAGGCCGGGTCGACGGCCGCCGATGCGGCGGCCACCGGCGGCGAGTCCGCGGGGTCCGCGGCGAGTTCGTCCGCGGCGAGCGGTCCGGCTGCCGAGTAGTCCGCACACGGTGGTCGTCCCGGCGACGACCACCGTGACGGGTCCCGTCGACGCGCGTCCAGCCTCCCGGCCGGACGCGCTTCGCTCGTCAGACGGTGAGTCGGGATCCGTCGCCGACGACCGGTTCGGAACCGGTCGCGGACGCGACGATGGTCCGGAACGCGCGCTCGGCGGTGCGGTGCTCGCCGAGCCGGTTCGGCTTGCCGGTGCCGTGGTAGTCACTCGAGCCGGTCACGAACAGCCCGTAGCGGTCCGCCCAGTCGAGCAGGACGCGCTTGCCGTGCGTCAGGTTCTCGCGGTGGTCGACCTCGAGCCCGCCGAGTCCGGCCTCGACGAGGTCCTCGAGCGCTCGCTCGTCGAGCACGATCCCCCGGGTCGACGCCGCCGGGTGCGCGATCACGGGGACCCCGCCCGCGGCACGGATGAGCTCGACGCCGGCCAGCGGCGACGGCGCCTCGTGGGGCTCGTAGTAGCCCGCGGCGGGGTGCAGGATGCCGCGGAACGCCGCGCTGCGGTCGGCCTCGAGCCCGGCGGCCACGAGTGCGTCCGCGATGTGGGGTCGGCCGATCGTGGCACCCGGGCTCGCCTGCGCGATGACGTCCTGCCACGACACCGGGTGGTCGCGGGCGATCCGCTCGACCATGCGCATCGCACGATCGACGCGGCCCTCGCGGATCCGCTGCGTCTCGGCGACGAGTCCGGGGTGGGTGGGATCGACGAGGTACCCGAGCACGTGCACGCTCCGGTAGCCGATCCGCGTGCTGAGTTCGAGCCCGGGCAGGAGCGTCATCGGGAGCGTCCGGGCCGTCGCGATGGCCTCGTCCCACCCGGCCGTGGTGTCGTGGTCCGTCAGCGCCAACGCGTCGAGGCCCGCGGACGATGCCGCACGCACCAGGTCGGCAGGCCGCTCGGTGCCGTCCGAGACGCTCGAGTGCGTGTGCAGGTCGATGAAGGGATCGGGCACCCGGCCATGCTAGCCGTGGACTCCCCGGTGCCCTGGCGATCGACGCCCACGGCGCCCGGGTCGGTGCGCGACGCATGGTGGGATGATGTGAGCATGGCCGAGCCGACTCCCCGCGCGACGAGCAACCGATCGACGACCCCCGGGTCCTCGACCTTCAAGGACCACATCGCGTCCAACTGGGCGGAACACGACCGCGCACTGCCCGACGCACGCGAGCAGGCATCGTTCGCTGCCGAGCGCCGGGCATGGCTCTCGGCGCTGCACCCGGGCCGGACCCTCGTGGTCCCCGCCGGCCAGGCGAAGGTGCGCTCGAACGACTGCGACTACCCGTTCCGACCGCACTCCGCGTTCGCCCACCTGACGGGCTGGGGCACGGACGCGGTCGTCGGGTCGGTCCTCGTCCTGACGCCGAGGGCCGACGGCCACGACGCGACCCTGTACTTCCGCGCGAGTGCGGGCCGGGACTCCGAGGAGTTCTACGCGAACCCCGAGATCGGCGAGTTCTGGGTCGGACCGCGCCCGTCGCTCGAGGCGGTCGCGGCGGACCTCGGCATCGCGACGCGCGATCTCGGCGCATTCGCCGATGTGGCGGACCGGCTCGACACCCACGCGCTCCTCGTCCGGGACGCCGACCCCGCGTTCACCGAGGCGCTCGACGGCCGGCTCGGGGTCGCGGTGGGCGGGATCGACGCCACGAGCGACACGCCCGCGACGGACGACGTGCTCGCCCGCGACCTCAGCGAGATGCGTCTCGTCAAGGACCCGTACGAGGTGAACGAGCTGCGTCGTGCCGTCACCGCGACCAAGCACGGGTTCGACGACGTCATCGCGGACTTCGACACGGTCCTGGCACACCCCCGCGGCGAGCGCATCGTCGAGGGCACGTTCAACCGTCGCGCCCGGGCGGACGGCAACACCGTCGGGTACGACACCATCGCCGCGGCGGGCTCCCACGCCTGCATCCTGCACTGGACCCGGAACGACGGTGCCGTCGCGCCGGGCGACCTCATCCTCATCGACGCCGGGGTCGAGGTCGAGAGCCTCTACACAGCCGACATCACGCGGACGTTGCCGGTCTCCGGGCGCTTCACGGAGGTGCAGCGCCTGGTCTACGACGCGGTGCTCGAAGCCGCGGACGCCGCGTTCGCCATCGTGCGCCCGGGCATCACCTTCCGCGACGTCCACGCGACCGCCATGCGCGTCATCGCCGAGCGGACCGCCGAGTGGGGCTTCCTCCCGGTGAGCGCCGAGGAGTCCCTGCGCCCGGAGGCCCAGTACCACCGCCGCTACATGGTGCACGGCACGAGCCACCACCTGGGGCTCGACGTGCACGACTGCGCGAAGGCCCGTCGCGAGCTCTACCTCGACGGCACGGTCGAGGCCGGCATGGTGTTCACGATCGAGCCGGGCCTGTACTTCCAGGAGGACGACCTGACCGTCCCCGAGGAGTTCCGCGGCATCGGCGTCCGCATCGAGGACGACATCCTGGTCACCGAGGACGGCGCGGAGAACCTGTCCGTCGGCATCCCCCGCACCGCCTCGGACGTCGAGGCCTGGGTCGCGAGCCGCTGAGCCCAGAGGTCGACCGGTACCCTGCTGCCCGTGAGCACCCCCGAGACGCGCCCGTTCACGATCGCGCCGGAGCACTTCGACGCCCCTGACGCCGTTCGCCTGCGCGCCGCCCAGCGCATCGAGATCGACGGCACGTACGGGCGCGACACCGAACCCGGCGAGAAGCCCACGGCCGAGTCCATCGCGGTGTTCTTCGTCGCCCGCGACACCCACGGCGCGCCGCTCGGCTGCGGCGGTCTGCGGGTGGTCGAGGACGGCGTCGTCGAGATCAAGCGCATGTACGTGCGGTCCGAGGCGCGCGGCACCGGGGTCGCTGCGGCGCTCCTCGCCCAGCTCGAGGTCGCCGCACGGGCCCTGGGGGCTCCGGCGCTCGTCCTCGAGACCGGGACGGAGCAGCGTCGGGCGATCCACTTCTACGAGCGCGAGGGCTTCACCCGCATCGCGAACTTCGGCCCGTACGTCGGCGCTCCGTTGTCGGTCTGCTACGCCAAGGTGCTGACGGCCCCCGAGGCGTGACCGACTGACCCGCGTGCGGCTGGCCCCGCGCCGTCCACGTGCTCAGTCGGCCTGGTCGTCCCGCCGGCCGCCCTGGTGGCCGCGGTCCTCGGCGCCCTCGTGGTCGCCCGAGTCGTCGGATGCCGGCTGCGCGGGCGTCGGCGTCGGCGTCGGGCTGACCCGTTCCCCGTAGCGCGGCGGCTCGTCCACCGGTGCCTGGGTGCCCGGCTGGCCGGGGCGGGCCTCCTGTCCGGACGGCCGCTCGGCCCGGACGGCGCCCGGTTGCCCCTCCTGCCCGTACGGCGGCTGCTGCTGTCCGGACGGCTGCTGCTGCTGCTGTCCGTACGGTGGCTGCTGTTGCTGTCCGTACGGTGGCTGCTGTTGCTGCCCGTACGGTGGCTGCTGCTGCCCGTACGGAGCCTGGCCGTGCCCACCCTGGGGCGGTCGGCCGGGGTACTGCGGCCCGCCGAACTGCTGGGGCCCCGCCGCCCAACCGCCCTGCTGCTGACCGAGCAGCTGCCGGGCCCGCATCGTGAGCTGGGGGTCGACGATGATCTGGTAGTTCATGGCGAGGACCTGGTGCACGCTCGTGAAGTCGCGCTGCCGCCGCGTCACCGAGAAGCTCACGACCCCGTAGAGCATGCCGAACGCGGCGCCGATGAGCGCGGCGGCCCAGAACGACCCGCCCGGCGCTCCGGAGAACAGCGTCAGCACGATCCCGAAGAAGAACCCGAGCCACAACCCGCTGAGTGCACCGGCGAGCGCCGCGCGTCCGTAGGTCAGCTTGCCCGTGACCCGCTCGACGGTCTTGAGGTCGTTGCCGACGATCGACACCTGTCGGACGGGGAAGTCCGCCGCGGCGAGCTGGGCCACGACGCGCTGGGCCTCGGGGTACGTCTGGTACGTGCCCAGGACGTCGCCGCGCGGTGGGGTGGGGAACGCGGCGCCGGGACGACCGAACGGGCTCTGAGTACTCACACAGGGCATTTTCCACCAGCACCCTTGGCGCCCGACGTGAACCAGGTGCGAGCGACTACGCTGGACGGGTGAGCGCCACGAAGGTCTTCGTCGCCCGCCTGGCCGGGTGCTCCGTCTTCGACCCCGCGGGCGATCGCGTGGGCCGCGTCCGTGACGTCCTCGTCGTCTACCGCCGAGCGGATCCGCCCCGGGTGGTCGGGCTCATCGTCGAGGTCCCCGGCAAGCGCCGCATCTTCGTCTCGATCGGCCGGATCACCTCGATCGGCGCCGGACAGGTCATCACGACCGGGCTCGTCAACATGCGTCGCTTCGAGCAGCGCGGGGGCGAGGTCCGGGTCATCGCCGAGATGCTCGGTCGCCGGGTGCTCGTGACGCGGGACCGCGTCCGCGCCACGATCGAGGACGTCGCGATCGAGGACCGCGGCCAGGGTGACTGGGAGGTCGCGCAGCTCTTCCTCCGCAAGCCGAAGACGACCCCTTCGCCGTTCGGCAAGGGCCCGACGACGTTCGCGTCCTGGAACGAGGTCACCGAGGAGGACACGCTCCCCGGCGAGTCCCAGTCGGCCGAGCACGTCATCGCCGCCTACTCCGACCTGCTGCCGGCCGACCTCGCCTCGACACTGCTCGACCTCCCCGCCGAGCGCCGACTCGAGGTCGCGGGCGAACTCCCCGACGACCGTCTCGCCGACGTGCTCGAGGAGATGCCGGACCAGGAGCAGATCGCCATCCTCTCGGGCCTCGAGGACGCCCGCGCGGCCGACGTCCTCGACCAGATGCAGCCGGACGACGCGGCGGACGTCCTCGCGCAGATGCCGGACGAGCGGAGCGAGGCCCTGCTCGAGCTCATGGAGCCGGAAGAGGCCTCCGACGTCCGCATGCTCCTCGAGTACGCGCCGGACACCGCCGGCGGGCTCATGACGACGGAACCGGTGATCGTCTCGGCCGACGCGACCGTCGCCGAGGGTCTGGCACTCATCCGCCGACACGAGCTCGCTCCCGCGCTCGGCGCCGCGGTGTGCGTCACCCTGCCGCCGTACGAGCCGCCCACCGGACGGTTCCTCGGCTTCGTCCACTTCCAGCGCATGCTGCGGTACCCGCCGAACGAGCGCCTCGGCACGCTCGTCGACACCCAGCTCGAGCCCGTCCGCGTCGACGCCAGCGCGGCCGAGGTCACGCGGATCATGGCCACCTACAACCTCGTGTCCGTCCCGGTCGTCGACGACGCCCACCGTCTCGTCGGGGTGGTGACGATCGACGACGTCCTCGACCACGTCCTGCCGGATGACTGGCGAAGTCAGGACGGGCCCTCCGGCCCGGCCTCCAGACCACGGCAACGCACGCGCAGGACCCCGGTGACAGCCGGAAGGAGGACCACAGGTGGCACGAGCACGAGATGACGACCGTCGCCGCACCGACCGCAACGAGCTCCGCCTCGACTCGCCGAAGGGCATGCGGACGCGGGTGCTGCCGAGCCGACGCCGCGGCCGAGGGGACGCCTTCGGCCGACTGACCGAGGCGATCGCCCGCGGCATGGGCACCCCGTGGTTCCTCGTCGGGCTCACGCTGTTCGTCGTGGTCTGGATGGGCTGGAACACGCTCACCCCGGCGGCCTGGCAGTTCGACTCCGCAGCGATCGGGTTCACCGCGCTGACGCTCGTGCTCTCACTGCAGGCGTCGTACGCGGCACCCCTCATCCTGCTGGCGCAGAACCGGCAGGACGACCGCGACCGCGTGCAGTTCGAGCAGGACCGGCAGCGCGCCGAGCGGAACCTCGCGGACACCGAGTACCTCGCCCGCGAGGTCGTCGCGCTGCGCCTGGCCGTCCGGGACATGGCGTCGAAGGACTTCATCCGCTCCGAGCTCCGGTCGCTCCTCGAGGAACTCGATCGTCGCGACGAGGCAGCGGCCGCCGCGGCCGCAGCGGCGGCGTCCGACGCCGCCGACGCCGCCGCGAAGGCCGGACAGGAGACGGCGGCGAGCGGTCTGCATGGCTGAGGTCGCGCCTCCCGGCCGACCCGCGACGACCGGTGACGTCGCGCTCGGGGGTGCCGTCGTGGCCGCGCTCGGTCGTGTGCTCGACCCGGAGATCCGCAGGCCGGTGACCGAACTCGACATGGTCCGGAGTGTCGACGCCGAGCCGGGAGGCACGGTGCGGGTCGACCTGCAGCTCACGATCGTGGGGTGCCCGGCCGCCGACACCATCGAGCGCGACGTCCGCGCGGCCGCCGCGAGCGTGCCCGGCGTGGCCGACGTCGTCGTCGACCTGTCCGTGATGTCCCCGGCCCAGCGGTCGGCCCTGACGGAGCGGCTGCGCGCGGGGCGCCCGCGCGGGGTGCAGTTCACCCCGGAGACCCTCACCCGCGTCGTCGCCGTGACGAGCGGCAAGGGCGGCGTCGGCAAGTCGACCGTCACCGTGAACCTCGCGGTGGCGCTCGCCCGCCGCGGGTTGCGCGTCGGCGTCCTCGACGCGGACGTGCACGGGTTCAGCGTGCCGGGCCTCCTCGGGCTCACCGACGAGCGTGGGCGGGCGCCGCGGCCGACGCGGGTCGACAGCATGATCCTGCCGCCGGTGGCCCACGACGTGAAGGTCGTCTCGATCGGGATGTTCGTCGACGACGCCTCGACGGCCGTGGCCTGGCGGGGGCCGATGCTCCACCGCACGATCACCCAGTTCCTCACCGACGTGTGGTTCGGCGACCTCGACGTCCTCCTCCTCGACCTGCCGCCCGGCACCGGTGACGTCGCGATCTCGGTCGGGCAGCTGCTGCCCCACGCCGAGGTCCTCGTCGTCACCACACCGCAGGCGGCGGCGGCGGACGTCGCCGAGCGGAGCGGCGTCGTGGCGCGCCAGACCGGTCAGCGGGTCGTCGGTGTCGTCGAGAACATGGCCGGCCTCGTGCAGCCGGACGGCAGCGTCCTCGAGCTCTTCGGGTCGGGCGGCGGTGCCGAGACCGCCCGACGGCTGTCCGTCGGGCAGGACGAGCCCGTGCCGGTGCTCGGGAGCGTGCCGCTGTCGGTGGCGCTGCGCGAGGGCGGGGACGCCGGCGTCCCGGTCGTCGCGGCACACCCCGAGGACCCCGCTGCCGTGGCGCTCACCGCCGTCGCGGACCGTCTCGTCGGGATGGGCCGCGGTCTGGCGGGCCGGAAGCTCGGGCTCGGCGTGCGGTGACCCGCTCGTCGGGGCGTCGGCGCGGTCGCACCGCTGGGTTCCGGTCGAACACCGGGATCACGCGGTTCGACCGGATGCGAGCGGTGCGTCCCGGCGGCGGGAGGCTCGGGTCAGGTCGCCTCGCCGTCGTACGGCGCCGCCTCGCCCGCCTCAAGGGTCTCGACGGGCGCGGTCGCCCGGACCGCCGGCGGGGTGATCGGCTGCGGCGTCTCGCCCACGGAGTCGGCCAACAGCGCGTCACGGATGATGCGCCGGGGGTCGTACTGTCGCGGGTCGAGCTTCTGCCACTCGATGTCGTCGAAGTCCGGCCCCATCTCGTCCCGCATGCGGGTCTTCGCGGTGTCGGCCAGGCCGCGGAGCATCTTGACGAACTGCGCGAGCTTCTGCGCGTACATCGGGAGTCGCTGCGGGCCCAACAGGAACACGGCAATGATCCCGATGACGAGGATCTTGTCGAACGAGATGGACACGGGAGAAGGGTAACGCCTCCGGCGGTCAGGTCACCCGTAGAGTTGATGGCCGAGGAGTGTGCGTGTCAGAGAAAGAGTCGAACTGGAAGTTCGCGGAGGACATCGTCGCGGAGCCCGAGGTCGTGGCCCGTGCGCGGGAACACTCCCTCGAGCTCGGCGTCGAAGCGGTGTCCCCCGCCGTCGGCGCCCAGATGAGCGTCATCGCGGCGGCGTCCCGCGCCACGGGCATCATCGAGATCGGGACGGGGCTCGGCGTCTCGGGGCTGTACCTGCTCGCGGGTGCCCCTGACGCCACGATCACGACCATCGACGTCGAGGTGGACCACCAGCAGTACGCGCGCGACGCGTTCCTGCACGCCGGTGCCGTGCCGAGCCGCGTGCGCCTCATCCCCGGTCGCGCCGCCCAGGTGCTCCCCCGCATGAACGAGGCCTCGTACGACGTCGTCGTCGTCGACGCGGACCCGGAGAACGTCATCGAGTACGTCGAGCACGGGCTGCGGCTCGCGCGGATCGGCGGGACCGTCCTCGTCCCCCACGCCCTCTGGCGCGGCCGGGTCGCCGATCCCACCAAGCGCGACCGTGCCGCCACGGACTTCCGCACGCTGCTCACCGAGGTCTCGACGTCGGGGGCGGTCCGGAGCGCGCTCTCGCCCGCCGGTGACGGTCTGCTCCAGATGACGAAGGTCACCAGCTGATCAGAGCAGGTGCCGCAGGTACCGCTCCGGCGCGTCCAGGTAGGCGCGCCAGTTCCTGACCAGCTCGAGGTCCTCCCAGGCGGACGGCCGGATGCCCCACTCGCCCACCTCGTGCACCTTCGCACCGGGGAACGACGCCAGGATCGGCGAGTGCGTCGACAGCACGATCTGCGCCCGAGGATCCGTCAGGACGTCCTGCATGAGCCGCATGAGCTCGAGACACCCCTGGAACGACAGCGCCGACTCGGGCTCGTCGAGCAGCCAGAGACCCGGCCAGGTGGACCGGTCGGCGACGAAGTCGAGGAACGCCTCGCCGTGGCTCCGCTCGTGGAACACCGGTTCGGGCCGTCCGCCCGGGTGCTGCTCCAGGTAGGTGAAGAACCCGTACATCGTCTCCGCGCGCAGGAACGTGCCGTTGCGCTCCGCGCCGGGGTCCCGGACGAGCCGCAGGTGGTCGCCGAGGGTCGACTCGGACGCACGCGTGCGGTGCACCGCCCCGGTCGACCCGCCCTCGGCGTTCAGTCCGAAGGCGATGGCGAGCCCCTCGACGATCGTCGACTTGCCCGCGCCGTTGTCGCCGACGAGGACCGTGCACCGATCGAGGTCGAGCCCGGACTCGAGGACCTGCGCGACCGGTGCGAGGGTCGCGGGCCACACGCCGCGGGGCATGGGGTCCCCCCCGCGCTCCTCGATGCGACGGACGGGCAGGCGCGAGGCGGGCATGCGCTCATCCTGCCCGATCCGGGAGGCCCGCTGACCGCCGTCCGGGGAGGCGCGGCGACGGCGCGATCCGAGCGGCCCGGCGACGGCGATCCGAGCGGCGCGGCGACGGCGATCCGAGCGGCCCGGCGACGGCGATCCGGCGGCGGAGACGACGAACCGCCCGGATCCGAGGACCCGAGCGGTTCGTGTGGTGCGTCGTGACGACTACACCGAGACGACCTCGGCGAGTGCGTCGTGGAGTTCCTTCGCCTCGGCATCGTTGACCGAGACGACCAGACGGCCTCCACCCTCGAGCGGAACCCGCACGATGATGAGTCGACCCTCCTTAACAGCCTCCATCGGCCCGTCACCGGTCCTCGGCTTCATGGCTGCCATCAGATGTCCCCTTTCGTGCAGTACATGCCCCTCCATTATCCGGCACGGAGGGCCGATCTGCGAAACCATCCAGCTCGACGTACCCCGAACCGCCCCGGGAGCCGGATCACGGCGGCGTCCAGTCGTACCCGTTGATCCACCAGCAGAAGTACATCCACGCCACCTGCAGCGCGATCGAGACGGCCACCACGGCGACGCGGTACGTCACCCACCGAGGGCGGGCGACGATCGCGAGCATCGGGAAGAGCGGCATGAGGATGCGCCAGGTGCTCGACTGCGGGAAGAACACCGCGAGCAGGTACACGAAGTACGACGCCGACCAGATCCGCAGCTCGGGTCCGATCGCTTGCGCGGCCGGCATGAGGAGGAACCCGGCGAACCCCGCGAGCACGAGCACGAGCAGGACGCCGCCCGCGGGCTCGTGGAACCACCAGTCGAACCCCTGGATCCACGGGGCGAACGGCACGAGTTCGTGTCGGCCGATGTACGACTGCCGCCAGGCGAGTTCGGTGTCGGTGTACGCCTTCGGCACACCGGTGACCGCCCACGCGATGGTCGGCCATGCCAGGCCGACGAGCCCCGCGACCACGGCCACGACCGCCGGAGGGACCGCCGTGCGCAGCGACAGGGGGTCCGCGGAACTGCGCCGCACGAACCGCAGCACGAGGTAGCTGGACATCGTGAGGGCGATCGCCAGGCCGGTCGGTCGGGTGAACCCGAGGACGACCACGACGGGCAGCATCCACCAGAACCGACGTGTGACGAGCAGCCACAACGCGAGCGTCAGGAGGAACACCCCCATCGACTCGGCGTACGCGACCTGGAACATCGTGGACACCGGGGCCACGCAGAACAGCACGGTCGCGAAGGTCGCCGTGCCCTCGGGCAGGAACCGGCCGACGAGACGCCGGAAGAGCAGGGCCGCTCCCCATCCGAACAGCACCGAGACCGTCACCGCGACGACCGCGTACCCCGCTCCGGTCGCCACCATGAGGCCGCGGACGAGGAACGGGTAGGCGGGCATGAAGGCCCACGCGTTCTCCGTCACGGCGCCGTCGGTCCCGATCGGCAGCGTCGCCGGGTATCCCGTCTGCGCGATGAGGGCGTACCAGCGGCCGTCCCAGATGGTCGCGAAGTCGAGGTAGTGCGGCGACGCCAGCGTGAACGAGTTCTGGGTCTGGACGCGCGCGAACGCCGCCAGCAGCCCCGTTGTCACGATCCGCGCGAGGACGTACACGACGGTGACGCGGAGCCACCACGGCACCATCCGGTACTGCACGAGCAGCCGGACCCGGACGGGCCGTCGCGGGCGCTCCCGCTCCGGCCTCGCGGTCGTCAGGCCGTCAGCCACCGCCGGAGGCCCTCCTCGACCGCGGTGATCTGCGCGACCGGCACGCGCTCCTCGTCGTGGTGGGCGAGCGCCGGGTCGCCCGGGCCGTAGTTGACGGCGGGCACGCCGAGCGCCGAGAAGCGGGCGACGTCCGTCCACCCGTACTTCGGCTTCGGGGCGGCGCCGCCCACCGCGGCGACGAACTCCTGCGCGAGCGGCGCGTCGAGCCCGGGGCGCGCACCGGCGGCGAGGTCGACGATCGTGACGTCGTACCCGTCGAACAGCTCGGTGACGTGCGCCACGGCCTCGTCCGCAGAGCGCGAGGGCGCGAAGCGGTAGTTGACGTGGAGCATGACCTCGTCGGGGATCACGTTGCCCGCGATGCCGCCGGTGATCCCGACGGCGTTGAGGCCCTCGCGGTACTCGAGACCGTCGACCTCGACCGTGCGGGGTTCGTACGCGGCGAGACGGTCGAGCGCCCCGGCGATCTTGTGGATCGCGTTGTCGCCGATCCAAGAGCGGGCACTGTGCGACCGCTGGCCGTAGGCACGGACCTCGGCGCGGAGGTTGCCGTTGCATCCGCCCTCGATCTGGGCGTTCGACGGTTCGCCGAGGATCGCGAAGTCCCCGGCGAGCAGCTCGGGCCGCGTGCGGGCGAGACGCCCGAGGCCGTTCAGGGCATCGCTCACTTCCTCGTGGTCGTACCAGACCCAGGTGACGTCCACGGTGGGGTCGACGAGGTCGTGCGCGAGCTTGAGCTGGACGGCACACCCGCCTTTCATGTCGACGGTGCCCCGGCCCCACAGCACCTCGGCGCCGTCCTCGGCCCGGGTCTGCGTCGGCAGGTTGGCGTTGAGCGGCACGGTGTCGATGTGCCCGGCGATGACGACGCGTCGATCACGGCCCAGCTGCGTCCGCGCGACGATCGCGTCGCCGTCGCGCACGACCTCGAGGTGGTCCAGCGGCGTGAGCACGGCCTCGATGACGTCCGCCAGTCCGCCCTCGTTCCCCGACACGGACTCGATGTCGCAGATCGCGCGCGTGATGTCGATGGACGAAGCGGTCAGGTCCAGCGTGGCGACGGGCATGGGGGCAGCCTAGCGGGGCCGCCCCGGCACCCGACCGGGAGGCCCGCGACCGCCCGCGTGGACACGCAGGACGAGCGGCTGAGGGGGGCCGGGCCTCCCGTCCGGACGGTCCGCGGACGGACGGAGGGGCGCCGCTACCCTGGTGCCCGTGACCGAATCGAGCAGCAGCACCGACGCCCAGCAGCGTGACCCGGACGCCGTCGGCGACGACCGGGTGCCGACACACGCGTGGGGGCACGGTCTCGCGACGATCGCCGCGGACGGCACGGTCCTCGACACGTGGTTCCCGGCGCCGCGGCTCGGCCGACGGCCGGAGGGCACGGACGGTGCCGTCCCCGCCGACCTCACCGAGGCCGCCGGCGACGACCCGCGCCGCGGCGTCCGGCTCACGGTGACGACCGTCGAGATCACCCTCGACGCCGCGCCCGCCTCGACCCCGGATGCGTACCTCCGGCTCCACCTGCTCAGCCACCTGCTCGTGCGGCCGAACACGATCGCGCTCGACGGCGTGTTCGCGCACCTGCCGACCGTGGTCTGGACGAACGCGGGTCCGGTCGCCGCCGACGACTTCCCGCGACTCCGACCGGCACTGCAGCGGGCCGGGATCGTCGCCCACGCGATCGACAAGTTCCCCCGGCTCCTCGACTACGTCGTGCCCGACCGCGTCCGCATCGCGGATGCCGCACGCGTCCGGCTCGGCGCGCACCTGGCCCCGGGCACGACCGTCATGCACGAGGGCTTCGTCAACTTCAACGCGGGCACCCTCGGCGACGCCATGGTCGAGGGCCGCATCTCGCAGGGCGTCGTGGTGGGGAACGGCAGCGACATCGGTGGTGGCGCCTCCATCATGGGGACGCTCTCCGGCGGCGGCACCCAGCGCGTGCGCATCGGGGACCGCGCGCTCCTCGGCGCGAACGCGGGGCTCGGGATCTCGCTCGGGGACGACTCCGTCGTCGAGGCGGGCCTGTACGTCACGGCGGGCACGAAGGTCACGCTCGTCGGCGCCGCTCCGGCTCCGGACGGCACGCCCCGGACGGTGAAGGCCGTCGAGCTGTCCGGCGCGCCGAACGTGCTCTTCCGCCGGAACTCGCGGACCGGTGCCGTGGAGGCCCTGCCCCGCTCGGGCACGGGCATCCAGCTCAACGCGGCGCTGCACGCCTGACGCCGCCCGATCTCCCTGACATCGCACTCGTTGCCGTTCTGACCGCGGACAGAACGGCAACGAGTGCGATGTCCCGGAACCCGGACCCCGGAACCCCGGGGCCGCGGAGGCCGGGACGCGCGGCCGGGACGCGCGGCCGGGGTCAGCCGCGGGGCGGCAGGTCGCGCTTCGGGTGGCCCAGGTACAGCTGCTGCGGCCGACCGATCTTGTTCTGCGGGTCGGTGTTGAGCTCGCGCCACTGGGCGATCCACCCGGGCAGCCGGCCGATCGCGAACAGCACGGTGAACATCCGCGGCGAGAACCCCATCGCCTTGTAGATGACGCCCGTGTAGAAGTCGACGTTCGGGTACAGCTTCCGCGACACGAAGTACTCGTCCGCGAGCGCGATGCCCTCGAGCTCCATGGCGATGTCGAGCAGGTCGTCCTGCACCCCGAGTGCCTCGAGGACCTCGTGGGCGGACTCCTTGACGAGCTTGGCCCGGGGGTCGTAGTTCTTGTAGACCCGGTGCCCGAAGCCCATGAGCTTGACGCCGTGTTCCTTGTTCTTCACACGCTCGACGAACCGCGACACCGGCTCGCCCGAGTCACGGATCTTCGCGAGCATCTCGAGCACGGCCTCGTTCGCACCACCGTGCAGCGGACCGTAGAGGGCGTTGATGCCCGCCGAGATCGACGCGAACATGTTCGCCTTCGTCGAGCCGACGAGTCGCACGGTGGACGTCGACGCGTTCTGCTCGTGGTCCTCGTGCAGGATGAGGAGCCGCTCCAGCGCCTTCGACAGGACCGGGTTGACCTCGAACGGCTCGGCCATGGTGCCGAAGTTGAGCCGCAGGAAGTTGTCGACGAAGCTCAGCTGGTTGTCCGGGTACAGGAACGCCTGCCCGATGCTCTTCTTGTGCGCGTAGGCCGCGATCACGGGGAGCTTGGCGAGCAGGCGGACGGTCTGCAGCTCGACCTTCTCGGGGTCGTCGACGTCCATGTCGTCCTCGTAGTAGGTCGACAGCGCGCTCACCGCGCTCGACAGGACGGACATCGGGTGCGCCGAGTGCGGCAGGGCGTCGAAGAGCCGCCGGAGGTCCTCGTGCAGCAGCGTGTGCCGCCGGATGCGGTCGTCGAACGCCGCGAGTTCGTCCGCCGTGGGGAGCTCGCCGTAGATGAGGAGCCAAGCGACCTCGAGGTACGTGCAGTTCGCCGCGATCTGCTCGATCGGGTACCCGCGGTACCGGAGGATCCCCTGCTCGCCGTCGATGTAGGTGATCGAGCTCTTCGTCGCGCTCGTGTTCACGAAGCCGTAGTCGAGCGTCGTGAAGCCGGTCTGCTTCGTCAACGTCGCGATGTCGATGGCGGACGCACCGTCCGTGCTGCGCAGGATCGGGAACTCAGCGGTGCCTCCCGGGTAGTGGAGGACCGCGGTGGGTGCCGCCTCGTCCGGGGTGCCGGTCGAGGGCAGTGTGGCCGCCTTCTGAGCGTCATTGGCAGTGTCAGTCACGACGACAGCCTAAACCGACGACCGTGGCGCACGCGCACGGGAGGCCCGGCGCCCGTCAGCGCGGAACCGGCGACTCCGCCGCGTGGTCGGCGACCGGACCGGTCCCGGACGACCGCAACCGCACGACCGCGGCATCGATGCGCTCGTCGGTCGAGGTGAGGGCGATGCGCACGTGCGAACCACCAGCACTGCCGTAGAACGTGCCTGGCGCGACGAGGATCCCGAGTTCCGCGAGCGCCGCGACCGTGGTCCAGGCGTCCTCGCCGCGCGTCGCCCAGAGGTACAGCCCGGCCTCGCTGCGGTCGATCCGGTAGCCCGCCGCCACGAGTGCCGACGCCAGGCGGTCGCGCCGTCCCGCGTACCGCGCCTTCTGCTCGCGGACGTGGGCGTCGTCGGCGAGCGCGACGATCATCGCCTGCTGCACCGGCGCCGGGGGCATCATGCCGGTGTGCTTGCGGACGGCCAGGACCTCGGCCAGCACCCGCGCGTCACCCGCCACGAAGCCGGCGCGGTAGCCGGCGAGGTTCGACTGCTTGCTCAGCGAGTACACGCTGAGCACGCCGTCGTGCGTGTCACCGACCACGCGGGGGTCGAGGATGCTCGGCGTCGGGGTGTCGTCGTACGGCGGCTCCCACCCGAGCTCCGCGTAGCACTCGTCGCCCGCGATGACCGCGCCGAGGGCACGGGCTCGCTCGACCGCGACCCGGAGCTCCTCGATCGACAGCACGCGGCCGTCGGGGTTGCCCGGCGAGTTGAGCCAGACGAGCTTCGTCGACGCCGGCCAGGACGCGGGGTCGTCGGCGGCCAACGCCTCGGCGCCGACGAGGGCCGCGCCGAGCTCGTAGGTCGGGTAGGCGGCCTCGGGGAACACGACCGTGTCACCGGCGCCGATGCCGAGCCACAGCGCGAGTCCGGCGATGAACTCCTTCGACCCGATCGTCGGCAGGACCTCGTCCGTCGTCAGGGTGATCCCCTGGCGTCGGCCGTACCAGGCGACGATGGCCTCGCGCAGCGCGGGGGTCCCGGCCACCTGCGGGTAGGCATGGGCGTCCGTGGCGTCGGCCAGAGCGCGACGGACGAGCTCGGGCGTCGGGTCCACGGGCGACCCGACGCTCAGGTCGACGATGCCGTCCGGATGGCCGCCCGCGCGATCCTTCGCGGCGGCGAGCTGGTCCCAGGGGAAGTCCGGCAGGTCGAGCGGCACGGGTCAGCCCCGCGGCGGCTCGGCGAGCACGACCGGGTGGTCCTGATGGATCACACCGACCTTGGCGGCGCCGCCCGGAGACCCGATCTCCTGGAAGAACTCGACGTTCGCCTTGTAGTAGTCCGCCCACTCCTCGGGGAGGTCGTCCTCGTAGTAGATGGCCTCGACCGGGCACACCGGCTCACACGCACCGCAGTCGACGCACTCGTCGGGGTGGATGTAGAGCGAGCGGTCGCCCTCGTAGATGCAGTCGACCGGGCACTCGTCGATGCAGGCGCGGTCCTTGACATCCACACAGGGCTGGGCGATCACGTACGTCACGGTTCTTCGGTGTCCCTTCGAGGCGGCAGCGTCGAGTCTACTCCGGGCGGGTGGGCGTCCCCGCCGTCGGCGCCGTGGCGTCGACGGCGGCCGGACCGCGCTCTCGGCCGTCGGCGGGGACCGTGCCCGCCGGCGGAGCGCCGCGAGGGGGCAACGACGGCCACGCGAGCACGAGCATCGCGATCACGGCCGGCCCGAACGTCCACACGTACCCGGCCGTGTTCGCGAGGACGAGCGGCGAACTCGTCCCGCCGACCGCCACGAGCACCTGGGTGACGAGCAGGACCCCGAGCGCCGCCGCCGTCACCATCCACCGGGAGCGGAAGACGAGCCGGACGCCGAGCAGCAGGCACGCGACGAGCAGCGTCGTGATCACCATGCCGACCGGGAGGCTCCCCAGGGTCTGCTGGTGGGTGATCGTGCCGAGGCCGCCGACCACGGCCCCCGCTGCGAGCGCGGCGACGACGAGCAGTGACTGCACCCCCCGGCCGTGCTCGGCGAACGTCTGCGCCGCCGGCGCTGCGGGTGGCGCGTCGTGCCGGAAGCCCTCGCGCGCGGGCGCCTCGAGCCGTGCGCCGTGCGGCATGACGTACGTCAGGCGCTCGGGCTGCTCGGGGTCGAGGGGATCGACCGTGAGCTGGCTCCGGTACTGCTCGAGCGCGGCACGCACCCGGGGGCGCACCGGCAGCACGTCGACGACGAGGTCGGCCTGACCGCTGTCGGCGTCGACGATGGTCGAGAACGGGACGTCCTCGGCACGGGCGGCGTACCGGGCAGCCGCATGCACCCGCACGTGGTCCGGGTGTCCGTACCCGCCGTCGTCCGCGTAGCTGACCACGGCATCGGCACCCGTCGAGCGGATCGCCGCGCGCACGTCGTCGACGACCTCCCCGAGGTCCGCCGTGGTGAGCGAGTCGGCCGGCGCGTCCTCGGCGGCCGTCGCCCGCCCGTCCGCGGCCCACCGCATGCCGGAGTCGCTGTACCGACGCGGCGGCAGGTCCGTGGGACGGGCGCCGGGGCCGCCGAGCCACAGGTGCCGAGGCCCGCCGAGCGCGGCGAGCGCGGCCGCGATCTCGGTCTCGCGGTGCGCGGCGACCCGGGGCGCGTCGCCGAAGAGCGGCGCGAGCGCCGGCGTGAGCATCTCGCCGCGTTCACCCCGCGTCGCGGTGAGCACCGTCACGTCGGCACCGAGTTCGACCAGGGTCGCGATCGTGCCCCCGGTCGCCAACGTCTCGTCGTCGGGGTGGGCGTGGACGAACAGGACACGCTCGGGGCGCGTCGCCGGGGTGGGCGTGGACATCGCCACCCAGGGTACGGGATCGGCTGGGATCGGCTCGGTGGTGGAGCGCCGCCGGACGGCGGTCAGCGCGGGGTGACGATGTACGTCGCGGTCACGCCGTCGTGGCCGGTCGAGAAGGCGAGCACCACGCGGTACCGGTCGCTCCGGAAGAGGCCGAACGCGCTGCGGGCGTCGCTCCGCACGGCACCGTCCGCGAAGCCGTCCGCGGTGAGCCGAGCGTGTGCCGTCGTGAACTCCGCGACCGAGGCGACGCGGACCTGCACCACCCAGCCCGACCCGGCGGGTCCGCTCCCCCCGCCGAGGACCGTGCCGTCGACGAGCGGGACGGCGTGGGTCGGGAACCCGGCGGGGACCGCACCGTCGGTCGTCACCGCCGCGCCCCGCAGGGCGGCGTCGAGCGCGCCGTCGATGCCGCCGGCCACCTGCCGCATCCCGCGCTGGATCGCACCGCCCGTGACGCCCTGGAGGCCCGACCGGACGCCCGACGCCACCGACGACGCGACTGCCGTCCCGACCCCCGAGACGTGGTCGGTGATCCCGGCGCAACCCGTCAGCCCGACGGCGAGGACCGCCACGACCGCGGCCGTCGGCACGACCCGCGGTCGCGCCGCACGGCGATGCGCCCGACCGGAACGCGGCGTGCGCGACATCAGGCGAGCCAGGCCCGGGTCGCCGCGACGAAGGCGTCCACCCCGACCGGGATCGACGCCTCGGCGAGCGGGGCGAAGAACGGCGAGTGGTTCGTCGGGACCTCGGCGCCGTCGGCGAACAGCGCCGGGTCCGTCGTGCCCGTGAACCAGTACACGATGGGGGCCTCGGCCGCCGTCGCGAGGTCGCCGACGTCCTCGCTCGCCATGCCGAGCACCGAGTCACCGGCCACGAGCGACGGCACGACCCCCTCGAGGGCGGCCAGCACGCGCCCGGCGGCGTCGGCGTCGTTCACGAGGACGTTCGCGCCCGGCCGCACCCGGACGAGCGGCTCGTCGAGGCCGCCCGCCGCCGATTCCGCCGCGACGATCCGGCGCACCGCCTGCTCGACCTGGTGCCGGGTGTCGTCGGTCTGGGCACGCGTGCTCACCTCGATCGTCACCTCGTCGGGGATGATGTTGGCGCGGGTGCCACCGTGGATGCTGCCGACGGTGACGACCGCGGCCTGCCGGGGACCGACCTCCCGGGCGACGACCGACTGCAGCCGCACGACCGCCGACGCGGCGGCGACCACCGGGTCACGGGTCGTCTGCGGCGCGGAGCCGTGGCCGCCCCGGCCGCGGAAGGTGATCGTGAACCGGTCGCTCGCGGCCATCACCGGCCCGGACCCGACCGTCACCCGTCCGACCGGCTCGGGCGCGGTGTGCTGCCCGAGCACGACGTCGGGGCGGGGGACGCGATCGACCAGGTCGTCGTCGACCATCGCGCGGGCACCGCCGATGACCTCCTCGGCCGGCTGGAACACCGCGACGACGGTCCCCGCCCACGAGTCCCGCGTCGCGATGAGCCGCTCGAGCGCACCGAGCAGCCAGGTCATGTGCAGGTCGTGACCGCAGGCGTGCATCGTGCGGGTCTCGGAGCCGTCCTCGTCGACGGCGGTGTGGACGCTCGCGTACGCCAGGCCCGTTCGCTCCTCGACCGGCAGGCCGTCCATGTCGGCGCGGAGCCACACCACCGGGCCGGCAGCGTTCTCGAGGACCGCGACCACGCCCGTGCCACCGACCCCCGTGGTCGGTTCGAGGCCGAGCGATCGGAGGTGGTCCGCGACGACACCGGCGGTCCGGTGCTCGGCGAACGCGAGCTCGGGGTGCGCGTGCAGGTCGCGGTAGATGTCGAACAGCGGGAGCGTCGTCACCCGACAACCGTAACCGGCTGCCGTCGACGCGACGGGCATCTCGTCCGGGAACGACGACGCCCGCCGGCTCCGGAGGGGCCGACGGGCGTCGTCGTGTGCGGAGGGACCGCGGCTCAGGCGTCCTGGCGCTTGAGGCGCGCCGTGGCCCGGGCCCGGGACTGGGCGTCGAGCTCGACCTTGCGGATCCGGACGGCGTCGGGGGTGACCTCGACGCACTCGTCCTCGCGCGCGAACTCGAGGCACTCCTCGAGCGAGAGCTGCCGGGACGGCGTCATCGACTCGAACGTGTCGGCCGTGGACGACCGCATGTTCGTGAGCTTCTTCTCCTTGGTGATGTTGACGTCCATGTCGTCGGCGCGCGAGTTCTCGCCGATGACCATGCCCTCGTAGACCTCCTCGGTCGGGTTGACGAAGAACGTCATCCGCTCCTGGAGGTTCGTGATCGCGAACGGGGTCACGACGCCGGCGCGGTCGGAGACGATCGAGCCGTTGACGCGCGTCTGGATGGGGCCGGCCCACTCGCCGTACCCGTGCGAGATCGCGTTCGCGATGCCCGTGCCGCGGGTCTCGGTGAGGAAGGCGGTGCGGAAGCCGATGAGCCCACGCGACGGGACGATGAACTCCATGCGCACCCAGCCCGTGCCGTGGTTCGTCATGTTCTCCATGCGACCCTTGCGCGCGGCCATGAGCTGCGTGATCGCGCCGAGGTACTCCTCGGGCGTGTCGATCGTCATGTGCTCGTACGGCTCCTGGAGCTTGCCGTTCTCGTCACGCCGGGTGACGACCTGCGGCTTGCCGACCGTGAGCTCGTAGCCCTCGCGCCGCATCTGCTCGACGAGGATCGCCAGGGCGAGCTCGCCGCGGCCCTGGACCTCCCACGCGTCGGGACGGCCGATGTCGACGACCCGGAGCGAGACGTTGCCGACGAGCTCGCGGTCGAGGCGGTCCTTGACCATGCGCGCGGTGAGCTTGTGCCCCTTGACCTTCCCGACGAGCGGGCTCGTGTTCGTGCCGATCGTCATGGAGATCGCGGGATCGTCGACCGTGATGGTCGGCAGCGGGCGGACGTCCTCGGGGTCGGTCAGGGTCTCGCCGATGGTGATGGTGTCGAACCCGGCGACGGCGACGATGTCACCCGGACCGGCCGACTCGGCGGGGAACCGGTCGAGCGCCTTCGTGATGAGGAGCTCCGTGATGCGGGCGTTGACGACGGAACCGTCGTGCTTGACCCACGCGACCGTCTGCCCCTTCTTCATGGTGCCGTGGAAGATGCGGAGCAGCGCGAGACGACCGAGGAACGGCGAGGCGTCGAGGTTCGTGACGTGCGCCTGCAGCGGGTGGGTGTCGTCGAACGTCGGTGCCGGGACGTGCTGGAGGATCGCCTCGAACAGCGGCTCGAGGTCGTCGTTGTCGGGCAGGGTGCCGTCGGCGGGCTTGTTGCGGCTCGCGGCACCGTTCCGGCCGGACGCGTAGACGACCGGGACGTCGAGGATGGCGTCGAGGTCGAGGTCGTCGACCTCGTCCGAGAGGTCCGACGCCAGCCCGAGCAGGAGGTCCTGGGACTCGGCGACGACCTCGTCGATGCGCGAGTCGGGACGGTCCGTCTTGTTGACCAGCAGGATCACGGGGAGCTTCGCCGCGAGCGCCTTGCGGAGCACGAAGCGCGTCTGGGGCAGCGGGCCCTCGGACGCGTCCACGAGCAGGACGACGCCGTCGACCATCGAGAGGCCGCGCTCGACCTCGCCACCGAAGTCGGCGTGGCCCGGGGTGTCGATCACGTTGATCGTGATGCGTCCGCCGTCGTTGAACTCGGCCGCGTGGATCCCGTTGTAGAGCACCGAGGTGTTCTTCGCGAGGATGGTGATGCCCTTCTCGCGCTCGAGGTCGTTCGAGTCCATCATCCGGTCCTCGCCCTCGAAGTGGGCGTCGAACGAGTTGGTCTGCGTGAGCATGGCATCGACCAGGGTGGTCTTGCCGTGATCGACGTGTGCCACGATGGCGACGTTGCGCAGGTCGGACCGGGTGGCGAGCGCCATACAGGACTTCCTTAGAGCGTGAGGGAGAGGATCGGGCAGAATGCCCGGCGTCCGAGTCTACCGGGCGCGGACGACCCGGAGGGACCTTGGACGAGGACGTCGACACGCCCACCGCGAACACCGCTCCGCCGACGTCCCGCGGCCGGCTTGCCGCCGAGGTCGTCATCGTCCTCGCCCTGTCACTCGGGGCGAGCGCCGTGTACTCGATCGTCGAGATCGTCGACGACCTGACGAAGACCACGGCGCTGGCGTCGCAGACGACGACGCTGAACACGTCGCAGGACGACCGCTCGCTCTTCGACCTGCTCGACCAGCTCATCGGCGTCGCCGTGGACCTGGCGCCGGTCGCGCTCGTCGCGTTCCTGCTCTGGCGGAGCGCGCGACCACACCTGGCGCGGCTGGGGATCGACCGCTTCCGCCCGCGTGCGGACCTCGGGGGCGCCGCTGGCCTGGCCCTGCTCATCGGCGTCCCGGGGCTCGGCCTGTACTTCGCCGGACGGGCGCTCGGCATCACGGTCGACGTCGTGCCCACCGCGCTCGGCACGTACTGGTGGACGGTCCCGGTGCTCCTGCTGTCGGCGATCCGCTCCGGCCTGCAAGAGGAGGTGATCGTCGTCGGCTACCTGTACGAGCGCCTCGGCCGGCTCGGGTGGGGCCGCTGGACGGTGATCACGTCGACGGCGGTCCTCCGCGGCAGCTACCACCTGTACCAGGGCTTCGGCGCGTTCGTCGGCAACGCCGTGATGGGCATCGTGTTCGGCTGGGTGTACACGCGGTGGGGGCGGCTCCTGCCGCTCGTGATCACGCACTGCCTGCTCGACGCCGCGGTGTTCGTCGGCTACCCGTACGTCGCGTCGGCGTTCCCACACCTCTTCGGTGCGCACTGACCGCTCCGTCGATCGGTTCGGCGCCCACCGACCGCGCATCGGATCGGCCGAGACGCCGGCGACGGCCCCCAGATCGAGGGGGTTTCGCAGGTCAGCGGTCCAGTGAGCGCCCGAGGACGCCTAGCGTGGAGGCATGGCGATCCCCGGCGTCGGCGAGCTGGCTCCCGACTTCACCCTCCCCGGCACGCTCCTGCGCCGCGGAGAGCGGACCGACGACGCCTACTCGCTGCGCGCGCAGATCGGCCGGACCGTCGTGCTCGCCTTCTACCCCGGGGACGCGACGCCCGTGTGCACGGCGCAGATGTGCAGCTACGAACGCGAGCTCGACGAGTTCCTGGAGCTCGGGGCCATCGTCTGGGGGGTCAGTCGCCAAGGACTCGACTCGCACGAGGCGTTCGCCCGCGGGGCTTCGCTGTCGTTCCCGCTGCTCGCCGACACCGCGGGCGAGGTCGTCCGTGCGTACGGTGTCCAGGCCCCGGGCATCGGTGTCCGGCGCTCGGTGTTCGTGATCGGCCCGGACGGGGTCGTGCGGTGGCGCCACGTCGGCCTCGTCGGCATGCGGTTCCCGAAGGCCTCGACCATCCGCGAGCACGTCGAGGCGCTCGTCGCCTGAGGGCCAGGACCGGAACCGGTTCACCCCCGTTCCGGCGCCCACCGCTCCGCTGGGGCGGCACCGCCGACGCGCGGTGTTCCACTGGACACGGCGCGCCCGGGATGACGTCTTCGACCGGGGGGCTTGACACCCGAACGGGGGGTACCCGTTAATTGGTATCGGAGAGTCATCCTCCTTCAGGACTGTCTCCCCGGGGAATCGGGTCTTTCTCCGGTTCGCGGTGCGTGTCACGCCCGCTCGGCAGAATGTCCCCGGGGAGACCTCTCCCCACTCAGGGACCCGCACCGCATGCTCCACCGCAACACGCAGCACTGCAAGGAGGAATCCGCAGACCGCTGCGGCCCCCGCCGACGGGTACGGCAGGAACCGCAGCTGTCGGCTCCGTTCCCACGACGACCACGGGTAGGTCGTCCGGGAGCGTCCGGCGCAGCACCGGCGATGACGACGGGTACGTCATCGCCGGTGCAGCGGCCACTCGTGTCTGCGACCATGGGAGCGTGAGCGTGCCGCATGACGACCCCGTCCCGTTCCGGCTCGTCGCGCCCGGGATGCGCCGCTTCGCCGTCGCCCTCTGGATCGTCGCCGTCGCCCTCGTGCCCATCGGGCTCATCACCGACGGCCCCCGCGCACTGCTGCTCGTCCCCGCCCCGTCCGCGTTCACGGCGTGGTTCGCCTGGACCGCTCTCTGGCGTCCCCGCGTGCTCGCGACCGCCGACGGCGTCGTGGTCGTCGACGTCCGTCGCACGACGCGGATCGCGTGGGGCCGTGTGCTCGAGGTCCGATCACGGTTCGGCCTGGAGGTCGTCACGAGCGAGGGTGACCGCCGCACGTGGATCGCCCCGCGGCCCACCGCGCGTCTCCGCCTGACCCCCGTCGCACCGCTCGGACCGGGAGGGCCGGCGCAGGCCGCGGAGACCACCCTCACCGTCGCCGAGGCGGCGGACCGCCTCCGGGCCTTCGTCCCGTCCCCGGCGCCCCTGGAGGGCCCGCCGCCCGCCGAGGTCACGCCCGCTCGGATCGAGCACCGCGTGCACGGCTGGAGCGTGGTGGCGCTCATCGCGCTCGGCCTGCTCGGGTCGATGGCTGGCGCGCGCATCTGAACCGGGCCTCCCGGTCCGGCCCGGCGCGCACATCGGAACCGGGCCTCCCGGTCCGGCCCGGTGCGCCACCGGAACCGGACGGGGAGGCCCGACCAGGGCCTCCCGTCAGGCGTCCGCGCCGGCCGCCAGGATCGCCCGGCGCAGCTCGCGACGCTCGCGCTGGACCTCCGGGTCCGGCAGCGGGACGGCGGCGATGAGGCGCTGCGTGTACGGGTCCTGCGGGTCACGCAGGATCTGGTCACGCGTGCCGAACTCCGCGAGCTTGCCGTGGTGCATCACCGCGATCCGGTCCGCCAGCACGTCGATGACGGCGAGGTCGTGCGTGATGAAGAGGCACGCGAAGCGGAACTCGCGCTGCAGGTCCTTGAGGAGCTCGAGGACGGTCGCCTGCACGGACACGTCGAGCGCGCTCGTCGGTTCGTCGGCGATGAGGAGTGCGGGCTTCAGCGCCAGTGCCCGGGCGATGCCGATGCGCTGCTTCTGCCCACCCGACAGCTCGTGCGGGAAGCGGGTCGCGTAGGCGCGCGGCAGCCGGACGCTGTCGAGCAGGGACTCGACCTCGCGGTTGAGCGCGCCGCCCTTGATGCCCTTCGCGAGCAGCAGCGGCTCACCGATCGACTGCCCGATGGTCATCCGCGGGTTGAGCGACGACGCCGGGTCCTGGAACACGATGCCGGCGTTCTTGTGCACCTGACGGACGAGCGACCGCGTGGACTTCGACAGGTCCACGCCCGTGACGTCGAGACGGCCCGAGGTGATCGGCAGCAGCCCGATCGCCGCGCGACCGAGCGTCGTCTTGCCCGAGCCGGACTCGCCCACGAGACCGACGACCTCGCCCTCGTGCACCGTGAGGTCGACGTGGTCCACCGCACGGAACGCCTTGACGCGCCCGCGGCCCGGGTACTCGATCACGACGTCGTCGAACGCGAGGACCGGCTTGCCGACCTCGGGCACGTCGTGGTGCACGGGGTGCACGACGGCGACCGGCTCGTCCGACTCGACGACGTGTTCGAGCGTCTCGGTCACGTCGATGGCCTCGCCACCGGCCTGCCCGAGCCGCGGCACGGCGTCGAGCAGCGTCCGGGTGTACTCGTGGCGGGGGTCCGCGAAGACCGTGGCGACCGTGCCGGTCTCGACGGCCTCCCCCTGACGCATGACGACGATGCGGTCCGCCAGGTCGGCGACGACGCCCATGTCGTGCGTGATGAGCAGGACCGCGCTGCCGAGCTTGCCCGCGAGGTCACGGATCAGGTCGAGGATCTCGGCCTGCACCGTCACGTCGAGCGCGGTCGTGGGCTCGTCGGCGATGAGGAGCTTCGGATCGCACGAGATCGACTGCGCGATCATCGCCCGCTGACGCTGACCGCCGGAGAGCTGGTGCGGGTACGAGTCGAACGCCTTCTGCGGGTCGGGCATCTCGACCATGGCGAGGAGCTCGATCGCGCGGTCGCGTGCCTCGTTCGGCGAGATCCCGTAGTGGATCCGCAGCGTCTCGACGATCTGCGAGCCCACCGTGAACACGGGGTTCAGAGCGGTCATCGGCTCCTGGAAGATCACCGCGATCTCCTTGCCCCGGTAGTCCCGCATCTGCGCCGGACGGAGCCCGAGCAGTTCGGTGCCCTGGAAGCGGACCGAGCCGTTGACGCGGGCGTTCCTGGGCAGCAGCCCCAGGATGGACATGGAGCTGACCGACTTGCCCGAACCGGACTCGCCGACGAGCGCCAGGACCTCCCCGGAGCGGATCTCGTAGCTGAGGTGCTTGACCGTGGGGGTCCAGTAGTCGTCGACGGCGAAGTCGACGTCGAGGTCGGTGACCTCGACGATCGGCGCACCGACCGTGGTCCGGGTGGCAGTCGCGGAGGCGGGCGTGCTCGTGCTCATCGACGTCCGGTCCTTTCCCGGCCGCACGAGGCGACCGCGTGGTTGGTGTTGACGATGTGCGGAGCGCTGTGGCGACCTGCGACGATGGCCGCATGGTCTCCCCCGCGCCGGATCCGCGCACCGTGTTCGTCTCGAGATTCAACCGCGTGCTGGCGATCGCCCTCTGGGTCATCGTGGCGGCGCTGCTCGCCGCTGGCGTGGCGAACGGCCACGACTGGCACCGCTGGCTCGGCCTCGTGCCCGCGGCGTTCGGCGGACTGCTCGGCTGGACCGCGCTCTGGCACCCGCGCCTGGTCGTCGACGACGACGGCGTCGAGGTGGTCAACGTGTTCCACACCGCCGACGTCCCGTGGGCGGCGCTCGTGCACGTCGACACCCGCTTCGCGCTGACGCTCGTCACGCCGCACCGCAAGGTCGCCGCCTGGGCGGCCCCCGCGCCCGGCCGAGCGGGCGTCGCCCTCGCGCGGCGCCGCAACCAGCGCCACGGCCGAGTCGGACTGACCCCGACCACCGCGCCCGGCGAACGCAGCGCCGGTGACCTGCTGTCGACGGAGTCCGGCGACGCGGCGTACCTGGTGCGTGAGCACTGGGACGGCCTGCGCGAGTCCGGTCGGATCGAACTTGGCGTCGCCGACACGGTCGCCGTCCCCGTGCGCCTGCACGTCGTGACGATCGCCCTGCTCGTGGCGACGGGCGTCGGCGGCTGGTTCGCGATCGCCGCGCAGTGACGCCCGCGCGGCTCCGCGACCGCTGACGGTCAGGACCAGGGCGGTCACGCGCTGATCATCTCCGACTCGGAGGAGTTGTGGAGCTCGCGCTCCTTGGTGCGACGGATGCTGAACCGCTTCGAGCGCGGGTCGAACGCGTCGCGCAGGCCGTCACCGACGAAGTTCACGCACAGGGCGAGCAGCACGATGAACGAGGCCGGCCACCAGAACAGGTACGGCCGCGTCTGGAACGCCGACTGGTTCTGGCTGATGAGGAGACCGAGCGACGAGTCGGGCGCCTTGATGCCGTAGCCGAGGTAGCTCAGGGCGGTCTCGAGCAGGATCGCGGTGGCGATGAGCAGGGTCGCGGAGACGATGATCACGCCGATCGCGTTCGGCAGGATGTGCCGGAAGATGATCCGGATGTCGGACGCGCCGGCGACGCGGGCCGCCTCGACGAACTCACGCTCGCGGAGCGACAGGAACTCGGCGCGCACGAGTCGGGCGATGACCATCCACGACACGAGTCCGAGCAGCAGCGCGAGACCCCACGCCCCGAGGCCGTTCGCCGTCTTGCCGACGACGGCGCCGATGACGATCGCCGGGATCACGATGAAGATGTCGGTGATGCGCATGAGGATCGCGTCGGTCTTGCCGCGGAAGTACCCCGCGACCGCGCCGACGACCACGCCGATGAAGGTCGCGAAGACGCCGATCACGACCATGACGAGCACCGAGTTCTGGATGCCCCGCATGGTGAGCGCGAAGTAGTCCTTGCCGATGCGGTCCTGGCCGAACGGGTGGTCGCTGCTCGGGGCGCCGCCGCCGACGAGCGGGTTGAGCGCCTTGTACGAGTAGTGCCACCACCCCGGGATGGGACCGAGTCCGATCGCCGAGATGCTGAACAGGATCACGAGCACGTAGACGACCAGCGAGATCACCGCGAGCTTGTTCCCGAGGAACCGACGCAGGATGATGCGGCCCTGGCTCTCGCCGGGCTCGTGTTCCTGACCGGAGGCCGCGTCGTCGAAGCCGTCGCTGATGTTCGGCTCGAGCGGGGCGCCGCCCTGCAGGGTGCTCATCGCATGTCCTCCGTGTTGGTCGTTGCCGTGCTCATCGGACGCGCACCCGCGGGTCGAGCACCGAGTAGGCGAGGTCGGCGAGGAAGTTGAAGACGATCGCGGTGATGGCGATCACGAGGAAGTACCCCATCACCGGATTGACGTCCGTGATCGACAGCCCGCTGTTGAACAGGGCGCCCATGCCGGAGATCGCGAACACGGTCTCGGTGATGATCGCGCCACCGAGCAGGGCGCCGATGTCCGTCGCGACGAGCGTCGCGATCGGGATGAGCATGTTCCGCAGCGCATGCCGGACGATGACGGTCCGCTCCGGGAGGCCCTTCGCACGGGCCGTCCGCACGTAGTCCTGCTCGAGGACCTCGAGCATGCCGGACCGCGAGTAGCGCGTGTACGACGCGAAGCTGATGAGCAGGAGGCTGATCGACGGCAGCAGCAGGTGCGTGTAGGTGTCGAGACCCGTGATCCAGAAGTCGGCCTGGAGGCCCGGGGTGCCCGATCCGACGGTCGCGATCGGTCGGCCGCCCACGAAGTTGATCGAGTAGTTGTGCCACGAGCGCATGAAGCGGTCGAGCACGATCACCCCGGCCGTCAGGAACGCGGTCAGCGCACCGATGCGCATCATCAGGCCGCGGTCGTGCCCACCGACGAAGTACCCGGAAGCGAGACCGACGACCACCGCCGCGACCGCGAGGATGAAGATCGTGCCGCCGGACGAGACGTTGAGCAGGCCCTGCAGCGTGAAGTAGCAGATGATCGCGATGAGGACGTTGATGCCGCCGACGAGCCAGGCACGGTTGTTCCTGGTGCCGGCGAGCATCGTCACCATCGCGAGTCCGAGACCCGCGCTGAACAGGATCACGAACGCCGGACCCAGCGACGGGTCGTTGAACCAGCCGGTGGCCTCCATGAGCAGGAGCATGCCCGCGGTCACCACGGCCGTCAGGCCGAAGACGATGGCGCGGCGGCGGGCGTCGCCTCCGACGACGAGTTGCACGATCGCCCCGAGCACGACGGCGATGACGATGAGCGTCGTGACGGCGATGTGCGGCTTCGCGAGGAAGTTGTTGTAGTCGAGCGCGACGAACGACTTGAGCAGGACCGCCATGAGGAACGACGGCAGGGAGTACAGGAAGAAGCTGACGAGCGTGACGCCGTAGTCGAAGCCCGAGTAAGCGCGGAGCGCGGTGACGATCCCGAGCCCGATGCCGAAGATGATCGCGAGCACGAACGAGAAGGTGACGAGCTGGAGCGTCGACTGCATCGCCTGGGGCAGGAGCTGGGTCACCGGCTGGTTGTGGAACGTCGTGCCGAGGTCGCACTGTCCGATGACGCACTTGCCCACGCCACCGATCCAGATCCCCCAGCGGAGCGGCGGGATGACGTCGAGGTGCTGCGTCGCGACGCGCGCGGCGATGAGCGCTGCGCGGTTCGGGGAGTTGCTCCCCTGGAGGTCCTGCAGGGGGTTCCCCGCGATCGCCGCCAGGTTGTACATGATGAACGAGGCGGCGATGAGGATGAGGACCGAGACGAGGATCCGTCTCGCGATGAAGCTCACCATGGGCGAAGGGGCCTCTCCGGTGTGGGAAGGGTGCAACGGTCGATCACGTTCGTGACGCGCCGACCAAGGGTAACGGGTGCCGCTGAGCCCGACGAGCCCGGTTGGGGCGCCGGACGGGGCGGTGCTGCAGGGTCGCTCAGGCGGGGGGCCGCCGGAGTGACCGACGGGGCGGGGCGGGGATCGCAGGGCGTCCCCGCCCGCCCACACGGGAGGGCGCCGGACTCGTCGAGCCCGGCGCCCCCGCCGCGGTGGTGCTCAGGATGCGGTGGTCCTGGGGATCAGCCCTTGGTCCAGTCCCACACGTTCCAGAAGATCCCGTTCTGGCCGCCGAAGTACTTCACGCCGTGGAGCGTGGAGTTCGTGGCGAAGATGCCGGGGAGCTGGAACAGCGGCAGACCGTAGGCGTCGTTGAACGAGATCTTGTCGATGTCGACCTTCATGGACTGCAGCTTCGACGCGTCGAGGGTCGTCTGCGTGTCGACCGCGAGCTTCGAGGCCTTCTCGTCCGCGAACCGGTTGTAGTTGCCGGAGTTGCCGGTCTGGAACAGCTGCGGGACCGCCGCGTTGCCCGCACCCGGGTTCACCCAACCGAACAGCGAGGCGTCGTAGTTGCCGCCGGTGAGGAGCGAGCTCCAGTCGGGCGAGCCACCGTCGACCACCTTGAAGCCGGCCTTCGCCGCCGAGGCCTGGATGGCCTGGAACGTGTCGACACGGTTCGGGTTCTCGGTGTTGTAGAGGATCTTGACCGTCGGCGTCGCGCCGTTGAGGAGCTTCTTGGCGCCGGCGATGTCGACCTTGTTGTACTCGTCGGAGTTGTTGTCCTTGACCGCCTCGTCGTAGCCCTTCTGACCCGGCAGGAACAGCTGCGAGTTCAGGACCTTGGCGCTCTTGTTGATCGGGGTGACGATCGAGTCGAGGATCTGCTGACGCGGGATGGTCATGAGGAACGCCTTGCGGACGTTCTCGTCCTTGAACACGCTCGAACCGAAGTTGAGGTCGAGGTGGTCGTAGGCGACCTGGCTGCCCTGCTGGATCGTGATGCCGGACGCCTGCTTCAGCGCCTTGACCGTGTCGGCCGAGGCCTGCGGCTGGATCGCGTCGACCTCGCCGTTCTGCAGGGCCGTGACCTGGGCGTTGGCGTCACCGATGAAGCGCATGACGAGCTTGTTGAACTGGACCTCGTGCTTGCCCTTGTAGTACGGGTTCTTGCTGAAGGTCATCGACTGCTTCGGCGTCCAGGCGCTGACCTGGAGCGGGCCGCCCGAGACGAGGAGCTTCTTGTCGCTCGGCAGGCTCGTCTGGTCGTAACCGGTGTTGATGAAGCTCGCGACCTTCTTGAGGGTGTCGTTCGCCGGGGCCGGGCTCGCCGTGTTGCCGGCGGGGGTGTCCTTGAGCGCCTTGACGAACGCGGACTCGGAGACACCGGCCTCCTGCGACACGACGTGCGCGGGGAACTGGATCGGGTTCACGAGGTTCCAGTCGACGTACGGCTTCTTGTACGTGATGGTGATCGACTGCTTCGTGATGTTCGTCGGGTAGTCCGTCTGGAACGGGTAGCCGGCGGCGGACGCGAAGTACTGCGTGCCCTTGGTGACGTTGCCGTCCGCGTCGGTGGTGGCCGACTCGTAGTAGCCCGACGACTGCGCCCATCCGAGGAGGAGGTCGTCCGAGGTCATCGGCTTGCCGTCCGACCACTTGGCGTTCTTGTTCAGCGTGTACCGGACCTTCAGCGGGGAGCTGCTGATCTTCTTGTACGTGCCGAGGTCGGTGTTCGGCTCGACCTTGTAATTCGTGCCGAGGGTCATGAACTGGGGCTGCGTGAGCTGCCAGATGAACCCGTTGGTGTCCAGGTTGCCCTGCGGGGTGTTGTAGTTGAACGAGGTCGCCTCGTTCACCTCAGCGACCGTCACGGTGCCGCCCGAGCTCGACGTCTCGCTGTCGCTCGACGTCGAGGTGGTGCAACCGGCAAGCACGACGGCAGCCGAGCCCGCGATCGCGACGGATCCGATGACCTGTCGCCACCGCCTCTTGGTGATGTTCACTCTGTGATCCTCCTGGATGGAATGTGATCGAACCGCTGGCGGCAGGGCGCACCGGCGCGTTCGCAAAGAACCATAGGTGGGCCTCGCGAGCACCTCAAAATCCAGCGGGAACTTGTTACACACCGGAAATGACGGCGCAGGATCCATGCACCGGCCGCCGTTTCGTTGCTTCTGGTTCACTGATTCGCAATGATTCTGCTTGCGCTCACGCGTCCGCGCGGCACGTCGCGGGACCGATCCGCACGAACCGCACCGCACGCCGTCCGTCTCCTGCCGTCCGGGAGGACCGGGGTACGCCCCCACTCCCCCTCCCGCCGACCGGTGATTAGCGTTGCACCATGCACCCCTCCGACATCGCCCACCTCGTCATGCCGTCCCGCGCCGCCGCCGTCGCCGACCCCCGCTCCGGGGCCCCGCTGCTCGTGGGCCTCACCCGTCCCGACCTCGACGCGGACGAGAACGTCGGCCACGTCGTGCGTCTCGCGGCCGCCGACGGGCGGTGGACCACGACCGACTGGACCCACGGCCCGCACGACGGCGCCCCGTCCATCTCGCCCGACGGCAGGTGGGTCACGTTCCTCCGTCGCGTCGGCGGCACCGGCCCGGACGCCCACCCGCAACTCGTCGTGATGCCCACGGCCGGCGGGGAGGGCCGGGTGGTCACGGCCCTGCCGCTCGGCGCCGAGGCCCCGGTGTGGTCCCCCGACTCCACACGGATCGCCACGACGGCCCGGATCCCCGAACCCGGCCGTTACGGCACCCCGACCGCGAACGGCACCGCCGCGGACGCCTCGGCCGAGCCACCGCGGCACATCACCCGACTCGACTACCGCCAGGACGGCGTCGGGTTCCTCCGCGACCGTCTGCGGCGTCTCGTGGTCGTCGACGTGGCCGCCGCCCTCACGGGAGACCCCGTCGAGACCGCGATCACCGATGACACCACCGCGGTGAGCGACCCCACGTGGACGCCGGACGGCACCGCGCTCGTGGTGAGCGCCCCGCGTGACGCCGGCGCCGCCGAGACGACCGAGAGCGACCTCTACCGGGTCGACGCGGTCTCGGGCGCGATCACGCTGCTCGTCGAGTCCGACGGCACCGCGGCCGCACCGCAGTTCGGACCCGACGGCACCCTCTTCTTCCTCGGGACCGACCGGACGCAGGGGATCGTCGCGGTCCCGACCGGGCTGTACGCGGCGCGCACCAGCGGCGACCCCGTCCGTGCCCGCCGCCTGACGGACCACCGCACCGTCGACCTCGAGGTGGGGCCGGGCCTCCTCGTCCCGCGCAGCGGTGACGTGCTCGTCGGGGTGCTGCACCGCGGGGCGGTCGAGCTCCGTGCCGTCCCGTGGACCACGGACGCCACCGCGAGCACCGCGGACGACGACGCGAGCACCGGCGCGGAGCCGCTGCCCCTCGACGCCCTCCCCGTGCTGCACGGCGGCGACGTCGTGGTGCGGGCGATCACCGCGATCGGCGAGGACGTCGTCATCGCCACGGTCGGCCTGCCGGACAGCGCCGGGGAGGTCGTGCTCATCGACACCGCGGCCGGCTCCGTCGAGACCCTGAGCGATCTCGGCGCCGGCCTCCGCGCTGTGGGACTGCGGCCCGTCGAGGAACTCGTCGGCACCGCTCCCGACGGACACGAGGTGCACGGCTGGCTCGTCCTGCCCGAGGGCGAGGGCCCCCACCCCGTGCTCCGCGTCGTGCACGGCGGCCCGTTCGCGCAGCAGGACCGGGCGGTGTTCGACGAGGCGCAGGTCTACGCCGCAGCCGGGTACGCGGTCGTCCTCGGCAACCCACGCGGGTCGGCCGGGTACGGCTTCGACCACGGCCAGGCGATCATCGGGCGCCTCGGCACCGTCGACGTCGACGACGTCCTGGCGCTGCTCGACGTGGCGCTCGAGCGGGACGACCTCGACGCCTCGCGGGTCGGGATCATGGGCGGCTCGTACGGCGGGTTCATGACGAGCTGGATCGCCGCCCGCGAGCCCGAGCGGTTCACGGCTGCCTGGAGCGAGCGGGCCGTCAACGCCTGGGACTCGTTCGCCGGCAGCTCGGACATCGGATGGTTCTTCGCCGAGGCGTACGTCGGCGCGGACCCGGAGGACCAGCGCCGCCAGAGCCCCCTGACCTACGCGGAGGACGTGATGATGCCGTTCATGGTCGCGCACTCCGAGCAGGACTGGCGGTGCCCGCTCGAGCAGGGGCAGCGCCAGTTCGTCGCCCTGCGCCGGGCAGGGGTGGAGGCCGAGTTCCTGCTGTTCCCGGGCGAGGGCCACGAGCTGTCCCGGTCCGGGCGCCCGAGCCACCGGGTGCAGCGGTTCGACCACGTCCTCCGTTGGTGGAACACGCACCTGCCGGTCGTCTGACGGCCGTCCCCGTCCGGCGAGAGTGCAGAACACGCCGCTCACCTCGCGAGGTGAGCGGCGTGTTCTGCACTCCCGGCGCCGAGCCGGGCCAGCCCGGCCGACCGGACGGGCTGATCAGGCCTGCGCGAACGCCTCGATCGGCGGGCAGGCGCACACGAGGTTGCGGTCCCCGTACGCCTGGTCGATCCGGCGCACGGGCGGCCAGTACTTGCGACCGGCGATGCCCGGCAGCGGGTAGACGGCCTGCTCACGCGTGTAGGCGTGCGCCCACTCCCCCGCGATGACGCTCGACGCGGTGTGCGGCGCCCCGACGAGCGGGTTGTCGTCGGCCGGCCAGGTGCCCGCGGCGACCTCGTCGGCCTCGGCACGGATCGCGAGCATGGCGTCGACGAACCGGTCGAGCTCCGCCAGGTCCTCGCTCTCGGTCGGCTCGACCATGAGCGTGCCCGCGACCGGGAACGACATCGTCGGTGCGTGGAACCCGTAGTCGATCAGGCGCTTCGCGACGTCGTCCACGGTGATGCCGGTCGCCTCGCGCAACGGCCGGAGGTCGAGGATGCACTCGTGCGCGACGAGGCCGTCGTCGCCCGTGTAGAGGACGGGGAACGCGTCGCGCAGCTTCGCGGCCAGGTAGTTCGCGCCGAGCACGGCCGACTCGGTGGCGCGCGTGAGCCCCTCGACGCCCATCATGCGGACGTAGGTCCACGTGATGGGCAGGATGCTCGGGCTGCCGTACGGCGCCGCCGAGACGGGGCCGCCGCCGTGCGCGAGCCGGTCCGCGCCGCCCGCCGTGACCGAGCCGGGGCGACGGTCGGCGTCCTGCGCGAACGGATGGCCGGGGAGGAACGGGGCCAGGTGGGCCCTGGCGGCCACCGGTCCGACACCGGGTCCGCCGCCGCCGTGCGGGATGCAGAACGTCTTGTGCAGGTTGAGGTGCGAGACGTCGCCGCCGAAGTCGCCGAAGCGCGCGTGCCCGAGCAGCGCGTTGAGGTTCGCGCCGTCGACGTAGACCTGCCCACCCGCGTCGTGCACGGCGTCGCAGATCGCGCGGATCTCGTGCTCGTACACACCGTGGGTCGACGGGTAGGTGATCATGAGCGCGGCCAGGTCGTCCCGGTGCTGCTCCGTCTTGGCGCGGAGGTCGGCGAGGTCGACGTTGCCGTCCTCGTCGCACGCCACAACGACCACGCGCATGCCCGCGAGCACGGCGCTCGCGGCGTTCGTCCCGTGCGCGCTCTGCGGGATGAGGCAGACCGTGCGTGCGGTGTCCCCGTTGGCGCGGTGGTACCCGCGGATGGCCAGGAGTCCGGCGAGCTCACCCTGGCTCCCGGCGTTCGGCTGCACCGAGACGGTGTCGTACCCGGTGACCTCGGCGAGCCACGACTCCAGGTCGGCGATCATCGACAGGTACCCGGCGACGTCCTCACGCGGCGCGAACGGGTGGATCCCCGCGAACTCCGGCCAGGTGACGGCGGCCATCTCGGTCGCGGCGTTGAGCTTCATCGTGCAGCTGCCGAGCGGGATCATGCCGCGGTCGAGCGCGTAGTCCTTGTCGGCGAGGTGCTTGAGGTACCGCATCATCCGGGTCTCGCTGCGGTGCGCCTGGAACACGGGGTGCGTCAGGTACGCCGACTCGCGCCGCAGCGCGGCCGGGAGGCCCGGGGTGGCGTCACGCACGGCGGCCTCCGCCATCGGGACGGTCATGGTCGACGCGGCCGACTCGGAGGCCTCCGAGTCGGCTGCGGCGACGTCGCGGAACACGGCGGCGAGCGCTGCGACGTCCTCGGGCGTGGTCGTCTCGTCCGCCGAGAGCTGGAGGGTGTCCGCGTCGACGAGGTGCAGGAGGTACCCGCGGTCGCGCGCCGCGTCGACGATCGCGGCGGCCCGGCCGGGGGCGCGGAGCGTCAGTGTGTCGAACCAGGCGTCGACGGGCACGCCGATCTCGGCGGCACGAGCCGCGTCGGCGATCGCGGCGGTCGTGCGGGCGACCCGGTCGGCGATGAACCGCAGGCCCTCGGGGCCGTGGTAGACGGCGTACATCGAGGCCATGACGGCGAGGAGCACCTGCGCGGTGCAGATGTTGCTCGTCGCCTTCTCGCGCCGGATGTGCTGCTCGCGGGTCTGCAGGCTGAGGCGGTAGGCCATGCCACCGTCCGCGTCGAAGGACACCCCGACGAGGCGACCGGGCAGCTGCCGCTCGAGGCCCGCGCGGACGGCGAGGTAGCCGGCGTGCGGTCCACCGAAGCCGAGCGGCACGCCGAAGCGCTGGGTGGTGCCGACGGCGACGTCCGCGCCGAGGTCACCGGGCGACGCGAGGAGCGTCATCGCGAGCAGGTCCGCCGCGACGACGGCGATGCCGCCCCCGTCGTGGATCCGCTCGATCACCGACGCGGGGTCGACGACCCGGCCGGACGCGCCCGGGTACTGCACGACGAGTCCGAAGGCGCCCTCGACGTCGACCTGGTCCGGTCCCCCGGCGACGTCGAACGTGCGCAGGGTGATGCCGACGGCCTCGGCCCGGTGCTCGAGCAGCGCCATGGTCTGCGGCAGGACGTCCCGGTCGACGAGGAACACGTCCCCGCGGACCTTCGAGGCCCGGCGGGCGAGCAGCATGCCCTCGACGACCGCGGTGCCCTCGTCGAGCATCGAGGCGCCCGCGGTGGCCATGCCCGTCAGGTCGGCGACCATCGTCTGGAAGTTGATGAGCGCCTCCAGCCGGCCCTGCGAGATCTCCGGCTGGTACGGCGTGTAGGCCGTGTACCAGCTCGGGTTCTCGAGCACGTTCCGCTGGATGACGGCGGGCGTGTGGGTGCCGTGGTAGCCGAGTCCGATCATCGGGCGGCGCACGGTGTTCCGTGCCGCCATCCGACGGAGCTCCGCGAGCGCCTCGGTCTCGCCGACGGCACCGGGGATCACCGAGTCGACGACGGGCTCGGCGTGGATCGCGGCGGGGACGGCCGCGCGGACGAGCGCGTCGAGGGAGTCGTACCCGACGGTCTCGAGCATGAGGCGCTGGTCGGCCGCGCCCGTGCCGATGTGGCGGTCGGCGAAGGTGGTCTGCAGGTTCTGGTCGGCCTGCGGGGTCCGGTCGTGCTGGGTCATGTCCTCGTCCATCCGATCAGCCCGCGAAGGCGGCGTACGCCTCGTGGTCCATGAGGTCCTCGGGGAAGCTGGTGCCGTCGACCTGGATCTTGACGAGCCAGGCCCCACCGAAGGGGTCCTGGTTGACGAGGTCCGGGGTGTCCACGACGGCGTCGTTGCGCTCGACGACGGTGCCCTCGATCGGCGAGAACAGCTCACCGACGCTCTTCGTCGACTCGATCTCGCCGAGGGTCTGTCCGGCCGTCGCGGTGGTGCCGACCTCGGGGAGCTCGACGAACACGACGTCGCCGAGCTGGTCCGCGGCGAACTGGGTGATGCCGACGGTGACGACGTCACCCTCGACGAGGAGCCACTCGTGGTCCTTGGTGTAGCGGAGCGCGGTGATGTCGGTCATGGTCAGCCTTTCTGGCCTGGGGCGGCGCTGGCGGGGCGGCGGTAGAAGGGGAGTTCGGAGACGGTCGCCGGGACGGCGGTGCCGCGCACGTCGACACGCAGGACGGTGCCCGGGGTGGCGACCGCAGGGTCGACGTACGCCATGGCGACGGGGTGCCCGAGCGTCGGTGACAGGGCGCCCGAGGTGACCGTGCCGACGGTCTGGCCGCCGTCGAGCACCGGGTAACCGGCACGGGCGGCACGGCGACCCTCCATGACGAGCCCGACGAGGAGCGGGGCGTCGGTGGCGGGCGTGACCCCGGCCCTCCCGACGAATTCCGTGTCCATCGCGACGACGCGACCGAGTCCGGCCTGCGCGGGACGCACGGTGGTGTCGAGTTCGTGGCCGTACAGCGGCATCCCGGCCTCGAGCCGGAGCGTGTCGCGTGCGGCGAGCCCGGCGGGCACGACGCCGCGGTCGGCACCGGCGTCGAGCAGGGCGTCCCAGAGCACGGGCGCCAGGTCGGTGGGGCAGTAGATCTCGAAGCCGTCCTCGCCCGTGTAGCCGGTGCGGGCGATGAGGACGTCCTGCAGGTCGAACGAGGCGTGCAGGACGCGGTAGTAGCGGAGCTCGTCGAGCGGCGTCTCGGGCTGCAGACGATCGGCGACGACGAGCGCGTCCAGCGTGCCCGCGGCGGCCGGGCCCTGGATCGCGACGAGGGCCGTCGTGTCGCTGTCGTCCGTGACCTCGACGTCGTGGCCCACCGCGCGGTCGCGCAGCGCGGCGACGGCGACGTCGCGGTTGGCGGCGTTCGCGACGACGAGGAACGCGTCGTCCTCGGTGCGGTACACGACGACGTCGTCGAGCACGCCGCCGTCGTCGGTCAGGAGCAGCGAGTACTTCGCCCGACCGACGGGCATCGTGGCGTGCTTGCCCGCGAGCGCGGCGTCGAGGTACGCGCCGGCGTCGGGCCCCTGGACACCGATCTCCGCCATGTGCGAGAGGTCGAACAGCCCCGCCGCGCTGCGCACGGCGTGGTGCTCGGCGAGGTCGGAGCTGTACCGGACGGGCATCTGCCAGCCCGCGAAGTCCGTGAACGTGGCGCCGGCGGCGGCATGGGCCTCGTGGAGTGGGGATCGGCGGTGCACCGATGGTCCGGCACTGCCCGACGGGGTCGGATCGGTCATGGGGTGGAGTTCTCCTGCGTCGACGCGTCCCGGCGGGGACGCCGGTCGGAACTCCCCCTCTGTCATGTGCCTGAGAGTTTCGCCGACCGGTCGGAGGCGGTCGGCTTTCACCGTGGGCGAGGGCACGCCGTGACGGCGCCCTGCTTTTCAGAGTGGCCTGACCCCTGCGGTCGTACGACCTGAGAGATTGACGGGGAGGTTGCTCCTTCGGTGTCCGGTCTCGCGGTCGCCAGCTCGGCGCGCTCGTGATCGGACTCTCCCGCAGGGTGTGGGCGGCCCGGTGTGCTGTTGTGGCCCCGATGGTACCAACGCCGTGTTACGGCCTCGTGACGAGGCCGGCCGGTCGTTCGACATCTCGTAGGATCACCGCGTGGCCGGACAGCGATCGCGCCCGCGTGGGCAGCTCGAGCAGGCGGTGCTCGACGTGCTCTGGTCCGCGGGCCCCGACGGGCTCACCGCGCGTGAGGTCCTCGACCGCTGCGACGAACCACGACCCGCGCTGACCACCGTGCTGACGGTGCTCGAGCGCCTCGGGCGGAAGGGCGGGGTGCTCCGCGACGAACAGGCCGACGCCCCCCTGCGGTTCCGCGCGAGCCGCTCCCGCGCCGATCACGCCGCGTCCCTCATGGAGTCCGCGCTCGCCGCGTCGAGCGACCGCGAGGCCGCGCTGCTCCGCTTCACCGGCTCCCTGGCGTCGGACGACCTCGAGGCCCTGCGTCGCGCGATCGACGCGCGCGCCCGGTCCTGACGGGAACGACCGTGATCGTCTGGGGCGTCGCCCTCGTCGTGACCGCGGTCGTCGTGGCCGCCGCCGCACCCCGGCTGCTCACCCGGTGGGCGTGGACGATCGACCGCCCTCGGACCGCGCTCGTCAGCTGGTGCGCCGCGGTCCTCATCGGGGTCGGCGGCTCCGTGTCGGGCGTCACGCTCGTCGCGCTCGGGAGTCGACACGGGGCGGACCCGTTCCGGCTGGCGGCCTCGCCGACCCACGGCGCGCACCTCGTGGTCGCCGTCGCCGCGGTGCTCGCGTTCGTGGTCGCCGTCCGCGTCCCTCCCGGGCCGGAGCACGCGGCCGTCCGCGCGGCCCTGCGAACCGGGGCGGCGGAACGTCGTCGGGTCGCCGGGACCGAGATCGCGGTGGTCGCGGGCGAGCGGGCCCTGGCGTGCGCCGTGCCCGGACGCGACCGCACCGTGCTCGTCAGCACCGGACTGGCAGCGCGCCTCCGTCCCGACGAACTCGATGCCGTCGTCGCACACGAGGCGGCGCACCTGACGGGGCACCACGCGGCCGTGGTCGGCGTCGCGGAGTCGATCGAGCGGGCGGTGCCGTGGGTGCCCGGCGCGCGCGCCATGGCGAGTGCGACCCGGGTCCTGGTCGAGTTCGCCGCCGACGACACCGCCGCCAGACGCGTCGGTGCCGAGGTGGTGGCCCGAGCGATCGAGCGCAGTGACGTCGGTGGTGCGGCGCCCCTGACCGGCGTCCGGGTCGCTCGACTCCGGAGACCGGCCACACCGGGTCAGCGCCGGTGGCGGGCAGCTCCGGTGACGTCGCGGAAGAAGTCGGCGTAGAGCACGGGCTCGAGGTCCCCGTCGACCGGGTACCCCCAACGGCGCTCGCGGCGCTGCTGTCGGAACGTCTTGATGCGAGCCGGGGGGACGCCCGGCTCGGACTCGTACAGACTCATCTGATCCCCTGGTGCCTGATCGCTTGGGTGTCGGTGGTCGGTCGTCGCCCGTCGAGGACGACGTCGGCGCTCGCTGCGCTCGGTGTGCACGCGGTGCGCTTCTGGTCCTTCGACAGTACGTGCAGCGTTCTCGGCGAGTCAGGGGTTGACCTGGCCCCCGGACAGGGGTAGTACCAGGGCGCCGTGTCCGGCCCGCGCGGTAGGATCGAGTACCACCACCATGAGGGGGACCGTGAAGGCACTCACCGAGTCCGACATCCGATCGTCGTTCGTCAACGCGACCCCGGAGGAGCTCGACCACCTGCCGATCCCGGGTCTGCACGAGATGCTCTGGGACGAGCGCGAGTACCTCGGTTGGCGCGACCCGCAGGCCGCCCGTCGCGGCTACATGGTCCACTGGATGGACGGCCGCCCCACCGGGATCGTCGTCCGCGCGGCCGGCGGTTCGCTCCGGCCGGGCATCGCGGCGATGTGCTCCTTCTGCCACTCACCCCAGCCGGCCACGCAGGTCCGGTTGTTCTCGGCTGCGCGTGCCGGCGAGTCCGGCCGGAACGGCAACACCATCGGGTCCTACATCTGCGAGGACCTGGCGTGCTCGCTCCTCATCCGCGTGGCGCCCCCGCACCTCAACCCGCCCGAGACGATCGCAGCCCGGTCCGCGGCCCTGCTCCAGCGCGTGCAGAACTTCACCGCGGACGTCATGAAGACCGCGTGACCACGGGTGCTCCCGACCGGTTCGCCGCAGCGCGCTGGGTCACCGTCGAACGCCACGACGCCGGGCGGTGGTCCGTCACGGTCCTCGATGAGGCCGACGACGAGATCGCCTCGTTCGGCATGGGGGTCGAGGGCGAGTGGGAACCCGACGTCGTGGACCACGTGGCGTTCGCGCTGACCCGGCTCGGATTGCGGACCGTCGGCGCCCGCCCCTGGCGTGAGGACGAGCTGGGCCTGGCCCGCGCAGCCGTCCTGCCCGCCTGACACCGCGCCCCGGTCGCGTTCAGCGCGCCCCGTTACGGTTCGGGAGGCACGGGTGCGGCCCGCACCGCGCCTCCAGACCGGAAGGACCACCGCAGCATGTCCGTCGTCAAGATCAACGCCATCCACGTCCCCGCCGGTGCCGGCGCCGAGCTCGAGCAGCGGTTCGCTGCCCGCAGACACGCGGTCGACGGGGCTCCCGGCTTCGAGGGCTTCCAGCTCCTCCGCCCGGTGAAGGGCGACGACCGGTACTTCGTCGTCACGACGTGGGCGGACGAGGCGTCGTTCCAGGCGTGGGCCGCCGACGGCGCGAAGGCGGCGCACGCCGGTGGGTCCGAGGGTGCGCACGGTCGGCATGCGGCGGCGGGCGGCGAGCACGGCGCTCCTGCCGGACACGGTGCTCCTGCCGGGCACGGGGCCGCCGCCGGACACGGCGACGCGCAGGACGGCGCCCGACGCCCCGTCGCGACCGGCGCGGATCTGCTCGAGTTCGAGGTCGTCGAGCTCTGAGACCCGCTACGCCGTGACGGACCGCACGCGGTCGAGCACCACCTCGGCCACGAGCGCGGCCGCGTTCTCGGGCAGCCAGTGGTCCTCGTCGACGGCCACGAACCGGTAGGGCGCCGCGACGTACCGCTCGGTCGCCTCGGCCGCGACCCGACCGAGTGCCGCGTCCCGGGAGCCCCACAGGTACGACGTCGGGACACGGACCAGCGGGTCGACGCGCGGCGTGCCGGCCGGAGTGGGCAGCGCCAGTGCCCGGTACCAGTCGATCGCCGCGCGCAGTGCTCCCGGCTCGCGCATCCGACGGTCGTACCGCTCGGCGGTGGCGCGTGCGAGGCCCATGCTCTCGAGCACCGGGACGAGACGCCCCCGGAGCAGCCGTTCGGGGAGCCAGGGCACCTGGAACGCCGCGATGTACCACGACCGCAGGGCCTGGTCGGAGCGGACCGCCGCGAGCGCCATCGCCCGCGGGTGCGGGGTCGCCAGGACCGTGAGCGACGCGAGCCGGTCGGGAGCCCGCTGCGCGAGCCGCCAGGCGACCAGCCCGCCCCAGTCGTGGCCGACGAGGTGGACCCGCTCTGCGCCGAGTCGGTCGGCGAGCGCCAGGACGTCGTCGACGAGCCAGTCGCGCCGGTACGCGCGGCGTCCCTCCGGTCGCGCCCCGACCGCGTACCCGCGTTGGTCCGGCGCGACGACGCGGAGGCCCTCGGCCGTCAGGAGCGGCGTGACCGCCCGCCAGGTGCTCCGGTCGGCGGGGAACCCGTGGAGGAGGACCGCGACCGGACCGTCTTCTGGGCCGCTGTCGTCGACGTCGAGGACGAGGCCGCCGCGGCGGAGCTGGTCGATGCGGGTCATGCCGCCACGGTAGGCCGCCCACGAGTGGCGGTCCGGCCCAACGGGGTACGTGCGAACCGGGAGCGACGGCGCAGCGGCCCATCGGGCGGCCTGCTGTGGGAGCGGGAGGAAGATCCGACGCCCTCGACCTGCCGGGAGGACCGGATCGGGAGGGGTGGGGGCTCGACACCCGAAGCCGAGCCCACCACCGGCGGCACCCGAATCGCCGCTCGTAACCACGGGCCCCGAAGCCCGGATTGGTTGCGAGCATATTGGGACCGCCGTGTCCGCCGCAGCTCCCGCACGTCCCCAGACCAGAGGTAGAACGAGTGTTCTGTACCCCGCCGGAGGGTGCCGTAGGTCGGAACACGCGCCGTTCATCCGCCGAGCGGCGGCGGATGCGTCCCCCAGCCGCACGGTACGGATTCTGGACCGACGCAGGTCGCACACGTCACCCCGGCACGCAGGACCACGGCAACGACAGCGGCGGTCGCCCGGTCTCCTGACCGAAGCGACCCTCGCTGGCGGGCCGTGCGCGCACTCGTCGCCGTCTTCGCTGAGGAACCCCGCCACCGGCGCCGCCCCCTTCCAGTCCTGCCCCGATGGTGCTAGAGTTCGGAGCTGGCGTTCTGCCGCGGACCCATCTCATCCGCCCCGCCGCCTGCTCCGTACCGGCTCCATCGAGTCGCATTCCACCGGGGCCCCGTCCCGCCGATCATGGCCGGACAACCCACGCCGACCTCCGGCGTGTGCGATCCGAGTGCCCGCCCGGCCAGCGCCCTGTACAAGGGATCGAGGCCAGCGCACCGCGCTCGTCGCCAACGAACCATCGGAAAAGACAGCACCATGACCAGCACCATCGACTTCATCCAGATCAGCGGGACCGTGCTCGACGCGCCCGTCCTGACCACCGACGACCTCGTCGAGTTCGTCGTCGCCGACGACGTCTCCCGTCGCGAGTTCCTCGTCCGCCTCCCCCGCACCGAGCTCGGCGCGCACGTCGTCGCCGGCGCCCACGTGCAGGCCGCCGGCGCCGCCGGCTGGGTCGTCCCAGGCCGTCCCTGGCGGCACGAGCCGAGCCGCACGATCCTGCAGGCGCACGACGTGCAGCTCGCGGCGCTCGCCTTCGCAGCCTGACGGCATCGTGGGGCCCGACGGTACCGTTCCGCCCCACGGCGCGGTGCCGACGGTACCGTTCCGCCCGACGGTACCGTTCCGCCCCACGGCGCGGTGCCGACGGTACCGTGACACGCGCCCGGCCCTGAGCGGACTCAGTCGGCGCGGAGCACGCGTGCAGCGACGTCGGGTGGACAACGATCCTCGACGCGGTACATCCCCCGGGCGTGCGCGACCGGCACCCACGGCAACCACCGACGGTTGAGGCCGAACCCCCGACGTGGGGCGAACGACCAGTGCTCCTGCTGCCACCCGACCCCGCGGAGGTCGAACGGGTGCTCGACCGTCGCGAACATCGAGGTCGTGCCGTGTGTGACCACGCGAGCGACGTCGAGCCAGTGGTCGTCGTGCGTCAGCGCGAACAGCCGGGCGAACACCGAGGCGTTCACGGCGAGGAACCCGTCCGTCATCGACACCCCGGACGCGATGAGCTGGTGTCCGATGGTCGAGACCCCGTGCTTCCAGTGGAGCAGCCCTGGATCGGCGTCCTCCGGCATGGGCACGTCCCAGACGTAGATCCACGTCTCGGCGACCGAGGCCGCGGAGGCGGCCCGGTCCAGCCATTCGGCCCCGCGGGTCGCGTCGTACAGGTCGAGGAACCCCTCGGCGGCCAGGACCGCGGCTTCCTTGTCCACCACGTCGGGATTGTCGAGGGTGCCGCCGGCGTACCACCCGCGGCGTCCGTACTCCCGCCAGACGAACTCGGCGGCACGCACGGCGGCGGCGAGCGCCTCCTCCGACCCCACGGCGACGAGGAACGGCACGACGGTGGCGGTCCCGGACGGCGAGTCGTCGAGCACCTCGCCGGTGCCGGCCACCCAGGCGCGCGGGAGGGAACCGTCGAGGGCCTGGTTCCGGAGCAACCAGCTCGCTGCCCTCGTGACCCAGGCGGCCCAGGACGGGTGTTCCTCGCCGTGACGGCGTTCGAGCGCCAGGGCGTCGAGCACCGCGAGCGCTCCCTCGGCCACGGCGCGGGCGTACACCGCCAGCTGGTCCCGGAACGTGCGGTACGTGGTCGTCGCACCCGTCACGGTGTCGAACCCCTCGCCAGCGGGCGGGTCCAGTGCGAGCGTGACGAACGAGTCGATGATCGCCAGACCGCTCGCCCGGTACCGCTCGGCCACGGCGCCGTCATCGGTGCTGTCCGCCTCGCGCAGCAGGACGACGGCCGCGTCCGTGTTCGCCCCGACGAACCCCATCACCGCGGCGGTCGCCTCGTCCGTCCGCTGCGGAACGACCGCGTCCGCCTCGAGCGGGACCCCGGTCCGGCCGCCGACCGCCACGACCTGATCGGCCAGGACGGCCGCCGCGCTACGCACGACGTCCGCGATGTCCGCGCTGCGCACGGCCGGGGCGAAGCGGTCCCAGACCCAGCGCCAGGTCTGCCGGACGACGTCGGGGAAATCGGTCGAGCCTCCCGTCCGCACCGCGACGGCGTACTCCTGGGTCGCGCCGTCGTCCAGGGGGTGGAAGCGGCGCCGCCACGCGTCGAGCTGGAGGAGCGGAAGACCGCCGCTGCTGTAGGTGACGGGTCCTTCGGTGCCGGGGAACCACACGCCGAGCTCCACGCGGTCGCCGGTGCTCCGCGCGCCGATGGAGGCGAACGCGAGCCGCGGGTCGACGATCGTCTCGCGACCGTCCTCGACCATCCCGTCGGCGGCGATGGTGTCACCGCGCGGGTCGCGGTGGGCGATGGCCGCCCAGCCTCCGTCCTCGAGTCGGATGCCGAACAGCGGTGCCGCGGCACGGTCCTCCCGGACGATCGCGGTGGTGACCCCGGCCCGCCGTGCGTGCACGCCGGCGATGGCGAGCGGCGCGACCTGTGGCGCGTTGCCGTAGGCGACGCCGGGGCAGAACGGCTCGACGCGCTCCCACGGCGCGGCCGCGTCGACCTCGACGACGACCGCCGTGCCGTAGCCGCGGGCGGGCCCCTGGCCGCCGCGGACCGTGACCCGGCGGGCCATGCGGACGTCGTCGCCGTCGGTGTCCCACCGGTCCTCGACCTGGAGGACCGTCCCGCCCCCGACGTCGATGCGTGCGGTGCCGACGAGGCCGTCCGCCGTGACCGTCAGCGACTCGTAGGGCGCGCGGTGCTCGGTCTCGACGCCGGTGCCCGTGTCCGCGTCCGTGTCCGCGTCCGCGTCCGTGTCCGTGTCCGTGTCCGTGTCCGTTCCGGGCTTCCACGTGAGCACCACGACGGGCGCCGCCGCCACGAGCGCCGGACCGCCCCCACCGGGGGTCGTGATGCGAATGCCGAGCCCGCCCGGCACGTCGGTGGCCTCGACGCGCGTGGTCATCCCTTGATGCCGCTCGACGCGATGCTCGGCACGATGAACCGCTGGAACACGAGGAACATCGCCACGACGGGCAGGGTGAGCAGCACCACGCCCGCCATCTGCACCGTCGGCAGCGTGTAGTTCTGCGACTGCAGGCTGTTGAGGCCGAGCGTCAGGACGTACATGTCCTTGTCGCTCGTCATCGTCACCGGGATGAGGAAGCTGTTCCACGTCCACGTGCCGGCGAGGATCGCCTGCGTGGCGATCGCCGTGACCGACAGTGGCAGCCCGATCCGCAGGAAGATCCGGAAGCGGTTCGCGCCGTCGAGCGCCGCGGCCTCCTCGAGGTCCTTCGGGATCGTGCCGAACGACTGCCGCATGAGGAAGATGAGGAGCGGGTTGACGATGAACGGGATGATGAGCGCCGCGTAGGTGTTCAGCCAGCCGAGCTTGACGATCTGCAGGTAGAGCGGGATGAGGTACGCCTGCAGCGGCACGAGCAGGATCACGATGATGCCCGTGAACACGACGCGCTTGCCGCGGAACTGCAGACGGGCCAGCGCCCAACCCGCCAGGGTGTTCACGATGACGGCGCCGGCGACGACGCAGCCCGTGACGATCGCGGTGTTCGCGTACCAGCGTCCGATCGGGGCGTGCGTGAACACGTACGTGTAGTTCGACAGGGTCAGGTGCGACGGCGGGACGATCGAGAAGAAGTCCGCTGGCGACAGGAACGAGCAGTACAGCACGAACAGCAGCGGGGCGACCATGATCAGTCCGAACACGATGAGGAACGTGTACCGGGCGGACCGGGCGACCGTCTGCTGGGTGCGGTGCGAGCGCATCGGGCGACCGGTGCCGCTGGTCGGTGTGCTCGGGCGGGTGACCGCGGTCCGCTGCGTCGAGGTGGCGCTCATGCGTCCTGCTCCTTCGGGCCGAGGAGCCGGCTGACGACGCCGGCGAGGATCACGATGGCGAGCAGGATCACGGTCGCCGCCGAGGCGTACCCGATGTTGCTCAAGCGGAACGCCTGCTGGTAGATGAAGATCACGATCGTCGAGGTCGCACCGGCCGGGCTCCCGAGCACGGTGCCGCCGGAGATGACGTACGCCTGGTCGAAGACCTGGATCGCCTGGATGATCCCGGTCAGCACCACGAACGCGGTGAACGGACGCACGCCCGGCAGCGTCACGCTGAGGAACTGACGGAAGGCGCCCGCACCGTCCATCTCGGCGGCCTCGTACAGGTCCGCCGGGATCGTCTCCATGCCCCCGACGAAGATCACGATGTACAGCCCGACGAACATGTACACGTACACGATCACGAGGAACCACAGCGCCAGGCCGGGGCTCGCGTACCAGGTCGCGTTCGGCAGGCCGAACAGCGACAGTGCGGTGGACGCGATGCCGCCCTTGACGAACAGCTGCATGAAGATCGTCGTGATCGCGACGGTCGATGTCATGTAGGGCACGAAGTACGCGGTGCGGAGTGCGCCCTTGCCGACGGTGGCACCGCGCAGGACGGCGGCGACGACGATCGCCAGGACCGTCTGGGCCGGGACGACGCCCGCCACGAAGGTCGCCGTGATCCCGAGGGAGCGGCCGAACGCCGGGTCGGCGAACAGCTGCCCGAAGTTCTGCAGCCCGACGAAGCTGCGCTGGTCGAAGTCGAACTTGCCGACCTGCTGCACACTGAGCACGACGGACTGCGCGATCGGGTAGGCGAACCACCACAGCAGCAGGACCACCGCGGGGGCGAGCATGAGCCACGCGGCCGGGTTGTCGGTCCGGAGCCAGGCGCGGCGGCGCGACGACGTGGGCCGTCGCGCCGCCCTGATGGAGCTCTTGATGGCACTCACGCCGCTCGGCTACTTCCCGTACTTCTGCTGGAGCTGGTGCAGCAGGGCCGTGGAGCTCGTCGCCTTCTTCGCGACGAGCTGCTGGAACCCGTTGACCAGGTCGTTGCCGAACTCGGTCGACTTGGTCGGGTAGTCGAGCGACTCGCCCTTCGCCAGCACCGAGTTCGTGAACGCCGCGTACTGCGGGGTGTCCTGGCGGTACTGGCTGATGTACTTCGTGGCGGCCGGGACGTACCCGAGCTTGGTCGTGATGATCGCCTTCTGCGAGTACGAGTCGGTCATCGCGGCGATGACGGCCATGTCGACCGCCTTGTCCTTCGACTTCTGGGCGATGCTGAAGCCACCGCCGTAGGTCGCCACCGTCGACGAGGACGCCGTCTTCCCGGGGAGCGTCGTCAGCGTGTACTTCGTCGACGGGTCACTCGTCTGCATGAAGCCGATGTACCAGGGGCCGGCGTCGGACATGGCGGCGTTCCCCTTGCCGAAGGCCTCGCCATCCCAGGTCGCCCCGAGCTGCTCGGCGCTCTCGGCGTCGCCGTTCTTGAACATGGTCAACAGTTGGTCGAGCGCCTGCACGTTCTGCTTCGAGTCGATCGTGGTGCCGCCGTGGTAGCCGCCACCGTTCGCGATCATGTACTGCGTCAGGTGGAACAGGTTCTCGAGCAGCACCACGCCGGGCTTGCCCGTCTTCGCCTTGACCTGCGCCGCGGCCGTCGCGATCTCGGCGAGGGTCTTCGGGGTCGAGGTGACGCCCGCCTCCGCGAGCACGTCCTGGTTGTAGGCGTAGCCCGAGTTCTGCAGGTACGACGGCACCGCGTAGAGCTTGCCGCCGATCTTCCAGCCGTTCACGAGCGCCTTCGGGAATGCGCTGAGCTGGACATCGGTCTTCCCGATCACGTCGTCCATCGACGCGATCGCCCCCTCGGTCGCGTACTCGGCGACCGGTGCCGAGTTGTCCCAGAGGGTGATGTCCGGGGCCGTGCCCGCGGCGAACTGCGTCGGCAGCTGGTTCAGCTGGTCGTCGTAGGTCGGGTAGACGTGCGTCTTGATCGTGACGCCGGGCAGTTCCTTCTCGGCGTGCTTGATGATGTCCGACATGTAGGTGTCGACGACGCCGCCGCCGGAGTACCCGACGGTGACGGTGCCCTTGAGGGACGAGCTCGAGCCGGAGCCCGAGCTGCCCGAGCTGCTGCAGCCGGTGAGCACGAGCGCCGCGGCGATGCCGAGCGCTCCCACTCCGGTGACGGTTCGCGTTCGCTTGATCATGATGGGCCTCCTTGCCCTGGCGTGATGACGGGTGGTGCTGCTGGTTCGGGTTCGGGTCAGGCCTGCGCGGTGGCGGCGTCCGCCAGCGGGAGCCAGACGCGCATGGTCGACGGACCGCGCTCGGCCCACTGGTGGTACGGGCGGAGCCGGACGGTTCCGGGGCGCTGCGCGTCGTGCGCGGGCGAGCCGGCGTACGGCCAGTCCCGCTCGGGCGCGTCGACGGCGACCGCGTCGAGCGCCGCGTCGGTGGCGCCGTCCGCGGTCGGCTCGGCCCCCGGGAGGACCTGGATCGCGTCGACGCGATCGGCGTCCTGGTCGATCGACTCGGCGCAGAGCACGAGCGGCCCGCGCTCCACCGCGACCGTCCCGCGGAGCGCGTCGATCCGTTCGTCCGGGGCCACGAGCCTCGGCTGCGTCGGGAGGTCGAGGGTGACGACATCGCCGGCACGCCAGGCGCGACGGATCGCGACGGACCCGCCGTCGACCGTCTCGGCTCCCTCGCCGGCGTCGACGGTGGCGCTGCCAGCGGCCCAGCCCGGCACGCGGAGGGTCAGGGTCCACGGCTCGGGCGCGTCCTCGGCGACGACGACCCGCACGCGGCCGTCGAGCGGGTAGTCCGTGGCGACCTCGAGGCGGACCGTGCGGCCGTCGGGCAGCGTCGTGTCGATCCGGCCCTCCGCGTACTGGTGCAGTTGCAGGCCGTCGTCGTCCACCGTCGCCACGTACGCGGTGAGGCTGGCGAGGGTGCGCGCGACGTTCGTCGGGCAGCACGACACCGCGAACCACGGCGCACGCTGGCTCGACGCGGCGCGCTCGCTCGGCTCGTCGACCGCGGCCGGGGTGCCGGGCACGTTCCGCTGCAGCGGGTTCACGTAGAAGAACGCGGTGCCCTGCTCGTCCGGGCTCGTCGCGATGACGTTGTACAGCGTCCGCTCGATGAGGTCGGCGTACCGCTCCTCACCGTCGGCGAGCAGGAGCCGCCAGCTGAACATGATCGACCCGACACCGGCGCAGGTCTCGGAGTAGGCCCGATCGGATGGCAGTTCGAAGTCGTCGCCGAAGGACTCGCCCTCGTGCCGCGACCCCATGCCACCGGTCAGGTACGTGCGGTGTGCGACCGTGTTGTGCCACTGCGTCCGGAGCGCGTCCGACAGCTCGGCGTCGCCCCGGTCCACGGCGAGGTCGACCGCGCCGGCCGCCAGGTAGAGCGCGCGGACCGCGTGGCCACGGAGCACGTCTGCGTCGCGCACGTGCAGGTCGTCGAGGAAGTACGACGCGGGCACGTCGGGATCGTGCAGCGTGCCGTCCCCGCGGCGCTCGATGAACAGCGCCGCCTGCGTCCGGTACCGCTCGTCACCGGTCACGCGGGCGAGCTCCACGAGCGCGACCTCGATCTCCGGGTGGCCGCACACGCGCTGGTCGCCGTCCGCGCCGAAGACGTCACACACGTGGTCGGCCACGCGGATCGCCGCCTCGACGAACGCGTCGCGGCCGGCGGTGCGGGCGCGCGCCACAGCGGCCTGGATCATGTGCCCGGCGCAGTAGAGCTCGTGGCCCCACTCGAGGTCGGACCAGCGCGGCTGCTGCCCCGGGCCTCCGAAGCGCGTGTTGAGGTAGCCGTCCTCCTGCTGGGCTGCGACGACACGGGCCGACAGGTCCTGGAACGTCTGCTCCACCCAGGCATCACCCGAGCGTCCGGACTCCCACGCGAGCGCCTCGAGGAGCTTGTAGATCTCCGAGTCGGCGAACTCCCGGCCTGCGGACGGAGCCTCTCGCCCCTCGGCGGCGCGGTCGAAGTTGCCGACCCAGCCGAGTCGCTCCATCCACTCGAGGCAGTGGCGGAGCGTGGCGCGGGCGTTCGTCGCCTGGCGGTCACCCCAGAAGCCGCCCGTGATCGTGACGTCGGTCATGGGGACGGGGCGGAGGCGGCCCGTCGTCGGCGCGACCACGAGGCCGCGCTGCGAAGTGGGGGTGGTGCTGATGTCGGTCATTCGTGCGTCCTTGCTGCAAATCTCCGGAAAGCTTTACGAACCGTAACTGCCGGGTCTCGATTGCGTCAAGCGGAAAGCTGCCGGTACTGTTTGCGGCAGCGGGTTGCCGGTACTGTTCACGGCAGCGGGGTCGACGCCTGGAGCGGTCGGACAAGAGGGGGCTGCGTGAAGGAACGGCAGAAGGCGGCCACGCTCACGGATGTCGCACGAGCCGCAGGGGTCTCGATCGCCACCGCCTCGCGCGCGCTGAACGGGCGGGGCGAGGTCCGCTCCGAGACCCGCGACCGCGTGTTCGCCGTCGCCGAGCGCCTGTCGTTCCGGCCGAACGTGCTCGCGCAGAACCTGCTCGCCGGGCGCACCGGCACCGTCGGCCTCATCACGTCCGACCTCGAGGGCCGCTTCTCGCTCCCGATCATGATGGGCGCCGAGGACGCGTTCGGCGCCGGTGCCACCCAGATCTTCCTGTGCGACGCCCGTGGCGACACGATCCGTGAACAGCACCACGTCCAGGCGCTACTGTCGCGCCGGGTCGACGGCCTCATCGTCGTCGGGTCGAGCACCAACCCACGTGCGTCGCTCGGCGACGACCTGCCGGTCCCCGTCGTCTACGCGTACGCACCGTCCGAGGACCCCGCGGCGCTCTCCGTCGTCAGCGACAACGTGCAGGGTGGCCGGGTCGGCATGCAGCACCTCATCGACGCCGGACGACGGCGCATCGCGCACATCACCGGCGAGATCGAGTACCACGCCGCCCGCGACCGCGCGCGCGGTGCCCTCGATGCGCTCGACGACGCGGGCCTCGAACTCGCGGGCGGACGCGTCCTGCACGGCACCTGGAACGAGGCCTGGGGCCGCGGTGCCGCCCGCATGCTCCTCGAGTCCACGCCCGACATCGACGCGGTCTTCTGCGGCAGCGATCAGATCGCGCGCGGCGTCGTCGACGTGCTCCACGAGCTCGGGCGCGACGTCCCCACCGAGGTCGCCGTGCTCGGCTTCGACAACTGGGGCGTCGTCACACAGAGCTCACGCCCGGAGCTGAGCAGCGTCGACATGCAGCTCCAGGAACTCGGCCGCATCGCCGCGAACCGGCTGTTCGCCGCGATCGACGGCCAGGACGACGGCGGGCGTACCGAGGTGCCGTGCCGGCTCGTCGTGCGGGGGTCGACGGCGCCGATCGACTGAGCGAGTCCGCCGGCGTGCACAGCGGATGCGCGCTGCACGCGCTGCACGCGCTGCACGCGCGTGCAGCCGACAAGTGCGCCATCTCGACGACGGCGCAGTTGTCGTCGACGCGCGCGGTCGCGGCGACATGCCGGACGGGAGGGCCGGGGCGGGCTCGACGCGGGCCTCCCGGCCGTGATCATGGGTACGTCAGTACTCGCCCTTGATCACGAAGAACGAGCCGCGGATCTCGCCCGCGAGCTTCGACCGCTGCCGGGCGAACTTGAACTTCGACGCGAGCTCATCGGGGACGTCCATGCCCTGCGAGAGCTTGAAGCCGACCGCCCGCTTGCCGCCGTCCTCGATGCTGTACATGACGTTGATCGCGAGACCCGACTCGTAGAACACGTACGTCATCCGGAGGCCGTCGACCTCGAAGTCGGTGGCCTCGAGCGGACGTGACGCGATCACGATGTCGCGCTCCTCAGCGAGGATCCGCGCCACCCGGTCGACCGCGTCGGGGGCCTCGTCCGCGGGCGACGTGACGAACTCGTGGTCGTACTTGTTCTTGTAGTACCGGGCCTCGTTCGCGCGGAGGCCGGCGAGCGCGTCGGCCACGGGCGAGGACTCGAGACCGGCCGTGCTGACGTCCACGAAGTCGACGACGTTCGACATGCGTTCCTCCTCGTTCGGGTGGGTGGGCACCACGGTAGTGCTGATCCACCAGGGTCGGGGATCATCCACAGACGCAGTAGGGCTCTCCGCGACCGACACCCGATGGACGTCCGGTGTGGGCGGTGATCGAGCACCGCATCCCCGCGGTGATCATCGCGCTCGTGGACTGAGCGGCACCGCGGCGCCCACCCGGATGGTCTCAGCCCCGCTCGCTCCACAGCAGCCAGACCCGGGCGGCGAGCGCGCGGTAGCGGAGGGCCGGACCGGCCGTCGAGGCATCGAACCAGGCGACGAACTCCTCGTGGATGATCCGCTGGACGTCGTCCACCGACGTCGCGTCCGGCAGGCGCAGCGCGATCGTCTCCGCCTCGGGCCGGTACTCGTCGGTGTTCGTCTCGAACGCGATGCCGACCGGATCGGCAGAGAACAGGATCGACTCGAGCTCGGGCACGAACGCCGCCGGGTCCGGAGTGGGCTGGGGGTGCGACGACCGGGAGGCCCGGAACAGTCCGGCGAGGCCGGACCGCGGGCGCCGTGCGGCTTCCGGCCCGGCTCCTGGCACAGTGGCGGTCGTCGCCTCACGTTCGGGGTCACCCGCCACGGTGTCGGGCGCGAGCGGGTCGCTCGTGCCCGCGATCCGCAGAGCATCGTCCCGCAGCGCAAGCTCGGCGACGAGCAGCAGGTGTACGTAGTACACCCGGGCAGCCTCGGGGAACGCGATGAGCGATGCCGACAGTCCGTCAGCGCACTGCCGGAGCCCGCGGGCGGCCTCCGGCGCGAGGACACCCCCAGCGGACACCTCGGTCGCCCAACCGACGATGTCCGAGTCGATCATGACGGCGTCCACGAGACCGTACTGTTCGCCGCGTTCCACCGCGTCGGGGAACGGCGCTGCTCGGTGCGCGGCGAGTGCGACATCCAGGTCAGTGCTCATCCGGAGGAGCCTAGTGCGGCGAGCGCACCACGCCACGCCTCACCGTGCGCTTGGCCGTGGGGCCCGAGTCGCGGGTCACGACTCGTTGTTGCAGCGGAACTCCACCACATCGCCGTCCTGCATGACGTAGTCCTTGCCCTCGATCCGGGCGACCCCACGAGACCGTGCCTCGGCGATCGACCCCGCGGCGATGAGGTCGCCGAACGAGATCACCTCGGCCTTGATGAAGCCCTTCTCGAAGTCGGTGTGGATGACGCCCGCGGCCTGCGGCGCCTTCCAGCCCTTGCCGATCGTCCACGCGCGGGACTCCTTGGGACCGGCGGTCAGGAACGTCTGCAGCCCGAGGGTGTCGAACCCGATACGGGCGAGCTGGTCGAGCCCGACAGGCTGGCCTGGTCGACACGAGGCGTCGACCAGGCCAGAGCGGTTCTCCCCTCCGTTCGGTGCCCGAAGAGCTCGTCACGCACCACGTGTCATCGGGGAGCGTCTCAGGCAGTCGCGGCCGCGCGCGATCCCTGCACGCGCTCGGCGAGCGCGTCGATGCGGGCGATGTCATCAGGCGTGAGGACGACGTCCGCCGCGGCCACGTTCTCCGCGACCCGGTTCGCATTGCGCGACCCCGGGATCGGGACGAGGTCGTCGCGCTTCGCGAGGATCCACGCGAGTGACAGCTGCGAGAGCGAGATGCCCTTGTCGTCCGCCACTGCCGACAGCCCCTGAGCGACGGCGACGTTCGCGTCGAAGTGCTCCGGTGCCCACCAGTCGAGCATGTGCCGGATGTCGTCAGACGGGTAGTCGGAGCGAGGGCGGACGGCTGCACTCAGGAAGCCGCGCGCCAGCGGCGAGTACGCGACCACACCGATGCCGAGCTCATCGACGACGGGGAAGAGCTCCTCGGACTCTCGGGCGAACACGGAGTACTCGGTCTGGAACGCCGAGATCGGGTGGACGGCGTTCGCCCGGCGGAGCTGCTCGGCATCGGTGTTCGACAGCCCGAGGTAGCGGACCTTCCCAGCCTGGACGAACTCCTGCATCACGCCGACGACGTCCTCCACGGGCACCGCGGGGTCATGGACGTGCTGGTACAGGAGGTCGATCGAGTCGGTGCCGAGGTTCCGGAGGCTCGCCTCGACCACCTCGCGGATGTGCTCCGGGCGCGAGTCCGGCGTGTAGGCACCACGGGCGAAGCCGAACTTCGTCGCGATGGTGACCTCGTCGCGGATCGGAGCGAGGGCGGTTCCGAGCAGGCGTTCGCCGACGCCCCACCCGTACAACTCTGCGGTGTCGAAGTGCGTGACCCCGAGTTCATGCGCGTGCCGGATGGCGGCGGTCGATTCGGTGTCGTCGCTCGGCCCGTAGGCGAACGCCGTGCCCATCGCGCCGTAACCGACAGCACTGACGACCAGACCTTGGTCGCCGAGGATGCGCTGCTGCATGTTGGTTCCTTCCGTGTGGAGAGCAAGTCGTGTCAGTGTACGCCCTTCATGTCATACTCTGACACACTAGGCCCACGGTGTCAGTGGCGGTAGGATGACCCCGTGAGCGAGACGACGAGCCGGACGGGGTTGCGGGACATCACCCGCGACGCCGTGCGTTCTCGGATCGCCGCGGTGGCCGTCGCTCGGTTCGACGCGGAGGGTTTCGACAGCGTGACCGTCGAGCAGATCGCGGCCGAGGTCGGCATCTCCGCCCGGAGCTTCCACCGCTACTTCCCCGCGAAGGAGGACGCGGTGATCGGCGATCCGGCTCGCCACCGAGACGACCTCGCCGACGCGCTCCGCGCCCGACCAGCTGGCGAACCTGTTTGGGATGCGCTCCGCGAAGCGTTCGTCGTGATGCTCGAACGCGGCGGCGCGGACTCCGACGCCGGCCGTCAATCGGTCCGCGTGATGCTGCGCACGCCGTCGCTCCGTGCCCGCAACCTCGAGAAGCACCTGTCCTGGGCCGAGGTACTCGTGCCGCTCACAGCTGAACGCATCGCCCGCGACGACGCTGACCTCCGCGCCCGGACGCTCGTGCACGCCGCGCTCAGCTGCTTCGACGTGGCGATCAGCATCTGGGCCGTGGAGGACACCCCCGGCGTCCTCCCCGTCGATCTGCTTCGCCGGACCTTCGACACGCTCGACGCCAGCTCCTGACGCCGCTCACGGATCTGTGCTCATCCGATCCGCTGGGTCGACGTCGAAGCGCTTCCCGGTCCGTGATCGGACGAGCCGGCTGATCGCCGCGGCGCGCAGGCTACAAGCCACGTCGGGCCGAACGCCGACGACCGCACACGGTCGGCGTCAGCAGGGCCTCTGCGCCAGGTCTCCGGTGACCCTGCGGACTCCCTGCGGACCGAGGCGGGCGAACAGCGCCGGATCGCCGTCGTTCCGAGCCGGTCAGTTGTTGAAGCGGAACTCCACCACGTCGCCGTCCTGCATGACGTAGTCCTTGCCCTCGATCCGGGCGACCCCACGAGACCGTGCCTCGGCGATCGACCCCGCGGCGATGAGGTCGCCGAACGAGATCACCTCGGCCTTGATGAAGCCCTTCTCGAAGTCGGTGTGGATGACGCCCGCGGCCTGCGGCGCCTTCCAGCCCTTGCCGATCGTCCAGGCGCGGGACTCCTTGGGACCGGCGGTCAGGAACGTCTGCAGCCCGAGGGTGTCGAACCCGATGCGGGCGAGCTGGTCGAGCCCGGACTCCGGCTGCCCGGTGGCCTCGAGGAGCTCCTGCGCCTCGTCCGGCTCGAGGTCGATGAGCTCGGACTCGATCTTGGCGTCGAGGAACACGGCCTGCGCGGGGGCGACGAGCGCGGCGAGCTCCGCCTTGCGGGCGTCGTCGGTGAGCACGGCCTCGTCGACGTTGAACACGAAGATGAACGGCTTGGCCGACAGGAGCCCGAGCTCCTTGATCGGGGCCAGGTCGATGGACGTCGCGGACAGGAGCGTGCCCTGCTCGAGCGCGGCACGGGCCTCCCGGGCGGTCTCGAGGACCGCGGGCTCCGCCTGCTTGAGCTTCACCGTCTTCTCGTACCGCGGCAGGGCGCGGTCGATGGTCTCGATGTCGGCGAGGATGAGCTCGGTGTTGATGACCTCGAGGTCGTCGCGCGGCGAGACCTGGCCGGACACGTGCACGACGTCGTCGTCCGCGAAGCCGCGGACGACCTGCGCGATGGCGTCGGCCTCGCGGATGTTCGCGAGGAACTTGTTGCCGAGACCCTCGCCCTCGCTCGCGCCCTTGACGATGCCCGCGATGTCGACGAACGACACGGGAGCCGGCAGCACCTTCTCCGAGTGGAAGAGGTCCGCGAGCTGCTGCAGGCGCGGGTCCGGCAGGCTGACGACGCCGACGTTCGGCTCGATGGTCGCGAACGGGTAGTTCGCCGCCAGGACCTGGTTCTTCGTCAGGGCGTTGAACAGGGTCGACTTGCCGACGTTCGGGAGTCCGACGATCGCGATGGTGAGTGCCACGACGGACAAGCCTAACGGCGGCGGCCGGGAGGAACGGTGCGGGCCCGCCCCGCACTTCCGGTCCGGCGGCGGCCGGGAGGGACGGTGCGGGCCCGCCCCACACCTCCCGGTCCGGCGGCGGGCGACGGACGCGGCGTGTGACACGAGGGGATGTCGGAGCGTCGTGCGAGCATGGCGACGTGCCCCTGGACTTCACCGCGATCGACTTCGAGACGGCCAACGGATCGAGCGCCTCGGCGTGTTCGGTCGGACTCGTCAAGGTGCGCGACGGCGTGGTCGTGGAACGGGCCTCCTGGTACATCCGGCCGCCGGTCGGGCACGACGCGTTCCTCGAGTGGAACACGCGGATCCACGGCATCGTCGCCGAGGACGTCATCGACGCCCTCGGCTGGGCCGAACAGTACGTCGAGCTGTGTGCCTTCGCCGGCGAGGACGTCCTGACGGCCCACAACGCCCGGTTCGACATGGGCGTCATCGCAGGCGGGTGCGCGGCCACGGGGATCGACGTCGTGGCCCACCGGCACCTCTGCAGCCTGCAGGTCGCCCGACGCACCTACCAGCTCGATTCCTACCGGCTCCCGATGGCTGCGGGCGCGGCCGGGTTCGACGGCTTCCGCCACCACGACGCCCTCGCCGACGCCGAGGCCTGCGCCGCGATCATCGTGCACGCTGCCGCGCAGCACGGCGTCGACTCGCTCGAGGGGCTGTCGACGGCCACGAACGCCAAGCTCGGGACGGTCCACGCGCGCACGTCCGAGCCCCGCGGCGACCGCGCGATGGCGTTCGCCGACTGAGTTCCCGCTCGGGTCACACCGCCCGCAGCATGGGCCCGCGCGCGGTGTCGGGGGTCGCTGCCACGCTCGGGGACATGGACGCTCTCCTGCTCGTCGTCGGACTGCTCGTCGGGGCCGCGCTCGGCGCCCTCGTGGCGTGGTCGGTGGTGCGTGGTCGCACCGGCGCCGACCTCGCGACCGCCCGGGCGACGGCCGACGGTCTCCGCGCGCAGCTGGACCGTGCCGTCGCCGACGCTGCCGCGCACGACGCCGAGCGGGCCCAGGAGCACGCCGACCGCCTGGCCATGCAGGACGCCCAGTACCGCCGGCAGGTCGAGTCGCTCGAGCGCCGGGCCGCCGAGCTCGAGCACATCGTCTCCCGCATGCACGGCGCCGACACGACGCGGACCGAGCAGGAGTCCCGCGTCCTCACGGCGCTCGGGCCGGTCGCGGCCACGCTCGAGCAGATGCAGCGGACGGTGACGGCGCTCGAGCGCAGCCGCGGGGAGCAGTACGGCGCGCTGTCGGCACAGCTCCGTGCCGCGGTCGAATCGGAGGAGCGACTGCGCGCCACCGCCGAGACCCTCGCGAGCGCGTTGTCGTCGAACAGCACCCGCGGCGTGTGGGGCGAGACCCAGCTGCGGAACGTGGTCGAGGCCGCGGGGCTGCTGGAACGCGTCGACTTCGACGTCCAGTCGAGCGTCACCACCACCGCGGGGGCCGCCCGTCCGGACATGGTCGTGCACCTGCCGGGCGGCAAGTCGATCGCCGTCGACGCGAAGGTCCCGTTCAGCGCCTACCTCGAGGCCACGAGCATCCCCGAGACCGCCACGGGTGAGGCCGCCGCCCGACGCCGGGCACTGCTCGACCAGCACGTGCGCGCCGTCCGCGCCCACGTCGACGCCCTGGCCGCGCGTGAGTACTGGTCCGGGTACGACGCCTCACCGGAGCTGACGATCGCGTTCATCCCGTCCGAGTCCCTGGTGTCGAGCGCACTGGCCGCGGATCCGGGGCTGCTCGATCACGCGTTCCGGAAGCGGATCGCACTCGCCTCGCCGGTGACGCTGTGGTCGGTCCTCAAGACCGTCGCGTTCAGCTGGCAGCAGGACGTGGTCACCCTGGAGGCCCGCGAGCTGTTCCGCGTGTCCCGCGAGCTCTACGGGCGGCTCGCGACGATGGCCGGGCACGTGGACAAGCTCGGTCGGACGATCCGCGGGACCGTGGTCGACTACAACCGCTTCGTCGGTTCGCTCGAGCGGCAGGTGCTCCCGTCGGCCCGTCGCCTGTCGCTGCTCGACGAGGCCAAGGTGATCGCCGAACCCACCCCCGTCGAGGACGAGCCCCGCCTGCTCACCGCGCCGGAACTCGTCGCCGCGGTCGACGACGACTGACGCCGATGCGGGTCAGAACCACTTCTCGACGCGGTGGTCGGCCTGGATCCGGCGGACCGTGCCGGAGTGCGAGCGGAGCACGATCGAGTCGGTGTGGATGACACCGCGCGAGCGCCGGACGCCGTCGACGAGCACGCCGTCGGTCACACCCGTCGCCACGAAGAACGTGTTGTCGCCCGTGACCAGGTCGTCCTGGTCGAGCACGCGGTCGAGGTCGTGCCCGGCGTCCATGGCCTTCTGCCGCTCGTCGTCGTCCTTGGGCTGCAGCTGCCCCAGGATCACGCCGCCGAGCGCCTTGATCGCGCAGGCGGTGATGATGCCCTCGGGCGTCCCGCCGACACCGACGCACATGTCGATCTTCGATCCGGGCATCGCCGCCGAGATCCCTCCGGCGACGTCACCGTCGAGCAACAGCCGCGTGCCGGCACCCGCCGCGCGGATCTGCCGGATGAGCTCTTCGTGCCGGGGACGGTCCAGGACGGCGATCTGCATGTCCTCGATGTCCTTGTGCTTCGCCTTCGCCAGCGCACGGATGTTCTCGCCGACGGGCTTGTGCAGGTCGAGGACCCCGCGCCCCTCGGGGCCGGCCGCGATCTTGTTCATGTAGAACACCGCCGACGGGTCGTACATCGACCCACGGTCCGACACCGCCATCACCGAGATCGCGTTCTGCCGCCCGGCCGCGGTGAGCGAGGTGCCGTCGATCGGGTCCACCGCGATGTCACACGCGGGTCCGTGCCCGTTGCCGACGTGCTCGCCGTTGAACAGCATGGGCGCCTGGTCCTTCTCGCCCTCACCGATCACGACGACACCGTCGAAGTTGACCGTGCCGAGGAACTTGCGCATGGCGTCGACCGCGGCACCGTCGGCGAGGTTCTTCTCACCCCGCCCCACCCACGGCTGCGCGCGGATCGCCGCCGCCTCGGTCGCACGCACGAGCTCGAGCGCCAGGTTGCGGTCGGGCTGGAGGAACAGGGCACCGGTGTCAGTCGCATTCACCCGTCCAGCGTACCGAGCCGCTTCCCAGTGGACGTTCGGGCGTCCCAGAGCTGAGCGACAGCTGTCGTCCGGAGCCGGACGGCGCGCCGGGCGGGAGGCCGCCCTCGACCACCTGTGACCGGCCTCCCGGCCCCTGGCTACGATCGTGGACGGATCGACACGTCGAAGGAGAGCCGAGATGCCCATCGCAACCCCCGAGCAGTACGCCGAGATGATCGACCGCGCGAAGGCCGGCAAGTTCGCGTACCCGGCCGTGAACGTCTCGTCGTCGCAGACGATCAACGCCGTCCTGCAGGGCCTGACCGAGGCGGGGTCCGACGGCATCATCCAGGTGACGACGGGCGGTGCCGACTACTTCGCCGGCCACACGGTCAAGAACCGGGCCGCCGGCGCGCTGGCCATGGCGGCGTTCGCCCACGAGGTCGCCAAGAACTACCCGATCACGGTGGCGCTCCACACCGACCACTGCCCCAAGGACGCGCTCGACTCGTTCGTCCTGCCGCTCATCCAGGCGAGCGAGGACGAGATCCGGCAGGGCCGCGACCCGATCTTCCAGTCCCACATGTGGGACGGTTCCGCGATCCCCCTCGACGAGAACCTCGAGATCGCGAAGACGATGATCCAGAAGACCCGCAACATCAACGCGATCCTCGAGGTCGAGATCGGCGTCGTCGGCGGCGAGGAGGACGGCGTCAAGCACGAGGGCACGAACGAGGCCCTGTACACGACGCTCGGCGATGTCGAGAAGGCCGTCGAGGCGCTCGGCATGGGCGACGAGGGCCGGTGGATCGCCGCGCTGACGTTCGGCAACGTGCACGGCGTCTACAAGCCGGGCAACGTCAAGCTCCGTCCGGAGCTCCTCGGCGAGATCCAGCGCGGCATCGCCGAGCACCACGGCACCGGTCAGAACCCGCTCGACCTCGTGTTCCACGGCGGCTCCGGGTCGTCCGACGACGAGATCCACGAGGCCGTGTCGAACGGCGTCATCAAGATGAACATCGACACCGACACGCAGTACGCGTTCACGCGCGACATCGCCGACTCGATGTTCACGAACTACACCGGCGTGCTCAAGGTCGACGGCGAGGTCGGGAACAAGAAGCAGTACGACCCGCGGGCCTGGGGCAAGAAGGCCGAGACCGCCATGGCCGCCCGCGTCGTGCAGGCGGCGAAGGTGCTCGGGTCGGCCGGACAGTCCCAGAGCTGAGCGTGACCGCCCCCGACGCCCTCGTCCCCGACTTCGCGTCGTTCGTCGTCGACGCGCCCACGGCCCTCCACGCCGCGGACGCTGCGGCCCGCCGGCTCGTGGCGGCCGGGTTCACACAGCTCGACGAGCTCGACGACTGGCCGACCGACGCCGGCGCGTACGTCGTCGTGCGCGACGGCGCGGTCATCGCATGGCGACTGCCGGCGAGCGCGACGCCCACCACCCCGTTCCGGATCGTCGGCGCCCACACGGACTCCCCCGGGTTCCGCGTCAAGCCGAACCCGGTGGTCCGGAACGCGGGGTGGGAGCAACTCGACGTCGAGGTGTACGGCGGACCGATCCTCTCGACCTGGTTCGACCGCGACCTCCGCATCGCCGGACGCGCGGTCCTCGCCGACGGCAGCACGACCCTCGTGGCGACCGAGGCCGTCGCGCGCATCCCCAACCTGGCCATCCACCTGGACCGCGGGGTGAACGAGGGCGCGGCGATCGACCGACAGCGACACGTGTTGCCCGTGGTCGGTACCGACGGCGGCACCCTCGGCGGGCCGGACGTCGTCGAGTGGCTCCGCGCCCGGATCCCCGGCGACGTCGTGGCCTGGGACCTGTTCCTCGCCGACACGCAGGCCCCGGCCCGCATCGGCATCGACGGCGCGTTCCTGGCGTCCGGGCGCATGGACAACCTGACGAGCGTGCACGCCGGGCTCCGTGGGGTCATCGCGGCGCCCGGGGACGCCGACCACGTCCCCGTGTTCGCGGCGTTCGACCACGAGGAAGTGGGCTCCGCCACCCCGTCGGGTGCGTCCGGGCCCTTCCTCGAGGACGTGCTGCGCCGTGTCCAGGCCGGACTCGGCGCGACGGTCGGCGAGGCGGCGCGGGCGTTCCGCGCGTCGTGGCTGCTCTCGAGCGACGCCGGACACCTGGTGCACCCGAACCACGGCGAGAAGCACGACCCGGCGAACCGGCCCCGACCGGGCGCGGGTCCGTTGCTCAAGATCAGCGCGAACCAGCGGTACATGACCGACGGCCGGGGCGAGGCCGTGTTCGCCGCCGCATGCGCCGCGGCCGGCGTCGCGTACCAGCCCTTCGTCAACCACAACGGCATCCCCGGCGGCTCGACCATCGGTCCACTCGCCGCGACCCGGCTCGGGATCCCCACCGTGGACATCGGCGTCGGGCTGCTGTCCATGCACTCGGCGCGGGAGCTCGTGCACGTGGACGACCTCGCGGCCCTCCACGCGGCGGTGGGCGCGTTCCTGGTCGGTTGAGCCCGGCTCGGTCCGGCCGCTCATCGGCGCGGTGCGGCCACCGGATCGGTGACGCTCGGCCGCCGCTCCGTGGCGCTCGGTCAGAGCCCGCTGTGCGTGACCATCCAGGTGACGTACGCGGGGTCGTGCGCGAGCACGACGACGTAGACGACGACCGAGAACGCCCCGGCGACCGCACCACCGACGAGCGGCACCCAGAACGTGACCCGGCGACGGCGGAGGCGCGCCACCGACCACCACACCGTGCCGATCAACAACACGAGGTCCACGACGGCGCACAGCGCGCTCGCGGGCACGAGCGCCTCCGGGTGGGCGAGCTCGGTGTAGCGCGCGGCGATCTGGTCGGCGATGGTCGCGGCGGTGTGACTGATGCCGAAGAGCTGCTGCACGACGGTCGTGAACCCGAACGCCAGCAGCAGCACCGTCAGGAGCAGGTCTCCGGCGGACGCACCGAACCGGCCGGACGTCGGCACACCGGGACGGGATCGCCCCGGTGCACGGCCGGGAGGCCCGACCCGGCCCACCGGAACCGGCCTTCGTTGGTCGTCGGCCTCGGCCCGGCGCCGTTCCGCCGCCTCGCGTTCACCGCGTGCGCGCTCGACCTCGACCGGATTGACCCAGCCCTCGGGCGCGTACTCGCCGTACTGCGGGGCGGGCCGACCGACGGTGCGGCCGGCAGCGTCGGCCGGATCCGGACGGCGTTCGGGAGTGGGACCATCGCCGGACGCGGGAGGGGCCTCCCGGCCGACGGGATCGGAGGGCCGACCGCCGGACGCGGGAGGGGCCTCCCGGCCGTCGGTCGCGTCGCTCACCGGGTACGGCCACCCAGGGCGCGCGCGTCGCGCTGTCCCGTCGCGTCCGTGCGGAGCTCCTTCGGCAGCGAGAACATGAGGTCCTCGTGCGCAGTGACGACCTCGTCCACCGTGCCGAAGCCGGCGTCCGCGAGCTGTTCGAGCACCTCGCGCACCAGGACCTCGGGGACGGAGGCGCCGGAGGTGACGCCCACGGTCTGCACGCCGTCGAGCCACTCCTGTTGGATCTCCTCGGCGTAGTCGACGCGGTGCGCGGCCTTGGCACCGTGCTCGAGCGCGACCTCGACCAGGCGGACGCTGTTCGACGAGTTCGCGGAGCCGACGACGATCACCAGGTCGGCGTCGGCCGCCACCTTCTTGATCGCGACCTGGCGGTTCTGCGTGGCGTAGCAGATGTCGTCGGACGGCGGGTTCTCGATGAGCGGGAACTTCTCGCGCAGCAGGCGGACGGTCTCCATCGTCTCGTCGACGCTCAGCGTGGTCTGCGAGAGCCAGACGAGGTTCGTCGGGTCCGGGACCTCGAGCGCGGCGACGTCCTCCGGGCCGTTGACGAGGATCGTGCGCTCCGGGGCGTGCCCCATCGTGCCCTCGACCTCTTCGTGTCCGGCGTGACCGATGAGGATGATCGTGCGGTCGGCCTTGGCGAACCGCAGGGCCTCGCGGTGGACCTTCGTGACGAGCGGGCAGGTCGCGTCGATCGCGTGGAGGTCGCGGTCGGCCGCCCCCTGCACGACCGCGGGCGAGACCCCGTGGGCGCTGAAGACGACGTGCGCGCCGCGCGGGACCTCGGCGACGTCGTCGACGAACACGGCGCCCGCCTGTTCGAGCGTCGACACGACGTGGACGTTGTGGACGATCTGCTTGCGGACGTACACGGGCTGCCCGTACTGCTCGAGCGCCTTCTCGACCGCGATGACGGCACGGTCGACCCCGGCGCAGTACCCGCGAGGGGCGGCGAGGAGGACCTTCTTGGTGCCGGCGACCGGTTCGTCCCGGAGTCGGCCGCGAGCCGCCGGGACGCGGGGCGGCGCGAGCTGCACGGTGCGTCCGTTGGTGATCGTCACGCATCGATCCTAGGTGCCGACGCTGACACGTCCCCTGGGCGTCCGCCCTGGGCGGAACCGGTGTGGAGGGACACCCCGGACGACCGGGACCGTCCGGGGGACGGGGGATGATGGAGACCCTTCCCACGACCGACGGCACGACGTCGGCGCACGACGACAGGAGCAGTGCATGGCGATCGACCAGGGCCCCCCGACCGCGGACAACCCGTGGCCGGTCGCGCTGCTCGGCGCGAAGCTCCGGGACTGGATCGACCGGCTCGGCACCGCGTGGGTCGAGGGCGAGATCACGCAGTGGAACGTGGCCGGCGGCAACGTCTACGGCAAGCTCAAGGACTGCGAGGTCGACGCCACCGTGTCGTTCTCGATCTGGTCGAGCGTCCGTGCGCGGGTCCCGTCCGACCTCGGGCAGGGCGACCGTGTCGTCGCCGCGATCAAGCCCAACTACTGGGTCAAGGGCGGCTCCCTGACGATGCAGGTCGTCGAGATGAAGCACGTCGGACTCGGGGACCTGCTCGAACGCCTCGAGCGGCTCCGCGCCACCCTGCTCGCCGAGGGGCTGTTCGACGCCGCGCGGAAGCGCCCGCTGCCGTTCCTGCCCCGGCGGATCGGACTCGTGACGGGCAAGGACTCCGACGCCGAGAAGGACGTGCTCCGCAACGCGCAGCTCCGCTGGCCGCAGGTCGCGTTCCGCACCGTGCACGCCGCCGTGCAGGGCGACCGCACCGTGGCCGAGGTGACCGCGGCGATCCAGACCCTCGACGCCGACCCGGAGGTCGACGTCATCATCGTCGCGCGTGGTGGCGGTGACTTCCAGAACCTGCTCGGTTTCAGCGACGAGGGTCTGGTCCGCGCCGCCGCCGCGTGCACGACACCGATCGTCTCGGCCATCGGGCACGAGGCCGACCGCCCGCTGCTCGACGACGTCGCGGACCTCCGTGCGTCGACCCCCACCGACGCCGCCAAGCGCGTCGTGCCCGACGTGGCCGAGGAGCTCGCCAACGTCCGCCAGGCCCGCGCCCGGATCGGACTCCGCCTGTCGCACACGCTCTCGGTGGAGGCGGACCGGATCGCCGCGCTCCGGTCCCGTCCCGCGCTCGCGTCCACCGCGTGGCTCGTCGACACCCGGGCCGAGGAGGTCGCGCGCGACCTGTCCCGCAGCCGCGAACTCCTCGAGCGGACGATCGAGCGCTCCCACCACGAGGTCGGGCACCTCACCGGTCGGCTGCGGGCGCTGTCGCCGCGGGACACCCTCCGGCGCGGCTACGCGATCGTCCAGACCGACGACGGCGCGGTGGTGCGCTCGTCCGCCGAGGTCGCGACGCCGACCTCGGTGCGGGTGACGCTCGGCGACGGCACGGCGGTCGGCACCATCGCCGCCGACGGGTCCGGGCCGCAGGGCGTGCGTCCGGCGCCCGGCGATGCCACGGAGTCCGACGCCGTGGCATCCGACGGGGCGGAGTCCGACGGGGCGGAGTCCGACGGGGCGGAGTCCGACGGGGCGGAGTCCGACGGGGTGGGTCGGGACGATCCCCAGCTCGACGCCGACGACGCCGTGCTGTCACCGGGTGCTCGGTAGGATCGGACGGTGCCAGCACCAGCCGCTTCCGGAGCCGACCAGGGGTCGGACGTCGCCTCGCTGAGCTACGAGGCCGCTCGCGACGAACTCGTCCGCGTCGTGTCCGAGCTCGAGCAGGGCTCCGCGACACTCGAACGGTCGCTCGCGCTGTGGGAGCGGGGCGAGGCCCTGGCCGCTCGGTGCGAGGAGTGGCTCGTCGGCGCCCGGGCACGACTCGACGCGGCACGCAACGGCGTGCCGCCCGAGGACGACCGATGAGCGACCAACACCCGCAGGGCGCGCCGGTCGTCGCCGAACTCGGACGCCCCGAGACCGCCGAGGAGACCCGGATCCGCAAGGAGGACGCCCGTCGCGTCCGCCGGCAGCACCAGACGGCGCTCAACCTCGTGCTGTCCCTCGCGGCGTCGCTGGCCGTCGTGCTCGCACTCGTCGCGATCGTCGCCCGGCCCGATCACCCGTCGAGCACGTCGACCCACGTCGACTACCGGTCGGTCGCGGCGCAGGCCGACGTCCCGCACGTGACCCTGGCCGCGCCACGACTGCCGTCGGGGTACTCGGCGAACCGCGCGGACTTCCAGGACGACACCGCCGACGGGGTCGACGTCTGGACCGTCGGACTCATCACCCCGGACGACCAGTACATCGGCGTGCACCAGGGCATCAGGGCGAACCAGACGTGGGTCGCCAACCAGCTCGACGAACACGCCGCCACCGGCTCACGCACCATCGACGGCACGAAGTGGACCGTGTACGACCGGCGCGACGAGGGCAAGGGCGCCGGGAACGAGGCCTACTCGCTCGTCGCGACCTTCGGTGCGAGCACGGTCGTCCTGGCCGGCACGGCGGACGACGCCTCGTTCCGCACCGTCGCACACCGCATCGCCATCCAACTGGAGGACCAGAACCGATGAACCGCGCCGCCAGCACCCCAGCCGAGGCCCTGCGCCTGCTCGTCGAGGGCAACGCTCGGTTCGCCTCCGACAAGCGTCGCGTCGGTCGCACCGACCCCGAGCGCCGGAGCGAGCTGGCCGCGTCCCAGTCGCCCTTCGCGACCGTCCTCGGCTGTTCGGACAGCCGCGTGCCGTTCGAGCACGTGTTCGACGCCGGCATCGGCGACGTGTTCGCCATCCGGAACGCCGGGCAGATCGCGGACGACGTCGTGCTCGGGTCGATCGAGTTCGCGGTGGTCGCGCTCGGCACGCCGCTGGTGGTCGTGCTCCGGCACACCCGCTGCGGAGCGGTCAACGCCGCGTGCTCGGGCGAACCCGTGCCGGCGCCGCACCTCCAGGCCCTCGTGGACGCGATCGCCCCCAGCGTCGAGCGGGTGCGGTCCACGGTCGGCGCCGCCCCGGGAGCCCCGGCGCCGGACGCTGCCGCCGACACCGCCCTCGCCGTCGACCCGGAGGCCGTGGGCGCGGCCCACCTCGAGGCCACCATGCGCACGGTCATCGAGCGCTCCGGTGCCGTGTCGGACGCCATCGCCGAGGGTAGATTGGCCGTCGTCGGTGCGACCTACGACCTCACGACGGGACTGGTCGACATCGACACCGTGGTCGGGAACGCCTGAGTCCTCCCGCCACGGCCGGGCCCCGCGCCCGACGCCTCCGTCGACCGGCGCGAATCGCCGCAATCGGCACCGCAGCCGACCGGCCGACCGCCGGGGACCGGCACCACAGGAAGGACCACGACGACGTGACCGAAACCACGACCTCCCCATCCGCCGACGGCAGCACGGCGGACAGCGGCGACTACCGCATCGAGCACGACACGATGGGCGAGGTCCGTGTACCGGCCTCGGCCCTGTACCGCGCACAGACCCAGCGGGCGGTCGAGAACTTCCCGATCTCGGGCAGCGGCCTCGAGCCGGCGCAGATCGTCGCCCTGGCCCGCATCAAGCGCGCGGCGGCGATCGTCAACGGGCAGCTCGGGGTCGTCGGGCCGGAGGTCGCCGAGGCGATCGTGGCGGCAGCCGACCGGATCATCGGCGGGGAGCACCACGACCAGTTCCCCGTGGACGTCTACCAGACCGGCAGCGGCACGTCGTCGAACATGAACATGAACGAGGTCCTCGCGACGCTCGCGTCGGACGCCTCGGGGACCGCGGTGCACCCGAACGACCACGTCAACGCGTCGCAGTCCTCGAACGACGTCTTCCCGACCTCGGTGCACATCGCGGTGACCGCGGCGCTCATCCACGACCTGGTCCCCGCGCTCGACCACCTGGCCTCCGCACTCGAGGACAAGGCGGCGCTGTGGGCGACGGCCGTGAAGAGCGGCCGGACGCACCTCATGGACGCCACCCCGGTGACGCTCGGACAGGAGTTCGGCGGGTACGCCCGGCAGATCCGACTCGGGATCGAGCGCGTGCAGGCGACCCTGCCGCGGGTGGCCGAGGTCCCCCTCGGCGGCACCGCGGTCGGCACCGGGATCAACACCCCCGCCGGGTTCCCGCAGCGCGTCATCGAGCAGCTCGCGTCCGACACCGGCCTGCCGATCACCGAGGCGGCCGACCACTTCGAGGCGCAGGGCGCTCGTGACGGCCTCGTCGAGGCATCGGGCGCGCTCCGGGTGCTCGCCGTGAGCCTGACGAAGATCAACAACGACCTGCGGTGGATGGGGTCGGGTCCGAACACCGGGCTCGGGGAGCTCCGGATCCCGGACCTGCAGCCCGGATCGTCGATCATGCCCGGCAAGGTCAACCCGGTGATCCCCGAAGCCACGCTCATGGTCGCCGCGCGCGTCATCGGCAACGACGCCACCGTGGCCTGGGCCGGAGCCTCCGGCGCGTTCGAGCTCAACGTGGCGATCCCGGTCATGGGCACCGCGCTGCTCGAGTCCATCCGGCTCCTGACGAACAGCACGCGCGCGCTCGCCGACAAGACCATCGTCGGGCTCGAGGCCGACCTCGACCGAGCTCGCGGGTTCGCCGAGTCGTCCCCGTCCATCGTCACACCCCTGAACCGGGTGATCGGGTACGAAGCCGCCGCGAAGGTCGCCAAGTACGCCGTCGCCGAATCGATCACGGTGCGCGAGGCCGTCGTCGCCCTCGGGTTCGTGGAGCGGGGCGAGGTCACCGAGGAGCAGCTCGACAGCGCGCTCGACGTGCTGAGCATGACGCACCCGAACTGACCCAGCTCGGACCGGACGAGGACCCGGGCGACCTCGACTCCCCCACCGGAGGCCGCCCGGGCTGCACACGCCGCGAGCCGGCGGAGGCCGTCCCCAGAGCCGGAACCGACCCGCGACGTGTACGGATCCAGCATGGCGGGACGACCGACGCCGCCGACCCGTCCCTCCCGGATCTGTGGAGAGACGTGTCGGCGGCGCCGGTGTGGAGGAGCAGTCGGGCGCTCCGCCAGCTCGGAGCTCCGCCAGCTCGGCTCTACGCCAGCTCGGGCGAGTCGAGCATCTCGGTGACGAGCGCCGCGATGGCCGACCGTTCGGACCGCGTCAGCGTGACGTGCGCGAACAACGGGTGGCCCTTGAGCCGCTCGATGACGGAGGCGACGCCGTCGTGCCGACCGACGCGCAGGTTGTCGCGCTGCGCGACGTCGTGGGTCAGGACCACGCGCGAGTTCTGCCCGATCCGGGACAGCATCGTGAGCAGCACGTTGCGCTCGAGGGACTGGGCCTCGTCGACGATCACGAACGCGTCGTGCAGGGAACGCCCGCGGATGTGGGTCAGGGGCAGGACCTCGAGCATCCCGCGCTCCTGGACCTCCTCGAGGACGTTGTCCGACACGAGGGCACCGAGTGTGTCGAACACGGCCTGCGCCCACGGGTTCATCTTCTCGGCGGCGTCGCCCGGCAGGTAGCCGAGCTCCTGGCCACCCACCGCGTACAAGGGGCGGAAGACCATGACCTTCTTGTGCTGCTGCCGCTCGAGCACCGCCTCCAGACCGGCGCAGAGCGCGAGCGCCGACTTGCCGGTGCCGGCGCTGCCGCCCAGGGACACGATCCCGATCTCGGGGTCGAGCAGGGCGTCGATCGCGAGGCGCTGTTCCGCCGACCGGCCGCGGAGGCCGAAGACCTCACGGTCGCCGCGGACGAGCGCCACCGCTCCCGGCGTGTGGACGCGTCCGAGTGCCGACCCGCGCTCCGAGTGGATCACCACGCCCGTGTTGACCGGCACGCCGTCGAGGCTGGCGGAGCGGACCTCCTCGTGCTCGTAGAGGCCCGCCATCTGGTCGCCCGAGATCTCGAGCGTCGTGACGCCCGTGTAGCCGCTGTCGACCGCGAGTTCCGCGCGGTACTCCTCGGCCGGCAGGCCGATCGACGCCGCCTTGACGCGGAGTGGGAGGTCCTTCGACACGACGACGACGTCGAGGCCGTCGTTCGCCAGGTTCATGGCGACCGCGAGGATCCGGGAGTCGTTGTCGCCGAGCTGCAGCCCCGACGGCAGCACGGTCATGTTGGAGTGGTTGAGCTCGACGCGGAGCGAACCGCCCTCGCCGACCGCGACGGGGAAGTCGAGGCGCTCGTGCTCGATGCGGAGCTCGTCGAGGATCCGCAGGGCCTGCCGAGCGAAGTACCCGATCTCGGGGTCGTTCCGCTTCGACTCGAGCTCGCTCACCACGACGACCGGCAGCACGACGGCGTGCTCGTCGAACCGGAACAGGGCGCGCGGATCGCTGAGCAGGACGGACGTGTCGAGCACGTAGGTCCGTTGCGCGATACCGGCGGACGCATCGGCGGCCCGTCCCGAGCGGGGTGCGGCCCCCGCTGTCGAGGACGTTCCACGCGAGGTGTTCTGAGAGGTCACGACCACTCCATCCCCGGGCCGCGTTCGACCCGGTCCTTGTCCTCGGAACGGCCACGACGCGGTCTCGAAGCTCCGCCGGTGGCCGCTTCGACCGGGCACGATGCCCGATGTCGCGAATCTACGTCCGCCCACCGACACGCTCCCGGGGACACGCGGCGGCTCCGGGTTACGAGGGCGTGAACGCTCGTCACTCGTGCCCCAGCCCGGCCGGGCCGGCCAGGGCCGGCCCGGCCAGGCCCGGCCCGTGCCATTCCGCGAGATCGCAGTAGTTGTCGTTGTGACGGGGCGAGAACGACACCTACTGCGATATCGCGGAGGTTCGGGGCCGGGCCGGAAGCCGGACGCCGGTCGCCGGAGGCCGGACGCCGGTCGCCGGACGCCGGACGCCGGAGCGGGTCAGACCATCGTCGCGAAGGACACGAGCGCGTCCCGCAGCATCGCCAGGGTCTCGTTGGTCGTCGAGACGAAGACCGACACACGCAGCGTCCCGGCGCGGGTCGTCGCGGTCACGCCGTGGTTGTGGAGCGACGCGGCGAGCGCGGTCAACCGCTCGGGTGCGGGCCGGAGCACGACGATGCCCGCGCGCTCGCGGCGGTCGCGCGAGGACTCGACGACGACGCCGAACTCGTCCGCCAGGTCGAACACCCGCTCGGCCCGCTCGGCGACGGCGGCCTCCACCGCGGCGACACCGACGCCGGACAGGGACTCGAGGGAGACCGCGAGCCGCGCCTGCGCGACCGGGTCGATGCGCGTCATCTGGTACGCGGCGGCGCCCGGCGCGACGGTCGGGACCTCGCCGGGCTCGCCGACGGTGCCGGCGGGCCCGGAGAGCGCGGGCTGCAGCCGCTCGAGCGCGCGGTCGCTGAACGACACGAACCCGGTCCCCCAGCCGGCGTGCAACCACTTCTGGCCGCCGGTGGCGATGACGTCCGCGACCTCGTACGGCTCGTCGACGGCGCCGAAGCCCTGGATCGCGTCGACGATGAGCAGGCGGTCCCCGATCACGTCGCGGATCGCCGCGAGGTCGGCTCGGTACCCCGTCCGCCAGTCGACGAGGCTGAGCGCGACCGCGGCGACGTCGTCGCTGAGGCGCGAGGCGATGAGGTCCGGCGTCATCCACCCCGCGCCGGACTCGATGACGAGCGGCTGCACGCGCCCCGTGGCGGCGGCGGCGCTCGCGAGTGCGAGCGGCAACGACGGGTACTCGTCCGCGGCGACGAGGACACCGCCGGTCAAACCGAAGGCGGTGTGCAGGAGTCCGGGCGTCGTCGCGGTCTGCGAGACGACCTGGTCGTCGCGACGGCGGACGAGGCGCGCGGCGACGGTGCGCACCCGCGCGTCCTGCTCGTCGAGCACCTCCATGGCGCCGAAGCGGACGTGCTCCTGGATGGTGCCGAGCACGCGCTGCTCCTCGAGCACCGCGGTCTGGACCGGGCCGAACGCCGCGTGGTCGAGGTACCCCGGCTCCTCCTGGAACCCGGCGGCGTACTCGTCGATGGTGGTCACGTCCGGTGGTCTCCTGGTTCTGGTCCGCCGACCGTCCCCATCCCCGGTCGATGCGTCCTCATGGACGCGAGCGCTGTGAGTGTACCGAGAACGCGCTGGTGCCGCTGCACCGGAGCCGCAGAGCGCACGCACCGGCGATCCGACAGGGCCGGGAGGACCGTGGCCAGGCCGACGCGATCCGGCCGGACCGCAGTCGGGAGGCCCGCAGCCGTCAGCCGCCGAACCGGCGCGACCGCCGCCCGAAGTCCCGCACCGCGCGGAGGAAGTCGACCTCGCGCAGGTCCGGGTAGAACGCCTCGACGAAGTAGAACTCGCTGTGTGCGCTCTGCCAGAGCATGAAGTCGGACAGACGCTGTTCGCCCGACGTCCTGATGACGAGGTCCGGGTCGGGCTGTCCCTGCGTGTAGAGGTGGTCGCCGATGAGCTCGGGCGTCAGCACCTCGGCGAGGTCGTCGAGCGTCCCACCGCCCGCACCGTGCGCCCGGACGATGCTGCGCATGGCGTCCGCGATCTCGCGCCGGCCGCCGTACCCGACGGCGAGGTTGACGTGCAGCCCCGTGTGCTCGGCGGTCTCTGCCTCGGCACCCTCGAGCGCGCGGACGAGTTCCGGCGGCAGTCCCTCGTTCGACCCGACGTGCTGCACCCGCCACGTGGGATGGGCCGCCAGGTTCGCGGCGAGTTCGGCGATGATCCCGGTGAGTTGTCGGAGCTCGTCCGAGTGCCGCCCCGTCAGGTTGTCGGCGGACAGCAGGTACAGCGTGACGACCTGGACGCCGAGGTCGTCGCACCAACCGAGGAACTCCGGGATCTTCGCGGCTCCGGCCCGGTGGCCGTGCGCGGCCGTCTCGAGCCCGAGCTGCTTCGCCCATCGGCGGTTGCCGTCGACGATCATCGCGACGTGACGTGGGGTGGCGGCGATCTGCGCGCGGATGCGGCGCTGGTAGGCGCGGTAGACCAGGCCTCGCCCTGTCCATCCCGCCCTGGCGCTCACGCGACAACGCTAGTGCACGGACCTGCACCCGGGATCCGGCCGACGCACGCACGACGGCCGGGTCGCCTACCGTTGGACCATGACCGATCCCAGCCCGGACGCGCTCCCGCACGTGCCGTTCGTCGAGGAAGCCGAGGAGGCCCGGGACGCGTCGGTCGCGTCGGCGCCGGTCCCGCCACCCGCCTGGCGTGGGTGGATCCACCTCGGGGCGTTCCCCGTCGCGGCCGCGCTCGGCATCGTGCTCGTCTGCCTGGCTGCGACCCCGGCGGCGAAGGCCGCGAGCGCCGTGTTCACGGCGGCGTCCCTCGTGCTGTTCGGTGTCTCGGCCACCTACCACCGGTTCCGGTGGAGCCCACGCGTCAAGGGCGTCCTCAAGCGGATCGACCACACGAACATCTTCTTGCTCATCGCCGGCACGTACACGCCCGTCGCGGTCTGTGCGCTCGGCGACCGCGACGCGACCGTGCTGCTCGTCGTGATGTGGAGCGGCGCGGCCCTCGGGATGGCGTTCCGGGTGTTCTGGGTCGGAGCCCCGCGCTGGCTCTACGTGCCGCTGTACGTCCTGCTCGGGTGCTCCGCGCTGTTCTACCTGCCGCAGCTGTTCGCCGCCGACACGGCGATGATGGTCCTCGTCCTGACGGGCGGGCTCGCGTACGTGCTCGGTGCGGCCGTGTACGGGTTCAAGCGGCCCGACCCCGCGCCGCGCGTCTTCGGGTTCCACGAGGTGTTCCACGCCTTGACCGTCGTGGCGTTCGTCGCGCAGTGGACGGGCGTGCTCGTCGTCGCGCTCCATCCGGTGCGCTGACCGCGATCCGGCCGGAGGCCTCAGCCGCGCTCGGTGTCGTCCCCGACGTCCGCGCGTCCGGCGTCACCGGTCCCGCGGACGTCTCCGCAGCCTCCCGGGCCCCGGCGGTCGTCCTGGCCGCCGCGGCCGTCGAGGTCCCCGAGGCCGTCGGCGTCCTCGCCCGGGAGCTCGCCGCGGGCCTCGGCCTCGAGCCGTTCCCGGATCTCCGACCGGTACCGGGTCCGGCGGATGCGCCGGGTCATGTCGACGACGAGCGCGATCGTCGCGACCGCGACGATCGCGATGACGACGAACCCCCACACGCCCGGCGTGACGTCGACGTCGGGCACCGTGGAGGCGGGCGTGGTCGGTGACGTGGCGGCCGCGAGCACGAGGGCCCCGGTCAGGACGGTGGCGCTCATCGGGCGGACTCCTCGTCGATCCCGGCGAACAGGTCGGTCTCCGGCAGCGTGGTCGGCACACGGGACTCGACGAGCTGGAAGTCCTCGGTCGGCCAGATGGCGGCGACGACGTCCGGGGGCCAGAAGAAGAAGCGGCTGTCGGTGGGCACCTGGCTGGCGTGGGCCCGCAGCGCGGCGTCACGCGCGGCCAGGTGCTCGGCCACGTGGACGTGGGAGGTCGACAGGTCCTCGCGCCCCTCGAACCGCTCGAGGAACGTCGCCATCTCGGCGAGCTCCGGCGCGTCCGGGTCGCGTTCGGCCATCGCCGCGTACATCGCGCGGAACCGATCCGGGTTGAACGTGCGCTCGTAGTAGAGCTTGTCGATGGTCCACGGGGCGCCCGCCTCGGGGTAGGCGGTCGGGTCGCCGGACGTGCGCCAGGCCTCCATCGCGATCTCGTGCGACCGGATGTGGTCCGGGTGCGGGTAGCCGCCGTTCTCGTCGTACGCGATCATCACGTGCGGACGGAAGCGCCGCACGATCCGGACGAGGACCGCCGCGCTCGTCGTGATCGGGACGGTCGCGAAGGTCCCCGGCCGCACCGTCTCGCCCTTCTCCGCGTCGGGGAGTCCCGAGTCGTGGTAGCCGAGCCAGACGTGGTCGATCCCGAGGGCCGCCTGGGCCGCCGCCATCTCCGTCCGTCGGTGTCCGGCCATGTCGCGGTGCGCCCGGCTGCGCGCGGGTTCCGGGAGCTGCTCGTTGAGGATGTCGCCCGCCTCACCACCCGTGCACGAGACGACGAGGACCTGAGCGCCCTCCGCCACGTACTTGGCGTACGTCGCGGCTCCCTTGCTCGACTCGTCGTCGGGATGGGCATGGACCGCGATGAGACGCAGGGGCACGACACTCCTCGATGCTGCCGGCGCTGGCCGGGCGGGCGAACCCCGCGAGGGGCCGGGTGAACTACCCTGGGACGAGGATAATCGTTCCAGGAGTCCATGCTGTCCGCTTCGCACACCCCCACGCCAGGCCTCGGATCCGCACAGGGATCGGCTGCAGCCGCCCTCGACGACCGCTACGGTCGCACCCCGGGGCGACGCCGACGGTCCGTCCTCGTCGCGGTCGCCGCGGCGATCGTCATCGTGGTCGTGTTCACGGTCTGGGTCATCTGGGCCGGTCCCGGCCAGACCGACCACGGCCTGGACTCCGAGGACGTCGGGTACCACGTGCAGTCGGACCGTGCGACGCTCGTGCACTCCCAGGTGTCCGTCGACCCCGGCAACCGAGTCGACTGCGCGGTGCAGGTGCTCGACAAGTCGTTCACCATCGTCGGGTGGAAGGTCGTCGACCTGCCGGCGAGCACCCAGCGCACGACCTCGATCGACACGGTCGTCAAGACGAGTTCCCGCGGTGTCACCGGCTTGATCAACACCTGCTGGATCCCTTAGTCTGCTCTGATTCGCCAAGCGAGACCGGCCCCTCCGGCCGGTCTCCTTTTTTTCGGCCGAAGGGAACACCCATGAGCAACGACACCCAGGTCACCTGGCTGACCCAGGAGGCGCACGACCGTCTCCAGGCGGAGCTCGAGCAGCTGCGCGGCCCCGCTCGCACCGAGATCGCGCAGCGCATCGAGGCCGCGCGCGAGGAGGGCGACCTCAAGGAGAACGGCGGCTACCACGCCGCGAAGGACGAGCAGGGCAAGATCGAGGCCCGCATCCGTCAGCTCACCGAGCTCCTCAAGCACGCCACGGTCGGCGAGGCCGACTTCGACGGCACGGTCGAGCCCGGCACGGTCGTCACGGCCACGATCGCGGGTGACGACTCGACGTTCCTCGTCGGCAACCGTGAGATCGTCGCCGACGGCGCCGACCTCACGGTCTACAGCCCGTCGAGCCCGGTCGGCGCCTCGATCATGGGGCTGCGTGCGGGCGACGCGACGAGCTACACCGCGCCGAACGGCAGGGAGATCGCCGTCACGGTGCAGAAGGTCGAGCGGTACGAGCCGTAGGCGGCTCCCCCGATCCACGTCGAACGCCCCCGTCGCTCCGCCGACGGGGGCGTTCGACGTCCCCGCATCTCCTCCCGCGAGATCGCACTCGTTGCCGCTCTGGTGCCTCCAGAGCGGCAACGAGTGCGATCTCGCGGGATGGGGGCAGGCGGGCGGGAGGGGCGGGACCGGTCCGCACCGGCCCTCCCGACCGTCGTCAGTGGCGGACGAGTGGACGGAACCCGGCCTCGCGCAGGCGCTCCGTGACCTCGGCCGCGTGCTCCGGCCCCCGGGCCTCGATGCTCAGCTCGAGCGCGACCTCGGTGATCTCGAGCCCCTGCCCGTGCCGCGTGTGCAGGACCTCGACGACGTTCGCACCGGCGTCCGAGATCACCTGCGACACGAGGGCGAGCTGCCCCGGGCGGTCGGGGAGCATGATCCGGATCGCCACGTAGCGCTGCGCCGCGACGAGCCCGCGCGTGATCACGCGCTCCATCATGAGCGGGTCGATGTTGCCACCGCTCAGCACCACCACGGTCCTGCCGGAGTCGCGGATGGTCCCGGCCATGATCGCCGCCACACCCACCGCGCCGGCCGGCTCGACGACGAGCTTGGCGCGTTCGAGCAGCACGAGGAGCGCCCGGGCGACGTCGTCGTCGGCGACGGTGACGATCTCGTCGACCAGGTCGCGGACGAGCGGGAAGTTGAGCTCGCCGGGTCGGGCGACCGCGATCCCGTCGGCGATGGTCGGGGTGGTCGTGATGGTGGTCGGCGCACCCGCCTCGATCGACACCGGGTACGAGGCCGTGTTCGCGGACTGGACGCCGACGACCCGGATCGACCGGCCCTGCTGCCGGGCGACGCCCTTGACCGCGAGCGCGACACCGGAGACCAGGCCCCCGCCGCCGATCGGCACCACGACCGTGTCGACGTCCGGCACCTGGTCGACGATCTCGAGGCCGACGGTGCCCTGCCCGGCGATGATGTCCGGGTGGTCGAACGGCGGGATGAACACCGCGCCGGTCCGGGTGGCGAACTCCTGGGCAGCGGCCAGGGCCTCCTCGACGCTGTGGCCGTGGAGGACCGTGTCGGCGCCGTACTGCCGGGTCGCCTGCAGCTTCGGGAGCGCGACGCCGACGGGCATGAAGATGGTCGCCGGCACGCCGAGCTCACGGGCCGCCAGCGCGACCCCCTGCGCGTGGTTGCCGGCGCTCGCGGCGACGACGCCGCGCCGGCGCTCGTCGGCGTCGAGCGCCGCGAGCCGGTTGTACGCACCACGGATCTTGTACGCACCGGTGCGCTGCAGGTTCTCGCACTTGAGGTGCACGGCCGAGCCGAGGATCTCGCCGAGGAACTGCGATGTCTCCATCGGGGTGACGCGCGCCACACCCTCGACGACCACCCGTGCGGCCTCGACGTCGTCGAGGGTCGGGACCTGCGGCACGGTGCTGGGGATCGTCACCGGACCATCATCGCGTGTCGGCGCACGTCCCGCGACGGGTCACCGTCGCGGGACGACTCACTCGACGTCGACCGCGGTGCCCTTGTTGGCGGTCGGCTGCTTGTCACTGCCCGGTGCCGGCACGTCGTCGCCGATCTTGTGCCGGTGCCACCGCGACCGCGGGATGACCGTGGTGCCGTGCTCGGGCTTGGCGTCGCGCACGTGGTCGGAGTCCATGTACTTCCAGCGCCCCTGCGCGACGGTCGTGACCATCGAGTTGAGCACGGCGATGAGCGGCACGGCGAAGAACGCGCCGGCGATGCCGGCCAGACCGGAGAACGCCGTGACGCCGAGCACGACCGCGAGCGGGTGCACCTTGACCGCGTTGCCCATGACGAGCGGCTGGAGGATGTGGCCCTCGATCTGCTGCACGAGCAGGACGACGCCGATGACGAGCAAGGCTGCGACGGGGCCGTTGAAGATGAGCGCGACGAAGACCGCGAGGAAGCCGGTGACGATCGCGCCGACCACCGGCACGAACGCCCCGAGGAACACGAACACGGCGATCGGGATGACGAGCGGCAGCCCGCCGAAGAACAGGCCGACGAACCAGGAGCCGAACCCGATGCCCACCGCGTCGGCGAACGCGACGAAGATCTGCACGCGCACGAAGCTCGAGAGCGTGATCCAGCCGGCGACGCCCGCGCCGTCGACCGCCGCGCGGGCCTTGATCGGGAACACCCGAACCGACCAGCGCCAGACGTTCTTGCCGTCGATGAGCAGGAAGATCACCGTGAACAGGATGACGAACAGGCCCTCGGCGACGTGCGTCAGGCTCGATCCGGCGCTCGCGACGCCCGACAGGATCGAACTCGAGTGCGCCTGGAGCCAGTTCGTGCCCTGGTCGAGGTAGCCCGAGATGTCCTTCTGCGTCACGCCGAGGCCCGCGCCCGCGATCAGGTCCTTGATGTTGTCGAACTGCGACAGCGTCTGCTTCTTGAGGGACGGGTAGGACGAGACGATCTGGCTCACGACGAGCCAGAGGAGTGCGGCGACCGCGGCGAGCCCGCCGATCAGGCTGATGACGATCGCCGCCCACTTGGGCACGTGGTGCCGCTGCATCCAGTTCGAGATCGGGATGAGGAACGCCGCGATCACGATGCCGACGAGGAACGGGATGAGGATCTCGCTGAACAGCGTCATCAGCCAGATGAAGAGCGCGATCACGCCCACGACGACGAGGATCCGCCAGCTGAACGCACCGGCGATCTGCATGCCGACGGGGACGTTGTCCTCGACGACCGACGCCGGATGCCGTCGCGACGGGACCTGCTCTCGACCTGTCCGCGCCTGCTCGCGACCCGCGGGGCGCGACAGCGCTGGTGCCGGCCGCGTCGTCCGGACGTCCGGTTGCTTCTTCTTGCCCCATGCCATTGCGCCAGTGTATGAGCGCGTGCCCGTTCGTGTTCCGATCCCGGAATACGATGCGCGCGTTCCGGACGACCGGGAGGCAACGGGCACGTCGGAGGCCGCCGGTAGCGTTGCGGCCATGGTCCGGACCGCACTCTCCGCCGCCCAGGCACGACGCGTCGCGCTCGGGGCACAGGGCATCGGCCGCGCGGTCCCGGAGGGCGCGGTGTCGAGCCGGACCATCCGCGCCCTCGTCGAGCGGCTGGGGCTCCTGCAGATCGACTCCGTGAACGTGTTCGAGCGGAGCCATTACCTCCCCGTCTTCGCCCGCCTCGGTGCATACGACAAGGCCCTCCTCGACCGCATGACGATGACGAGGGGCGCCGCCCACCTGGAGTACTGGGCGCACGAGGCCGCGTTCATCCCCCGCGCGAGCTGGCCGCTGTTCCGGTGGGCGATGGACACGCGGCGTGCGCGGGACCACGCCGACCCCGACGGCTTCGCGGCCACCCACGCGCCACTCCTCCGGGAACTCCTCGCCGTGCTCCGCGCCGAAGGGCCCCTGCCCGCCAGCGCGGTGGAGCACGAGAGCAACGTGCGGCGAGGACCGTGGTGGGGCTGGAGCGACGTCAAGCGGGGGTTCGAGCACCTGTTCCGCTGGGGCGACGTCGTGAGCGCCGGGCGGAGCGGCTTCGAGCGCGTGTACGGCCTGCCGGACCAGGTGCTGTCGGCCGAGGTGCTCGACACGATCCCGGACGAGACCGACGCCGTCCGCACCCTCGTCGAGCGCTCGATCCGGGCCTCCGGCGTCGGGACGCTCGCGGACGTCGCGGACTACCACCGCCTCCGGTCGGACCAGACGCGGTCGGCGCTGCGCGACCTCGAGGACGCCGGGGTCGTCGTGCCCGTCGAGGTCGAGGGCTGGGGCCGCCCGGCGTGGATGCACGCCGACGCCACGGTCCCCCGCCGTGTCGAGGCCGACGCCGTGCTCAGCCCGTTCGACCCCGTCGTCTGGTTCCGGCCGCGCGCCGAGCGCGTCTTCGGCTTCCACTACCGGATCGAGATCTACACACCGGCCCCGAAGCGCGTGTACGGCTACTACGTGTTACCGGTCCTGCAGGACGACCAGGTCGTGGGCCGGGTCGACCTCAAGAGCGACCGCCAGCACGGTGTCCTCCGCGTCCGGACGGCATGGGAGGAACCCGGCCGACACCTCGATCCCGGGCGTCTCGGCGCACTGCTGCTCCGCACCGCGGACTGGCAGGGACTCGACGCCGTGGCGGTCACCGACCGGGGAACAGCGGCAGCGCGGCTCGCGGACGCCCTCGGTGTGCCGCTCGTGCCGCACGAGGCCGCGGACGACGCCGAGGCCGCGGACTCCCCGCCGGACGGCCCCTGACGACCGCACCCGTCAGAACTGCACGCGCGGGGGTTCGGCGATCGCGGCGGGCTCCGCGGTCTCGAAGAACGGTGCCTCGCGGTACCCGCGGTTCCGCGCGACCGCGGAGCCCGGGAACACGCGGATCTTCGTGTTGAGCTCGCGGACGCTGCCGTTGTAGTAGCGGCGCGCCGACTGGATCTTGTCCTCGGTCGCGACGAGTTCCGACTGCAGCTGCAGGAACGCCTGGCTCGACTGCAGCTGCGGGTAGCCCTCGGCGATGGAGAACACGCGCTTGAGTGCCTTCTGCATGTGCCCCTCCGCCTCCGACGCAGCCGTGGCGTCGCCCGCGCTCAGCGTCTCGGCCCGGGCCTGCGTCACGGTCTCGAACAGACCGTTCTCGTGGGTGGCGTACCCACGGACGGTGTCGACGATCGTCGGGACGAGCTCGGCCCGCCGGTGGAACTGCGTCTCGATCTCGCTCCACGCCTGGTCGACCCGGCCCTTCAGGGCCACGAGCGACCTCGACGTGGCCCAGACAGCGATGCCGACGACCACCAGCACGACGACGACCACTCCGACGACGATGAGCGTCGTGACGAGACCGGTGTCCATGGCGAGTACTCCTTCTCCGCGACGGACACGCAGGCACATGTGTCCGTATCGACTATACGGGCGGCACCAGGAGCGCTCGGCCGCCGGGGTACTGGCTCTCGGCTGATTCCCGCGCACCGTTCGGCTGGTTCCCGGGCGCGTGGAGCCTTCGTCACGATTTCGCATCGGCTGGATCCGCCGAGCCGAGCGAGTGGTTGACGTCGGCCCGCGGGTGACCTCGAATGGGGGGCAGTGGATCAGGGAACACGAGCGGGCCGGGGGGCCGTCGGGTGGCCGGTCGTCCGTCGACCGCCCGCTCGGCGCCGACGCGCCCTGCGGGGGCGACGGGTCGCATTCGCCACCACGGTGCCGCTCGCCGTCATCGTGGCCCTGCTCGCCGCGGCGGCTCCCGCACGCGCCGCCTCGCCCGACGCGACGGCACGTGCTCCGATCACCACCACCATGCCCCGGGCCGTGCCGACCCAGCCGGCGGGCGCACAGCAGGCGGCGCCGGCCGCCTCGGCGAGCCCGACCGCTCCGACGCCGGTCGCACCGTCGATCGACGACCAGTCGGCCATCACCACCGGAGCCGGCCGGTTCACGGGCCGCGGGACCCCGGACGACCGCGTGCGCGTCGCCGACCCGAGCACGCCCACGGCGTCGGTCTGCTCGACCACCGTGACCGGCGACGGGACGTGGGCGTGCACCGGACCGGTCCGCTCCGGGCCCCGCCAGGTCTTCACCGTCCTCGACACGACGCACGACGACCTGGCGCCCGACGACGCCGCACCCGTCGACGTCCTGACACCGCCGGTCGTCACGACGACGGGCCCGACGACCGGGGGCGTGACCGGCACGGGGTACCCCGGAGCGCGGGTGACGGTGGACGCCGGGAGCGCCTCCCGAACGGCCACGATCGCCTCCGACGGGTCCTGGTACGTCTCCTGGTCCGCCGGGCCCGACGCCCTGACGACGGGGACCTGGACGATGACGGCGACCCAGGCCGCGGATCCGGCGCTGGGGTTCGCCGCGACCGTGCGCAGCACGTCGTCGTCACCGGTGGCCGTCAGCGTCGACCGCACCGCGCCCGTCGCCCCGGTCCTCACGCGTCCCGCGGTCGGCACGCACGTCCGGGCGCAGCCGATCACCGTCGCGGGCACCGGCGAGACCGGCGACACGGTCACGGTGTACGTCGACGGCAATCCGGTGTGCCAGAGCGCGGTCACCGCGACCCGCTGGTCGTGCACCACGGCCGGATCGAGCATCCCGGACGGCACACGCAGCTTCGCGGCGGGACAGCGCGACGCGGCGGGGAACCTCTCGCCGGTGTCGGCCGGGCGCGCGGTGGTCGTCGGGGGCGCCCTGACCGACGCACCGAGCGGCGGTCCGACGTCGTCCGGCGGCGACGGGGGCGGCACGTCCGGCGCGGCGCCCTCGTCACCGCACGCGACGGGACGGGCCGAACCGGGCCTCCCGGGCGGTTCGGTCCGTGGTGGCCCCGGGTCCGGCGCGTCCGGGTCCGGTACGGGCGGGTCCGGTACGGGCGGCGGACCCGGTGGCGCGACCGGCGACGACGCGAGCGGTACCGGCGGTGGCGGTGCGGGCGCCCGACCCGACGACGGTTGGACGGCGGCGACCGCCTACGACGCACACGTGCCGAGCATCCCGGCGAGCGTCTCGCTGCGGACCCTCGTGCTGGTGCTCGTCGGGGTCGCCGCGTTCCTCGTGCTCGTCGCGGTGCCGCTCACCCTGCTCGCCCGGTCCACCCGCGGCCGGTTCCGGTGGCGTCTCGCACGGTTGACCGGGCGGAACCGCCCCGTCGCCCCGACCGCCGAGGGCGCGGGGGCGCTCCCGACGTGGGCCGCGGTGTCCGTGTCGGCCGGCGTCGCCAGCCTGCTGACGCTGTTCGCGACCGGCATCGCCGCGGAGCCGCGCTACGCCCGCCTCGCGATCGCGGTCGTCCTCGGGACCGCCGTGCTCGCGGTCGCCGTGGTGGTCGCCGCACGATGGAGCGCGGGACCGTCCCGCGACGCCGTCGTCGTCCGGGTCTCCCCGGCCCTCGTGGTCGCGGCGCTCGTCGCGTGCCTCCTCACCCGGAGCGCGCACCTCGCACCCGCGGTGCTGCTGGGCGTGCTCATCGTCCCCTCGGTCGGCGTCGGTGGACGCGATCCGCTCCCGCACCGGCACGTCCGACTCCCGCGCAGGGTCGTCGCCCTGGGCACCGACGGGGCGAGCGTGAGGAGCGCGACCGTGCAGACGGGCGCGCTCCTCGCGCTCGCGGCGATCGGCTGGCTCCTGTGCAGCGTCAGCGCCGGAGCGGGGTTCTGGCACCAGTTCCTGTCCGAGTTCGCCACCACCCTCTGCGTCGGCGGCCTCGGGTCGGTCGTGACCACGCTCCTCCCCGTCGCCGGGTCGGCCGGCGCCGCACTGTGGGCGACGTCCCGCGCGCGCTACGCCGCCGTCGCGACCGTCCCCGTGGCGCTCGCGGTGGCCGTGTACTCGGGCTCGACCGGCACGCACCTGTCCCTCGCGACCGTCGGGGTCACCATGGGCGGCTGCGCCGCGGTGGCGGTCGCCGTCTGGACCTGGACCCGCGTCGTCGAGCCCGCCCTGCGCGACTGACGGGAGGCCCGACCGGCCGTCCGCGGATCGACCCGCCCCGGCGGTCCCCCGCGATACGCTGACGGACGGTGCGCCGGAGCCCGCCGACGCGCCGACGAGCTGGAGCGACCATGAGCACCGACACCGACCGCACACCGGACACGACGACGCCGTACGACCCCACCCGCTTCCGCGGGGTGTTCGAGGGGCAGTACACCTACGCCAACGGCTTTGCCCGCAACGTGCACCGGTTCGCCGATCGGCCGGCCCTGCGCGATCCGTCCTCCGGACGCTCCTGGACCTACGCCGAGCTCGGCGACGCCGTCGACCGCGTCGGTGGTTGGCTCGTCCGGAACGGCGTCGGACGCGGTGCCGTCGTCATGGCGGAGCTGTTCAACGGTCCGGAGCTCGCGATCGCGTACCTGGCGTGCCACCGCATCGGCGCCGTGTTCTCGCCCACGAACTTCCGCCTGGCCCCTGCCGAGGTCGCGTACATCATCGACGACTCGGCACCGGTCGTGCTCCTCCACGACGCCGCGCGGACCGGGGACATCACCGACGCGCTCGCCACCGCCACCCACGCTCCCGCGCGGGTCGTGGTGGTCGGGGCCGACGCGACGTCCGCGGACACCGAGTCGTTCGAGACCCTGCTGGCGGCCGAGCCCGTCACGCACCTCGAACTCGCGGAGCGCGACGACGCACGGCCGCGGACCACCTACGACGAGACCACACGCCTGTACACGTCCGGCACGACCGGACGGCCGAAGCCCGTGCCGCTGCCGAGCCTCGTCGAGGTGCTCAGCGCACACGACGTCATCATGCACTTCCCGCTGACGCCGTTCGACAAGACGCTCAACATGTCGCCGCTGTTCCACCGAGGTGGCCTGTACTCCGGCGGCCCCAACCCCGTGTTCTACGTCGGAGCGGAGCTCACCACCCTCCGGCACTTCGACGCGGACGCAGTGCTCGACCTCGTCGAGTCCGAGCGGCTGACGTTCCTCATCGGCGCCCCGACGAACCTCGTCCAGCTCGCCGACGCGCAGGAACGCCACGCCCGGGATCTGTCGTCGCTCCACGGCATCGTCACGATGGGCGCTCCGCTCGACCGTGCCGCCGCGCTGCGGTTCCAGGAGCTGCTGACCCCGCGGATCTTCAACGGGTACGGCACCACCGAGACCTTCTGGAACACGTTCCTGCGGCCGGAGGACTTCCCCGACGGCGCTGGTTCCACCGGCCGTGCGTCCACCGACGACGACGTGGCGGTGGTCCAGGTGTACGCCGACCGCCTCGCCGACCCGACGGACACGGTCGCCAAGGACGGCACCGAGATCGGCGAGTTCGCGGTCCGCACCGTCAAGTCGGGCTACTCGTACCGGAACCCGCAGCTCGAGGACGAGAAGTTCTCGGACGGCTGGTTCTACCCGGGCGACCTCGCCACCTGGGACACCCAGGAGCGCGTGACGATCGTCGGGCGCAAGGACGACATGATCATCTCCGGCGGCGAGAACGTCCACCCGGTGCAGGTCGAGGCCGTGCTCGGGGAGCACCCCGGCGTCGCCGACTCGGTCGTCGTGGGCGTGCCCGACGAGCGGTGGGGCGAGGTCGTCACCGCCTACGTCGTCCGCAGGCCCGGCGACGGTCTGCCCGAGGACGACGCGGCAGCGGCAGCCGCGCTCGAGTCGTTCACCGGATCCCACCCCGCCCTCGCCCGCTACAAGCGCCCCCGGCTGTACCGGTTCGTCGACAGCATCCCCTACAACGCGACCGGCAAGAAGGTGCACTACGTCGCCAAGGCGACGGCGGCCGAGGACCACGCGGCCGGGCTGCTCATCGCGCCCTGACCCACTGCCCACCGGTCGGGAGGCTCGGGACCGGCTCGCCCCGCGCCTCCCGACCGCACCGCTGACGGTGCCGCAGCCCCGAGACCTCAATGGTCGCCGTCGGCGGACCGACGAATCGCCGCGGCGAGCTGTGCCGCACCACCCAGGACGGCGGGGACCCCGACGGTGCAGGCCCACCCGGGGTCACCGGCGGCGATCAACACGACTGCGGCACCGAGTCCGCCGAGCGTCAGGGCCTGCGCACCGAACGCGCCGATGAGAACGGCTGTCGCTTCCGCGGCGCTCAGACGCTCGAGTGCGTCCGCGTCGACCGCCTCACGTCGGAGGTGAGCCTCGACGATCCGCGCCGCAGCGCCGGGCACGACTGTGTCGTACTCGGCGAGTGTCCGCGGGGCAGGAAGCGGGCCGATGAACGATTCGGCTGCCGCCGCTACCTGGAGGCCCCCAACCGCGTCCTGTCGGTCGTCGTCCGTGCTCGCCTCGACGGAGTACGCCGAGTGCGTCGCCTCGATCTCACCGCCACTCGCATCGATGTGGCTCGCGCTGCATCCCCGGTGATCCCGACGTACACGCCGTGCCGGAACCCGTTCGCCATCCGGCTCATAATCGTCCCCCACACCATGGTCCCCTTCCCCGTTCCGTGGCGAACGATCGTCGCACGAGCCGACCGCGGAAACCCAATCGGCGGTATACGAAATGCCGGTGATGTGCGCAATGTCCCGAAGGGCGGCGTCAGCGGTGCGCTGGGACGTCCGCGCGTGGTGTCACGGAGGCACGCGTGCCGGTCAGCCGCGAGGGCGCCGTGAACAGCCAGGGGAACCGGAGCCGCTCGAGGACGATGCCGAGCAGGATCGGACCGACGACGCCCGCGAGCGTGCCGACGACCACGTGGACGACCGGGTCCTGGACGCCGAGGTGCGACAGGACGATCCGGGTGCCCGACGCGAACGTGATGCTCGCGAGGAAGATCTCGAGCGTGCGGCGGCCGACCGCACCGACCCAGGTCAGCCACGACACGGCCGCGAGCAGCCGGGAGACCGCGATCACCGCCACGAGGCCGACCAGGGTCGTGAGCAGACCGAGCGCGACCGCCACCACCCCGTGGTGGTCGCCGGCACTCGGGGTCGGCGTGCCCTCGGTCGTGCCGAACACCAGGGCGACGAAGGCCACGGTCCCGACGAGCGCGACGACACCCACCACGGGCATCCGCACGCGCGCGATGAACTCGATCACGCGGCGCGCGCCGATGCACACGCCGAGGAAGAAGAACACCCAGATCCCGAGGCCCTGGACGAGGGCGACGCCCAGGTCCGTGCCCCAGCCCGCGATGCTCACGACGAGCGCTCCCACGATGCTGGCGATCATGACGGCACGGGACCGCCACGGGCGGACGAGCGCGGCCACCGTCGACACGGCCACGAGCCACGGCAGGAACCAGAGCTGCCCGTCCGGGTGCAGCAGGTCGAGTGTGCTCGTGATGCTCGTGGGCGAGTTCACGAGGGCGCCGGCAGCCAGTTTCACCACGCCCTGCACGAGCGACCACACGACGTAGACGTAGATGAACAGCACGTCGCGGCTGCGGAGGTACCGGCCGACGCCGTCACGATCGACGGCGCGAGCGACGAACAGGCCGCTGATGAACGCGAACACCGTCAGGTGCACGCTGTACAGGAGTCGGTCGGTGTCGATGTAGCCCACCGCGTGGCGGTCGAGGATGTGTGCGGACGCCAGTCCGCGCAGGACGTGGCCGAGCACGATCATGGTGATCGCGATGCCACGGGCAATGTCGAGGGTCGCGTCTCGGGTCGACGCGGTTCGGGTTCGGGTCGTCACGATCCGCAGCCTAGGGGGTGACGGGCCGTCGCGGGGGCGCCGGCGGTGTTCGGTGCCCCCGGAGGGATTCGAACCCTCAACTCGGCGATTTTAAGTCGCATGCCTCTGCCGTTGGGCCACGGGGGCGGCGCGGGCCAGCCGCGCACCGAGCGTTGCTCGGGAACGCGTTCCAGCCTAGATCGTCGGCACCCCGGACGCGGACGAGGCGGCCACCCCGTGGGGTGACCGCCTCGATCGTGGTCGATCCGCTGGCGCGGACGGGGTCGGCTACTCCGCCTTCGCGCTGACCGGCGCCGACTCCGCGGCCGGCTCGGCGACGGGCTGGGCCGCGGCAGCGGCGTCGGCCTTCGGCGCAGCGGCCTTCTTGGCGGCCGGCTTGCGCGTGGTCGTCTTCGCGGCGGGCGCGGCGTCGTCCTTCTTGACGTCCTTCGAGACGTCGTCGGCGGGGGTCGCGTAGACCGGGCCCGACGCACCCTCGGGCGTGCCGGCCTCGGGCATCGGGGGCTTCGGGCGCGACGCGAACGTCTCGAACGCGGCACGCGGGGTCTCGCGGTCGTCGAGCGAGACGATGTCGCGGCCGAACATCGTGCCGGTGAGCCAGTCGCCGACCACGCGGACCTTGCGCTCCCACGACGGCATGGCCAGGCCGTGGTACCCGCGGTGCGCGCCCCAGGCGAGGAAGCCCTTCATCGCGAACTTGCCCGACTGGAACACACCGATGCCGAGGCCGAGGCCCGCCACCGCGCCGAGGTTCTCGTGCTTGTAGTCCTTCGGCTCCTCACCGCGGATGACCGCGACGAGGTTCTTCGCCAGCTGCTTGGCCTGGCGGACCGCGTGCTGGGCGTTCGGCACGCACATGCCGCCCACACCGCCGCCCGTGAGGTCCGGCACCGCCGCGACGTCACCGCAGGCCCAGGCGTCCGCGACGATCCCGTTGTCGTCCACGACACGGAGGTCCGGCTGCACACGGATGCGTCCGCGCGGCTCGAGCGGGAGGTCGGTGCCCTTGACCATCGGGTTCGCCATGACGCCCGCGGTCCAGATGATGAGGTCGGACTCGACGGTCTGGATCTCGCCCTCGTTCGGCTTGAGCTGGCAGACGCCGCCGACCGCCGAGGCGAGCTGCGTGTCGAGGTGGACCTCAGCGCCGCGCTCGGCGAGGTTCTTGAGGACCCAGTGGCTGGTCTCGAGGGAGACCTCGGGCATGATGCGCCCCATCGCCTCGACCAGGTGGAAGTGGGTCTCGTCGAACGAGATGGTCGGGTAGTTGCGGAGCAGGTTCGTGGCGAACGACCGCAGCTCGGCGAAGATCTCGATGCCGGCGAAGCCACCGCCGACGACCACGACGGTGAGGAGACGCTCGCGCTCCGGGCCGGCGGGCAGGTTCGCGGCCTTCGCGAAGTTCGTGAGGATCTTGTCGCGGATCGCGGCGGCTTCCTCGATGGTCTTGAGGCCGATGGCCTCCTCGGCGACGCCGGCGATCGGGAACGTGCGCGAGACGGCACCGGCGGTCATGACGAGCGTGTCGTAGGTCTCCTCCCACGGCTCGCCGACCTGCGGCGTGATCGTCGCGGTCTTCGTGGCGTGGTCGACCTTGGTGACCTTGGCCGTGACGACACGCGTCTTGCCGAGGTGCCGACGGTGCGCGACCACCGCGTGCCGCGGCTCGATCGACCCGGCCGCGACCTCCGGCAGGAACGGCTGGTAGGTCATGTAGGGCAGCGGGTCCACCATCGTGACCTCGGCCTCGCCCGGGCGGAGCGCCTTCTCGAGCTTCCATGCTGTGTAGAAGCCGGCGTAGCCGCCGCCGACGATGAGGATCTTGGGCACGAGTGATGTCTCCTTGGATGGGGGTTTGCCGAGAGTTTACTCTCTGCCTCCGCCCACCCCGACTCCGCCGTCGTCCACCCCATCGTACGTCACGCAGGCGCACCGCTCGGGGCTCCAGGCCGCCCGTTCGAGCGCGAGGTCGCCGATCGGGTTCACGCCCGGCCCCGCGGCGAGGGCGTGCCCCACGAGCGCGTGCAGGCACTTCACCCGGTTCGGCATGCCGCCCGCGGTGACCCCCGCGATCTCCGCGACGACCTCGATCGACTCGCGGTCCGCCAGGTACGCCTCGTGCGCGGCACGGTACGCGTCGGCCACGGACTGCTCCTCGAGGAGGGCCGCGAGCTCCGGCATCGCACCCGTCGCCTCGAGCGTCGACACCGCGGCCGTCGCCGCGGGGTGCGTCAGGTAGTACAGGGTCGGGAAGGGCGTGCCGTTCGACAACCGGGGCTGCGTCGCCACCACCGTCGGCGCACCGCACACGCAGCGCGCCGGGATGCCGATGACGTCACGCGCGGGACGCCCGAGCTGGGCCGAGACGACGGCGACGTCACGGGCGGTGGGCGGATCGAACGGAGGAGTTGCCACGGGACGGTGATCCTACCCGGTGCACGATCCGTCCTCGGGCCGTCCGGCGCTGGGTACCCGCAGGTCGGCGCACGATGCCCGCGCGATCAGCGCCCGGCGCCCGTGCCCGCGGTCGCACCCGTGGTCGGCGTCCCACTGCCCGAGACGTCCGGGGCGACGAGCTCGGACGTCGTCTTCTCGGTCAGCCCGGACTCGAGCACCGACGACAACATCGCCTGCACCCAGTCGACCTTCGGCGTCTGGAGCTTCGTGCTCACGGGGGTGCCCGAGTCGGTCGTCACGGCACTGGTCGAGCCCGACGAGGACCCGCTCCCAGCGCCCATGACGAGGTAGCTCGTCTCGCCCGGGTACACGTACAGCAGGCGGTCGCGCGCCTGGGCCTCGATGTAGGCGGGGTCGTCCCACCGCGCCACGTCCCGCTTCTTCGTCGCGACGTCCGCACGCTGCGCGGCGACCTGCTGCTCCTTCTGCGCGATCTCCTGCTGCTGCTGGATCAGCGTCCGCAGCGACGGCGCGAGCACCACGACGAACAGCACGACGATGCCGAGCATGAGGACGCTGAAGCCCGAGAACCGGATGTTCCGGAACCAGGCGCCGGACGGACTCGTGGCGGCGGGCATCGCGATCGGCACGCGACGGACGCGGGGCTTCGTCGAGGGCATGGAGCGACGATAACCCGGGCGCCGGTCCGGTCCGGGCAGCGGCACGGTGCGGACCCGTCCCCCCATGCCACGCGCAGCCGACCACCGAGGACGCCGGGCACTGCCTCCCGCGCCCGTGCTCACGCCGGTGACTCCACTGAGGCGTCGTCCGCCGGCCGACACACGGAACGGCCCCCGGGCCTCCCGGTCGGGAGGCCCAGGGGCCGGAGCCGGAGCGGCATCCGCTGGTCCGACGGTCCGGACCAGCGGGTGCTCAGCTCACAGGTGGGCGCTGCGCGGGAACGAGCTGCGGCCGGCGTAGACGGCGGCGTCGCCGAGTTCCTCCTCGATCCGGAGGAGCTGGTTGTACTTGGCGACGCGGTCCGAGCGGGCCGGCGCACCGGTCTTGATCTGGCCGCCGTCCACCGCGACCGCGATGTCGGCGATCGTCGTGTCCTCGGTCTCGCCCGAGCGGTGGGACAGGATCGCGGTCATGCCGCTGCGCTGTGCGAGCGCGACGGCGTCGAGGGTCTCGGTCAGGGTGCCGATCTGGTTCACCTTGACGAGGATCGAGTTCGCCGCCCGCTCCTGGATCCCCTTGGCGAGGCGCTTCGGGTTCGTCACGAAGAGGTCGTCACCGACGATCTGCACCTTCGACCCGAGCTCGGCGGTGAAGTGCGTCCAGCCCTCCCAGTCGTCCTCGGCGAGCGGGTCCTCGATGGTGACGAGGGGGTAGTTGCCGACGAGGTCCACGAAGTACTGCGTGAACTCCTCGCTCGAGAGCTGCCCGCCCTCGAACGCGTAGGTGCCGTCGGCGTAGAACTCCGTCGAGGCGACGTCGAGGCCGAGCGCGATGTCCTTGCCGGGGGTGAACCCGGCCTTCTCGATCGCGGCGACGAGGAAGTCGAGCGCGGCACGGTTCGAAGCGAGCTCCGGGGCGAACCCGCCCTCGTCGCCGAGGCCGGTGGCGAGTCCCTGCTTCTTCAGCTCGCCCTTGAGCGCGTGGTAGGTCTCGACGCCCCACCGGAGGGCCTCGGAGAAGGACGACGCGCCGTAGGGCACGAGGAAGAACTCCTGGATGTCGACGTTCGTGTCGGCGTGGGCGCCGCCGTTGACGACGTTCATGAGCGGCACGGGCAGGGTGTGCGCGTTCGGGCCGCCGAGGTAGCGGAACAGGGGCAGGTCGGCGGAGTCCGCCGCGGCGCGGGCGACCGCGAGCGAGGCGCCGAGGATCGCGTTCGCGCCGAGGCGGGACTTGTTCTCGGTGCCGTCGAGCTCGATGAGCGCCGCGTCCACGAGACGCTGGTCGGTGGCGTCGAAGCCCTCGAGCGCCGGGCCGATCTCGTCGAGGACACCCTCGACGGCCTTGAGCACGCCCTTGCCGCCGTAGCGTCCGGCGTCGCCGTCACGCAGCTCGTAGGCCTCGAACGCGCCGGTCGAGGCGCCGGACGGGACCAGGGCGCGCGAGACCACGCCGTCGTCGAGGAGCACCTCGACCTCGACGGTCGGGTTGCCTCGGGAATCGAGGACTTCGCGTGCTCCAACGGCATCGATCACGGCCACGGGGTACTCCTAACAAGCGGTAGTGGTGGTTGGACGAATCCGGGACCGATCCTAGCGAGCGGGGTCACTCGAGCGGTCGGAAGGCGAGGTCCTCGAGGGTGCTGTCGGTGTCCACCGTCGCGAAGGCGGTGAACCCCGCGGCGGCGAGCCCGGCCAACAGGTTCTTCATGTTCTTGGTCCGGCGTTCGAGGCGCACCCGGGCGTGGCCGGCCAGGACCTCCTGCTTGAGCGCGGCGAGGCGGGCGGGCGGGACGTCGCGGTCGTGGACGAGCACGACGGCGTCGGCGGTGGCGTCCTCGGGCAGCGTCACGAGGTCGACGAGGCGCTCGAACCCGAGCGAGAACCCGACCGCGGGGACGTCCTGGCCGAGGAAGCGCCCGATCATGCCGTCGTACCGCCCACCACCGCCGAGGCTGTACCCGAAGTCGGGGTGCGCGACCTCGAAGATGGTGCCCGTGTAGTACCCCATGCCCCGGACGAGCGTCGGGTCGAACTGCAGTCGCACGCCGGGCAGGGCCGCACGCAGGGCCTGCAGGTCCCCGAACGCGTCGGCGTCGAGCCAGTCGGCGCCCACGACGCTGTCCCAGTCGGCCGTCGCGAGGTCGCGCAGCACGGCCTCGAGCTCGGAGGCGTCGTGTCCGGCCAGCCCCGGCAGTGCCACGAGTTCGCGCGCGACGCCGTCGGGGCCGATCTTGTCGAGCTTGTCGACGACGACGAGGGCGGCGTCGGCGTCGGGCCCGTCGACGCCCCACGAGCCGAGCAGCGCCACGAGGATCCGCCGGTCGTTGACGCGGATGGTGGTCCCGGTGATGCCGAGGGCGTCCACGGCGTCGGTCGTCGCGCGGATGAGTTCGATCTCGGCGAGCGGCCCGGCCTCACCGAGGATGTCGATGTCGCACTGCACGAACTGCCGGTAGCGGCCCTTCTGCGGACGCTCCGCGCGCCAGACGGGCGCGATCTGCACGGACCGGAACACCGTCGGCAGCTCGGAGCGGTGGCTCGCGTAGAACCGGGCGAGCGGGACCGTGAGGTCGAACCGGAGTCCGAGGTCGGCCAGGTCGAGCGGCGCCTCGGCGACGCGGAGGTCCTCGACGGTGAGCCCCCGGCGCATCACGGCGAAGGCCAGCTTCTCGTTGTCGCCGCCGAGGCCCGCGTGCAGCCGCGAGGCGTCCTCGACGACGGGGGTCTCGATCTCGTCGAAGCCGTGTCGCGTGTACACGCCACGGATCACGCCGAGCACGTGGTCACGGCGCGCCTTCTCGGCTGGGAGGAAGTCCCGCATCCCGCGGGGAGCCGTCACGACAGTCGCCATGGCCCCATCTTCGCAGAGCGCTTGCCGCCGCGCCGTCGGCTATGATATGCTGTATTCCAGTCGATCACCGCTCCACTGATCCATCACGGTGGTCGATCGTCCGCCCTCGTGGCGGGCCGCGGGGGGCCAGTGCTGCGGACTCCCGCGTCCGGCGTGGCGGCTGCGTGCCGCGGTCGCCGCGCGGAGGGCGCCCTCCTTTTCGGGTTGGGAGGGCGCCCTCACCTCGTCGTGTCGCCATGCGTCCGACGCCCGGGCCCCAGGTCGCGCTCGGAGCCCCGCTGCATTGAGCGCGACCGCTCGCGCTCCGTCGCGCGGCCAGCCGCCTCGAGCGCGACGACCGCAGCGCGGAGGCTCGCCACCGGGTCGACGCCGTCCGCCCGGGCCGCCCCGATCCGGTCGAGGAGCTCACCGCCCCACGCGGGATCGACGGCACCGTGACCGTCCGAGCCGTCGGTCACCCCGGGCGTACGGTCCTGCCGAGCGGCATCCGCGACGGCCTGCGCGAGGGGCACGGAACCGAGGCCGTGCTCGTCGATCCGCTCGAGGAGCTTCACGGACCGCTCGAGTGGGGGCATCGCCCGGGGCACGCCGTCGAACACGCTCGTGCGCGCTGCCTTCTCGGCCGACTTCGCCGCGCGCCACACCCGGACCACGTCGGCGAACGTCTCCGCGTGCTCGTCGCCGAACACGTGCGGATGGCGGCGGACCATCTTCTCGCGAGCGTGCTCGGCGACGTCGGCGAGCGTGAACGCGCCGCGACGCTCGGCGATCCCCGCGTGGAGCACGACCTGGTACAGCACGTCGCCGAGCTCCTCGCGGATCTCGACGTCGTCGTCCACGTCGATCGCGTCGACGAGCTCGTACGACTCCTCGACCGCGTACGCCGCCAGGCTCCGGTGGGTCTGCGCGCGGTTCCACACGCAGCCGTCCGGCGCGAGCAAGCGATCGACCACCGCGGCGAGGGCCTGGACGGCTGCGGCTCGGTCGGCGGGGTCGGCCTGGTCCTCCTGATGCGGGGTCATGCTCCATCGTCGCACCGACGCTCGCCCAGCACGGCGGTCCCCGGCGGTAGGCTGACCGGGGCGTGTCGGGAAGTCTGGTCGACGGACCATCGACCGACCCCAACGAGACGGAGTCACCGTGCCCGCCATCGTCCGCTCCGAGCGCTTCAGCGCCGTCGCCCTGCTCACCGCCGCGGTCCTCGGACTCGCCGCCGCGAACTCCCCCCTCGGGCCAGGACTCGAGCACCTGCTGGCGCTCCACACACCCTGGTCCGCGGTCGGACTCGACCTGTCGATCGCACACTGGGTCAGCGACGGGCTGCTCGTCGCGTTCTTCCTGCTCATCGCGATCGAGCTCAAGCACGAGCTGACGATCGGGCAGCTGTCGGATCCCCGGACCGCGATCGTGCCCGCGATCGCCGCCGTCGGGGGTGTCGTCGTGCCGGCGGTGCTCTACCTGGCGGTCACGCAGGGCAGCGGGCTCGAACACGGCTGGCCGATCCCCACCGCGACCGACATCGCGTTCGCACTCGGGATCCTCGCGATCTTCGGCCGCGGGCTGCCGTCACGCCTCCGGGTGTTCCTCCTGGCGCTCGCGGTGCTCGACGACCTCATCGCGATCGTCATCATCGCGATCGTCTTCGCGCACGGCACCGACCTGGGACTCCTCGGGCTGGCGGTCGTGGCCCTCGCGGCGTTCGCGGTGCTGGCCCGGTCCCTGCGCCGCGTCGGGCGTGCCCGGCCGGCGATCGTGGTCGGCCTCGTCGTGCTCGGCGTCGTCACGTGGTGGCTCGTCCTGCACTCGGGGGTCCACGCGACGATCGCCGGGGTGGCACTCGGGCTGGTGCTCCCCCGGCGCGCCGGGCACACGGTCCGGCACGCTGTCGAACCCTGGTCGAACGGGGTCGTCCTGCCGGTGTTCGCGTTCACCTCGGCCGCGGTCGCCGTGCCCGCGGTGGGGTTCGGTGCGCTGTCGCCGGCGTTCTGGGCGATCGTGCTCGCACTCCCGGTGGGCAAGGTCGTCGGCATCACGCTCTTCGGCGGGGTCGCGACCCAGGTGTTCCGGCATCCTGAGCGCCCGACGTTGTCGCTCTCGGCGGTCGCGACCGTCGGCGTCCTCGGCGGGGTCGGGTTCACCGTCTCGCTGCTCATGAACGAACTCGCGTTCGTGCGCACGCCGCGGGTCGCGGACCAGGGCACGCTCGCGGTCCTCGTCGGCTCGGGCGTCGCGATGGTGGCGTCGGCCGTCGTCGTCGCGCTCGGGGCACGCCGTGCGCGGTCCGAGCGCGCGGCCGCTCCGGGCGCGCACTGACCAGAGCACGATCCGGCAGTTCCGCCGCGGGTCCGGCCGGACGGGAGGCGCGGGGCGGGCCCGTACCGTGCCTCCCGACCGGCGGTCCCGCCCCCGCCTACGCGGCCGGCGCCTGCTCGGGCACGTTGGCGCCGTAGATCGCCGTGAGGATCGACTCCACCCAGTCGATGAGCGCATCGTCCGGTAGCGGCTCGCCGTTCCGCTTCGGGAGCGGGATGCTCGTCGCGTTCTGCTGGGCGAACCACCGCGACCCCGGGAACATGCGGGTGAGCCGGACCTGCTGGGAATCGGCGAGCTCCTTGCCCGCGACCCGGAGGTTCGACCCCATCACGACGACGTCGGACAGGCCGACCTGCTGCGCCATGCGCCGGAGCCGCGAGACCTCGATGAGCGTCGTGACCGCCTTCGGGGGCGTGCCGTACCGGTCGGTGAGCTCGTCGAGCACCATGTCGATCGCAGCGTCCTGCGCCGAAGGAGCCGACGCGGCCGAGAGCTTCTGGTACGCCTCGAGCCGGAGACGCTCGCTCTCGACGTAGTCGTCGGGGATGCGGGCGTCGACCGGGAGCTCGAGGCGGAGTTCCGTCTGCCCCTCGGCGACGTCGCCGCGGAACTGCCCGACGGCCTCGCCGATCATCCGGAGGTAGAGGTCGAACCCGACCCCCGCGATGTGACCGGACTGTTCGCCACCGAGCAGGTTGCCCGCTCCGCGGAGCTCGAGGTCCTTGAGGGCGACCTGCATGCCCGCACCGAGCTCGTTGTTCGCCGCGATGGTCTCGAGGCGGTCCTGCGCGGTCTCGGACAGGGGCTTGTCGGCGTCGTAGAGGAAGTACGCGTACCCGCGCTCGCGCCCGCGGCCGACACGACCCCGGAGCTGGTGCAGCTGCGACAGCCCGTACTTGTCGGCGCGGTCGATGATGAGGGTGTTCGCGTTCGCGATGTCGAGGCCGGTCTCGATGATCGTGGTCGACACGAGGACGTCGAACTTGCGCTCCCAGAAGTCGACCATCACCTGCTCGAGGGCCTGCTCGGACATCTGGCCGTGCGCGACCGCGATCCGGGCCTCGGGCACGATCTCGGCGAGGTGCGCGGCGGTGCCCTGGATGTCCTTGACGCGGTTGTGCACGTAGAACACCTGGCCCTCGCGGAGCAGCTCTCGCCGGATCGCCGCCGCGACCTGCATGTCCGACTGCGGCCCGACGAAGGTCAGGATCGGATGGCGGTCCTCGGGCGGGGTGGCGAGGGTCGACATCTCGCGGATGCCGGTCACGGCCATCTCGAGTGACCGCGGGATCGGGGTCGCGCTCATGGCGAGGACGTCGACGTTCGTCTTGAGCTTCTTGAGCTGGTCCTTGTGCTCGACGCCGAAGCGCTGTTCCTCGTCGATGATCACGAGGCCGACGTCCTTGAACTGCACCTGCTGGGACAGGATGCGGTGCGTCCCGATCACGATGTCGACCGTGCCGTCGGCGAGGCCCGCGATGGTCTCCTTGGATTCCTTCTCGGTCTGGAACCGGCTCAGGGCGCGCAGGTGCACGGGGAACCCGGCGAAGCGTTCCTGGAAGGTCTCGAAGTGCTGGCGGACCAGCAGCGTGGTCGGCACGAGGACCGCGACCTGCTTGCCGTCCTGCACGGCCTTGAACGCGGCGCGGATCGCGACCTCGGTCTTGCCGTAGCCGACGTCGCCGGACAGCAGGCGGTCCATCGGGATCGGCCGCTCCATGTCGGCCTTGATCTCGTCGATCGTGGTGAGCTGATCGGGCGTCTCGGCGAACGGGAAGGCTTCTTCGAGCTCGCGCTGCCAGGGGGTGTCCGGCCCGAAAGCGTGGCCCTTCGACGCCATCCGCGCCGAGTAGAGCTTGACGAGCTCCACCGCGATGTCGCGGACCGCCTTGCGCGCCTTGCTCTTGGCCGACGCCCAGTCGCTGCCGCCCATCTTGCTCAGCGTCGGGGCCTCGCCGCCGACGTAGCGCGAGAGCTGGTCGAGCTGGTCCGTCGGCACGTAGAGCTTGTCGCCCGGGTACCCGCGCTTCGATGGCGCGTACTCGAGCACGAGGTACTCGCGCTGCGTCTTGACCGCGTTCCGACCACCCGACGAGACCTCGCGCGAGACGAGCTCGACGAACTTGCCGATCCCGTGCGTGGTGTGCACGACGACGTCACCCGGCTTGAGCTGCAGCGGGTCGACGACGTTCTTCCGGCGGCTGGCGAGCTTCTTCACCTGCCGGGCTCCCTGCTGGGCGCTCCGGCCGTAGAACTCGGCCTCGGACATCACGAGCAGGCGGAGCTCCGGCACGGCGAACCCGTGCTCGACCGATGCGGTCGTGAGCAACACGGCGCCGGGCTCCGGGGGCTCGGTGACGTCCTCGACCCGGGCGGCGACGCCGGCGTCCGCGAGGACCTGCACGGCACGCTCGACCAGACCGGCGCCCTGCGCGGTGACCACGACGGACCAGCCGTCCCGCGTGCGCTCGGCGACGTGCTCGAGCGCGCCCTCGGCGCTGCCGGTGAAGCTCGGGACGGTCTCGGCGGGCACGCGGAGGTAGTCGCCCGCCGACTCGACCGCCTGCTCGTCGGTGAGGTCGGCACCGGAGTCGAACGGCGACACCGTCCACCAGGTGCGGTCGCCGCGGGACTGCTTGAGCGCCCCGAGGGACAGGAAGTTGCCGGCATCGAGGTCGATGGGGGCCTGCGCCCCGGCGGTCGCCGCACTCCACGCGGCCTGCAGGAACTCCTGGTTCGTCTCGGCCAGGCTGTGCGCCCGGGCGACGACACGCTCGGGCGAGAACACCGCGACGACCGCCGAGGACGGCAGGTAGTGGGTGACGGGCACGAGGCGGTCGACCAGGGCGGGCGCGAGGGACTCCATGCCCTCGACCGGGATGCCCTCGGCGATCTTGGCGAGCATCTGGGACAGGCTCGGGAACTCGTGGAGCATCTCGCGCGCCCGCTGCCGGACGCTCTCGCCGAGCAGGAGCTCGCGGCTCGCGGTGAGCTCCACCTGCCCGAGGTCCTCGTCCGTCGAGCGCTGGTCCGCGACGCTGAACGCCTTGATCGCATCGATCTCGTCGCCGAAGAAGTCGATGCGGACCGGGTGGTCGGCCGTCGGAGGGAAGACGTCGAGGATGCCGCCGCGGACCGCGAACTCGCCACGGCGGGACACGAGGTCGACCCGGGCGTAGGCGAGGTCGACGAGGGCGCCGGCGAGCTGCGCGAGGTCGTTGCCCCGCGAGTTCGTCCGGAGCACCAGGGGTGCCATCGCGGTCATGTTGTCCGCGATGGGCTGGAGCGCGGCACGCACGCTCGCCACGACGACGATCGGCCCACGGGGTTCGCCCCGGTCGGCGGCGGCCTGCCAGTCGGCGAGGCGCCGCAGGGTGTTGATGCGCGTGCCGACCGTCTGCGCGCTCGGACTCAGGCGCTCGTGCGGCAGGGTCTCCCACGCGGGGAACTCGAGGACCTCGGCCTCGGGCACGTAGCACCGGACGGCGTCACGCACGCCCTCTGCCTCGCGCCCGGTGGCGGTGATCACGAAGGCGCACTGCGGGCCGTCCCGCTCGGCGAGCAGCGCCGCCAGCAACGGGACGCGGAGGCCGTCGACGACGGAGAAGTCGGCGTCACGCGGGGCGGCGGCGAGGACACGATCGAACGCGGAGGCGCGCGAGAGCGCAGGGATGATGCCCGAGATCGTCACTCATCCGATGGTACCGGCGCCCTCCGACAGGCGATCCGGCCCGCCGCGTGCTGTGGGCGAACGGAAGGGAGATGGGCGGGCGCACACCGAGCCTCCCGGTCGTCCCACGACGGTCAGGCCGGCGCGTGGAACCGCTGCTGCGCGGCGAGGAGGCCGTCGGTCGCGATCGCCTCGACCGCGTCGGCGGCCTCGGCGAGGAGCGACGGCAGCACCTTGCGCTCGGTCGACGAGAAGTCACGGAGCACGTAGTCGGCCGGGTCCTGCCGACCGGGCGGGCGGCCGATACCGACGCGGACCCGAGCGAACTCGTTCGTCCCGCAGGCCTTGATGATGTCGCGGAGCCCGTTGTGCCCGCCGTGCCCGCCACCGGATTTGAGCCGGAGCGTGTCGAACGGCAGGTCGAGCTCGTCGTGCACGACGACGAGATCGGCGGGCGTCAGACCGTAGAACGACAGGGCAGCCGACACCGGGCCGCCGGACGTGTTCATGAACGACGCGGGCTTGACCAGGATGAGCTTCGGCCCACCCGGGGCCGGGCGGCCCTCGGCGACCTGCGCGGGGGTCTTGTGCTTCCGGAAGGTCGCACCGATCCGCACCGCGAGGTCGTCGAGGACCATCTGTCCGACGTTGTGCCGGTTGCCGGCGTAGTCGGGCCCGGGGTTGCCGAGCCCGACCACGAGCAGCGTTCGTTCCGCCATGGGCGTCGGGAGGCTCGCGGACTACTCCGCGGCGTCCTCGCCGGCCTCGTCGCCCTCGTCACCGGCGCCGCGGGGCGTGCTGATGCTGACGACCAGGGCCTCCGGGTCGGTGTCGAGCTCGGCGCCCTCGGGGAGCGTGATGTCCGAGGCGTGCAGCTGGGCACCGTCCTCGAGGCCCGTGACGTCGACGACGACGTGCTGGGGGATGTTCGTCGCGAGGACGACCAGCGACAGCGTGGACTCGTCCTGCACATGGATGGTGCCCGGAGCCGACTCGCCCTCGACGACCACGGGGACCTCGACGGTGACCCGCTCGCCCTGACGGAGCACGACGAGGTCGATGTGCTCGATGATCTGCCGCACCGGGTCACGCTGGACGTCCTTGACGAGCACGAGCTGCGTGGCGCCCTCGATGTCGAGCTCGATGATCGCGTTCGCGCGGCGGACGACGAGCATCGTGTCGTGCCCGGGCAGCGTGACGTGCTGCGGGTCGGTGCCGTGACCGTAGACGACGGCGGGGATCTTGTCGGCGGCGCGGAGCTTGCGTGCCGCGCCCTTGCCGAATGCGGTGCGGTGCTCGGCGGCGAGCTGGTACTGGTCGGCCATGGTGGTGCCTCCTGGGTGGGGACGACCGCCATGCGGCCGTCGTCGGTCAGTGTGTTCGACTCGAACGCGTCACAGCGCCAGGAGGGCCCGTGATCCGGGGCCACCGCCGGTCACCCGCACGGAGCACGGGACCGGATCTCCTACCGCGTCGATCACGGCCGCGCCTGCGCACGACCCTCGCCGAAGTCCAGTCGGTCACTCTAGCGCATGTCGTGCGCCTCGTCCGCGCCGGGCGTCGGGAGCGCGGTCACGAACGCGTCGACCGCGGCGAACGTGGCGTCGGCGCGCTCGAGCTGCGGCAGGTGGCCCGCCGCCTCGACCACGACGAACCGCGCGTCGGGCAACGCATCCGCGAGCGCGGCCCCGTACGCGGGGGTGACGATGCGGTCGCTGTCACCCCACAGGACGAGCGCCGGGACCCGCACGTCGGCGAGCCGGGAGGCGAGGGTCGGGTCGGCCATGGCGGCGCCGCCCGCGTAGGTCCGGAGCGCGACCATGTTCGCCGCCTGGACGCGCCGGCGCTCGTCCGAGAGGGTCGCCGGGTCGAGGTACCCGCGCTCGGGGTCGTGCCAGGCGTACTCCGCCACCCCGCGCGCGTCGAGCGCGAAGAAGTCGCGCACCGGCTCGTCGGGCACCGTCACGCCCACCGCGTCGACGACGACGAGCGCGCCGACCGCGTCCGAGCCGCGCTCTGCCGCCTGGACGGCCATCTCGAGCGCGATCCAGCCGCCGAGCGAGTTGCCGACGAGCACGGCGTTCCGGGCGTCGCGCTGCTCGAGCAGGTCGAGGTACACGCCGGCGAGCGCCCGCACCGTGTCGAGGTCGTCCGGACGGTCGGTGCCGTTCCACCCCGGGTGCGTCGGTGCGATGACGTGGTGCGTGTCGGCGAGGTGCGCCACGAAGGGCGCCACCGTCGCGGGGCCGCCGCCGCCGTGCAGCACGAGGACGAGGGGGCCGTCGGTGCCGCGTTCGTCGAGGGTGATGTCCATGGTGTCGCTCCTGTCTCAACATGTTTATCTAATGCTGCTGATGCGGTAGCACCATGACGACGGACCTGCGACGACTCGGCCGGATGGTGAAACAGGCGCAGTGGCGTGACCACCGTGCGGTCGACGCGGCCCTGCACGGTGTCGGGACGACCCTCGCCCAGTGGGACGCCCTCCGCGCGATCGCCACCCGCCCCGGGGCCTCGGCGCACGCGCTCGCACTCGTGACGTTCCAGAGCGACCAGGCGTTCGGGACCCTCACGACGCGCATGGCCGCGCGGGGGCTCGTCGAACGCCATCCGGGGGTGGGCCGCCGGGTTCGGTACGAACTCACCGCCGAGGGTGAACGGCTCCTCGCAGCCGGACAGGAGGCCGCGGACCGGACGCTCGCGACGCTGTTCGCGCCCCTCGACGAGGCGGACCGGGCGGCATTGACGTCGATCCTCGGCCGGCTGCTCGGCGAGGACGACGACGGGGGCAGCGCCGACGGCGATGGTGGTGCCGACGGTGGTGCCCGCGTGGGCTCGGACACGCCGGAGGACGACCGGTAACAGACGCGGGCTCAGCCCACCTCGCGCCGGTGCGCGCGGGCCCGCCGGAGCGCCGTCCGCGCCTCGTCCGCGCGTTCCTCCGCGGCGTCGCGATCGTCCTCGAGCCGCTGCGTCTCCCGTTCGGCGTCGTCGAGGTCCCGGCGGACCGCGGCGAGTTCCTCCTCGAGGTCGTGCCGGCGCCCCTCGAGGTCACGACGGCGCCGGTCGGCGTCGTCGAGCGCGTCCTCGAGGCGCTCGAGGTCGTCGTCGGCGGCCCGGGCGGCGTCGCGTGCCGCCGCCTCGGCCACCCGGGCCTCCTGGCGGACGCGGTCGTGGTCGTGGTGGTGGTCGTCGCCGTCGTCGCCCTGCGTCGGACGGGAGGACCGGGGCGCGTCCGCCGGATGGCCACCGGTCGCGCGGCGCGGACGGCCGGTGCCGCCGCGCGACCGGCGGGGTGGCGTCGACTCCGGCTCCGGCTCCGGCTCCGCGTCGGGCTCCGGCTCCGGCTCCGCGTCGGGCTCCGGCTCGGGCTCCGGCTCCGCGTCGGACTCCGGCTCGGGCTCCGGCTCCGGCTCCGGCTCCGGCTCCGGCTCAGCCTCGGCGCCCTCCCCGTCGATGTCGGGCACCGCCTCGGGCACCGCCACGGCGCCGTCGAGGTCGACCGGCTCGAACCCGACGGCCTCGAGCGCGCGGACGAGCATCCCGGACCGCACGGCAGCACCCGCACGGGGGTCCGCCATTGCCGCCTCGACCGTCGCCCCGACCTGCTCGAGCACGACGTCCGACGGCTCGTGCCCGGCGTCGCGCGCCAGATCGGCCCCGGCATCCGTGAGCGACGCCACGAGCGAGGCCCGCTCGCGCCGGAGCCGGCTGATCGCCCGCGGGTCGGCCTGCTCCTGCGCAGCGCGGAGCGCCGGTCCGAGGTCGACCGCGTCGTCGAGGGCGCCCTGCGCCGCGAGCAGGTCGACGACCCACGCGGCGGGCGAGGGCTTGCGGAGCGCCTTCACGCCGTCCGACAAGGCCCGGTCACGCTTCCGGAGATCGCGTGCCCGCGCGGTCCGTTCGGCGACGAAGTCCTCGGGGCGTCGCCGGTACAGCTCGCGCGCGACGGCGGCGAGCTGCTCGGGGTCCATGCCGCCGAGTCTGCCCCGCGCCGCGACCGCCGGCTCGCGCCTCACCCGCCGGCTCGCGCCGCATCCACCGCTGCGGACGTCGCCGCCCTGCAAAGGTGCCCCCCCAACCCGGTCGCGAGGCCGTGCGCGACCTGTCCGAGCGAATCGGATCCTGCGAACTCGTACAGGTAATTCGCCTGACCCCCGAACAGGTGACAGGGCGCTCCACGGACCCTCACATCCGCGCTCGGCAGTCAACAGGCGTGCCTGAGAATCAGCCGAATCCGGGGGTACGGAAAACCGTTACGTTTCTGGTCGCTCACGACCTTCAGGGAGGAACGAGCCCATGGACAACACGGACCCGACCATGAACGAGACCACGACGAGCGGAACGGACCGCTCGGCCCGACGCCGCCTGCGCTGGGCGCTCCCGGTGACGGTCGCCGCAGTGGCGTCGTCGGTGGCGCTGATGGCATGTGCGCTGCCCCAGGGCGGCACCACCGCCGACGCTGCGACCACCGCCTCCGCGAAGCCGAGTGCCACGACCGCCCCCGCGGCGGCGTCGCCCGCGCCGACGACGGCCACCCCGGTAGTGCGGGCGGACGTTGCGTCGCCCGCCCCGCGCACCATCACCGCGACCACGGCCGCCGCGAGCGCGTCGGCGGTACCGGCGTCGGCAATGACGGCCACGACCGCCGCAGCATCCGGGATCGTGCACGGCAAGGGCATCTCGCCCGGCGGCCTGTACGAGTCGGAGATCAACACGATGTCCGCCAGTGGAGCGCGCTCGGTGTTCCAGGACATGCGCTCCGCGGGCGTGCAGTGGGTCCGGCTCGACTACAACTACGCCGGCAACCCCACCGGGCACGGCGGCGCCTCCGACCAGACGATCACGCAGGCCCGCATGGCGGGTCTCGACGTCGAGGTCATCTTCGGTGACGGCACGGCATCCATGCCGGAATCCGCCGGTTACTCGGCGCAGAACGGCTGGATGACCTACTCGGTGCGGCGCCTCGCGGCCGGGGGCATCCACGACTTCGAGATCGGCAACGAGGTCAACCTCGGCTGGACGTGGGCGGGCGGCCACGCGAACCCCGCTGCCTACGCCGGTCTGCTGCGCACGGTGTACCCCATCATCCACCAGGCCGACCCGCAGGCCACCGTGCTCATGGCGGGCATGGCACCGTTCGGGCGGCAGGTCTCGGGGAGCGGCCCCCAGGGCAACGACTACAACCCCATCGACTTCATCCGCCAGATGTACTGGAACGGTGCGGCGGGCTGGTTCGACGCCGTCAACCTGCACCCGTACACCTACCCGGTGATGCCGATGACCGCGGACGGCGGCTACAACCTGCTTTCCGTCCTGCCGGACCTGCTCGCCGTCATGCGCCAGTACGGGGACGGCTCGATGCCGATCTGGTGGACCGAGAGCGGCATGCCGACCGGCTCGGACGGCAACTACCCGGCGTTCTCCGTCGCACAGCAGCAGGAGACCATCAAGGAGCTGTACCAGATCGCCGCGCAGTACCCGCAGGTCGGGCCGGTGTTCCTCTACGGCTGGCAGGACGACGGCCAGGACGGCGACTTCGGGCTCTACACCTGGTCACACCAGCGCAAGGCGTCCTTCGACACCTTCGCCGGGATCGCCGCCCAGTAGCGACATCGAGCGACGTCCTCTGCGGGGTCACCAGTCGTGCACGGTGCCGTCCGCCAGGCGGTTGTACGGCAGGTACGCCTGCTCGTACGGGTACTTCCCCGCCTCGTCGACGTCGAGGTCCACCCCGATGCCCGGCTGGTCGCCCGGGTGGAGCAGACCGTCCTCGAACGTGAAGGACTGCTGGAACACGGCGTTCGTCCGAGCCCCGTGCTGCATGTACTCCTGGATCCCGAAGTTGTGGATCGCGAGGCCGAGGTGCATCTGGGCCGCCATCCCGACCGGTGAGATGTCGGTCGGCCCGTGGAACCCGGAGCGGATCTGGTACTGCGCGGCGTACTCGACGAGCTTCCGCAGATGGCTGATCCCGCCGGTGTGGGTGACCGCGCTCCGGACGTAGTCGATGAGTTGCTCGCGGATGATCTGCTGGTAGTCCCAGAGCGAGTTGAACACCTCGCCGATCGCGAGCGGTGTCGTGGTGTGCTGGCGGACGAGCCGGAGGGCCTCGGGGTTCTCGGCCGGGGTGCAGTCCTCGAGCCAGAACAGGTCGTACGGCTCCAGGGACTTGCCGAGCTGCGCGGCCTGGATCGGGGTCATCCGGTGGTGGGCGTCGTGGAGCAGCGGCAGCTCGGGCCCGAACTCGTTCCGCACGGCCTCGAACACGGTGGGCACGTGGCGCAGGTACGACCGGGTGTCCCAGTCCTCCTGCGCCGGCAGGGCCCCGCGCTGCGCGGGCTCGTGGTCGTACCGGACGCCCTGGTCGCCGTCGAGCCGGGCGTTCGACGCGATGCCGTAGATGCTCTTGAGCCCGGGCACGCCGGTCTGCACGCGGATCGACCGGTAGCCCTGCTCCTGGTGTTCCCGGATCGAGTCGAACAGCTCCGGCAGGTCCTTGCCCGACGCGTGTCCGTACGCCATGAGCCCCTCACGCGAGGCGCCGCCGAGCAGCTGGTACAGGGGCATGCCGGCGGCCTTGGCCTTGATGTCCCAGAGCGCGATGTCGACCGCGGCGATGGCGGCCATCGTGACCGGACCGCGACGCCAGTACGCCCCGCGGTACAGGAGCTGCCAGGTGTCCTCGATGCGCGAGGCGTCGCGGTCGATGAGCATCGGCACGACGTGGTCACGCAGGTACGACACGACGGCGAGCTCACGGCCGTTCAGCGTCGCGTCCCCGAGACCGGTGATGCCGTCCTCGGTCGTGAGCTTCAGGGTCGTGAAGTTCCGGTCCGGGCTCGTCACCACGACCTCGGCCTTCGTGATGCGCATCCCCCGCGCACCCCGGGCGGAGCTCGTGGAGGGGAGGTCGGTGGCGGTCATGCGGTCGCTCCTCGTGTCGGATCGACGGCCTCGTCGCCGTCGTCGGTGTCCATCATGGTCCTGATGCGCGTCGCCGCCGCGGTGATCGCGGCCACGACCGGGTCGGTGTCGAGGTCCGGGTCGAGCACCGCCAGCACGTCGTGCACGTCGGCGTCCGGGGCGGGGGAGCCGTCGTCCGACACGAGGTCGGCCTGCAGGGCGCAGTGCAGCCACCACGCCGCGACGACCGTCGCCGTGCCCGGTCCGACGCCGGCGTCCGGATCGCGCGCGAGTCGCCGTCGCAGGGGGTCGACGATCCGCACGGGGAGCTTGCGCGACCCGTCGCTCGCGATCTGTCGCAGCGTGTGACGGATCCGCGGGTTCGCCCACCGCTCGAGCATCGCCGCACGCGCGGCGGCGATCTCGTCGGCCGGGAGGCGCACCTCGGCTCCGGCCTCGTCCCACAGCTGGTCGACGCGGCCGCGGCAGCGCGGGTCGGCGATCGCCTCGGCCACCGTCGTGTGCCCGAGCAGGAGGCCGAGGTAGGCGAGCAGCGAGTGCGCGGCGTTGAGGAGCCACAGCTTCCGCTGCTCGTACGGCTCGACGTCGTCGACGATGCGGACCCCGGCACGCTCCCACGGTGGCCGGTCCCCCGCGAAGCGGTCGGCGAGGACCCACTCGGCGAACGGCTCGGTGACGACCGGCACGCGGTCGTCGGGCACCGCGCCGGGCAGCTCCTGGACGGCGGCGCGGTCCTCGTCGGTCGTGGCCGGGGTGATCCGGTCGACCATGGCGTCGGGGAACGTCACGTTCCGGTCGATCCAGGCGAGGAGGTCCGGGTCCGCCCCGACCGCCTCCCGCACGGCCCCGGCGAGGACCCGGCCGTTCCCGGCGAGGTTGTCGAGGCTGATGAGCGTGAGGGGGCCGCCCTCCGCGGTCGCCCGCGCCCGGAGGCCGTCGACGAGCCGGTCCGCGACGCCGGACCCCGGCCGGTAGCCGGCCTCGGTGACGGTGAGCGTGACGATCGCCGTCGTCGGCGACGCGAGGGCGGTCCTCCAGGCCGATGTGTCGGACCCGGGGTGCGCGGCGACGACGACGTCCATGGCGGTCGCGGTGTCGCCGTCGGCCGCGCGCTCGACGAGCGTGTACCGGCAGTCCTGCGCCGCGAGCGTGGTGGCGGCGTCGGGTGACCGCCCGGTGAAGCCGACGATGCCCCAGGCGCGTCCGTCGTCGTCGGTGCCGGCGCGTTGCGTGTACCAGGCGAGGTGGGCGCGGGCGAACGCACCGATCCCCAGGTGGACGATGCCCGGTCGGCGGTCGGATGCGGTGCCGCCCGTCACGGGGTGTCCGTCGACACGAGCGAGCGGAGGAACGCGAGGTCGTCGGCCGTGCGGTCCACGAGGGGCAGCTCGGTCGAGAAGTCCTCGACCGTGACCCAGCCGTCGTACCCGACGGTCCGCAGGTCGGCGAGGTAGTCCGCGACGGACTCCTGCCCGGTCCGGAGCGTCGCCCACTCGTGCACCCACACCGTGCTGCCGTCCGCACGTCGGTCGTCGGTCGGCACCCAGCGGACGTTCTTGACGTGCACGTGCGCCAGGTAGGGGCCGAGCAGCTCGAGCGCGGCGAGGTGGTCCTCACGTCCCTCGATGACGAGGTTGCCGAGGTCGTGGATGACCCCGACGTGCGCGGGGTCGAGACCGTCGACGAGCCGGAGCGCCGCGGACGCCGACGCGGTGATCGTGCCGTGGTGGAGCTCGACGAGCGCCTGCACGCCGAGCTCCGCGGCCCGCGCGGCGATCCACTCGAGGTCGGCGCGCGTGCGGTCGAACAGCTGCGGGTACGGGGTGCCCGTCCGGGTGTGCGGCATCGTGACCCGGACGCGCTCGGCCCCGAGCTCCGCGGTGGCCCGGAGCATCCGCAGGACCGCGTCGTGGTCCGACGCCTGCTGGTACCCGCCGATGCCGGAGTACGCGAGCCCCGAGCCGGCGGTGACGCGCGCGATCTGCCCGAGCCGGTCCTCCAGGCCCGTGAACGGCCATGTGGCACGGTTGCCGGCCCAGAACCCCGGTGCGCCCTGGGCGTCCGGTTGGTCCGTGACGCGCCACTCGACGCCGTCCCAGCCCTGCGCGGCGAGCATCGACACGGCCTGGTCGGGGCTCCACTCCGGCGTCGCCGCCGTGAACACCGAGAACCTCATGCGAGCACGCTCCCCGGGCCCGGGCCGACCATGGGTTCGACGTCGTCGTACCGGCCGCTCAGGACGTCGTCGACACGGACCGGCACGCCGAGCGTCGCCGACACGTACAGGGCCCGCACGGTCGCCAGGGACAGCAGGGCGGCCTCGACCGTCACCCCGGGCTCGCGCCCGTCGCGGATCGCGTCGACGAGGTCGTCGTACTGCCGAGCGTGGCCGTGGAGGAACGCATCCGGCTCCGACGGGCCGCCGACGACGTGCTCGGGCGGCACCACCTCGGCCCGTTGGTCCGTGGCACCCGCGACGGCCTGGGCGCCGCTCGTCGTCGACGCGGACGCCAGGGCCGCGTCGTCGGGCGCCATGTGGAAGAAGGCGAGTCGGTCGTCGTCGACGATCGCCGAACCGCGCGTGCCGTGCACCTGGTACCGCGCGGACAGCCCCGGGTAGGCGGCCGTCGTGCAGTGGACGACGGCGAGGGCGCCACCGTCGAACAGGACTGTCGCGACCGCGGTGTCCTCGACCTCGATCCGCTCGTGGGCGAGTCGACCGGTACGCGCCGACACCTCGACCGGGCGCCCGAGCGTCCAGACGAGCAGGTCGACGGTGTGCACACCCTGGTTCATGACCGCGCCACCGCCGTCGAGCGCCCAGGTACCCCGCCAGTCGCCGGAGTCGTAGTAGCCCTGCGAGCGGTACCAGGCGACGCTCGCGACGCCGCTCGTGAGGGTGCCGAACCCGCCCGAGTGCGCGGCCCGGGCCACCGCGACCGAGGCCGGGTCGAACCGGTGCTGGCTCACGACGGACACGACGAGCCCCCGGTCGCGAGCGGACGCGGCGAGCGCCGCGAGCTTCCGTGCCCGCGGGATCGTCGTGTCGAGCGGTTTCTCGATGAGGACGTGCTTGCCGGCCGCGATCGCCGCGGTCGCGAGGTCGACGTGCATCCCGGACGGCGAGCAGATCGCGACGATGTCGATCGCCACGGCGTCGACGGCCTCGCGGATGGTCGTCGCCGTCAGGGGTCGCTGCACGCCGGTCGCGGTGATCTCGTCCGCCAGGGCCACGGCCGCCGCGGGGACGGCGTCGACGAGGGCGACGAGGTCGAGGTCCGGGTGCTGTGCGGCGACACGGGCGTGGTGCTGGCCGATGACGCCCGCGCCGACGACGGCGAGGCGGAGCGGTGGGGTCGCGTCGGTGGGGCTGGTGCTCATCGCAGGGTGACTCCGATCTGTCGCGTGAGGTCCCGGAACGCGCGGGCGGCACGACCGAACGCGGCCGGTCCGCTCGATCCGCCAAGCCGGGTGGCACTCGCCAGGTGGGGCTCGAGGGAGGCGTGGCCGTCGTACCCGGCGTCGCGGAGCGCCGTCAGGGTCTCGCGGAGCTCGCCGTCGCCCTCGCCCGCGGGGACGACCGTGCCGTCGGCGGCCAGGGCGTCCTTGACCTGGAGGTAGACGACGTACGGGGCGAGGAGGCCCCAGCCGTCGCTGAACGGGCGCACCCCGCACTGGACGTAGTTCGCGTTGTCCCAGGCCAGGCGGAGCGCGTCCGATCCGACGGACTCCACCACGTCGAGCACCCGCTCGGGGACGTCGCCGTAGATGTCCTTCTCGTTCTCGTGCAGCAGTCGGACGCCCTCGCGCTCGGCGACGTCGGCGAGGGCCCGCATCCGCGTGAGGACCGCGTCGCGGACGTCCTCGGGGGTCTGCTCGGGCGACCGGTAGAACGAGAAGACCCGGATGTCCCGGGTCCCGAGGGCGTGCGCGGCGGCGATCGCCCGCTCGAGCCGCGTGACCTCGTGCTCGACGGGCAGGCCGACGTCGACCTTGCCGATCGGGGAGGCGACGGCCGAGACGGACTGGCCCCGGTCCTCCAGGAGGCGGTGCAGGCCGGCGAGCTGGTCCTCGTCGAGGTCCACGACGTTGACGCCCCACGCGCTGCGGACCTCGATCGCGCTCGCGCCGAGGGCCTGGAGCACGGCGACCTGGACGACCGGGTCGTCGTCGATCTCGTCGCCGAACCCAGAGAGGGTCCAGGCGGGTGCCTCGGTCATGTCGTCCTCCACGCCTCATGCTGGACCGGTCGGGATGCGGCACCGCGGAGGGTCCGCACCGACCCGTGTCGATGCTGCCGCTGTGGCAACGCCGTGGCAACCCGTTGCCATCGCGTTGCCACGGCCCTACGGTCGGTGGCACGACCGAGCCCGCGAGGAGGCCGCCACGTCCGAGATCCAGGAGCCCCGCCGCGTGACGATCCGGGACGTCGCGCGGGCCGCTGCGGTCGCGCCCTCCACGGTCTCGCGGGCACTGGCCCGGCCGGGCCGCGTCAACGCCGCGACGCGCACCCGCATCGAGGCCGCCGCACGGGCCCTCGGGTACGCGCCGCCGCGCAGCGAGCGCGGCACCCGGGACGTCGGGGCGGTCGCGGTCGTCGTGCCGGACGTGACGAACCCGTTCTTCTTCGACGTGATCCGCGGGGCACAGCACCGGCTCGCCGCGGCCGGCCGGACCCAGCTGCTCGTGGACACCGAGGAGTCCGCGGCGACCGAGGCAGCCACCCTCGGCGCGATCGCGTCACGGGTGGACGGTGCGGTGCTCGCCGCCTCGCGCCTGAGCGACGGGGAGATCGCACGGTTCGCGGGCCTCCTACCGGTCGTCGTCCTGAACCGGCGTGTGCCGTCCGTGTCGAGCGTGCTCATCGACACACCGGGCGGGGTCGGGCGGGCGCTCGAGCACCTCGTCTCGCTCGGACACCGGCACGTGCTGTACGTCGGCGGCCCCGAGAGCTCGTGGTCGAACGAGCGACGGTGGCGGGCGCTCGTCGCCGCCGCGGCGCGGCTGCGCGTCCGGGTCGACACGGCCGGGCCGTTCGCGCCGGTCGTCGACTCCGGTGCGGCCGCCGCGGACGCCGCCGTCACCGCGGGGGTCACCGCGTGCATCGCGTTCAACGACCTCATCGCGATCGGGATGCTGCGCCGTCTGCGGGAGCGGTCGGTGCGCGTGCCCGTCGACATGAGCGTCGTCGGGTGTGACGACATCTTCGGCGCCGACTTCTGCGATCCGCCGCTCACCACCATGACGTCGCCCATCGAGCAGGCCGGACGCGTCGCCGTGACGATGCTGCTGCGGCGCATCGGCGGCGGTGTCCCGACCGACGCCGACGCCGACGCCGCCGCCGTCGCGGAGCACCCGACGGACTCGGTCGCCCTGCCCACCCACCTGACCGTCCGCGGGTCGACCGGGCCCGCCCCCGGCACCGAACGGAGTCCCGCATGACGAGCACCGACGCCCCCGCCGACACCGGCCGACCGATGGTCCCGCACCCCGACCGGCTGTTCCCCGCCGACCCGACGACGCGGTCCGTCGCCCGCCGCCTGTACGACGAGGTCGCCGAGGCCCCGATCCTGTCACCGCACGGACACGTGCCCGCCGAGGTGCTCGCCGACGACGAACCGTTCCCCGACCCGGCCGCGCTGCTCGTCACCCCGGACCACTACGTGCTCCGCCTGCTCCACGCCAACGGGGTGCCGCTCGACGCGCTCGGGCGCGCGCCGGTCGACGGGACGGGTGTCGTGCCTCCCGGCCGTGCCGTCTGGCGGACGCTCGCCGAGCACTGGGACGACTTCCTGGCCACCCCGGTGCGCGCGTGGTTCGAGACCGAGCTGCACGACGTGTTCGGGCTGACGGAGGAGCCGTCCGGCGCGAACGCCGACGCCCAGTACGACCGACTGGCCACGGCCCTCCGCGACCCCGGGATGCGCCCCCGCGCACTGTTCGACCGGTTCCGGATCGCGGTGCTCGCGACGACCGACGACCCGACGTCCGACCTCGCCGCGCACGCCCGACTGGCGGCCGACCCGGCCTTCTCCGGGCGGGTCATCCCGACGTTCCGCGCCGACGCCGTGTTCGACCCGTCGCGCCCGGACTGGAGGGACGTGGTCGCGCGGATCGGCGAGGCCGCCGGCATCGACACGGGGACGCACGCCGGGTTGCTCGAGGCGCTCCGGGCCCGCCGCCGGTACTTCGTCGAGCACGGTGCGACCGCGACCGACACGGGGGTCCTCGACGCCGGGTCCGCGCCGCTGTCCCCGGTGGACCGGGAGCGCATCCACGCCGCCGCGCTCCGGGGGCCGACCGCGCTCACCCCGGACGACGCCACCGCGTACCGCCACGACATGCTGTACCGCTGGGCGGAGATGTCCTGCGACGACGGCCTCGTCATGCAGCTGCACGCGGGCGTGCAGCGGGACCACCACCGGCCGTCGTTCGAGCGGTACGGGTCCGACGCCGGCCACGACCTGCCCGCGGTCGGCGGGTTCACGGCGCCGCTCCGCCCCCTGCTCGAGGCGTTCGGCACCGTGCCGGGGTTCCACCTCGTGCTGTTCACCGTCGACGAGACCGTGTTCTCGCGCGAGGTCGGGCCGCTCGCGGGCTTCTACCCGGCCGTGTACGCCGGCGCGCCGTGGTGGTTCCTCGACACCCCCGGGGCGATGCGGCGGTTCCGCGAGGCCGTGACCGACTCGGCGTCGTTCGCCAAGACCTCCGGGTTCATCGACGACACCCGGGCGTTCTGCTCGATCCCCGCGCGGCACGACACCGCCCGGCGCGTCGACGCGGCGTACCTGGCCGACCTCGTGGTGACGCACCGGATCTCCGAGGAGGCCGCGGTGCGGACGGCGCACCGGCTGGTGTCGGACATCCCGCGCGAGGTCTTCAAGCTCTGACCGGGCCATGCCGGCCGGCCGCCGCCCGCCGACCCCCTCTCGCCCGCCCCCAACCGTGAGATCGCAGTCGTTGCCGTTCTGAGGGGGGTCAGAACGGCAACGACTGCGATCTCACGGCCCCAGGTGGGGGGCGGGGGGCTGGTGGGGGGGGCGGGGGGGCTGGGGGGCTGGTGCGGGGGGCGGCTACCGGGCGATGACCCTCGGGTTCGTCTCGTCGACGTCGACCGGGACGGCCGGGGCCTGCTCCTGCCGGGTCACCGCACCGCGGCCGGTCAGGAACGTGCCGAGGAACCCGATCACGAGCGCGACGACCACGCCGAGGTTCGCGTACGCCCACGCGCCCTGGGTCCCGCCGAGTCCGAACGGGCCGAGCAGGTACCCCTGCCAGGACAGCCAGCCCGCGGCGGTGTTCGTGACGAGCCCCCAGCCGACGGCCGTGGCCACGACGAGGATCGCGATGCTGTCCCAGCGGACGTCGCCGTACCGCCCGCGGCGCGTGAACAGCTCACGCTCGGCGTAGTCCCGCTTGCGGAGCACGAGGTCCGCGATGAAGATGCCCGCCCAGGCCGCGATCGGCACGCCGAGGGTGATGAGGAAGCCCTGGAACACCGTGATGAAGCTCCCCGAGACGAACACGATGTAGATCGTGCCGAGCGTCATGATCACGCCGTCGACGCCGACCGCGACGGGCCGCGAGACCTTGAGCCCGGCGTTGAGCAGCGCGAGTCCGGACGAGTAGATGTCCATGATCGCGCCGGACACGATGCCGAGCACCGCGGTCACGACGAACGGCACGAGGAACCACGTCGGCAGGATCCCGGCGAGCGCCCCCACGGGGTCGGTCCCGATCGCGGACTCGAGGTGCTTCGAGGACCCCGACACGAGCAGGCCGAAGACGAGCAGGACGGCTGGGCCGAGCGACGAGCCGAACGTCGTCCAGAACACGACGCCGCCGCTCGAGGCGCTCCGGGGCAGGTAGCGGGAGTAGTCGGCGGCCGCGTTCACCCAGCCGAGCCCGAACCCGGTCATGACGAACAGGAGCGCGCCGATCACGGCCGGCCCGTTCCCGGACGGCATCGCCATGACCTTCCCGAGGTCGACGTGCCCCGCGGCGAACACGATGTAGAGCACGGTGAGGACGCCCGCGATGATCGTGATCCACCGCTGGAGGCGCATGATGAGCTCGAACCCGAGCGTGCCGCCGAGGACGATGAGGGCGATGACGACGACGAGGGCCGCCACCTTCGTCACGACACCGCCGCCCCAGCCGAGGCGGTCGAACACGGTCGCGGTCGCGAGCACGGCCACCGCGGCGAGCGAGGTCTCCCACCCGACCGTCAGGATCCAGGACACGACGGACGGGAGGCGGTTCCCCCGCACCCCGAACACGCTGCGGCTCAGGGTCATGGTCGGGGCTGACCCCCGCTTGCCGGCGAGGGCGCTGAGCCCGCAGAGCACGTACGACAGCACGACGCCGAGGACGACGACGACCGTCGCCTGCCAGAACGAGATCCCGAACCCGAGGACGTACGCGCCGTAGCTGACGCCGAGGACGCTCACGTTGCCCGCGAACCACGGCCAGAACAGGTCGCGCGGCTTGCCGCGCCGCTCGTGCTCGGCGATCTCGTTGATGCCGTTGCGCTCGACCGAGAGCGCGGATGCCGGGCTCGTGGTCGTGTCGTCGATGGTGCTCACGGTGCTCCTTCGGGGAGGGTGGTGCCGGAGGGGACGGGCGGAGAGGGGTGGGGGCGGGGTGGCCGGCGGGACCGGACGGGTGGGGCGCGGTGCTGGGTGGAGAGGGAGGTGCGGAGGGTGTGGGGTCCGGCCCCGCACCTCCCGGCTGGTCAGGCGGTGGCCGGCTGGTGCCGGAACCGTGCCGCCCGGTGGCTGGCGGGGAGGTGCGGGCCGCGTCCCGAGAGCCGTTCGCGGAACGTGCCCGTGCGGGGCGTCTCGGGCAGCATGCCACGACGACGGAGTTCGGGCACGACGTCGGCGATGAACGACCGGTACGAACCCGGCGTGACGTAGGGCGTGTAGTTGAAGCCGTCGAGGTCGGTGTCGGTCACCAGGGCCTCGATGCGGTCGACGACCTCGGTCGGCGTGCCGGTCAGGACGAACTCGCGCATGCCGTTCCGGATGAAGTCCGCGGTGGCCTCGCGCACGGACGTGCCCTTGTACCGCTCGACCTGGGTCCGGCCGCCCTCGGTGGTGACGTCTGAGAACGAGGCCTCGGGGTCGAGCGCGGCGAGGTCGATGCCGGTCATGCTCGCGTAGTACACGCGTGCGGCGTCCGGGTCGACGTAGGAGAGGTACTCCTCGAGCTGGTCCTCCGCCTGCGCCGTGGACGGTGCGGTGATGACCGACAGACCGGAGACGGTGCGGATGTCGGTCCCGGCCCTCCCGGCCTGCTCGGCGCGGGTGCGGATGTCGGTGACCTGCGCGGCCAACGAGGGCGCGTCCTTGCCCTGCAGGAACACGAGCTCCGCGTTGCCCGCGGCGAAGGCGCGACCCGATGACGACGCGCCGGCCTGGAACAGCACGGGCGTGCGCTGCGGCCCGGGCTCGGTGTTGGCGTAGCCCTCGACGTCGAAGTACCGGCCGTGGTGCACCACCTTGTGCACCTTGCTCGCGTCCGCGTACCGACGTGCGCCCTTGTCGGCGAGGACGGCGTCGTCCTCCCACGATCCCTCGAGGAGCGCGTAGCTCAGCTCGAGGTACTCCTGCGCGATCGCGTACCGCTCGTCGTGCGGCACGTAGCGGTCCTTGCCGAACAGCTCCGTGACGACCGCGCTCGACGTCGTGACGACGTTCCAGGCGATGCGGCCGCGGGTCAGGTGGTCGAGCGTGGCGAAGCGGCGTGCGTTCGCGAACGGCGGCTCGAAGCTCGTCGACGACGTCACGCCGAAGCACAGGCGTGGGGCCGCCGCGGCCATGGCGGGGACGAGGAGCATCGGGTCGTTCTTCGGGATCTCGACGCCCTGCTCGAAGGCCACGTCGGGCACGACGCCGTCGATCACCGGGTACCCGTACGAGTCGGCGAGGAACATGAAGTCGAACCCGCCGTCGTCGAGCATGCGGGCCAGGTCGGTCCAGTGCTCGAGCTCCTTGTAGCGCCACGTCGTGTTGTCCGGGTGCGCCCAGAGCCCCTGGCTCGTGAGGTTCACGCCGTTGATCTCGAACGCGCCGAGGAACAGTTCCTTCGTCATGCTCGCCCTCCTGTGAGCCACGCGGTGAGCTCACGGTCGAATCGGTCGCGGGTGTCCGCGGACATCCCGGTGGCCCGCGTGCCGGTGCGCGCGAGGTCGGCCAGGGCCTGGTCGTCGAACCCCCACGTCGTGCGGGCGATCGCGTACTGGTCGGACACGGTGGCCCCGAACCAGAGCGGGTCGTCCGCGTTCAGGGTCACCGGGACCCCGCGCTCGACGAGGACCGGGGCGGGGTGCGACGCGAGGTCGGCGACGACGCCGAGCCGCACGTTCGACACCGGGCAGACGTCGCAGACGATCCCCTCGGCCGCCAGCCGATCGGTGACGCGGGCGTCCTCGACCGCTCGGAACCCGTGCGAGATCCGGGAGGCACCGAGCACGTCGAGCACAGCCGTCACGCGGTCCGGCCCGCCGGTCTGGCCCGCGTGGCTCACGACCGGGAGGCCCGCCGCCCGTGCGGCGCGCGCCGCCCCGACGAACGGGGCCAGGTCGCCGTCCTCGTCGAAGCAGGCGGTGCCGAGCGCGGTGACGCCGCTGCCGGCGAACCGGGCGGCGAGCGCACCGAGCTCGTCGGCGAGGTCCGCGTCGGCGTCGGTGTTGAGCGTCAGGTCGGCACCGACCTCGACGGGCCTGCCCGCGGCGGCGGCGTCGGCGGCCGCCTCGGCGAAGGCCGCGAGGACGGTGCGGAGGACCTGCTCGTTCCCGCCGAGACGCTCGGCGTACAGCTGCGGCTCGACGGCGGGCTCGAGGTACCGGACGCCCTCGGCGGCCTCGGCGTGCACGAGTGCCCGGCAGAGTGCGGCGAGGTCCTCGTGCGTCGCGACGAGGGCCGGGACGGTGCCGTACGCGTCGAAGAACGCCCAGACGTCGGCGAACCGCTCCGGCCGGTGGAACGGGAGGCCGCGTCGCGTCGCGAGGGCGCGGACCGCGTCGACCGGGTAGCTGCCGTCGAGGTGCGCGTGGAGGTGGGTCTTCGGCAGGGCGCGGAGCCGGTCGTCGGCGGTGGGGTGGACCGGCATCTGCACGTCCGGCAGCGTAGGGCGAGGGCACCACGGCTGTCGCATAGGATGCGCCACTGGGGCCATAAGCAGCGCTGATGTGCCCGCCGACACGGGGATCGGCGCGGTGCGGCGCCGCACTCGGGCCCGGATCCGTTACACGCCGGAAACGCGCGGAGCGCGCGAGCGAGGAGGACCACGCCGTGCCCGTCGACCTCGACCTCCGGCTCCTCCGTGCGTTCGTCGTGCTGGTCGCCGAGCAGGGGTTCACCGCCGCCGCCGCCGTGACCGGGGTGTCGCAGCCGGCCCTGAGTCAGGCCATCCGACGACTCGAGGACGTCCTCGGGGTCGAACTCGTCGACCGCCGTGGCCGGACGCCCGGGAGCGGTGTGCGGCTCACCCCGGCGGGGCACGCGTTCCACGCCGACGCCGTCGCCGTCCTGACCGCCGCGGAGCGTGCGGTGGCCCGGGCTCGTCGGGTCGCCGCCCGGCCGCGCGTCGTCGTCGGGTTCGGCACGAGCGCGCCACGGGCCCTGACCGGTCTCGCCGTGCGCGAGGGCGAGTCCGCCGACGTCGAGGTCGTGCTCGAGCACGTCCCGTGGGGCAGCGAGCACCAGCGGCTCGCGGCGGGTGAGGTCGACGTGCTCGTGGCGCAGCTCTCCCCCGGGTTCGCGGAGGCCGACTGGGTCGCCACGGTCCTCGGCACGCGCGACCTCGTCGCCGTGTTCCGCGCCGACCACCCGCTCGCCGGACGCTCGGCACTGGCGCTCGCGGACCTCGACGACGAGCCGATCGTCGACGCCGCCTCGGACCGGGACTTCTGGATCGCGGCGGCACGGCCGGACGGGCGGGCTCCCGTCGTCGTCGGACCCCCGGCGCGGACGGTCGAGGAGATGCTCGCGCAGGTGGCGGCCGGGCGGGGCATGGCGTTCACGAGCACGACGGTGGCCGAGAACGCCGGGGGCACGGGACTCGCGTTCGTGCCGATGGTGGGCCTCCCGGCGGTCAGCGTCGCCATGGTCCGCCGACGCGACGACGACCGCGCGCACGTCCTGGACCTGGTCGAGCGCGTCCGCCGGTCCTGGGCCGACCCGGCCGCCTGACCGGCGCTGTGGCCCCGGTGCCGGCCGCCTCGGGCCTCGCCTGCGCCGGCCCCCTCGGGCCTGGCCGGTGCCGGGGCCCTCGGGCCTCGCTGGCTCCAGCCGGCTCCGGCTGGCCGGTCAGCGGGTGACGAGGGCGCTGTCGATGCTCTGGATCACGGACTCGAGGGTCTGGTCGATCCGGACGACGAGCCCGGCCTCGTCGGCCTGCAACGGCTCGAGCGTCGCGAGCTGCGAGCCGAGCAGCGAGTCGGGCATGTACTCGTGGTGCCGGCGGCGCTGCCGTTCGGCGATGACGTCCTCGTCGCCGGTGAGGAACACGAAGAACAGGTCGGGGTTCGTCGAACGCAGGCGGTCCCGGTAGACCCGCTTCAGCGCGGAGTTCGCCATGACGCAGCGCTGCCCCTGGGCCTCGATCGCGGCGATGCGGGCCGCGCAGATGTCGAGCCACGGCCAGCGGTCCTCGTCGGTCAGGGGATGCCCGGACCGCATCTTCTCCTTGTTCGCCTGGGGGTGCAGGTCGTCGGCGTCGACGAACTGGGTGCCCTCCCAGTGGCGCGTGAGGGCGGAGCCGATGGTCGTCTTGCCCGAACCGGACACCCCCATGACGACGACGGGGCGATGACCGGTCACAGCGCGCCCTTGGCGTCGTCGCCGAGCGGCACCGGGCGGAGGACCCGCACCTCGAGCGGACTCGCGAGCAACGGCTGCACGCGCTGCGTGAAGGCGGTGAACTCGGGCGCGGCGCCGTGCTGCTCGAGGGCCTGCTGGCCGCTCCACTGCTCGATGAGCACGAGGACGCCCTCGCCGGCCTCGTGCAGCGCGTAGCGGAGGTTGCCCTCGTCCTGCTGTGCGACCGGCACGTACTCCTGCACGGCGGCGGTCAGGTCCGCGACGGACTCGGGCTTCGGACGGAAGGTCGCGACGACGACGATCGGATCGGTCATGGGCCCACAGTACGAACCGGTGCGTGCGCCGCTCCCAGGGCGTCCGGAGGCTCGCGCTCGCGGCGGCGAGAGGCAATGGGCTCGGCCGTGGCGGCGCGGCGCGAGCGCGAGCGTGCAGGACATGCCGCTCACGTCACGAGCTGAGCGGCGCGTTGTGCGATCTCGCGAGCAGTGAGCGGCGCGTTGTGCGATCTCGCGAGCAGTGGTCGGCCGGTCCTGCCTACAGGACGACGCGCTCGGCGGCGAGGTCGGCGCTGAGCCGGTCGAGCGCCGGCCCACGGCCGAGCAGCCGCAGCGACCCGAGCGCGCGGCGCACCGCGAACGTCGCGACCGCGGGCGTGCCGTCCGGACGGTGGAAGTGGATGGCGATGACCGCGCGGTGGGGGGACGAGGAGCCGTCGGGGAGGTCCTCGACACCGACGTGCACGACCCGCGTCCACCGGACCACGAGCACCCGCAGGGCCTGCCGCCCGTCGAGTTGCCACAGGGACGCCTCGGTCGCGCCGAACCCCCAGACGACGTGGCGCCCGAGGGCGACCTCGGGATGCGCGCGCCCGACGAGGTCGCGGAGTTCGCTCGTCGGCACCGCCGGCACGAGCCGCACGGTCGGGTCGATGCTGCGGATCGCCCGTCCGAGCGACACGTCGGTCGTCCGGACGCGCTTCGACCAGGACATGCCGACGCCGAGCGCCACGATGAGCACCCCCACGAGCGTCGCGAGGAACTGCACGACCCCGAGCACACGGAGGTCCGCGGCGGGATCCGTGGTCACCACCGTCACCCGCACGACGAGCAGCGCCACCCACACCACGACGACGCCCCACCGCACGATCGCCCAGCGGTCGACGCCGCGCGCGATGCGGCGGTCCGGGCCGAGATGGGTGGTCACCGTCCGATCCTCGCACGCAGCGGTCCCCGGCGAAGCGCCGAGTTCGGGGGGTCTGGCGACCCGGGGAACCGCCAGAGGACCCGCCTACGATCGCCCCGTGAGCACCGAGGACCCGGACCAGCGCGACGCCGCTCGACACCACCGCCCGGCGCCCGGTGCCGACCGCCCCGCGCCCGGTGCGGATCGCCCGGCAACCGGTGCCGACCGCCCCGCGCCCGGTGCCGACCGCCGCGCGTCCGGCACTGCCATCGCGGCGTCCCCTGCCGCGGAACCCGTCGACCGCCCGCTGCACCTGCCCGACCGCACACGGACGATCGCCGCCGCGGCCGTGGGGCTCGTGGCCGGGATCGTGTTCCTCGCCGTCGCCGAGATCGTCGCGCTCCTGCTCAACGGTGCCGGCAGTCCGCTCGTCGCGGTCGGCTCGGCCGCGATCGACCTCGCGCCGCGGTGGGTGAAGGACCTCATGGTGACGCTGTTCGGCACGGGCGACAAGGCGGCGTTGTTCGTCCTCATGGCAGTGCTCCTCGCCCTCATCACCGCGGCGGCGGGCGTCCTCGAGCGCCGTCGTCCGCCGTTCGGCACCGTCGTGTTCGGCGTCGGCGGGGTGATCGCACTCGTCGCGGTGATGACCCGTTCCGGCAGCGGGAGCCTCGACGGTGCGCCCTCGGTCGTCGGGGTCCTCGCGGCGGTCGTCACGCTCCGCCTGGGCATGCAGCGGTTCCGGCGGTGGGACGCCGCCGCCGAGCAGCACGCGACCCCGACCGCAGCGAGCACGATGACGGGCTCCCCCGCGGTGCAACGCCGGGCGTTCCTCGGGTGGACGCTGACCCTCGGCGTCACCGCGCTCGTCGTCGGGGCCGGCGCGCGCGTCGTCGACGCGGCGAGCTCCGCCGCAGCGGCCGTCAAGCGCGCCGTCCACCTGCCGACACCGACCGTGCACGAGCGCGCGGTCCCGGCCGGCGCGAGTCTCGGCGTGCACGGGATCACGCCGTACGTCACCCCCAACGCCGAGTTCTACCGGATCGACACCGCGCTGCGCGTGCCGTCGGTCGATCCCGACACCTGGAAGCTCCGGATCACCGGCATGGTCGACCACGACGTCGAGATCTCGTTCGCCGACCTGCTCGCCCGGCCGCTCGAAGAGCACATGGCCACCATGAGCTGCGTCTCGAACGAGGTCGGCGGCGACCTCATCGGCAACGCGCTCTGGCTCGGGTACCCGATCCGGCACCTGCTCGCCGAGGCCGGCCCGCACGCGTCGGCGGACATGGTGCTCTCGCGGAGCGTCGACGGGTTCACCGCGGGCACACCCCTCGACGTGCTGCAGGACGCCGGCACGGACGCGATCCTGGCGGTCGGCATGAACGGCGAGCCGCTGCCCGCCGAGCACGGGTTCCCGGTCCGCATGGTGGTCCCCGGCCTGTACGGCTACGTGTCCGCCACGAAGTGGGTGACCGAGCTCACCGTCACGCGGTTCGCCGACGCCGAGGGCTACTGGACACCCCGCGGGTGGAGCGCGCATGGGCCGGTCAAGCTCGAGTCGCGGATCGACACGCCACGGTCTGGAGGCACGGTGCGCGCGGGCGAGCGGGTCGCGGTCGCCGGGGTGGCGTGGCAGCCGCACACCGGCGTGCGGGGCGTGCAGGTCCGCGTCGACGACGGAGCATGGCGCGACGCCGAGCTCGCGGACTCGGTGTCCGCGGACACCTGGCGGCAGTGGGTGCTCCGCGACTGGACGCCGACGCACGGGCCGCACACCCTGACGGTCCGGGCGATCAGCGCGGACGGCACGGTGCAGACGAGCGTCGAGCGGGCGCCGGCACCGAACGGGGCGAGCGGCTGGCACTCGGTGGGCGTCATCGCGAGCTGAGGTCGCCGCCGCCCGTCATCGCGAGGAACCGCGCCATGGTCTCGCGGACGACCGCGACCAACGCGCGGTCACCGTCCTCGTCGAGCCAGCGGTCGAGCGACACCCACCACACGGCACCGCTGACCTCGGCGGCGAGCGTGGCGGACAGGTCGTCCTCGCCGCGCTCGACGAACCCGGCACGGACGGCCCGGGCGAGCGCCGCATGCTTCGTCAGCTCGCGTTCGCGCAGGCGCTCGTCGCTCCGGACCACCGCACGGTGGGTGAGCAGGTACTCGCGCAGGGGTTGGAACCGGGTCTCGGCCAGGGTCTCCAGCCCCGCTGCGATGAGGGCGATCGGCGCGAGGTCCGGCGGCGCCTGGGCGAGCAGCTCGGCCACCACCGCGGGGAACTGGTCCTCGAACCCGAACAGGACCTCGCGCTTGTCGGCGAAGTGCCGGAAGAACGTCCGGGTGGTGAGGCCGGCGCGCGCGGTGATCTGCGGGACGGTGGTCGCGGCGAACCCCTGCTCACGGAACAGCTCGAGCGCGGCCTGCTCGAGGCGCGCTCGTGCATCCGGATCCCATCGAGCCACCCGTCGATCCTACTCACGACACGGCGTGTCATCACGTGTATCGTGACGACACGACGTGTCATCGAGGCACGCGGGACGGGCGGAGCACGACATGCACGACGAGGTCATGGTCCTCGGGGCCACGGGGCGCACCGGACGGGCGATCGCGGCGGAGCTCCACGCCCGCGGTGTCCCCGTGGTGCTCGCAGCGCGCGACCGAGCGCGGCTCGAGGAGGTCCGGGACGCCCTGTCCGCCGTCGCCTCCGAGCGGCTCGGCCCGGCCGCGCGCAGTCCCCGGATGGTCGTCGGCGGGTTCAGCGACCTCCTCGCGGCGATCGGACGGGAACGACCCGGGGTCGTCGTCAACACCGTGGGCCCCTTCACGCGGACCGCGCTCCCGGTCGTCCGGGCGCTCCCACCCGGCACGCACTACCTCGACCTGTCGAACGAGTACGCCGCGGTCGACGACGTCCTGCGGCAGGACCGTCGCGCGGCAGTCGCGGGACAGGTCCTCGTGCCCGGCGCCGGGTTCGGGGTGGTCGCGGTCGAGAGCGTCGTCGTGCGCCTGTGCGACGGCGAGCCCCGGCCGCGGCGCGTCCGGGTCGACGCGATCGCCTCGGTGGCGACCGAAGCCGGGACCCTCGGCAGCGCCCTGGCGGAGTCCATCGCCGACGTCGCGGCCTTCGGCGGAGCGCAGGTCCGGGACGGTCGACTCGTCCGCACGCGACGGGTCGTCACGGACTACCGGACCATCACGACGCCGGACGGGGACCGGGTCGGCGCCGGCAGCGGCGCGAGCGGTGAACTGCTCGCGGCCTGGCTCGCGAGCGACGCGGACGACGTGGTCGCGGCCTCGGCCCTCGCCCCCGCGAACCCCGCGGTGCGCGCCGTCCTCCCGCTCGCGACCGCCCTGTTCCGGATCGCCCCCGTGCGGCGCTTCGTCGTCGGGCGCCTGTCCGCGATCCGCTTCGAGGACCGACCTCGCCCTCGGGCGTCGTCGTGGGGCCACGCACGGGTCGAGTGGCCGGACGGCCGCGTGCGCGAGGGCTGGCTGCGGCTCGGTGACGCATCCGTGTTCACGACCGCAGCCGCCGTCGAGGTCGCGACACGGCTCCTCCAGGGCGAGGGCCGACCGGGCGCTGTGACGCCCGGCGTGGTGTTCGGCGCCGACCTGGCGGTCGCCGCTGGCGGCGTCGTCGTCGACGCGCCTGCGTGAGCGGGGTGTCGACGACACCGGCCGCCAGGGTCAGAGCACCGCCACGGTCATCCCCGGCACCGCGGCGGGTCCGTCGAGTCCGGTGAGCGCGGCGGGCAGCTCCTCGAACCCGATGGTCCGGCCGACCGTGGTGTCCGGCCGCAGGTGCCCCGACACGATCGCGGCGAGCATGGCCGCGTACTCCGAGACGGCGATCCCGTGGCTCCCGAGCAGCTCGAGCTCCTGGGCGATGACGCGGCCCATCGCGACGGCGGGCTCGGCCTCGGCGCCGAGCAGCAGCCCGACCTGGACGTGACGCCCCCGTGGGCGGAGGCTCTCGATCGCCGCGTTCGACGTGCTCCGGCTGCCGAACGCGTCGAAGGAAACGTGGACCCCGCCCCCGGCGAGCGCGCGCACCCGCTCGACGGCGTCGGATCCGCTCGGCACGGTCACGGCGCCGAGCGCCTGGGCCCGTTCGAGCGCCGCGGGAGCGACGTCGACCGCGATCACCTGGGCCCCCGCCGCGAGCGCGACGACGATCGTGGACAGCCCGACCCCGCCGCAGCCGTACACGGCGACCCACTCCCCCGTCTGGACCCGCCCGCGCGCGTGGACGGCGTGGTAGGCCGTGCCGAACCGGCAACCGAGCCCCGCGGCCTCGACGAACCCGATCGCGTCGGGCAGCGGCACGAGGTTGAGGTCGGCGTGCGGCACCACGACCTGCTCGGCGAACGACCCGGGCAGCGTGAACCCCGGCTGCTCCTGTCGTGTGCACACCTGCGTCGCCCCGGCGCGGCACTCGTCGCACGTGCCACAGGCGAACACGAACGGCGCGGTCACCCGGTCACCGACGCGGTGCTCGTGGACGTCCGGACCGACCTGGGCCACGACGCCCGCGAACTCGTGCCCGGGGACGTGCGGCAGGTGCACCGAGTCGTCGTGTCCGCGCCATGCGTGCCAGTCGCTGCGGCACACGCCCGTCGCCGCCACCCGGACGACCACGCCGTCGGGCGGACAGGCGGGGGCGTCGACCTCGACGACGGAGGGCTGGGCACCGAAGGCGTCGTACCGGACTGCGCGCATGCGCCAATCCTCGCAGTCCGGCCGAGCGGGCGGCGTGCCCCGTTGCGCGAGATCGCAGTCGTCGTCGCTCTGGAGGCCCGCAGAACGGCGACGACTGCGATCTCGCGGAGGGGTGCGGCGTGTACACAGGGGAGCAGGACGACGACGTCAGGAGACGACCGCATGGAGTACACCCACCTCGGACCGACCGGCCTGCGGGTCAGCCGCATCACCCTCGGTTGCATGAGCTTCGGCAACGGCAACGAGCAGCAGACCTGGACGCTCGACGCCGCCGCGGCGGAGCCGATCTTCCGGAGGGCCGTGGAGCTCGGCATCGACTTCTGGGACACCGCGAACGTCTACGGGCGCGGCAGCTCCGAAGAGGTCACCGGCGCGGCGATCCGCGAGTACACCCGCCGCGAGGACGTCGTCCTGGCCACGAAGGTGTTCGGTGAGATGGGCCCGGGCCCCGGCGAGTCCGGACTGAGCCGTCGGGCGATCCTGGAGCAGGTCGACAAGTCGCTGCAGCGACTCGGCACCGACTGGATCGACCTGTACCAGATCCACCGGTTCGACCCGGAGACCCCCGTCGAGGAGACGATGGAGGCCCTGCACGACGTCATCCAGGCGGGCAAGGTGCGGTACATCGGCGCGTCGAGCATGTGGGCGTGGCAGTTCGCCAAGCTCCAGGCCGCAGCGGACCTCGGTGGGTGGACGCGATTCGTGTCCATGCAGAACCAGTACAGCCTCGTGCAGCGCGAGGAGGAGCGCGAGATGTTCGGGCTCCTCGCGGACCAGGGCGTCGGGTCGATCCCGTGGGGTCCCCTGCAGGCCGGCAAGCTGGCACGCCCGTGGAGCGAGCAGAACACCGCCCGTGCCGGTGACGAGCCGGAACGCGACCCGAAGGGGAACCCCGTCCGACTGGACTCGGACGAGGGCATCGTCGACGCGGTGGCGCGGATCGCCGACGAGCGCGGTGTCAGCATGGCGCAGGTCGCGCTCGCGTGGGTGCTGCGCAACCCGGTCGTGGACGCGCCCATCGTCGGCGCCACCAAGGTGCACCACATCGAGGACGCCGCGGCTGCCCTCGACGTCCACCTGACCGACGACGAGGCAGCGGCGCTCGAGGAGCACTACGTGGGCCGGCAGCCGACGTTCTTCTGACCCGGACCCATCCCGCGAGATCGCAGTCGTTGCCGCTCAGGCCACCCTGAGAACGGCATCCACTGCGATCTCGCGGGGGTGGGGTCAGGCGGGGCGGACGGCGACGACGACCGTGGCGTCACGGTCCTCGTCGTGCCGGATCCGCGCCTCCAGGCCGGCGGCCGCGAAGAGCGCGGCGGATGCGTCGGCCTGTTCCTCGCTCACCTCGATGACGACGGCGCCGCCGGGGCGGAGCCACTCGCCGACGGCCGCGGCGATCCGCCGGTGCACGTCCAGCCCGTCGGCACCGCCGTCGAGCGCGACGCGGCGCTCGTGCTCACGCGCCTCCGGCGGCATCAGCGCGATGGCGTCCGTCGGCACGTAGGGCGCGTTCACCGCCACGACCGTGACGGCGCCGCGGAGGCGGTCCGGCAGCGGCTCGAACAGGTCGCCGACGACGGCCACGGCACGGCCGGCCAGGTTCTCGGCCGCGACCTCGACCGCGTCCGGGTCGATGTCCACGGCGACGAGGTCCAGCAGCCCCACCGTCACGATCAGGCCGACGCTGATCGCGCCGACGCCGCAGCACAGGTCCACGACGCTGTCGCCGACCTGGAGGAACGGGGCGGCCTCCTCGACGACGAGCTCGGTCCGCCGACGGGGCACGAACACGCCGGGCACCACCCGGACCCGGTGCCCGCAGAACGACGCCCACCCGACGACGACCTCGAGCGGTTCGCCCGCGAGGCGCCGTTGCAGCAGACTCCGCAGCCGGACCGCGTCGCCGTCCGCCTCGTCGAGGATGACGGTGGCCTCGTCCTCGGCGAACACGCTGCCGGCCGCGCGGAGTCGGGCGGTCAGGGCGCGGTGCGCGGCCGGGTCGTGGTCGGGCATGCGCCGCTACGCTGCGCCGTCGAACATCGAGGTCACGGAGCCGTCGTCGAAGACCTCGTGGATGGCGCGGGCGATGAGCGGCGCGATCGGCAGGATCGTCAGACGGTCCCAGCGCTTGTCGGGCGCGAGCGGGAGGGTGTCGGTGACGACGACCTGGTCGATGAACTCGCTCTGCAGCAGCTCGGTCGCCGGGTCGGAGAACACCGCGTGCGTGGCCGCGACCACGACACCGACCGCCCCGTTCGCCTTGAGGGCCTCGGCCGCCTTGGCGATCGTCCGGCCGGTGTCGATGAGGTCGTCGACGAGCAGGCACCAGCGGCCCGAGACGTCGCCGACGATCTCGTGGACGGTGACCTGGTTCGGCACGAGCGGGTCGCGGCGCTTGTGGATGATCGCCAGCGGCGCGCCGAGCTTCTCGCTCCAGATGTCGGCGACCCGGACGCGGCCCATGTCGGGCGACACGACCGTGAGCGTCGACGGGTCGAGCAGCTGCCGGAAGTGCTGGAGCAGCACCGGCATGGCGAACAGGTGGTCGACCGGGCCGTCGAAGAAGCCCTGGATCTGCGGTGCGTGCAGGTCGACGCTCATGATCCGGTGGGCGCCGGCGGCCTTGAACAGGTCGGCGACGAGGCGGGCCGAGATCGGCTCACGCCCGCGGCCCTTCTTGTCCTGACGGGCGTACGGGTAGAACGGCGCGACGACCGTGATGCGCTTGGCCGAGGCCCGCTTGAGCGCGTCCACGATGATGAGCTGCTCCATGAGCCACTCGTTGATCGGCGCGGTGTGCGACTGGATGACGAAGGCGTCGCAGCCGCGGACCGACTCGTCGAACCGCGCGTAGAGCTCGCCGTTCGCGAAGGTCCGGGCGTCCGTCGGGACGAGGTCGAGCCCGAGCTCGTCCGCGATCGACTCGGCGAGCTCCGGATGCGCTCGGCCCGACACCAGCACGAGTCGCTTCTGGCCGGTCATCTTGATTCCGGACACCTGTGTGCTCACTCCTCGACCCGCGGGGTCGCGCTCTGGGGGGATGGGGCGGACGCGCGTCGTGCCCCCGCGGCCGCAGCGGCCTCGGCAGCAGGGGTTCCGGGCCGATGTTCCTCGACCCAGCCCTCGGTGATGCGCTGCGGGGCGTAGCTGATGGCGAGCGAGCCGGCGGGGACGTCCTTCCGGACCGTCGTTCCCGCTCCCGTGTACGCCCCGTCCCCAATCCTAACCGGGGCGACGAAGACGTTGTGCGAGCCGGTGCGGACGTGGGAGCCCACCTCGGTGCGGTGCTTGTGCACGCCGTCGTAGTTCGCGGTGATCGTGTTCGCGCCGATGTTCGAGCCCTCGCCCACCTCGGCGTCCCCGATGTACGACAGGTGCGGCACCTTGCTGCCGCGGCCGATGCGGGCGTTCTTCGTCTCGACGAAGGTGCCGATCTTGCCGTCGTCGCCGAGGTACGTCCCGGCCCGGAGGTACGCGAACGGCCCGACGGTCGCCCCCGCTCCGACGACCGCGAGCGTCGCGTCGGTCCGGACGACGGTCGCCCCGGGCCCGACCTCGGTGTCGCGGAGCGTCGTGTCCGGCCCGACGACCGCGCCGGTCGCGATCGCCGTGGCACCCTCGAGCTGCGTGCCCGGCAGGATCTCGGCGTCGGGCTCGATCGTGACGTCGAGGTCGATCCACGTCGTCGCCGGGTCCTTGATCGTGACGCCGGCGAGCTGGTGCGCGCGGACGATCCGGGCGTTGAGCTCGCGCCCCGCGTCGGCGAGCTGGGCGCGGTCGTTCACGCCGGCGACCAGCCACGGGTCGGACAGGGTGAGGACGTCGATGCGACCACCCCGGGCGGCGATGAGGGCGGGCGCGTCGGTGATGTACTTCTCGCCCTGCGCGTTGTCGGTGCCGATCGACGGCAGGACGGCGCGGAGCTGCGCGACGTCGAACGCGTAGATGCCCGCGTTCGCCTCGGTGATCATGCGCTGCTCGTCGGTGGCGTCCTTGTGCTCGACGACCCCCGTGAACGCACCCCGCTCGTCGCGGAGGATCCGTCCGAGCCCGGTCGGGTCGGGCGCGATCGCGCTGACGAAGGTCACGGCGTCGCCCGCGGTGGTGTGCTGTTGCACGAGGGCCCGGACGCTCGCCGCGTCGAGCAGCGGCACGTCCGCGCTGAGCACGACGACGACGCCGTCGAAGTCGGCCGGGAGCGCGGCGACCGCCACCTCGACGGCACGGCCGGTGCCGGGGACGTCGTCCTGGTCGACGACGAGGGCGTCCGGCATGCGCTCGGTGACCTCGGCCGCGACGCGCTCGCGCTCGTGCCGGACGACGACCGCCACGTGCGCCGGTGCGAGGGACTCCGCGGTGCGGAGCACGTGGGCGATGAGCGGGAGTCCGGCGAGCCGGTGGAGCACCTTGGGGGTCGCGGACTTCATGCGGGTGCCCTGCCCGGCGGCGAGGACGACCACGGCGATCGGCTGGTCGGTCATGCTCCCATCCTGGCCCGGTTCGCGGCCGGGAGGGACGACACACGGGCCCGGCGTCGGGTCCGGTGCCGCGCCTCCCGGCCGACACGCCGTCGGTCAGCGGACGAGCGTCAGTTCCACCTTGGTCCAGCCGTCCTCGCGCCGGTCGAACGCCTCGTACGCCGCGATCGCGTCCGTCATGGCCTCGTGCTGGGTGATCAGGGCCGTCGGGTCGAACTGCCCGCTCGCGACGAGGTCGATGAGCGGCGGCGTGACGGAGTGGTGATCGCAGTTCCCCGCACGGATCGTGAGGTTCTTGTTCATGGCCTCGCCGATCGGGTAGGCGTCGACGGTCGGCGAGTACACGCCGATGATCCCGATGCGGCCGTACTTCGCGACGACCTGCACCGCCCAGCGCGCGACCTGCGAGGGTCCGTCGCCCGGCTTCCACTGGTCGCCCCGAGGCCGCGCGTCGGGGGCGATCGAGGCGACCTCGGCGTCGAACTGCTCGGCCTCGTCGGCGGAGACCGCGGCGGGTCCCTGCTTCGGGCGCTCGGCGTCGACCCCGACCGCGTCGATGACGCAGTCCGCGCCGATCCCGTTCGTCAGGTCCATGACCGCCTGGACGGGGTCCTCGCGGTTGAAGTCGACGACCTCGGCGTGCTGCGTGAGGGCCTGGGCAAGCCGGGTCTCCTGGCCGTCCACGACGATCACGCGACCCGCGCCCTGCTTGAACGCCGAGGCGATCGCGAACTGCCCGACGATGCCCGCGCCGAACACGACGACCACGTCACCGCGGCTGACACCGGCCAGCTCGGCGCCGAACCACCCGGTCGGGAAGATGTCGGACAGCAGGATCGCCTGCTCGTCGCTCACGTTCTCGGGCAACCCGTGCATGGTGTTCTGCGCCCAGGGGACGCGCACGTACTCGGCCTGGAGTCCGTCCACGGGACCGGTCGACACCGGGCCACCGAAGAAACTCGTGCCGGCCTGCGGACCGTTCGGGTTCGCCACGTCGCACTGCGCCGTCTTGCCCATCCGGCAGTACCGACAGGCGCCGCACGAGATCGTGGAGTTGATGACGACGCGGTCGCCTGCGCTGAATCCGCGGACGGCGTCGCCGACCTGCGTGACGACGCCCACGGCCTCGTGACCGAGGATCGTGCCCTCCTGCATCGGGGCCATCGTCCCGCGGACGAAGTGCAGGTCGGTGCCGCAGATCGCGCTCCGGGTGACGCGGACGATCGCGTCGTGCGGGTCCTGGATCGTCGGCTCGGGGACCTCGTCGAGTCGGATGTCGCCGATGCCGTGCCAGACGACTGCCTTCATGAGCGTGCTCCTCACGTCCTGCCGCGCCTCGCGCACGAGCGTCGCGGATCCCCGGCTCTCGGGGCGCGCTGGACGGTACGCGGATGCCGGTGCGAGCCCGGGGGACGGCACTGCCAGGGTCGGCGGTCCGACCGGGAGGCACGGCGCACGTCGGCGACGTCGGACGCGGTGCCGGGCCTCCCGGACCCGCTGCCGGGCCTCCCGGACCCGGTCCTGGCCGCGCGGGCCGCGCCGCCGCCTCAGGCCTCGACGCCGACGCCCCAACCGGCCTCGGCGAGCGCCACCCCGGCGTCCTCGTACGACGAGTAGGGGACGTGCGCGTCGCCGATGATGCGGTAGTCGGTCAGCCCGGGGCCGGCCCAGTACACGGCCCCGTCCGCTCCCGCGTGGCGGAGGGCGGCGCGGATCGCGCTGGGCGGATCGGGGATCTCGAGGATGGTCGTGTCGGTGCCCGCCCCGCGCGCGCCGGCGAGGATCGCCGCGCGGATGGCGTCCGGGTCCTCGTGCCGGGGGTGGTGGTCCGCGACGATGACGACGTCGGCGTGCCGGGCCCCGACCTCGCCCATGCCCGCGCGCTTGGTCGGGTCCTTGTCCCCGTCGGCGCCGACGACCATGACGAGCGGCCCGGCCGTGAACGCCCGCATCGCGATGAGGCTCTTCTCGAACGCGTCGGGGGTGTGCGCGAAGTCGAGGAAGACCCGGGGCCCGGTGGCCGCGGACGCGTCCGCCATGCGCCCGGGGACGTCGACATCGAGCCGAGCGCCGACCGCGCGCACGAGGTCCGGGAACGGCACGCCCGAGGCGGCGAGCATGACGATCGCGAGCCCCGTGTTCGCCGCCATGTGCACGCCGAGCAGGGGCACCTCGGTGGTGACGGTCGCTCCCCCGGGGCCGTCGAGCCGGAACCGCGTGGCGTCCGGGCGCTGCTCGAGGACGGTGACGTGCCAGTCGGCGGCCGTGTCCGGGCGCGAGGTGATCGTCGTCAGGGGGACCTCGGCGGACGCCGCGATGCGCGCACCGGCGGCCGAGTCGAGCGACACGACCGCGCGCCGCGATCGGTCGGGGCGGAACAGGAGCGCCTTGGCCGCCAGGTACGCGTCGAGGTCGGCGTACTCGTCGAGGTGGTCGTGGCTGAGGTTCGTGAACCCGGCGACGTCGACGACGACCCCGTCCACCCGGTGACGGGACAGGGCCTGCGCGCTGATCTCGAGGGCGATGCCGTCGGCACCGTGTTCCAGGGCCGCGGCGAGGAACCCGTGGAGCTCGCTCGCCTCGGGGGTCGTCAGCCGGCTCGCGATGATCCGGTCGCCCACGTGGCGCTCGGCGGTGGAGGTCAGCGCGGTCCGCCACCCGAGGCGGCGCATGACCGCGTCGAGCAGGTACACGCTCGACGTCTTGCCGTTCGTGCCGGTGACGCCGAACAGCGTCGCGGACGGCGCGGACGTCCCGAACACGACCGCCGCCGTCCGACCGAGCACGGCGCGGGGTGACGGCACGACGAGGATCGGCACGGTCGACGCCGCGAGCGCCTCGGCACCCGCCGCGTCGGTGAGGACCGCGACGGCCCCCGCCGACAACGCGGCCGGGACGAACCGGACGCCGTGCGTGTGGGCACCGGGCATCGCGACGAACAGGTCCCCGGGGCGGACCTCGCCGTCCTCGACGGCGACGCCCGTCACGCGCAGGTCGTCGGGGACGGCGGTCGGCGTGGTCGCGCCGACGACCTCGGCGACGGCACGGAGCGCGGTGCCCGTCGGGTTGCGGGGCCGGAACGCATCGGACACCGGTCGACTCCTCGTCGTCGTGGCTCAGGACAGCGCGACGCTACGCCGGAGAGGTGCGGGTCGGGGTACGTGCCGTTCAGGCGACGGCGAGGAGGGGACGCGTGCTGCCCCCGCCCACCCGACCGGGGCGTCGGCTCAGGCCCGCCCGAGGGATGCCGGCTGCGCGCGCTGCACCCGGACGAAGAGCATGAGCACGAGCCCGGCGAGCAGCACCGCGACGATGCCGAGGATGCCGAACCGCGTGGATCCGCCGATCGTCACGGCGAGTCCGAACAGCGCGGGTGCCAGGAAGCTCGCCGCCCGGCCCGTGGTGGCGTACAGACCGAAGAGCTCGCCCTCGCGCCCGGGGGTCGCGAGGCGCGCGAGGTAGGCGCGGCTCGACGACTGCACCGGGCCGACGAACAGACACAGCGCGAGGCCGAGCACCCAGAATCCCTGCTGCGCGGTGCCGATGAACAGGACGCCCGTGCCGCACGCGACGAGTCCGACGAGCGCGGCGAGGATGAGCGCGCGCGAGCCGAAGCGGTCGTCGAGCCGTCCGGACACGACGGTGGCGATGCCCGCGACGACGTTCGCCGCGATCGCGAACAGGATGACCTCGGACGACGAGAACCCGAACACCTGCGCGGCGATGATCGCCCCGAACGTGAACACGGCGGCGAGGCCGTCGCGGAACACGGCGCTGGCGACGAGGAACATGAGGAGGTCGCGCCGCTCGCGCCACAGTCGGGCGACGTCGCGGCCGAGGTCCGCGTAGGCGCTGAGGACGCCGCTGCGCCGCGCCGGTCCGCGGGTGGCCTCGGGCACGACGACGAACAGCGGCACCGACGAGGCCGCGAGCCACAGCGCGGCGATGCCGATCGCGACCCGGACGCTCCACTCCCCACCCGCCACGGTCGACGGCAGGCCGAGCAGTCCCGCGCGGTCGGGCGAGCCGAAGTCCTGGATGCACAGCACGAGCAGGACGACGAGCAGCACGATGCCCCCGAAGTACCCGGCGGCCCAGCCGATGCCGGACACCCGGCCGGTCCGGCCCTCGGGGGCGACCTGCCCGAGCATCGCGTTGTAGCCGACGCTGGCGATCTCGTACGCGACCGTGCCGATGCCGAGGAGGGACGCCCCGAGCACGAGGTACGGCTGGGCTGGCGCGACGAACACCATGCACCCGATGCTCAGCACGATGCCGATCGTCGCGAGCAGCACCGACCGCTTCCGGTGCCCGGACGCGTCGGCGAACCGGCCGATCGCCGGTGCGATGAGCGCGACGACGACGCCGGCGATCGTCAGCGCGACCGACACCACGGTCGCGTTGTGGGCGAGGGCTGCCTCGACCGCCCGCCGCCCGGCTGCACCGTGCTCGTGCGCGACGAGGGCGGGGTCGACGAACGCGCGACTGGCCAGGTAGGTGCTGAAGACGAACGTCGTGACGACGGCGTTGAACGCGGCCGACCCCCAGTCCCAGAGCGCCCACGCGACGAGGCCACGCCGGTCGGTGCGCTGCGGGGGCGCCGTTGCTGCCATGGGCGAACCGTAGCGGAGCCGGGTGTCGCGCGGGTCGCGGCGCTGGCGGTCGGCGGCGATCACACGCGCTGACACGGCCGACCGGAGCCGGACGGGAGGGGCGAAGCCGCTGGCCCCGCCCCTCCCGTCCGTCGGTCAGTCGGCGGTGACCACCGCGGTCGCCCCCGTGACCGTGATCGCGTCCTCGACGAGCGCGACGACCGGGTCCGGCAGGCCGCTGACCCAGCCGAGGGCCGTGCGGCCGAGGTAGCCCGCGTAGCTCCCGATCACCGCGCCGACGCCACCGAGCACCGCGGTCTGGAGGCGCGACACACTGCTGCCGCCCACGCTCCCGATGACGAGGCCGGCGATCGCACCGGCCGTGACGCGTCCGAGGAGCGCCCCGGGCTTCAGCCGACTGGGCGTGACGGGGAGCTTGTCGGCGACGAGTTCCCCGGCCGCCGAGGCGACGAGGGCGCCTCGGCCGACGGGCGAGCGGAACACGGGCCACTGCTGCCAGGCACCCTGGAGCGAGGGGCGATCGTGCTGCAGCGCGAGGACCGCGAGGGGCGTGGCGGACCGGGCGCCCGTGAACACGCCGAGCAGCAGTGCCCGGGCCGGGATGGACAGCGTGGTGGTGCTCGGCATGGTGGGCTCCTCGTGGTGGCGGATGTGGTTCTCGCGCGAGGCTACCGACCGCGGGTCGACGGGGACCCAGCCCGCCGACGGGTGACGTGGAACGCGGCGACCGAGCGGGTTGCGGCGGCACCATCCAGCGCCCGGCACGCGGTCACCGGGCGTCGGGGCCGTGTGGACCGTCAGCGGGCGCCGGTCGCCCGTTCGCGGGACTCCCGACCGTCCGTCTGCATCAGTACGGTGGGGGCCACCGTCAGGACGACGGTCGGACCGGGGGTGTGGATGGTCGCCGAGCTGCGGCAGGTGCCGCTCCGATTCAACGCGCCGCCGGGGTGGCCGAGCCCGCCGGCCGACTGGGTGGTCCGCCGTCAGGGCTGGACACCGCCGCCGGGATGGACGCCCCCCGTCGCGAACGGCCGCCCGCCGAGCGCCCCGCCCGGCTGGGTCTTCTGGCGACGGAACGGCGCGGCCTGGCGTCGCGCGGCTGCCCCCGTCATCGGCCCGCCCGTCCGGAGGCTCACCGTTGCCAGCGCCGTGGTCGCGGTGTCGACCGCCGTCACGGTCCTCGCGGCGTTCACCCCGATGACCGCGTTCGCACTCGCCAGCATCGGCATCCTGGTCGGGCTCGTCCGGGTCCTCACCGGCGTCTTCGAGGTCGTCGACGCACGACGCGTGGCCTGGAGGACCGTCCTCCAGACGGCGGTTGCCACGCAGGCTGCGACCGACCGGGCCGCCTACGAGCGGTACCTCGCCGAGTTCCGGGCGACCGCATGAGCCGCCAGGAGACGATGACACCCGACGTCGCCGCGATCGTCCTCGACGTGCCCGCGGGCGCCTCGCGCAGCGAGATCGCCGCGGCGTACCGATTGCGGGCGCGCCTCGTCCACCCGGACCGCTTCGTCGACGCGAGCGAGGTCGAGCGCCGCGCGGCGAACCGCGAGTTCGCGCGCATCACCGATGCGAAGGACGCCCTCCTCGCCGCCGCCCCGGCGCCCGCGCCACGCACCGCGGCTGCGGACCGGCCGGGAGGCCCGACGCAGGGCTCGAACACAGCTGCCGATCCGCCGCGCGCCCGCCCGGTGCCGTTGTCCTTCGACGAGTTCGTCGCACGGGCGGAGTCGACCGCGCAACCGTGGGACGGACCCGTCACGCCCCGACGGCCCGTGCGCCGGTTCGGGATGCGGACGCTGGTCGTGGCGTCGATCGCGCTCGTGGCCGTGGCCTTCCTCGGGGCGGGCGTGGTCAGCCAGGCCACGTCGTCCTCGGGCAGCGCGGGCGGCGCGACGGGGTCGTACGACAGGACGGGCACGCACGCCTCGTCTGCGCCGACGGGCAGGACCGGGCGCGTCGCACACACCGGTGGCGCGCGCGACGCGGCAGCGGCGGGGTGGATCGAACTGACCCGCAGCAACTGGCGGGTCCTCTCGACCGCGACCGACTGCACGACGAACACCGGGTGCTTCGACGTCGACATCACGCCGCTCGGGAGCTGCCGCGACGCTGAACTGCGCTGGGGTCTGACCCAGTACGACGACCGCGTGCCGAGCAGCCTCGTCACCGTCCGCACGCCGCTCGTCGCGGACCGGACGAACCACGTGGTCGTGCCGATCCCGCGAGGCCACCGCGACTTCTACATCGACCTCGACGAAGCGAGCTGTCCGGGCTGAGCCGGCGGGCCGCTCCTCCGCGCGATGACAGCGCGAACGGCCCCGGTGGACCGAGTCCACCGGGGCCGCCACGCGCCTCCGAACCGGCTGCCGATCGGCAGCCGGCTGCGGGCCTCCTAGCCGATCGCGAAGGCGAACACGTGGAGCGTGCCCGCGTTCGTCGTCGCCGGGAGGGTGACGCTCGACACCGTCTTGCCCGCCGTCAGCGCACCGCTCGTCGTGAACAGGTACGCGTGCACCGGGTCACGACCACCGCTCGAGGTGTCGCGGTACGCGGAGTCGGCCACGACCTGTTCGCCCGCCGTGGGCTGCGAGGAGCCGGCGTTGAGCGTCCAGTCGCTGAACCCGAGGGTCAGCGTCGAGGTCGTTCCGTCCGTGTAGTGGACGGTGAACGTCCCGGTCGAGTCGGGGTCGCCGTTCGTGGCGCTCCCGAGGATGCCGAGGCGGGTCGCACCCGCGGCGCCCTGGAGGGGAACCGTCTGTCCGCCGGCCTGGATGTTGTCGAAGTCACCCGGCGTGGTGTCCGGCAGCGTGTAGGTGAGCCCGTCGGACTGCACCGTGCCACCGAGCGTGAGCCCGGCCGCCGCGAGCGCCTGCGCCGAGTACGACCATCCCTCGCCGTCGTAGGTCGAGGACAGGCTCAGCCCGTCCTGCGCGATGCCCGCGTCGTCGTAGAACGGCCACAGTTCGCCCGGCTTCGCCACGTCCACCTCGACCGTGACGTTCGGCAGGCGGTTGCCCGCCTGGTCGCGGAAGGTGAACGTCTGCGTGTACCGGCCCTCGGTCGTCGGCGCGGTGATGCCGACGGTCGCGGTGCCCGTGCCGTTCGCCGCGAGGACGAGCGATCCCGAGGCCGGACCGGCGGACGTCCCGGCGGAGGTGCCCGAGGACCCCGCGGGCGCGGCCGACCACGAGACGGTCTGCTTCTTCGCGGTCAGGTTGCGGACGCCGAGGTGCACCGTCGCCGCGGTCCCGGGCGCCGTCACGACGACGCTCTGGTCCGTGGAGCCGAGCGCGGACGCCAGCCCCGTGGTGTCGGACGGCGGCGCGTCACCGGCCGCCGCGGCGAAGGACGTGTTCGGCTTCGCTCCGAGTGCGAAGGTCACCGAACCCCCCTTCGTGATCAGCGACGGGTCCAGGTACGCGTGCGACCAGCTCGCGCCGTTCGACGTCATGCTCTGGACGTACTGGTTCGTGGTGGACGCAGCCGGCGCCGACTCCGTCAGCGTCCCTCCCGACGGCAGGTGGATCGCGACGTTCGCGAACACCGGGCTGCCGAGCGCCAGGTCGGTGGTCCCCGGGGTCTCCGGGAAGAAGCCGAGCGCCGACCAGACGTACCAGGCGCTCATCGTGCCGAGGTCGTCGTTGCCGGCGATCCCCGCGGGCTGGTTCGTGAAGATCTGCTGCTGGATGCTCCGCACCGTCGACTGGGTCTTCCACGGCTCGCCCGTGTAGTCGTACTCCCACGGGATCTCGATGCTCGGCTCGTTCCCGAAGTCGGCGTTCGCGCTGGTCGGGTTCTTGATCGTCGAGGTCAGCGCGTCGAGCTTGGCGTTCCAGGCCTTCTTCCCGCCGTCCGCCGCGATCAGCCCCGCGATGTCGAACGGCTCCATCGGCGTGTACTGCGCCGCGGACCCCTCGACGAAGCCCTGGGACGAGGTCGGGGAGAACCCGGCCGTGAACACGCCGTTCGTGTTCTTCGGCTGCAGGTACCCCGAGGCCGGGTTGAAGACGTTCTGCCAGTTGTTCGCGCGCTCCTGGTACTGGTGCGCGACGCTCCCCTTGCCGATGGCGGTCGCGAAGGACGCGATGGCGTGGTCGGCCGTGTTGTACTCCTGCTGCGTCGAGACGGCGCCGTAGAAGTTGCAGCAGCCGTAGGAGCCGTCGATGGGGATGTAGCCGTCGTCCTCGTACGCCGACAGGGCGGGACGCACGTCGTTCGGCTCGTTCGCCTCACGCTGCATGGCGGCGAGCGCGGCCGAGGTGTCGAAGTCGCGGGCCCCGAACGCGTATGCGTCGGCGATGATCGCGTCCGCCGGGTCCCCGACCATGACGTACGACTCCCCGTTGTTCAGCGCCCACTTCGGCAGCTGTCCCGTCTGGTCGTACTGGTTGAGCATCGACCGGACGGAGTCGCTCGTCTGCTGCGGTGCGACGGTGGCGGCGAGCTGGACCTGGCTGCGGTAGATGTCCCAGCCGGAGTAGTTGGCGTATTCGATGTGTCCCTTCGCAGCGGTGTGGACCTGCCCGTCGAAGCCGGCGTACTGCCCGTTCACATCACTGAAGACGTTCGGGTGCAGCAGCGCGTGGTACATCGCGGTGTAGAACGTCTTCTGCGCCGCGGTGTCGCCGCCCCCGACCTGGATCTTCGAGAAGATCGCGTTCCAGGACGCCGTCGCGGCGCTCTCGACGTGGTCGAACGCGAACGTGCCGTTCTCGGTCGTGCGGTTCTTCTTGGCGTTCGCCGTGCTCACGTAGGAGATGCCGACGTTCGTCTGCACGGTCGCCTTCGACGACGTGTCGAAGCTGACGTACGCGCCGTCGGCTCCCTCGACCGGCGGCGCGGCCGCACGCGACCTGGTCTGCGGGGAGGTCGCGGTGGCGCCCGCCCCGCCGGTCGCGCCGGGCGAGGCCTTGCCGGTCACGTTCGGCACGGTCTGCCGCTGCCCGGTGGACGAGCGCGGCTGCAGGGTGCCCGCCTTGCCCGAGGCGCTGCGCGGCGCGAGGTTCCGGGTGACCGTGGCCTGCTTCGCGCCAGCGTCCACCGTCGAGTCCTGGTAGGTCCCGTAGCCGGTGATGGCGTGGTCGAAGGTCATGTCGAAGTAGAGCGTGTACTTGTCGGTCGCCCCGCAGAAGTCCCCGCTCGTCACCGATCCCTGGATCTCCTTCGGTCCGACGACACGGAAGCTGGTCGCCGAGGAACCCGCTGCGCTGTCGGACAGCTTGAGGAGGAGGTTCGCCTGCGCGTCCTTGGGGAACGTGAACCGGCCCGCTCCCGTGCGGAGCGTCGAGGTGAGCTCGCTCGTGATCCCACCCGCGGTCAGCTCGTAGGAGCCCGCGTGCGCGGTCTCCGCGGCGTGGTCCAGCGGGAGCGTCGCGGCGTCCGGCGATGCACCGACCGAGCCGCTCGTCGGCAGGATCGGGATGTCACCCGACGCGGCGCACCCGGGACCGGAGATGTGCGTCAGGCTGAAGCCGGTCACCGACGAGTCGTTGTACTCGTAGCCGCCGCCAGCTGGCCGGGACGGCGTGTCCGGGCTCCACTGGACCATCCCGAAGGGCACGTCGGCCCCGGGGAAATCGTCCACCGCGCCGGATGTCCCGATGATCGGGTCCACCAGGGACGCGGGGTCGCTGACGTATGTGGGCGCCGCTTGCGCGACGCCGGACGGCACGAGGGCCGCTGCGGCGAGCGCCGCGACGGAGACCCCCAGCAACACTGCTGGAGGTCGACGGAATTTCGACAAGGGTTCCCCTTCGATCGCAGCGGCGCACGCCACGGTCGAACCCCGATCGCAGTGACGTCGCTATCAACTGGATGGCGTCATGCTGGACCCGGGGAACGGGTGGAGTAAAGCATTCCGCACGGATCGTCCCCCACGAACGGGGGGCAGGTCCGCACAAGGGCGGACACCGTTCCGGAGCCTCAGGGTCGCACTGCGCGCGCAGGTCGCGGCCAGCGGGTCAGGGGCGCCCGTCCTGCGCGTCGACCACGCCGGGAGTCGGACTCGTCCCGCTGAAGGCGTCGCGCATCGTCCCGACTCCCTGCTGCGGATGCGCCCGGTCGAGGTACTTCGCCCGGGACGCCTTCCGCGGCTCGGGGTCCGTGTGCATCGCGGCGTTGCGGTCCCGACGCAGGGCCTCGTCGACCTCGCCCTCGCGGTTGAACGACCACATGAGCATCGGGTCGCCGAGGGGCAACGGCTGCGCCGGGTGCTCCCCCATCGCCGTGCTGTGCCAGGTGTGCCAGGTCTTGCCGTACGAGTTCACGAGGTGCCCCATCAGCTCCGTCTCGATGGCGACCGGCAGTCCGGGCGCGACGAGTTCCCCGGAGAACACCTCGTGGTTGTGCGGGTGCCACGCGGCCCGTTCCTCCTCGGGGAGCGTTCCGTACAACGCCTCGGAGACGATGTACTCGATGCCGATCAGGTTCGCGTCGCGCGTGTTGCCGTCGAAGAGGACGCACTGGAGCATGTCCGCGTTCACCACCTTGCAGAAATGGTGCGCCTCCATCTGCAGGTCCGGCTCCCCCTTGACGCAGTGGAAGCCGACGACGTAGACGTCGAACCGAGCCAACGGTGCGGTGGTCTGCAGGACGTCGGCGCCGCGGTCGAGCAGGGCGAGTTCGAACCCGCCGGGCCGGCCGGGAGGCACGACACCGGTCGAGCGGTTCGCGACAGCTGGATTCAGGGGCACGATGCATCTCCTCGGGCTTGGAACTCCTGCTCATCGCACTCCGCGCTGCCTGCCAGCCGCCTCAGGACCCGGGGCGCCGGACCACCACCCTCGCGGGCACACGCCCCCCGCTCATCCGCCGGGTGTCACCGCCGCCCTGACCACTGCGACGCCCGCGATCACCGGGACGGCGCGGGAGAGCCGGATCTCGATCGTCACGGTGTCGACGAGTTCGGGGGCGAGCGGGACGATGCGCTGGTAGCCGACCGCACCGAACTCAGCGCGCAGGACGAGTGCACCCCGAAGGGCCGCCGTCACGACAGCGCGCTCGATGCGTTGCCCGACGGCGATCTCCTCCTTGATGACGACGGCCTCGACGACCGTCGGCTCGGCCAGTCGCAGGGTGAGGTGCGGCGACGCATCGCCCGGCTCGGGCTCCCACCGACCGGTGCCGTTGGCGAGGTCGAGCGCCGGACCCGCGGGCGAGCCGATGTCGGGGCGCGGCCAGCCATCGCCGCCAGTTCGGACCACACCGCTCGACGGCTCGACGTCCGCCTCGACGACGCGCCGACGCTGGTCCGCGATCCGTTCGCCGAGCTCGGCGAGCACCGCGACGTCGGGCTCCGCGATCCGACCGGCTCGTGTGGGCGGGACGTTCAGCAGGAACCCCGCGTTGCCGCCCACCGCCGACCGGTGGATCGCGAACAGCTCGTCGACGCTGCGGACCGCGTCGTCCTCGGCCGGGTGGTGGAACCAACCGGGGCGGATCGACGTGTTCACCTCGGCCGGGTACCAGACCAGGTCGTCCTCGTGCCCGGCGAGGGCGGCTCGGCTGCCCAGATCCTCCTCGTCGCTCCGCACCAGCGTGGTGAAGGTGCCGTCGTCGACCTGCTGGGATCGTTCGGCGATGCGCTCGGCGTCCTGCAGCGCACGCGGCACGACGCTCCACTCGTCGGCGCGGGTGTGCCCGGCCTCGTTCCCACACCAGCGGACGTCCGGGCCGCAGACGTTGATGACCGCGCCCGGTTGGAGTTCGCGGATGACGGCGTAGTACCGGTCCCAGTCGTACACCTGGCGTCGACCGTTCGGTCCCTCGCCGTTGGCACCGTCGAACCACACCGAGAACACGTCGCCGTACCCGGTGAGCAGCTCCGTGAGCTGGGCCACGTAGAAGTCGTCGTACGCGCGGCCCGAACCGTAGGACGCCTCGGTCCGGTCCCACGGCGACAGGTAGACGCCGAACCGGAGACCGTGGCGCCGGGCGGCGTCCGCGACCTCGCCGACCAGGTCGCCGTGCCCCCCGCGCCAGGGCGATGCGGCCACGGAGTGGCGGGTCACGGCGCTCGGCCAGAGACAGAAGCCGTCGTGGTGCTTGGCGGTCAGGATCACCCCGGTCATGCCGGCGCTCGCGACCGCTGCCATCCACTGGTCCGTGTCGACGTCCTCGGGATCGAAGAGCGCCGGGTCCTCGTGTCCCGCACCCCATTCACGGTCGGTCATCGTGTTCATGCCGAAGTGGACGAACGCGGTGAACTCCATCGCCTGCCACGCCAACTGCCGCTGAGAGGGGCGCACTGCGACCATCGCCGCCAACGCGGGATCCAGTGGGGTGACGGCACTCGTGGCGGCCGCTCCGGGACTCCCGGCCGCTGCTCCGCTCACCGGAACCGCCGGTTGTAGCTCCAGAGCACGGCGATGAGTCCGGCGAGCCCGACGAGCATGAGCAGCAGGCTCGGCCAGCCGACGTGGGTCCGCGCGACCACGACGAGGACGACGCAGACGAGCACCGCCACGACGCGGGCCACGATCACGAGTGCCGCTGCGGTCGATTCCTTCACTATCCAGATCCCTTCATGACGTCGAACACTGCCGCGCTCATCCCTTGACCCCGCCGGACGCCATGCCCTCGATGAGCCGACGTTGGATGAGCGCGTACACGATGAGCACGGGGACGATGACGATGACCATGCCGGCGTAGAGACGTCCGTAATCGGCAGCGGCCTTCTCGGCGGTCATCAGGTTGAGGAGACCGACCTGGACCGTCTTGTGCGACCCGGTCAGCAGGGTCATCGAGATGATGAAGTCGTTCCAGTAGGCGAGGAAGTTGAACAGGATCACGGTGGTCACCGCGGGGCGCGCCATCGGGAGCATGATCCGGGTCATCACGCCGAACCGGCTCGCGCCGTCGAGCGACGCGGCCTCCTCGTAGTCCACCGGGATCGTGCGGAAGAACGCGGTGAGCAGGTAGATCGTGAACGGGATGCTCGTCGCCGCGTAGACGAGGGAGAGCATCACGGGGTCGTTGAGGAACAGCCCGTTCGGCGCGATCGAGCTGATCGCCCGGTCCCAGCCGACGAGCATGAGGAAGATCGGCACGACGATGTAGTTGACGTTGACGAACAGGCCCGCGAGCAGCGCGAGTTCGATGATCCGCTTGCCCGGGAACTCGTAGCGCGCGATGACGTAGGCGGCGGGAATCGAGACCGCGAGGACGAAAGCGAGCCCGAGCAGCGTCACGAGCACGCTCGTCAGGAAGTACTGGCCCATCTGGGCGTCGACGAACGCGGCGACGTAGTTCTGCCAGTGGAAACCCTGCGGCAGCGCCCATGGGCTGCCGTAGAACTCGCTCTTCTTCTTGACGGACGCGAAGATCACCCACGCGACCGGGACCGCGGTGGCGAGCGAGGCGATGATGACGAGGACGTAGGTGAGGGTGCGGCCGACGCGGGGGCGGCGAGTGGTGATGGTGGTCATGGTCGACTCCTCAGAACTGCAGCGGCTCGCGCTTGGTGGCCCGGCTCACCAGGAGCGAGACGAGGAACGAGAACGCGAAGATGACGACCCCGATCGCCATCCCGTAGCCGTAGGACCCGTTCGTGTAGGCCTGCTTGTACATGTAGGACAGGAGCACCTCGCTCGAGCCGTCGGGCCCACCGCCGGTCATCGCGTGCACGAGGACGAAGCTGAGGTTGACCGCGCTCATGATGAAGAAGGTCAGCGTGGTGCGGAGGTTCTGCCAGATGAGCGGCAGCGTGATCGTGAAGAACTGGCGACCGTTGCTCGCGCCGTCGAGCGACGAGGCCTCGTAGAGCTCCTCGGGGACGCTCGCCATGCTCGACATGTACATGACCATGTAGTAGCCGAGCGACTGCCAGACCATGGCGATGCCGACGGAGTAGACGACGATGTGCTGGTCGCCGAGCCAGACCTGACGGAGCCCGTCGAGCGACAGCAGGTGGAGCGAGCCGTTGATGAGCCCGTTGTCCTGGTCGTAGATCGCGGAGAAGATCGCCGCGATCACGACGACCGACAGGATGTTCGGGATGTAGAGGATGAACCGGTAGAGGTTCTTCGCGCGGAGCGACTGCCGGGTCATGATCGCCGCGAGGAACAGTGCCATCCCCATGGTGACGACGGTGACGACGACGAGCAGCGCGACCGTGTTCTCGAACGCCCGGATGAACTGCTGGTCCTGGAACAGCGCCTCGAAGTTCTGGAGCCCGACGAACTGCGCGGTCGGCGAGAAACCGCTCCAGGTGAACAACGACATGCGGAACACGCTGATCGTCGGCCACACCATGAACACGGCGAACAGGACGAGCGCCGGGGCGAGGCAGGCGATGACGAAGCCCCGACCGCCGCGACGGCCACCGCTCCCTTGGCGTGCGACGCCCGGCTGGATCCGCCGGATCCGGCGCTCACGGGAGGGCGCGACCGGTGCCGGGGTACCGGCGACCGTGGTCGGTGCCGGTGGTGTGGAGGTTGAGGTCACGATTGACGTCCTTCGCTTGGTTCCTCGTGTGGTCCCTCGTGGGGCCCGGCGGTCCCGGGATCAGCGGGACCGCCGGGGCGGGTGTGCGATGCTTCCGGTCAGTCCTTCGCAGCGTGGAGCTTGTTGCTCGCGGCGTTCAGGGCGCTCCGCCACTGGGCCTCGGTCTTGTCGCCGGTGATGATGCTGTTGGCGGTGCCGAAGAGGGTGTCCTGGATGCTGACGCCCTGGACCGTCCCGGTACTGGCGAAGCCGCCGACGATCGGCTTGACGCCCGACTCGTCGTAGACCTTGTAGAACGACTTGTTGTCGCCGGTCAGGAGCGAGGACACGCCCTTGATGGGCTGGATCGCCCCGGAGGCAGCGAACAGCTTGGCGGCCTTCTTCGAGTACATGAACGCGATGAAGTCCTTCGCCGCGTCCTTGTGCTTCGCCGCGCTCGGCACCCACACGGCCTCGGTCTGCGTCGCGATGTACCGTTCGTCACCGGCGGAGACCGCCGGCAGCGGCATGAGTCCCCACTCGAACCCGGAGGCCCGCGGTGCGCTCGCCATCTCCGTCGAGACCCACGTTCCGTTCGGCATGAAGAGCGCCTTGTCGTCCATGACGCTCTGCTGGTTCTTCAGGTAGTCCTGCTCGTTCGCGTAGCCGACGGTGGTCGGGGCGGCGTAGCTCAGCAGCTTCGTCGCGATGTCGAGGACCTTCTTGCCCTTCGCGGTCTCCCAGATCCCGGGCTTGTAGTTCATGACGTCGTCGTAGAACGCCTTGCCGCCGACGTCAGCCGTGAGCGCGTAGAAGAACGAGTCGAGGTAGCCGGTCGTCGGGTAGGTGAACAGCGACATGCCCTGCGCCTTGGCCTCGTCGCCGAGCTGGAACATCTGCTTCCAGGTCGTCGGGACCGCCCAGCCCTTCTCGGCGAACAGGTGCTTGTCGTAGACCAGGCCGGTCGGCGCGTAGTAGACGGGCATCAGGTAGGTCTTGTCGGTGCCGTACGGGTTGGTCGCCAGGTTGCCGACGATGCCCCCGGTCAACTGTGATGAGACCGTGCCGCCCTGACCCGGGATCTTCTCCTTGAGCACCGGGGTGAGGTCCTCGAGCGCCTTGTCCTTGACCATCGTCTCGGTGAGGCCGGCCGCGCGTCCCTCGCCGAGCTCGACGAGGTCCGGGTAGTTCCCGGCCTTCATCTGCGGGGTGATCTCGTCCTCGATGTCCTTCGACAGCGTGAGCTTGATGTGGACATTGGGGTGGAGCTTCTCGTACGCGTCGATGACCTTGTGGTACATCGCGGTGCCGTAGCCGCCTTGGAGCGCGGCGAAGTCCAGCGTGGTGGAGCCGCTGGACGACGAGCCGGAGTTCGTCGTCGAGCAGCCGGCGAGCAGTCCGAGCGCCGCGACGGCGGCCCCGATCATGACGAGCGGTCTCTTCATCGTTGTGGGTCCTTCCGTGGGCGCGTTGCCCGGACGGGTCGAAGTGGGGGTGGTGGTTCCGGTCCGCCAGCCCGGGCACGGATCGGCGTCGTCGTCGTCCGCGTGCCGGTCGGGGTGCTCCTGGTTCGCGGATGTCAACACTGTGGCATCGATAACACGGACGCGCAAGCAGGTTAACGAGCCGGAAACAAACGGCACGGCGCTCGCCCGGCCGGCCGCTCCCTCGACTCAGCGAACGGCGGGAGCGGCGGTCGTGGCCCGGACGACGAGCTCCGGGGCCCCGTCGTCGGTCAGCGGGCGGCCGGCACCGGGCGCGAGCAACAGGTCGACGGCGGCCGCACCGACACGGTGGAAGTCCTGCCGGACCGTGGTGAGCGGCGGCGAGCAGTAGGCCGCGAGCGCGATGTCGTCGACGCTCACGATCGAGACGTCGTCGGGCACCCGCCGCCCGTGCTCGCGCAGGGCGCGGATGACCCCGAAGGCCATCTCGTCACTCGCGACGAACACCGCGGACACGTCGGGGATCATGGCGAGGATCTGCCCCTGCCGGTGACCCGAGGCAGGCGACCAGTCCCCTTCGAGCGGCGGCGGCGGTTCGATCCCCACGGCCACCAGGGCGTCCTCCCAGCCCTGCCGACGCTGTCGGGCCTCGATCCACTCGTCCGGTCCGCCCACGTGCCACACCTGACCGTGCCCGAGTGTCAGCAGGTGCTCCGTCGCGAGTCGCCCGGCGGCGCGCTGGTCGATCCCGACCACGGCCGCGCCGGCCGTGCGCGAACCGTCGACGGTGACGGTCGGGATCTCGCGGGTGATCTCCTCCATCTTGCGGGTGACCGAGATGAGCGGGACCGCGATGACGATGCCCTCGACCCCCTGGTCGGCGAGCTTCGACAAGGACCGCTCCATCTGGCCCGTGTCGAGGGACGCGATGGTCGCGATGCTCACGGCGAGTCCGGCGGCCTCGGCCGCCGACTCGACACCCGCCGTCACCGCCGAGCGCGAGTAGTACCCGCCGGACTGCAGCAGCACGAGTCCGAGCGTGCGGGACCGGCCGGACGACAGCATCCGGGCCGCGTTGTTGAGTCGGTACCCCAGCTGCTCGACCGCCAGGAGGACGCGTCGACGCGTCTCGGGGTTGACGTTCGGGGAGTCGCGCAGGGTCCGCGAGACGGTCTGCGCGGACACCCCGGCGGCCCGCGCGACGTCGGTCATGCTCGGACCGCGGACGGCGTGGATGTCGGTCTCGGTCATGTGCCTACTGTGGCAGTGCGGTCGGCATCGATGCCATCGCGACCGCTGCTCGGCGAGCCGTTCCCGGCGATGTTGGCAGAGATGGCATCGATAACATACGATCGCGGCGTGACGGATCTGCCCTCGACCGGCGTCGCGCCGGTGCGCTCGACCCTGCTCGAACCGACCGGATCGATGATCCCGGACGCGGATCCGACGAGGACCAGTGGGACGACGACCCGCTCCGGAGCGACCCTCACGTGGGCGGACCGCCGCCTGTACCGCGAGGGCGCACCCCACCGGATCCTCTCGGGAGCCCTCCACTACTTCCGCGTCCATCCCGACCTGTGGCGGGACCGTGTCCGGCGGCTCGCAGACCTCGGGCTCAACACGGTGGACACCTACGTGCCCTGGAACTTCCACCAGCCGCACGAGCAGCGCGCTCCCCGGTTCGACGGTTGGCGGGACCTCGAGCGGTTCCTGACCGTCGTCGGCGAGGAAGGCCTCGACGCCGTCGTCCGCCCCGGACCGTACATCTGCGCCGAGTGGTCGAACGGGGGCCTCCCGAGCTGGCTCACCGCCCGCGGGGTCGCGCTCCGCAGCTCCGACCCGGGTTTCACGGGCCCGGTCGGGTCGTGGTTCGACGAGCTGGTCCCCCGGGTGCGGGACCTGCAGGCGAACCGTGGCGGCCCCGTCGTCGCACTCCAGGTCGAGAACGAGTTCGGCAGCTACGGCGACGACCATGCCTACCTGCTCTGGAACCGCGAGGCCCTCGTGTCACGCGGGATCGACGAGCTGCTCTTCACGGCCGACGGCCCCACGGACCTCATGCTCGACGGGGGGAGCGTCCCGGGGACCCTCGCCGCCCTCACGATGGGCTCCGGGCCGGCGGCGGCGCGGCGGCTGCAGGCGAACCGCCGACCCGAGGAGCCGTTCGTCGTCGCCGAGTACTGGAATGGATGGTTCGACCACTGGGGCGAGCCACATCACGTCCGCTCCGTCGCGAGCGCGACGTCGACGCTGTCGGGCATCCTCGACGACCACGGCAGCGTCAGCGTGTACATGGCGCATGGCGGCACGAACTTCGGCCTCTGGGCGGGCGCGAACGAACTCGACGGCGTCCTGCAGCCCACCGTCACCAGCTACGACTCCGACGCGCCCATCGCCGAGGACGGCACGCTGACCCCCAAGTTCCACGCCATGCGCGCCGAGCTCGGTGTCGACGGTTCGGTGCCGCTCCGCGTCGCAGCGCAACCATCACACCTGCCACCGCGGACGATCGCGCTGCAGCGCCGTGCGGACCTGCTCCCCGGCCTCCGGGCGGTCGGCGAGCGGTCGGTGTTCCGGCCGCTGCCCGCCGCCTACGAGGACCTCGGACTCGACGCGGGTCTCGTCGTCCACGTCGCGTTCCCTCGGATCCCCGCAGGCGTCCACGAACTCACCCTGACGGAGGTACGCGACCGCGCGGTGGTCCTGGTCGACGGGGCGCCGGTCGGCGTCATCGACGGCCCAAGCGGTTCCGTGACGGTCACCGGCACCGGTGACGCGATCCGTCTGGAGGTCGTGGTCGAGTCCCTGGGACGGGTGAACTACGGTCCGCTCCTCGGCGGCCGCAAGGGGTTGCTCGGGCCGGTGCTCGTCGACCGGAGGATGGTCCAGGGCTGGGAGAGCGTGGCAGTACCACTCCAGGACCTCGGCCCGGACCAGCTCGACGCCGCGACGAGCGCTCCCGTCACCCGAGCCACGACCGCACCGGCTTCCGGCTTCGCCACCGCGACCCTCGACGTCGACGAGCCGGCCGACACGTTCCTCGCCCTGCCTGGTTCGACCAAGGGCTTCGTGTGGGTCAACGGGTTCCTGCTCGGCCGCTACTGGGAGATCGGTCCGCAGGTCACCCTGTACTGCCCCGCCCCGCTCCTCCGTCCAGGCGCCAACACCGTCACCGTGCTCGATCTCGAACGCCTCGGCACCGTGCTCGAACTCCGGGACGGACCGGAACTCGGCCCAGCCGAGGAGTACGTCGAGGAGTTCTGACCTCCTCCCCCCGAACGGGAACGGGCGACTTCCCCGGTGTCGTCCGACCGCGACCTGTCGGAACCAGGCGGTTTCCGGGGGGCGGGGGGCGCTCAGCCGCGCCCGGTGACCGCGCGGCGGATCCGCTCGATCGGCACCTTCGGCTCGCGCTCCGCGGTGAGCAGCCCGTTCGTCTCCTGCAGCGTGTCCGTCAGCTGCGTGTAGCACGAGCCCGCCAGGAACGTGCTCGCTCGGATGGCGTCGTACAGCGCCGTGATCCGGTGGAGGTAGTCGTCGCCGTCGGTCGCGGCCGTGTAGCCCCACCCGTCCTCGCGCCGTGCGCCCGGCTGGTACTGCACGCCCCCGAACTCGGTGAGCATGACGGGCTGGCCCTGGTCCTCCACGCCGTCGACGAGGATCCGCCGGGTGGCGGGTCCCATGCCGGAAAGCACCGCGGTCCGGGCGGCCGCGTCGGCGTAGGTGCGGGCGAGGACGGCACCGTCACCCTCGTAGTCGTGCACGGTCAGGATGTCCGACGCGGTGTGCTCCCAGCCGTCGTTCGAGATGACCGGCCGTGACGGGTCGAGCGCCCGGGTCACGTCGGCGAGGGCGCGCGAGTACGCCTGCTGGGCGCGGTCCTGCGGCACGTGTTGGATGCCCCAGCTCTCGTTGAGCGGCACCCACGTCACGATGCACGGGTGCGACACATCCCGTTCCACGGCGTCCATCCACTCGCGCATGAGCCGCTGCACCGCCGTCGGGGTGAAGGCGTAGGCACCCGGGGCCTCGCCCCAGACCAGGAGGCCGAGGCGGTCCGCCCAGAACAGGAACCGCGGGTCCTCGATCTTCTGGTGGATCCGCGTCGCCGTGAACCCGAGCTCCTTGATGAGCTCGACCTCACGACGCAAGGCCTCCGGCGAGGGCGCCGTGAGGTTCGAGTCCGGCCAGTACCCCTGGTTGAGCACGCTCCGGACGTCGTAGGGCCGGTCGTTGAGCAGGAACGCACCCCGGTCGACCGCGACGGTCCGGAGCCCGAGGTACGAGGACACCGCGTCGAGCACCGCATCGGCGGGGTCGAGCAGGGTGACCGTCGCGTCGACGAGCCTGGGGTGTTCCGGGCTCCAGCGGATCTCGTCCTCGGCCTGCCCGTTCACCTGCCGGGCGATCGGCAGGACGAGGTCGACCGTGTCGGTGGCGGTGGGCACCGTGACCTCGGTCGTCCCGAGGTCCTCGCCACGGTCCTCCCAGCGGAGTGCCACGCGCACCCGTGCGCCCGCCCGTGCCGCGCCGCGCAGGCGGACGCCGAGCGCGACGGCGGTCGGACCCGCGGGCACCCACCGCAGCGCCTCGACCGACACGGGCGGGACGGCCTCGAGCCATACGGTCTGCCAGATCCCGGTGGTGCGCCGGTACCAGATGGCGTGCGGCTCTTCGTGCCAGTCCTGCTTGCCGCGGGGCTGCGTGACGTCGTGGGGGTCGTCCTCGGCGCGGACGACCAGGGTGTGGGTCCGGCCGTCGTCCACGGACGCGGTGACGTCGATCGTGAACGGCGTGTGCCCGCCCTCGTGCGTCCCGACGAGTGCGCCGTCGATCCAGACGCTCGCGCGGTGGTCCACCGCGCCGAAGTGCAGCAGCACCCGCGACGCATCGGCCGAACGCCCGGCACGCTCGAGATCCTCCGCGGAGATGCTCCGCGCGTACCAGACCACCGGGTGGAACCCCGGCTCGTCCACACCCGACGCGACCGACTCCGGCGGGAACGGCACGGTGATCACACCGGCGTCCGGGAGGCCCGCGGTCCAGCCCGCGATCAAGCCTGCGTCGGCGTCGTCGTGGCGGAACGACCAGGTGCCGTCGAGGGAGGCCCATCGCCCGCGGATGAGCTGCGGTCGCGGATGGGTGCCGTCCTGCCGGCTCGCGACCGGGAGGGTCGGCGCGGCGACCGGAGGAGCGGCCGGGGACGAGGAAGCGGGCGTCGTCAGGACAGCGTCATCGATGTGCACGAGTCGAATTTATACCGCTTCAAACGCGCGTGGCGATAGCCTTCCCCCATGGATCGCGTCACCCTGCAGGACGTGGCGGACCGGGCCGGCATCTCGATCGGGACGGTCTCGAACGTCGTGCGCGGGTACCAGCACGTCAGTCCGCGGATGCGCGCGCGGGTGCAGGCGGCCATCGACGAACTCGGCTACCGACCGAACGGACTCGCCCGGAGCCTGGCCACCGGACGATCCCGGATGCTCGGTCTCGCGTTCCCCGACCTCCGCCGCCCCTACTTCGCCGAACTCGCCCACGTGTTCGCCCGCGTCGCCGAGTCGCACGGCTACCGGCTGCTGCTCATCGAGACGGGTGGCACGGCCGAGGGCGAGCGCGCGGTCCTCGCCGACCGCGAGGCCGGCACGATCGACGCCCTCGTCATGCACCCCCAGATGCTCAGCGCCGGCGAACTCGACGCGATGCGGCGCGGCATGCCGGTCGTGTTCCTCGGCGAGGACCCGCAGCCCGCCACCTCGGACCAGGTCGCCATCGACAACGTCGCCGCCGCCGAGGACGCCGTCGCGCACCTGCTCGGCCTCGGCCGACGCCGCATCGCGTTCCTCGGGCACGAGGTCGGCGAGGCCTCCCGGACCTCGACCCTCCGACTCGAGGGGTACCGGCGCGCACTGGCCGGGGCGGGCCTCCCGGACGACCCGACGCTCCTGGTCCCCCGCGACGTCGGCGACGCGCGGGGCGCCGAGGAGGCCCTCGACGCGGCGCTCGACGCCGGCCTGCGGATGGACGCCCTGCTGTGCCGCGACGACCTCGCCGCGATCGGTGGCCTCCGGTCGCTCCGCCGACACGGGATCGCCGTCCCCGACGACGTCGCCGTCATCGGGTGGGACGCCATCGAGCTCGGCGCGAGCACCGATCCGAGCCTGACGTCGGTCGCGCCCGACACGCACGGGCTCGCGGAGCGCGCGCTCGACCTCGTGCTCCGGGAACTCGACGGCGCGCACCAGGGCGGGGCACACCACACGGTGGGGCACCGCATCCTCGTGCGCGAGAGCGCGCCGGCGACGCCGCGCTGACCCGCGCGATCACCCTCCGACGACCGCACGGGCCCATCGGCACGACGCCGCTGGGACTGTCCGAACACGACGTCGCTGCAATCGTGACCGCCACGTGACCGCGGGCTCAGCCTGCCGCGCCCGTTCGATGAAGTCCCGACCATCGTGACACCGACCAGTCCACTCTCACGGCATCGGGCGGTTGTCTCCGTCTGGGCATCTGTGGTTGGTTCGCAGTTGTGGAATCACAGGACCTCGTCGGGGACGACAACTTCGTGATCGCGGGTCGGCGCGCCGAGCGCCTTGCCCAGCACGGAGCCACCGTCGTCGGCATTTCGCAGCAGGCGGGCGCGGCAGGTCTGTGCAGCCTGTGGCTTCTCGTCACCGTCACGTCCGCGTCCCGTTCGACGACGCTGGTCTGGTTTCTTCTCACCGTCGCGGGAGCCGGCGTCGCTTTCACCAGCTGGATCCGGGCGCGACAGCTCCACACCCTGCTGCCCTACACGATCGAGGCACCGGAGCGCCCGTTCCAGGTTCTCGACAAGGCACAACGTCGAACCATCGGACGGCAGATTCGCGGGAAAGAAACAGTCACCCCAGTGACTGCGAGGCTCGTTCGCGCCACCCACCTGTCGCAACGGCGCTCGACACGCGCTGCACTGCCGCCACTGATCGGCATGGGTCTGGGTGTCGCTGGCTTCGCGGGGTCGTTGATCCGCACGGTCGGTGGATGGGGGTCAGCACTGCTCGTTCTCGAACTCGCTACAGCCGTGGCAGTCACGATTGCGGGTCTCGTGGAGGCAAACAGGCGCAACCGAGTTCTCGCCGCGACAGAGCACCTCGAAACGCTTTGAAGCGGGAGCCGGTCGCTCGCTCTCGGAGTGCTCCCGATTCCGTCCCCCGCCCGCGACCGCCGTCGGTCTCTGGTGAACGATCGGCGACTGAGACGGCTTCCAGACGAGCCACTTCCGAGCGACCTCCTCGGCCAAGTCGACGTCGAAGCGGCGCGCGATCAACAGCACCTGCGCGAGCACGTCCGCCAGCTCTGATCGGAAGTCGCCCTCGAGCTCGACGTCGGAGCGTCCCTTGTCGCGTGCCTGCCCGGCACGGGCGAGGTACGCCTGCGTCAGCTCCCCGACCTCTTCGTTGAGCTTCAACACGAACCAGTCATCGGACCGATCGATGCCGTGGCGCTCCGCGTAGAAGGCGGAGACCTGCTCGACCTCGTCACTCAACTCGTCGATCTGCACGACAGCAGTGTCCCATCGTCGACGAGGAGCCGAAGTGGATGACTGATGCGCCCCCATCCATGTCCTGGAGCCCATCGCAGACCGACTCCTCATCGTCCGACCCGGTCTGATCGTCGGACCAGGCGACCCGAGTGACCGGTTCGGCAACTGGGCGGGGCTGTCCGGCCACTCGCCGAACCACTCGACGAGCCCTGGCCGACGAGCAACGACGCGGCGTGCACCGGCCGCGGTCGGCCGGGCCCACCCAGGAGGAGGAGAACGCGGTCCTCGCGCAGCTGCAGTGAGCGGGACCGGCGTCAGGCGTCACCGGTGAGGGTCGCCGTCCATGCGCTCAGGTGCGCGGCGATGTATTCGCTCGCGGCCCACCAATGGGCGCCGTGACCGTTGTCGAACATCGACGCCCACGGTTCCCGGCCGCTCGCGTTCGCGTCGCGGAGCAGCGCCCACATCGCCGTGGCACGGTGAACCATGGTCATCGGCAGTGCTGCCCGGATGTCGTCGGTCGCGCCGTACCCGTCGACGAACCAGCGGAGCCGTTCCGCGGCCGACGCGACGGGCTGCGCCGCGTCCAACCCGGCGAAGGCCTGCGCGGAGTACGCGAGGTCCCAGAGCCGGGTGCTCGGACCAGCTCCATCCCAGTCGATGAACACCCACCGGTCGCCAAGCACGAGGTTCCACGGCGCGAGGTCGTTGTGGCAGACGAGGTCGGCGCTCGTCGGCGGCGGGATCAGAACATCCCAGGCCGCCGTGTCCGAAGTGAAGCCGACGCTCGCGTCGTGGATGGACCGCACCATCCGTCCGACCCGCACCAGAGCTTCCGCGTCGAGCGGACGTACGTGCATCGCGAGGTCGCCCGGCACATGCTCAAGCACCTGCCGCCCGCGGTCATCGCGCCCCCGCCACGCAGGGACGTCGATGCCCTGAGCGCGGAGATGCGCCAAGAACTCCGCGACCGACGGAGTGGACTCGGACCAGGGCTTCCTGACAGTGTCACCCACACGCACCACCGCTTCGGATGCGTTACCGCCCGCCAGCGGAATCTCGGCGTCTTCCATCCGTGTGATGCTGCCAGCTCGGCACGCCATCGCGGTACCAAGCGGCACGAGGACCCGGACCAAAGTACTTCAGTGCCATTGCATCAGGGCAGAAGTACTTCCGTGCCATTGCATCAGGGCAGAGCGGGAGGAGGTCAATGCGAAGGGTCGCGCGCATTCTGGGCAAGCGCGTTGAGGACCGCCCGTCCGTTCTCGAGGAGCGCTCCCCGCGCGAATGTGCTGCCGCGAAGCGCGGTGCTTGCGATGCTGCCCCCGTTGGTGACTTCCGCGGTGACCTCGCTGCTCCCGTCCGGTCCGGCGGAGAACCTGAACCGGGTCGTCTCCGACCCGAGAGCGAAATTGCTGCGACGGCCGACGAGAGCGCCGTCCGGCCGCACTTCGATGAGGGTTGCGCCGGCGACCGACCTGACCGCTGCGCGGAGGAGCTCCGGAAGCGCGTCCACCGGTGCCGCAACGACGACCTTCGCCATGCTGTACCTCCTGCCCGATGCAGCGTAGCGCCGCCCGATCACTTGTGCGTCAGTGCGCAGGGTCGGGGCGTTCTCGTTCGACCTCAGAGGTTGTTGATCATCTCGCGAAGCAGCGCAGAAGTGCTGAGATGCTGAGCATCCGCCTTCGCTTTCAAGATGCTCCGCTCTCGGCTGTTCACGCGAACGGTAATGCGGGTGACGTCGTCACCGAGCGTCTTTGGGCGTCCGGGTCGCGCCGGGCTCCCGGCATGCGACGGACCGAACTGCGCGTTGGGAAATCCCGCATCGGCTTCGTCGGCCCAGCGGTCGAGATCCGCGTCCGTGAACGTGGTGCCCTTTGTCTTGTACGTCTTCATCGCCTTCTCCTTTCGAGCCCGACCTCTTGCTTAACCTTCGTCGTCGCGTCCATGCTGTGGAAGATCAGCCAGTCCTCGGGATCGTCTGGCTTCACGACCCGCTCGTGCAGGGTACGACGCCACTTGGCAGGGGATCGGCTATCGATACACCTTTGCTCGGCTCGCGGCGGCCGAGCTCCACGAGTTCGTCATCGAGTCGCGCGAGGACGGACGCGCGTGCCTCGTGGGGCCAGAGGCCACGAAGCCACTGCGCCGCCTGCAAGAGGTCACTCCGGCCGTGGTCCTGCTGCACCACCCGAGCGTGCAGGTGCTCCGCCGCGAGTTCGAACTTGCCCGGGTCGGGAGGAACGTCCGACGCGATCGAGAGTTCGATGGAGCGGCCACCGAGGCCCAGGGACGGGTGCAGTACCGGAGGTGGGACCGAGGCCTGAGCTGCATGCTGGAGGGCGCGACGACCCTGGTACCGCCGATATACGTGCGCCGCGAGCCAGGACATGGACCACTCTCCCCCGTCGTTCCTGCATCCGATCGCCGATCCTCGAGCGACCGTTGTTCCCACGAGGCGGCGATCAGAGCGGCGCAACGTCTGCCCGAGCGGCGTCGACGAACGCGGCGATGCGCGCTGAGGCGCGGCTGGCCTCCCAGGCGATGTGCACTGCGGTGGGAGCCAGGTCGGTGACGGCCACGAACCGCACGTCGAGTCGGCGGTAGAACCGGGCCGTGGACAACGGCAGGATCGCGACTCCAGCGCCGCCGGCGACGAGCTCCAGCTTCTCCTCGACCGTCCGCGACCGGCGCTTCGCGGAGCCGTCCCCGGCCCGCCGGGATGGAGCCGACCCGGACCATTCGGGAACAGCCGCCGGGTCCTGCAGCAACTCCTCGGAGCCGAGGTCACCCATCGTCACCTGATCCGTGCCCGCCAGCGGATGGTCGGACGGGAGCATGACGACCCGCGGTTCGTCGTGGAGGAACACGGTGCGGACCTCCGCGCCGTCGAAGGGTTCCCGGAGGTAGCTGACATCGGCACGCCCGTCGTGGAGCACCGCGACCTGGTCCTCCCACCCGGTCCGCATCACACGGACATCCACCTCGGGCGCCCCGCGTCGAAACGTTCGTACCGCGCCGGTGACGGTCAGACCGGGCATGAACCCCACGGTGAAGACGTCCTCGCCGCGTGCCGCGATCGCGACGCGGCGGCGTACCGCGGCAGCGGATGCGAGGAGCGGCTGAACCTCAGCGCGAAGCAGACGTCCGTTGTCGGTGAGTTCGGTTCCGCGGGTGTCCCGGACGAAGAGCTGCGTGCCGAGCTCCTGCTCGAGCGCACGGATCTGCCGCGACAGCACCGGCTGCGCGATGCGGAGTTGCTCCGCGGCGCGGCCGAAGCTCAACGTGTCCGCGACGGCAACGAAGTACCGCAGCTTGCGGAGGTCGAGATCAGCATTCACGCGCTCATCATGGCTGATACCCGTTGGGTCTCAACAGCGGCGGAAGAGGTCTTGGACACCGGGCAGGCGAAGCGCACACACTCGATCCGTCCGATCGAAAGGAACACCGTGTCCCTCACCAATCAGCGCGTCGTCATCATCGGGGGTACCTCCGGAATCGGCCTCGCAACGGCGCACGCAGCCATCGACGCCGGCGCAGAGGTCATCGTCGCCTCACGCCGCCAGGCCAGCATCGACGCCGCCCTCGGCGAGCTCACCGCGTCCACCACGGGCAGGGCGCTCAACGTCCTCGACACCGAGCACGTCGCCTCGTTCTTCCAAGAGATCGGCGACTTCGACCACCTCGTGTACACCGCCGGTGAACCCCTGTCGCTGATGGCCGTCGACGGCCTCGACCTCGACCGCGCGCGCGGGTTCTTCCAGGTGCGCTACTTCGGTGCGCTCAACACGGTCAGCCAAGCCGCGAGACGCATCCGTCCCGGCGGTTCGATCACCCTCACCTCTGGGTCGGCTCGCACCCGGCCGGGTGCCGGCTGGGCGGTCGCATCGAGCCTGTGCGGAGCGACGACCAGCCTCGCGGGTGCTCTCGCCGTCGAACTGGCACCGACCCGGGTGAACGTCGTCGAACCAGGCATCATCCGCAGCCCCCTGTGGGCGGGGATGACCGCTGAGGACCAGCAAGCCATGTTCGACCAGCAGGCCGAGATGCTCCCCGTCGGCCGCGTCGGAGAGGTCAGCGATGCCGCCCAGGCATTCCTCTACGCGATGACGCAGCCCTTCATCACGGGGACCTCGATCCCGGTCGACGGAGGCGCGCTCCTCGTCTGAGCGCAGCCCACGCCCGCTCGGCTGCCTCGGGCCGGGTCCTCCGTGGCACGACGCCGTCCACGAGCCGACGTCCCACACAGCGCCGTGACCCCCACTCCGGCACGGCGCGGAATCGTCCACCGGTGGATCGAGAGGCCTTCTCTCGGTTCGGCACACTGGCTGATCACGCCGGAAGGAAATGCCATGACCGCACCCACCCCGACCATCACCATCGGCGGAGACCTCACCGTCGGCAGGATCGGCTTCGGCGCGATGCAGCTCACCGGCAGGCAGGTCTGGGGCGAATACCCCGACCGCGACGGAGGCGTCGCTCTCCTCCGCGCGGTGGTCGACGCCGGTGTCACGTTCATCGACACCGCCGACGTGTACGGCCCGCACTCGAACGAGATCCTCATCAGAGAGGCCCTGCACCCCTACCCCGAGAACCTCGTCATCGCGACCAAGGGCGGGTTCGTGCGGGGTGGCTTCGACTACTCAACCCTCGGCGCGGTCGGGAACCCGAACTACCTCCGCCAGTCAGCGCACATGAGCGCACGGCGGCTGGGACTCGACACGATGGACCTGTACTACCTGCACAGCGGCCAGGCGACGGACGTGCCGTTCGAGGAGCAGGTTGCGACGCTCGCGGCGATGAAGGACGAGGGTCTGATCCGCCACATCGGGCTGTCGAACGTCACCCTCGAACAGCTCCAGGCCGCGCAACAGATCACCTCGATCGCCGCCGCGACGGCCCTGTACAACACCTCCAACCGCACCGGCGTCAGCCTCCTCCACGCCACTCGGGAAGACGGTGCGGTGTTCTCACCCTGGCACCCGATGGGGTTCGTCGAGGGGGGCGACCCCGAGCGGATCATGGCTGCGATCGAGCCGATCGCTCAGCACCACGGCGCAAGCCGACAGCAGATCGCCCTCGCCTGGCACCTGCATCGTGCACCGAACACGCTGCCCATCCCTGGAACCACCAGCCTCGAGCACCTCCGCGCGAATCTCGCCGCGGCAGCGATCTCGCTCACTCCCGACGAGGTGGCCACGATCACCGACCTCGTGCCCGAGAGCTGAGGGCCGAACGCTGGCCTGCGCAGCGGTCGACGAACCACGAGGAACAGCCGACTTCACACAGCCACCCGAGCGCTCTGCAACAGCGCCCCGGGCATCTCGACAGCCGATCGGCTACTGGGACGGCTTCCAGACGAGCCACTTCCGGGCGACCTCGTCGGACAAGTCGACGTGGAAGCGGCGCGCGATCAGGAGCACCTGCGCGAACACGTCCGCCAGCTCTGATCGAAAGTCGCCTTCGAGCTCGACAGCGGAGCGTCCCTTGTCGCGTGCCTGCCCAGCACGGGCGAGGTACGCCTGCGTGAGCTCCCCGACTTCTTCGTTGAGCTTCAACAAGAACCAGTCATCGGATCGATCGATGCCGTGTCGCTCCGCGTAGAAGGCGGAGACCTGCTCGACCTCGTCGCTCAACTCGTCGATCTGCACGACAGCAGTGTCCCATCGATGACGAGGAGCCGCAGTGGATGGTTGGGACTGCTGCAGGTTCAGTTGAGTCAACCGAACCTGCAGCAGTCCCCGTCCGGTAGCCGATCCGCTCCCGGGCGGACTTCAGTCCTCATGCGGGGAATATTGAGCGACCTTTACGGGCGGTCGTGAGTAGCGATGACTGCGCCTGAGCAGGTTCGGTCGAACTCGTCTCGGGCAGGTTCAGTGAACTCGTCGTGCCAGTAGGGCGCCGAGACGCCGGCGTAGAAGAGGACCTGCGCGAGTGAACCGGTGTCTGCCTGAACGCGGCCGGCCGTGCGGAGTCCGAGGGCGCGCGCCGCCGCGTTCCCGAACGGTGTGTCGACGCGTCCTGTGAGGGCCCGCCAACGGATGAGTGCCTTCGCGGTTCCCTCGCGCGCGCCAGCGGCGCGCTGTCCTGACATCCCGTCGTCCCTCATGCCAGAACTCGACGTCCGAAACAGCGCGTCCAGCGGTCAGAACGACTTCCGTCCCCTCTTCAGTGACCATGTCGACGCCTGCGCGGGCCCCACACCAGACGTGTGCGTCATTGCCGAGTTCGAGTTGCACCCGGCTCGCCAACACGAACGCATCGACGCGGTGGGCGTCGCGAACCGCCGGTGACGGCCAATCGACGTACGCGTCGGCCAGGGAGTCGACGACGTCGTTCCACGCTCTGAGGTCGTTGCGCAGAGGTGCACTCAGCCCGAGCTCCCCGGCGTCAGCTAGCCCGATCAGCTCACGCGACCCTCGATACCAGAGCGGAGAGTCCTCGACCGTGTACTCGGCCAATCACGAGAACGATCACTCCCACCACTCCGCCAGGGCATGACGAGACCAACCCGGCAGACGATCGATTGCCGGGCTCGCGGCACGCGGCCTCGGCAGGCGCATCACCCCGCGATCTGGTCCAGTTCTCGCACGTCGTCCACCGACAGCGCAACCGCTGCACCGGCGATGTTCTCGCGCAGATGCCCGACGGAGGACGTGCCGGGGATGAGGAGCACGTTCGGGGAGCGCTGCAGCAGCCAGGCGAGTGCGACGGACATCGGCGTCGCTCCGAGCCTCGCGGCGACCCGCGCGAGTGCCTCCGACTGCAGCGGCGCGAAGCCCCCGAGCGGGAAGAACGGGATGTACGCGATGCCCTCGCCTGCCAGCCGGTCGATGAGGGCGTCGTCCTGCCGGTTCGCCAGGTTGTAGCCGTTCTGCACGGACACGATCGGCGCGATTGCCTGCGCCTCGGCGACCTGGTCGGCGGTCGCGTTGCTCATCCCGAGGTGCCGGATCACCCCCTGCTGCTGCAGGTCGACGAGGGTCTCGAAGGCCTCGGTAATCCGCTCAGGCACAGGCCCCTGCGCGTCGCCCGCGCGAAGGTGCACGAGGTCAAGCACATCCACCCCGAGGGTCTCGAGGTTGTCGTCGATCTGCGCCCGGATCTCGTCCGGTTTCCGTGCCGCGGGCCAGCCGCCCTGCGCGTCCCGTCGTCCGCCGGCCTTCGTCGCGATGAACACGTCCGACGGGTAGGGGTGCAAAGCCTCACGGATCAGGTCGTTCACAACGCGCGGGCCGTACGTCTCCGAGGTGTCGATGTGTGTGATGCCACTGCCGACTGCCTCGCGGAGGACCGCGATCGCGCCGTCGTGGTCCTTCGGCGGGCCGACGACCCAAGAACCGGCGAGTTGCATCGCGCCGTAGCCGAAGCGGCTGACGACGTGGCCGCCGAGCGTCCAGGTGCCGCCGGGGAGTCCTGTGGTGGTGCTGTTCGTCATGAGGTGCCTTTCTCGGTCTTGTGGATCTGTGGTGCGTGATCCACTCTGGGCAAGGCGCTTCCCGTTGGGAAGTAGTAACCGAGAAGTGCGTAGGTACCCGGAGGGCAGCATGGCGACGATGACCGCAGCGGAGAAGAAGGCGACGGCGAAGGCGGAGTACAACGCGTTCCTCGCGGCCTGCCCCAGCCAACAGCTCCTCGGCAGAGTTTCCGGCAAGTGGGTGACCCTGGTGCTGTCCGCCCTCGGGAGCGGACCCGACTGCGACGGTGACCCCCGCCCGATGCGCTACTCCGAGCTCGGACGGGTGCTCGCCGGGGTGAGCCCGAAGATGCTGTCGCAGACGCTCCGCGCCCTCGAACGGGACGGCCTCGTCACCCGCACCGCTATCGCGACCGTCCCCGTGTCGGTGACCTACGAGCTCACCGCACTCGGGCTATCGCTGCACGAGACCGTCCGCCAACTCAAGCGCTGGTCAGAGTCACACCGCGACGACGTCGCGGCACACCAGGCACGCTTCGACGCGATCGGGTAAGGAGCGGGCCACGCACCGCGGAGTCGGAGTCGTTCGAGTGGCCCGACAGCCGGTCGTCCAGCGAACTTCCCGCTGGGCCGCCCGCCGGCCCGGAATCCCCGCGCCGACCGGGGCGCAGGCGGTCTCACATAGGGACTCCCCGACCTCTCGCGGTGAAGTCACGTCTGACGAACACATCGCGGCGGACGAAGCAGTCGGCCGACCCGAGGCGGGCGTGGCCGATCGGGACTGCAAAAGGACGCGTTCATCCTCAATTGCACGCACATGGAGTGGCAGTCAGACGCGAAAGCTGGCGCTGGGTGCCACCCGCGAGCCAGCCGGCCTCCGGAACAACGGAGCTCGCTCAGGACACGTCGCCCGGCGGCACCTCCCCGACCACCGCCCCGAGCAACTCGGTGAGCGCCGCCCGGACCGCCTGCGGCAGCGCCACGGCGTCGAGCTCCGCGAGCCGGTCCACGACGGGTCGGTCAGCGGCGACGATCTCCCACGCCTCGAGCTTCTCGGGGTTGCCCATCTGCGCGTCGGCGAGCACGGTGCGGGCCGCGGCGCGTCGGTCGGGGCCGACCCGGACCTCCCCCGCGATGCGGACGACGGCACCGACGTCGGACGGGACGGTCGCGGTCACGCTCCAGCGCCCGTCCACCCCGGTGACGGCGACCTCGGCGCCGTCGACGGTCACCGGTCCGTCCGGCAGGGCGGCGAGGACGGTGAGCGTCCACGTCCGGACGGGCGGGACCAGGTCGCCCCGGCCCTCCGCGGGCCCGATGCGGAACGTGCGGGTCGGGAGGTCCCAGGTGAGCTCGGTCCGGACGGCCGGACCGGCGGCGGCAGCGCCCGCGTCGTCGTCCTCGGCGTCCTCCGCCAGCACGAACGTCCCGGAGGCCGCCGGCGCGACGAGCACCTCGAGCTCGCTCGGGTTCCGGGTCGCGTCGAGGTCGGGACCCGCGTCGAGCGGCAGGATCCCGCCGGCCCGCAGGAGCACGGGGATCGACGCGGTCGGCCGGTGGAACGCTAGGCTCCGGTCGCCGCGGTAGACCGTCCCGGTGAACACGTCGGTCCAGGTCCCGGCGGGCAGCCAGGCACGGACGCTCCCGAGCAGCGAGGCCGGGTCGCGCGGCTCGGTGATCGGCGCGACGACCAGCTCGGACCCGAACGCGTACTCGTTCGGGACGCGGTAGGCCTCGCTCCGGCGCGGCTCGAGGTGGTACATCGGCCGGACGAGCGGGGTGCCGGCCGCCGCCGCGTGGTTCATCGTGTGCAGGTAGGGCACCATCCGGTGACGGAACCGGAGGGCGTCGTCCATGGCGGCGCGGTGCTCCGGCGGGAACGACCACGGCTCCTTGCGGATGAACGGGTTGTTGGCGGAGTGCAGCCGCATGATCGGCGAGAACACCCCGAACTGCACCCAGCGCGTCGCCAGCTCGTCGTCGCGCACGCCGCGGGTGTGGCCACCGATGTCGTGACTCCACCACGCGTAGCCGATGTTGGCGGCGGTCGCCGTGAACTCGGGCTGGAACGCCAGCGACGCCCACGACACGACCGCGTCGCCCGAGAACCCGACGGCGTACCGGTGGCTGCCGGGCCCCGCGTACCGCGAGAACGTCATCCCCGGGCCGCCGTTCCGGGCGGCGTCGAGGTGGTGGAAGTGGTTGAGCACCCAGAGCGGGTCGACCCCCGGCAGGTCGGAGGTGCGCCCCTGCTGCCAGTCGATCCACCAGAAGTCGACGCCCTGGTCCTCGAGTGGGTCGTGCAGGTCGCGGAAGTACGACTCGAGGAACGCGCGGTCCGTCGGCGCGAAGGGCAGCGGGCGCTCCGTCTCCGGGTCGACCCCGAGCGCCCGCGCCATCGTCGGGTAGGCGTCCTCGAACGCCCGCACGCCGTCGGCGGGGTGCAGGTTGAGGGTCGTCCGCATGCCGCGCTCGTGCAGGGCGGTGAGGAACCCCTCCGGGTCGGGGAACAACGAGCGCTCCCACGAGTAGCCGGTCCACCCGTTCCCGAACCGCGGTGGCACCGAGTCGACGCGGTGCCAGTCCATGTCGATCACGGCGACGGAGAACGGGACGCCCTCGTCGTCGAACCGGTCCATGAGCGCCAGGTAGCTGTCGGCCGTGTACGGGTGGTACCGGCTCCACCAGTTGCCGAGTGCCCATCGCGGGAGGCGCGTGGGCGGTCCCGAGACCGCGTACAGCGCCGAGACGGCGGCCGGGTAGTCGCGGCCGTACGCGAACACGTAGAGGTCCTCGCGGTCGGCGCCGCGCACGCCGACCCAGCCGTCGTCCTCGAACAGGAACGAGGTGGCGTCGTCGACCACCGCGATGCCGTCGGGGGCGACGACGCCCGGTTCGAGGTCCGTCCGGCCGTCGACGTCGTCGAGCGTCCGCGCCGTCCCGCCGAGGTCCCGCGTCGGCTCGCCGTACCGCCACCGGCCGGTGTCCGCGCCGATCATCTCGACGAGCAGCCCGCTCGCCGAGAACGGGCCGCCGTCGTACCGCAGCCGTGCCCGGGCCGTGGTCACGAGGACGCCCCGGCCGGACCGCTCGACGTCGAACGGCACGGCCGGCAGGTCGCGTCGGATCGCGAACGTGGAGGCCCGGTCCTCGAACCCGCCGTCGGCCGACCGTTCGACGCGGAACAGCCCGTCGGCGAGCACCGTGATGCGCCAGCCGTCGCCGTGGACCTGCT